>NZ_JAYKZZ010000001.1:0-849526 GCF_035818675.1 Parapedobacter flavus
ACCCTCAACGAACAACCGCCTCCTCCGAAGCGGGATGCAAAGGTAAGCCAATATCTGTAAATTGCAACATCACGTATGAGATATTGTTTGTCAATGCTCGTGACATGCTATAAATCAATGAGAAAAAATCAAGAAGTATGCTTAATAGCATATGCCAATGCTGTTAAGTGATCGGGAATTATTGTACTTTTACACCAGGTACGTAAAAGAATAGCGTTGGAAATCATCTATTATATCGATCTTTTGGGAACCATGGTCTTCGCAATATCAGGGGCTATGGCAGCAACCCGGAATAATATTGATTTGTTTGGAGCTGCATTTACTGGTTTCGTTACCGCTATCGGAGGAGGAAGTCTCCGCGATATTTTCCTTAATTTACGACCAGTGTGGGTGGATGACGGAAATTACCTGTTAGCGATATTAGTAGGTGTACTCATCGCCGTCTGGTTGCGCAGCATCTTAGGCAAGTTCGCACGGACGTTATTTTTGTTTGACGCGTTGGGAATCGGTTTTTTCACGGTGGTGGGTGTGCAGAAATCGTTGGCTTACGACAGCAGCGGCATAGCCGCCGTGGTACTGGGTATGTTTTCTGCGGTAATGGGAGGTGTTATCCGCGATACACTGCTGAATGAAACTCCCTTGATTTTTCGCCGGGAGATCTATGCAACGGCATGTCTTCTGGGAGCGGCGTTGTTCTTTACGCTCGACTCCCTGGGGGTGGGTTATGTGATCAACGCCTCCCTAACCGTGGTTACTGTGGTTGTCGTCCGCGTGGTTGCCGTGAAATATCGACTAGCGTTACCCCTAGTGGGCGGTTGAACGGAGGCCGTTACCGTTTCCTTCTCGTTGCCGGGAACTTCATTTTGTAATCTACATCAACCTGGCCTCGCGAAATCGAGTCCAATTTACTCTTGATCATCGCTTTGCGGAGCGGACTCAGCTTATCGGTAAACAGCTTGCCCTCGGTGTGGTCGTATTCATGCTGGATAATCCGCGCGGCCAATCCATCTAGCTCGTCTTCGTGCTCCACCCAGTTTTCATCAACATAGCGAATACGGATAGTAGGGTACCTGCTCACATCTTCTCTGATGTCGGGAATGCTCAGGCACCCTTCGTTGAATACCCACTTGTCTCCCTCTTCGTCCAAGAGCTCCGCATTGATGAAGACTTTCTTGAAATCACCAAGCCCCGGCTCATCTTCTTCGTAAGGACTGGCGTCGATGACGAACAACCGTATAGAGCGTCCAATCTGAGGCGCAGCCAACCCGACACCGTTGGCGGCATACATGGTTTCGAACATATCGGCTATCAACTGTTGTAAGCCTGGATAGTCTTTTTCAATTGCTTCACCTTTTCGCTTCAAGATGGGGTCGCCGTATGATATGATGGGTAGTTTCATTCAATGATAATCTTTCTGTATGGTCTCGTAAAGCCTAAATCTTTCACCTGTCCAAAAAAGGAAGGTGCCTCCCTGGCACGTTCACGCGCACAAAGGTAGTGATTTTATAGAAAAAGCTTACCTTTGGTTATGCCTGAGAAATTTTCGGACAAGACGGTGTTTAGCCTCGTAGAGGTAGCTCGCAGTATTCAGAAAACGATTGCCGAACGCTATAAAAGCGTCTATTGGGTGAAAGCGGAGATGAATAAGCTCAATCACTACTCCCACTCGGGTCATTGTTATCCCGAACTGGTCGAGAAGCGCGAGGGGCGGGTCGTGGCTGAAATGCGATCGGTACTTTGGAAAGGCGACTACCAGCGCATCAATCAGCAGTTTATCGAAACCACTAAAGAACCTTTGAAAAATGGTATCACCATCTTGTTCCAAGCTGCTATATCCTATGATCCCGTTTACGGCTTAACCCTACGTATCTTGGATATCGATCCGGTGCATGCGCTGGGTGAACTGCAACGGGAAAAGTTAGCAAGTATCAATCGCCTTAAAGAAGAGGGGGTCTTTAAGGCGAATAAATCCCTCACCTTTCCGGTTGTGCCCAAGCGACTGGCCATCATATCGGTGGAAACCAGCAAGGGTTATGCCGATTTCCTGAAGATATTACAACATAACCCTTGGGGCTATCGCTTTGAGCAAACGCTTTTTCCCGCGTTGCTTCAAGGAGATAAATCTGTGCAGGACATCATCACCCAACTGGAAGGTATTGCAAAACAGCAGGATTTGTATGATGTGGTTGCCATTATACGTGGTGGCGGCGGTGATGTTGGCTTATCGAGTTATAACCATTATGCATTGGCTGTCGCCATCGCTCGGTTCCCAATTCCGGTCCTTACCGGCATCGGCCATTCCACTAACGAAACGGTTAGCGAAATGGTGGCGTACCGGAATGCAATAACGCCGAGCGAACTCGCTGATTTCCTTATCCAACGGTTTCATCGGTTTGCCGAACCGGTTAACCAAGCCCGAGAGATCATTACGCGGAAGGCCCAACAACAGTTGTCCCGGGAACGCAATACGCTGGATGACTTGATCCGGTACTTCCGGCTGCATAGCATCCACTTGGTTAATGGGCAACAGAAAGCGCTTGAATATGGTGCTGTACGGCTGGGTATGGTCAATATCGCTCGTTTGCGCCATGGTCAACAACAGCTGCAACACGCTACACAAACTCTGAAAACGGCAACCTCATCCCTTCTCAAAGATAAACGGTCTGATTTGCTGACCATTGAAAAGACAGTGTACCTATTGGATCCCCGCCACGTGCTCCGGCGCGGGTATAGCATCACCCGCCTCAACGGGAAGGCGTTGAAAAGCACCGAGCCCGTGCGTGAAGGCGACATTGTAGAGACTGTTTTGGCACAGGGGAGCATGACCAGTAAAATAGATAAATTAAAACCGTTGGATAATGGATAACCAATACACGTATACCGATGCATTCGAGGAGCTGCAGACCATCGTATCGGAAATCGAACAGGGGGAAATCTCGGTCGACGAGCTTTCGGAAAAGGTAAAACGGGCAACCCTGCTCATTCATGCCTGCAAGGCGAAACTCACGGCAACAGAAACCGAAGTGAATAATATATTAGCCGGGTTGTCCGACGATGATGCCGCCCCCACAAATGGGGACGGGTAAGCTAGTCTAGCTCTGATTTCAATTGGTCCATATCCAGTTCGTTTTCCCAACGCGCTACCACAAGCGTTGCCGCGGTGTTGCCAATGATATTGGTCAAGGCCCTGGCTTCGCTCATAAAGCGGTCGATACCGAAAATCAGCGCTACCGATTCAACGGGCATATGGCCCACGACAGGTAGCGTGGCGGCCAGGATGATAAAGCCACTTCCCGTTACGCCCGCAGCACCGTTGGAAGTGATGGTAAGCACAAACAGCAAAAATAGCTGATCCATCAGGTTCATGGGCATATCAAGGGCTTTCGACAGGAAAATGGCGGCCATCGTGAGGTAAATAGCGGTGCCATCCAGGTTGAATGAATAGCCCGTGGGTATCGTAAGGCCGACCACCGGCTTCGAACACCCCATCTTTTCGAGCTTCTGCATAATCGCAGGAAGCACCGATTCTGACGATGATGTGCCGAGCACAACCAGTAGTTCCTCCTTTATATAGCGTAGCACTTTGAATATGCTGATGCCATAATACCTCAAAAACGTGCCTGCGACCAAAAAAACATACAGCAGGCATGTGCCGTAAAAGCACAGCATCAACAGGCCTAAAGAAGAAAGCGAGCTGATACCGTATTTGCCGATGGTAAAGCCTATCGCACCCATAGCGCCAATAGGAGCGACCCTCATGATCATCCTGATCACGGCGAATAAGCCATCGAGAAAAGACTGCATTACGCGGATGGCGGGGTCAGCTTTGGCCCCGATCCTAGACAGCCCGTACCCGAATAGTACGGCGAAGAAAAGAACCTGCAGCAGGTTGCCCGAAGATAACGCCCCGAATACGTTTTCGGGGATGATATCCAGTAGAAAGTCCTTAACGCTGTTCTGGTGTTCGCTTTGGGTGATGTAGGATGATACTTCCGAAGTATCCAGGGTCTGTGGGTCTACGTGCATACCCTCGCCCGGTTTAACGATATTGATCACCATTACGCCGAGCAGCATGGCGGCGATGGTAGAGATCTGAAAGTACAGTAACGCTTTCACACCCACCTTGCCGATTTTCTTCACGTCTTCCATCCCCGCAATGCCTAATACAATGCTACAGAAAATCAACGGTGCTATCACCATCTTAATCAGCTTGATGAACCCGTCGCCGAGCGGCTTCAACTGAATACCTACCGATGGATAGAAATGGCCGATTAAAATGCCAATAATAATGGCGATGACGACCTGGAAATAGAGTAATTTGAATAGGTTTTTCATTGGGGTACCCCCCCGAGGAATACGTTTCTCACCGCATAGTCATCGTCAAAGATAACCAAATTGGCGGTCGCTCCGGCGGTAATTCTACCCAGGTTGTCGGCCCCGATAAGCGACGCCGGATATAAAGTAGCCATCCGTAGCGCCTCCTCCAATGGAATCTTTGCGTAGCGTACGCAATTGGCCACCGCCTGCATCATGGTCAATGCCGATCCGGACAGCGTGCCGTCAGGCAACGTATATCGGTCGCCCGTAAAAACATGCGTGTAGGTGCCGGTATCCACAGCTACCACAGCATCGGTAATCAAAAAGAGCCGGTCGCCCAACAACCGTTTGCTGATCGCCAGCGTTTGGTAATCCACGTGTATACCGTCAGCGATGATGCTTGCTTTCGCGGTGCCGTCCTGGAAAGTTGCTCCTGGCAACCCCGGGTTACGGTGATGGAATGGCGACATGGCATTGAAAAAATGGGTCACCGCTTGTATCCCTTTCCGGAATCCGTGTGTGGCCTCCTCAAACGTGGCATTGCTGTGTCCCGCCGACAAGAGGATGCCGTGGTGCAATAGCATCTCGATCACCTCGTCTTCAAACCGCTCTGGGGCGATGGTCATCATCCGTAAGCTCGTGCCAGCACGGTCCAACAGTGCACTAACCTCCGACTTTTCGGGTTTACGTATATAAGACGCTGGATGCGCGCCCCGTTTTTCAGGGTTAAGGTACGGCCCTTCCAGGTGCAAACCCAGAAGCGCCGCATGCTGGTAGTCCTGCATAACCCGCAGGGCTTCATCCACCAGTTCCATTGTGTTGGTTGCGATCGTAATCATGAAGCTCGTGGTTCCCGATTTCACCAGTGCTGCGGCGATTTCATCCGTTGCCGCCGCTGTAGGGTCGGCGGAAAATAGCCGGCTTCCCCCACCATATATTTGCAGATCCACAAACCCCGGTGCCACATACCCGCCCATGGCATCCACGATTTTGGCTTCCGATGGGGTTTCGGCAGCGGGGATGAGCCCAACCACTTTATTTCCTTCGATCAATACCGTTTTTCCACTGGTTAGTTCATCGCCCGTAAATACGGTTCCGTTGGTGATTGCAAGATATGATTCGGTCATGAATACTGTATACGCTATGGTTGTCTAAATGCTTTGCGGGGGTAATAATACAAATTTCTTTAAAATATTCTATCTTTACCCACTTAATAAACCGCTTATACCATGTTGAAGGAAGAACGGCAGGCTTTTATCATTCACCAGATCAACTTGCACAACAAGGTGCTATCGTCAGACCTCAGTGTGCAGCTCAGTGTCTCTGAAGATACCATCCGGCGCGATTTGAACGAATTGGCCGAAAATGGAAAAGTACTCAAAGTATATGGCGGTGCGTTGTCCAAGTCGTTCCAGTATCCCTTTAAGGAGAATAATGTATACGCCCGTGATTCCAAGAAACAAATTGCCAGCAAGGCGCTCAAACTGGTGCAAAATGGCATGACGGTACTCGCGGGCGGGGGCACAACGATGCTCGAACTGGCACGTATCATCCCCGAAAGTCTTCAATGTACATTTTTTACCATCAGTCCGCTGGTGGCCCTCGAACTGGCCGAGCGGACGAATGCCGATGTTATTCTTATTGGCGGTAAACTTTCGCGCAATACCAATATCAGTATTGGCTCGCAGGTCATCAATCAATTATCGGAAATCCGGGTCGACCTGTGTTTGCTGGGTACGAATAGCCTTTCCGTAGAAGATGGTGTTACCGACTCCGACTGGGAAGTGGTGCAGATCAAGAAAGCCATGATCCGTTGCTCCAGTAAAACCGCCATCCTCAGTATCGCCGAGAAACTAAATTCCGTGCAGAAAATGAAAGTCTGCAGCCTCAACGCCATTTCTTACTTAGTAACCGACCTGGATCCCACGCATGGGAGTTTGGCAGGTTTCGGAAAGGTAGTAGACGTGGTATAGCGAATCAGTTTGATGAACATCCCGTCATTACCCGGTTTCAATCCAGAAGCTTTCAACAAGTATCTTAAGAATGCCGGGTGGTTGATGGTGGCCCGTGTAGGTGCGATTTTCATCAAGATGGTCGTTACGGCCATCGTTATACCCAATTATTTGGGTAGCAGCCTGAATGGTGAGCTGAACTATCCGCTCGTGCTGGTTTCTTTTTTTGCCGCGGCCTGCGCACTGGGCATGGATAGCTTCGTTACGCGCCAGTTGTTGCAGCAACCTGAAAAGGAACACACCATATTGGGTACAGCGTTCCGGTTGCGGCTGGTTGCCTCAATTGTGGCACTTCCCTTGATTTATGCAACCTACTTGGCGATTGCTCATTACACGTCGGAGCCGCAGGCAGCACCTTTCCATTATATCCTGATCGTGTCGTTTGTCTGCCTGTTCCAGTCGGTCAATATCATCGATTGTTTTTTCCAAGCCAAGGTACAGGGCAAATACATCATGTACATCCAAGTAGGGGCCAACCTGCTTTCTGCCGCGGTAAAACTTGCCTTGGTTTTCGGGCAAGCCACGGTAGATTGGTTTGTTTGGGCGCTCCTGTTCGATGCAGTTTTTCTTGCAGTGGGATACTTGTATGGTTACGATCGGCGCGGCAATCGGCTGGTCAACTGGCGGTTCAGTTGGCGTATGGCCAAGCATTTACTCCATTACTCCTGGCCCCTTGCTTTTTCGTCGGTTGCCATCATTTTATATATGAAAATCGACCAATTGATGCTCGATGCCTATTTGGGTAAAGCGGTATTCGGGGTATATGATACGGTAGTGAAGCTCAGTGAAGGCTGGTACTTTGTCCCGATGGCCATTGTCACCGCGCTTTTTCCAGCCATCATGAATGCGCGCCGTGACGACCCCGTCCGCTATCGGCGACGGCTGCAGCACCTGTATGAATTGATGACGATGGTGAGCGTTGCCATTGCGGTGGTTATCACCCTAGCCGCACCGCTTATTTACCGCACGTTCTACTCGGCAGAATATGCCGCCGGCGCCCCCGTGCTCACGGTTCACATTTGGGCAGGGGTATTTATGTTTCTGTACGTCGCCACCGGCCAATACCTGCTTGCTGAAGGCTACACGCGTATTTCGCTGGCCCGGGCAGTGACTGGGGCTGTGATCAATATTGGATTGAATAGCTGGTGGATTCCGGAATATGGCATGATTGGTGCTGCTTATGCCACGTTAGCCACCTATGCCAGCACGGCACTATTTGTTATCTTCGTACCCAAAACGCGGGCGCAGGGATGGCTGATGCTCGAAGCGTTATTTTTCATACCGACCATCCGGCGGTTGGTCAAACGATAAGTGTAGCAAACACATGCCAAAAATTATTTTCGATACCTCAGTAGGTACCACCAATCTCGGCGACCACATCATCATGGACGCGGTCAATCGGATTTCCGATGAATTGTTCATGGACGATTTCGTCATCAACGTGCCGACCCACTTTTCCATCCATCCGAAAGACCTCCACAAGTTCCGAAAATACGATACGGGCATTGTGGGAGGCACCAACCTATTGAAAAATAATACCCTCCGGAAGAGCCAATGGAAGGTCGGCATTAAAGACCTGTTCGCTTTACGGCATAAAGCGGTACTGCTTGGGGTAGGGTGGTGGCAATACCAGGACAGGCCGGTATCCACCTATTCCAGGATGATGTACCGGTCTTTGTTGTCTAAACGATACCTGCACGCTGTTAGAGATAACTACACGTTGCAGAAGCTAGCCGAGATCGGCATCAAAAATGTTATCAATACCGGCTGTCCCACGGTGTGGGGGCTCGACGAACCGCATTGCTCACAGATTAACCCCAAAAAGCGCGATACCGTTATCACCACGATTACCGATTACATGCGCGATACTGACCGTGATCGGCGGATGTTCGAAATCCTGAAAAAGCATTACCAGAAGGTATATGTGTGGGTGCAAGGTTCGAAGGACCGGGCATACATCGAAAGTTTAACGTCCGATATTGGCTATGTGGCACCGAAACTATCCGCATTCGATTCTTTTCTGGAGCGGGAACCCTGCGAATACGTGGGAACACGCCTCCACGCCGGTATACGGGCATTGCAGAAAAAGAGGAAAGCCATTATCATCGGCATCGACAACCGAGCGCTCGAAATGCGAAATGACATCGCCTTGAACGTACTCGAACGCCAACGCATCGATCTGCTCGAAGAGAAAATACACGAAGAAATGAGCGTTAAACTGTATCTCGACAAAGATGCAATACATCGCTGGACAACACAATTCAAGTCAATATAACGATCCACTGTGGTAGCGAAGCTTAAAAAACTGTATAACAAATCCTTATTCCAGCCCACGCTTTTCGGACTGTTTTTCAACCCTTTCTTTATCATCCGCAGGGGGCTGTATAATGGGGTAGCCCAATTCAGCGGGCACCTGCACGGCAAACTGTTGGATTTCGGTTGTGGCAGCAAACCGTACAAAGCGCTGTTCGCCGTGTCCGAATATGTAGGTGCAGACATTGAGGTGAGCGGGCACGATCATCGCAGCGAGGAAATTGATGTCTACTACGATGGCAACACATTGCCTTTTGCCGACGAATCGTTCGACAGTATTTTTTCCAGTGAAGTCTTCGAGCACGTTTTCAACCTCCCCCAAATCCTCGATGAGCTGCATCGCGTACTCAAACCCGGCGGGAAAATGCTGATAACGGTGCCTTTCGTTTGGGATGAACACGAAATCCCATACGACTTCGCTCGTTACACCTCATTCGGACTGAAACACATCCTGCAAGAAAAGGGATTCGTGGTTGTTCAGGAAAAAAAGACGACCAATTACGTAAGCACGACGTGCCAGATGTGGGCCGCCTATGTTTATCAACACATCTTTCCGAAACATAAAGGAACGCGAATAGCGCTTACGCCGTTGTTTATTACGCCGATTACCCTTTGCGGACTGCTGCTGTCTGCTATACTGCCGAAAAACATGAATTTTTTCCACAACAACGTGATGGTTGTGCAAAAGCCGGCAGAGCGTTCCAATAGTTGATGGCCAATGGAAAGTACGTTTTTACCTACGCTCACTGTCATCACCGTTGTTTATAACAATGTGGCCGACATCGAACGGACGCTCCGTTCGGTCATCAACCAAACCTACCCGCATATTGAGTATGTGATTGTCGATGGTGGATCGACCGATGGTACGGTCGACGTCATCGGTAAGTATGCCGATCAGATCGCCCGGTTTATCAGCGAGCCCGATAACGGAATATACGATGCCATGAACAAAGGACTTGCGCTTGCCACGGGCGATTACGTCCTGTTCATGAATTCGGGTGACGAGATTTATACCGTCGACACCGTAGCCACGGTATTCGCTACCGCACCCAACGCCGATATCTACTACGGTGAGACGGAAATGTTCGATGCCCGTTGGCAATCGCTCGGTCTGCGGCGGCACGCTATCCCAGAACGGTTCCATTGGAAAAGCTTCCGTTACGGTATGAACATCAGCCACCAGGCCATTTACATCCGGCGTAGCATCGTCAGCCAATATGATTTACAATATCAGCTGAGTGCCGATATCGACTGGGTCATCCGGGCGGCAAAGGCCGCCCGGAAAATCATAAACACCAAACGTATCGTAGCCAAATACCTCGTAGGGGGGATGTCTAAAAAACGGCACTGGCAGAGCCTGAAGGAGCGTTTCCAGATTTTCAGCAAACATTATGGATGGTTGCCGAATGTATTCAACCACGTTGTTATCGCTATTCGTTTAACAATATACTACGTGAAGTATGGTAAAACTAATGACTGATTATTCATGACGCCCGAAGAAACCATGCAACGATTGGTGACGACCAAAATGCCTTTTGGCAAGTACAAGGACACGCTTATTTGTAACCTGCCTGAAGCCTACTTGGTTTGGTTCCACCAACAAGGATTTCCCAAAGGCGCCATCGGCATGTTGCTGGCAACGATGTACGAAATCAAACTCAATGGACTGGAATACCTGCTCGTCCCGCTTCGAAACAAAAGCAAAAAATAGTCGTTTATAACATATGAAACATCATGCGACTTTATTCCCAAACGGCTTGGCCGCTGCACTGATCGGTCTTACGCTCACCGCATGCGGCGGCCCCAGCGATACCGATCGTACCACACTCACGGATAGTTCGGCTACAGAAGTTTCCCAAGCCGCCACCGCGGAGCGCTTGGCGCTGGTACCCGGAACGTCTGTAGGCCCTTTCAAACTCGGCGACGCCGACAGTTTGGTTCACCAACAACTCGGTCGACCCGACCATAGCAATGCGGCTATGGGAAAGGCAGTGCTGATTTGGTATGCCGATACCGCC
Source organism: Parapedobacter flavus (assembly GCF_035818675.1). Classification (NCBI taxonomy): domain Bacteria; kingdom Pseudomonadati; phylum Bacteroidota; class Sphingobacteriia; order Sphingobacteriales; family Sphingobacteriaceae; genus Parapedobacter; species Parapedobacter flavus. Next base: position 10,661 of record NZ_JAYKZZ010000001.1, read on the forward strand.
AGTGGGTACCCATTGTCCATATTCACCACCCGAGACATGGGCAATGACGAAACCGCCCGGATACAGCAAATCAGGGTGACGTCGCCAACCTTCGAGACCGCTGATTCGATCCATGTGGGCTCCACGCTTACCCAAATCCGCACCGCTTATCCGGTCACGGCCATTGAAACCTATAGTCAGGCCGGCGAGACCTATACGGTTTACGAAGCCGACGATGGCATCGCATTCGAAGTTGGGCCTGATGACCACTGTGTGGCCATCATCATTCATCAAACAGATGCGGGTATGTCCAGCTACCTTCCGCTACGACCCTCAATGACCTCGAACAGTCAGTAAAAAGTACCATAAGATACCCGTATCTTACCAGTGGAGCTTGTTTGATGTCGTTATCTTTGCAGCAAAAAGAACAGGCAGATTAAGCGTGGAGAATATCATGGAAAGAAATCACACCCCATCGGTTCTCAAAGCGGCGCTGCAAGCTAAATGCCCGCGGTGCCGCGAAGGGAATATGTTTACAGGCAAGACCTATGCACTCAAAGCCCAAAAAATGAACGAAACATGCCCCCACTGTGGGTTGCGTTATGAGCGCGAACCGGGCTACTTTTATGTAGCCATGTTTGTGAGCTACGCATTGGCGATGGCCGAGATGATTGTGGCCTGCATGGGCTTCTACCTCTTTACGGGCTATATGGAAGGCCCGTGGCCATATCTTATCGCTACCATCGGTACGGTCATTGTGTTTTCACCGCTCAACTACCGTTATTCGCGGGTCGTCTTACTTTATTGGCTCACGCCGGGCATTAGTTATCAGCCCCAAACCAAAAGCGTGCCCGAAAAGCGGTAAAAAATCAGTATACTTACAGCCATGACTCGTCAGGGCTATCCGGTATATGACATTACGGGGTTTGCGACCTACCAATCGGAATTCTTGGTCGGCCCCTTTGCCCCCTACATTGTGCGGCACCATAAGCTGCATGTGCCGCATGGCCATACCTTTTACCATTTGGTTTATTTTACCAAAGGTGCCGGGTACCATACCATCGACTTCGATCGTTTTGAAGTGCGTCCCTACCAATTGTATGCGATGGTGCCGGGCCAGGTTCACCGTTGGAATTTCGACGGGGAAGTAGATGGCTATGTGCTTAACTTTTCAACCCAGTTTTTCCAGTCTTTTCTGCTGCGCCCCGATTATATCGACGAATTTGCTTTCTTTCAAGGACAGGCTAAACAATCGGTGCTCGATATCCCCACAGATTTACGCCCACGGATTACCGCCCTCTTTGAAGAGATGGTGCCGCTAAGCGCCGCCGTAAGCATGCTTACAATCGATAAGCTGCGAGTGTTGATGCTGAAGTTATTCTTAGACCTAGCCGACCTGCAGAAGCCTGCGCAGCCTTCGCCGCAATCTTACAATGCGGTTTTATTGCGCAACTTCAAGAAACTTGTGGAAAAGCATTATGCCGAACTCCGGTTACCTAAGGATTATGCGGCCATGCTCTACATTACCCCCAACCACCTCAATGCCATTTGTTCAGACCTATTGGGCCAATCAGCGGGAACCGTGATACGCGATCGCGTTGTCTTGGAGGCCAAACGGCTCCTGGTAAACCCCGAGCTATCCATCGCCGCCATCGCCGACGTGCTCAACTTCAAAGACAACTCGTATTTCAGTAAATTTTTCAAGAAATATGCCGATACCACCCCTGAGACCTTCAGGCGGAATATGGGATGACTAGCTTCTAGTCCGCTTCCTTTGAACCAAAAACACTGTTCAATAGCATCTGTATCAGCGCCACGATAATCGCAAACACCGCTGCCCACCAGAAATTCGCCACCTCAAACTTGCTACCCATGAAATAGCTGGTGAGTTGAACCATCAACACGGTGATGATAAACGAAATGAGGCCCAATGTGAGCAGGTTGAGTGGAAAGGTGAATACGCGCAACACCGTGCCTAACGTTGCGTTCACAAAAGCGATGATGAATCCCGCAACAATCGCCCAACCGAACCCCGCGACACTCACCGCCGAGGCGGGGAGAATCAGGGCTGCCAAAAATACAGCCAGGCCGGTTAATAGTACATCAATGATAAACCGCATAACGATATTTTTTGATTTATACTTGCGTAATACGAATATCGGTTAAATTGTTTGGTTTCTTACAAAAAAGTCGTCGGCATTCATTACGCACCGCTTAATCATAATAAATTATGTACCTTTGCACCATCATATAGGGGTGCCTTGTTTTGTACAAGAAAACACAAATAAAGGCTGAGATCATACCCATTGGTGCTGCGGCGCCAAGCACCTGATCCGGATAATGCCGGCGGAGGGAGGTAAGTTAAATAATTACGCTGCTATGAACCCCTTATAGCAGTGGTGTTTAACTAAAATTTACAAGTTACAAAATGATTAAAAAGTCAATCGCAGGGATTGCGTTTTTCACGCACGTCGTCATGGCTGTCGCCGTGGCACAGCACAGCATCACCGTATCCGTAACCGAGGCAAGCAGCGGTAAACCGATGCCGGGCGCTTCCATTCACCTCGGAGGCACCATGTATCAAGGGAAGGCCAATACCGAGGGTTTGGCAACCATTCGCCACATCAAGGGAGGTAGCTACTCTATCGTGGTTAGCCACCTCGGCTACCAAACGGAAAAGCAACGCGTTACGGTAGCTGGAGACCAACGAGTTGATGTCGCGTTGCGACAGGCGGCGCTGTTAACCGATGAAGTGGTGGTCCAGGCTACGCGTGCCACGGAAAATACGGCGACGACCTACAAAAACATCAGCAAAGCGGATATCGCCAAGAATAACGTGGGGCAGGATATCCCTTTCCTTCTCGACCAGACACCCGGCGTGGTCATTTCGTCGGATGCTGGCGCAGGTATCGGATACACCAGCATGCGAATCCGCGGTAGCGATGCGCAGCGGACCAACGTTACGGTCAATGGCATCCCACTCAACGACGCGGAAAGCCTGGGTTCGTTTTTCGTCAATCTGCCCGACTTCGCCTCTTCCGTGGATAACATCCAGATCCAGCGTGGGGTAGGCACATCCACCAATGGGGCCGGTGCTTTTGGCGCCAGTCTCAATATCCAAACCAACACGCTTAATGAAGAAGCGTACGCTGAACTCGATCAGTCCATTGGCTCCTACCGTTCACTGAAAAATACCATCCGGCTCGGCACGGGTCTCATCGACGGCAATTTCAGCTTCGACGGACGCCTTTCACGCATCAGCAGCGACGGTTACATCGATCGGGGCACCTCCAACCTCCAGTCGTTCTTTCTGTCCGGAGCCTGGCACGGCCAGCATAGCCTGTTGCGGGGCAACGTGTTCGGCGGTAAAGAAAAAACCTACCAAGCCTGGTACGGTACGCCTGAATCGCGGCTCACGGGCGATGTGGCTGCCATGGAAGCGTATGCAGCAGATGATGGGCTAACGCCCGAAGAAACCGAGAACTTGCTGAACTCCGACCGGCGGTACAACAAGTACCTATACGACAATGAAACCGATAACTACCAACAAACGCATTACCAATTGCTGTTTTCCTCCACGCTCACGGACGAGCTTACGCTCAACACCGCATTGCATTACACCCGGGGGAAAGGTTACTATGAGCAGTTCCGTAACCAGGATGAATACGCCGATTACGGATTGTCGCCCATCACCGTGAATGATGGTACCATAACCGAAACGGACTTGGTGCGTCAGCGGTGGCTAAACAACCATTTCTATGGTGGCACCTACTCACTTGTGTACGAAAGCGGGAATGGCTTCGAATTCACGTTGGGTGGCGCCTACAATAGCTACGATGGTGGGCATTACGGCGATATCGTGTGGTCACAGTATCCGTTGGCTACTAACGGGGCTTACCCGCTTTCAAAGGACGACGGCTTCAGCACCGCCTATCGCTATTACGATGGTGACGCTACCAAGACAGACTTCAACACCTATTTTAAAGCTTCGTACCAACTGGACGAGCTGTCGTTGTTCGCAGATGCGCAGTACCGTCGTGTCGATTACGCCATTACCGGGATCGATAACGACCTGCGCGACCTAACGCAGGATGCATCGTTCGATTTTTTCAATCCGAAAATTGGGCTTACGTATCAATTGTCCACCGCAAGTAATGTGTATGCTTCTTATGCATTGGCGAATAAAGAGCCGGTGCGGAGCGATTTTACCGACTGGCCCATTGACCAAACGCCCAGACCCGAGCAGCTACACGACATCGAGGCTGGTTATCGCCTCAGGGCCCATCGGTTCAATATCGGCCTGAATGGTTATGCCATGTTGTATAAAAATCAACTGGTGCTAACGGGCCAGCTCAATGACGTGGGCAGCACCCTACGGCGCAATGTAGACGATAGCTACCGCATCGGTTTAGAGTTCGATGGGCGTTGGGCACCCAATACCTGGTTTGCGTGGGCGGCAACACTGGCCTACAGCCAGAATAAAATCAAGAACTTCACGGAAGTGGTGGGCGATGTGGAGAACTTTTACTCCACCACCGATATTTCGTTTTCGCCAAACTGGGTGGCCTCCAGCGAGCTGAGCTTTAAGCCCTGGCAACCGTTTGAAGTGGCGCTGCTCAGCAAGTACGTATCGCGCCAGTACCTGGATAATACCGGCAACGCAAGCCGGAGCATAGATGGCTTTTTCGTAAACCACGTCCGCGCAACTTATCATACGTCGTTCTGGAAGCTGAAGAATATCGGCATCACGTTATTGGTCAACAACGTATTCAATGAGAAATATGCATCAAGCGGATACACCTGGGGTTACTATTTGTCAGAAGCCGATCGGGTAGACTACAACTTCTATTATCCGCAAGCAACGGCCAATTTCCTGTTGGGGTTGAACCTCAAATTCTAGCGGGTATATGAAAAAGGGCAAGCGCCGATGTAAAATAATCGTGCGCTTGCCGTTTTAATGCACCATTGGCATTGATATTGTCGGAAAAATGTCGTTACCTTTAAGCAAAATTATCGTTATGCGACATACATCCAAATCAATTGCGGCTATTGCGGCATTATCGTTCGTGATTTCATCCTGCGATTCGTCCGCTTCCAAGGAAACCGTTGAAGAAACACCGGCCGATTCGACATACGCGCCCGTGGAAACCAAAGAAGCCAATACAGACTATGCGCCTGCTTTCGAAGGGCAAACACGGGTGGCTGGTGTGAAAACCACGACCCCCTTTGAGGCAAAAGTATTGACGGAAGGGCTTGATCGGCCTTGGGGCATTGCCAGTTTGCCCGACGGCAGGCTGTTGATTACTGAAAAGGAGGGGACACTCCGTATCGCCACGCAAACCGGTGAGCTTAGTGAGGCCATCACCGGCCTGCCGGCTGTTAACGCAAAGGGGCAGGGCGGATTGCTGGGCGTCACCATCGACCCCGATTTTGACAGCAACCGCATGGTCTATTGTGTGTTTTCCCAAGATACGCCCAACGGTACATTGACTGCCGTGGCTAAAGGGCGGTTGGCCGATGATGAAAAGACAGTCGAAAATGCACAGGTCATTTACCAAGCCACACCGGCTCATAAAAGCAACCTGCATTATGGCGGGCGCATCTTGTTTGATAAAACCGGGAACCTCTTTGTCAGCACCGGCGAGCGTTCAGATATCGAAACCCGACCGTTGGCCCAAGATTTGAATGCAGCGCTAGGAAAGGTACTACGCATCACGCCAAACGGTGACCCCGCTCCAGGCAACCCTTTTGAAGGGAGAAGCGATGCACGCCCCGAAATTTATTCGTACGGGCACCGCAATGTGCAGGGGCTCGCATTCCATCCCATTACGGGTGACCTTTGGGAGGGCGAATTCGGCCCCCGCGGCGGCGACGAGATAAACCGTGTCCAAGCTGGTAAAAACTACGGTTGGCCCACCATTACTTACGGCCTTGAGTACAACGGCAACAAGATCGGTGATGCCATCCAACAGCAAGAAGGCTTGGAGCAGCCGGTATACTATTGGGACCCCGTACTATCACCGAGTGGAATGACTTTTTTTGCGGGTAATTCCATTCCCGAGTGGGAGAACAATCTATTCATAGGAGGATTAAGCAGTGTACATATTGCCAGGTTGGTTATTAAAGACAACAAGGTTGTCGGCGAAGAGCGGCTGCTGGAAGACGAAGCCCAACGCTTCCGGGATGTGCATCAAGGGAAAGATGGCGCGCTGTATGCCATTACAGATGGTGGTAGACTATACCGCATCGGGAAAAAATAAGAATAGTGCGGGCGGTTATTCAACGGGTCTCCGAAGCCTCCTGCGAGGTTGAAGGACACATCGTGGGCTCAATCGGGCTAGGCTTTGTGGTGCTATTGGGTATTGAAGAAGCAGATGAGGAAGGCGACCTGCAGTGGCTAGCCCAGAAAATCGCCAATCTGCGGGTTTTTGGTGACGGGGAGGGGCTAATGAATAAATCTCTGCACGATATTCAGGGTGATGTCTTGTTGATTTCGCAGTTCACCCTATTTGCGCAGACCAAAAAAGGAAATCGCCCGTCATTTATACGTGCAGCGAAGCCCGATAAGGCCATACCGCTGTATGAAGCCATGATTGCCGAGCTTTTCACAAAGGTAGGTAGGGAGGTAGCTACGGGAGTATTTGGAGCTGACATGAAGGTCTCTCTCGTGAACGATGGGCCGGTCACCATCGTGATGGATACGAAAGACAAAGATAATCACTGATTGGAGTATGACGATAAAAGAAGCCCAGGAAGTAATCGACCAATGGATAAACACCACTGGAATCCGGTATTTCAACGAACTCACCAATACCGCTATTCTGATGGAAGAGGTGGGGGAGGTGGCCCGTATCATGGCGCGGAAATACGGTGAACAATCGTTCAAGAAATCGGACGAAGCGGTGGACCTAGCCGATGAGATGGCCGATGTACTTTTCGTGCTGATTTGCCTAGCCAATCAAACGGGGATCGATCTCACCGAGGCGTTGGCAAAGAACCTCGAAAAAAAGCAAATCCGCGATGGCGATCGGCACCGCAATAACGAAAAGCTCCGGTAAGAAGAACGGAGCGGACGGGCTAACGACAAAAAAGTATAAATACAAAGGCGGCACACCTTTTCGGGGATGTGCCGCCTTCTGCGTTTATGATGGACTCCCGCTAAGCGGGAGCAATGATTACATCATTCCGCCCATGCCGCCGCCCATCGGGGGAGCACCTGCACCTGCAGCTTTTTCATCTTCTGGCTCGTCTGCCAACACCACTTCGGTGGTCAACAGCATGGCCGCGATAGACGCCGCATTTTCCAAAGCGATGCGCGTAACCTTTGTGGGGTCGATAACGCCTGCACCGATCAGGTTTTCGTAAGCACCTGTACGCGCATTGTAGCCAAAGTCGTCCTTGCCTTCGCGCACTTTTTGTACCACAACCGCCCCTTCTACAGCAGCATTGTTGCAGATTTGACGCAAGGGCTCTTCAATGGCACGTTTGATGATTTCGATACCAATGCTTTCGTCTTCGTTGGCACCTTTGAGGTCCTTTAATGATTCGCTCGCACGGATAAATGCAACACCACCACCCGCTACGATACCTTCTTCAACCGCAGCGCGGGTAGCATGAAGCGCATCGTCTACGCGGTCTTTCTTCTCTTTCATTTCCACCTCGGTGGCAGCACCGACGTACAGCACCGCTACACCACCGGCCAATTTAGCCAAACGTTCCTGCAATTTCTCGCGATCGTAGTCTGATGTCGTGGATTCGATTTGTGCCTTGATTTGGCTTACACGACCCTTAATATCGTCCGAGTTGCCCGATCCATTGATAATCGTGGTATTGTCTTTATCGATAACCACTTTTTCAGCCTGACCCAAATATTCGAGCTCGGCATTTTCCAGTTTGAATCCTCTTTCTTCAGAGATGACGGTACCACCGGTAAGGATGGCGATATCTTCCAGCATCGCTTTACGGCGATCGCCAAAACCAGGTGCCTTAACAGCGGCCACTTTGAGCGATCCACGGATCTTGTTGACAACTAAGGTGGCCAATGCTTCGCCGTCGAGGTCTTCCGCGATAATCAGCAAGGGTTTGCCCGTTTGAACTTGTTTTTCCAAAATGGGAAGCAGTTCTTTCATATTGCTGATTTTCTTGTCGTAAATCAGAATATATGGATTTTCCAAGTCGGCTTCCATCTTATCCGTATTGGTTACGAAATAAGGCGACAGGTAGCCACGGTCAAACTGCATACCTTCAACCGTTTTCACTTCGGTTTCTGTACCCTTTGCTTCTTCCACGGTGATCACACCGTCTTTGCCCACCTTTTCCATGGCTTGGGCAATCAGCGCACCGATTACTTCGTCGTTATTCGCCGAAATGCTAGCTACTTGTTTGATTTTGTTGTTGTCTTCACCAACAGTCTTCGACTGGCTTTGGAGGCTTCCTACCACGGCGCTAACTGCTTTGTCAATACCGCGTTTCAGGTCCATCGGGTTGGCGCCAGCAGCAACGCTCTTCAAACCCGGTGCAATGATGGCTTGTGCCAGCACCGTAGCCGTCGTGGTTCCATCACCAGCCTGATCGGCGGTCTTAGAAGCTACTTCCTTCACCATTTGAGCACCCATGTTTTCCAGGGCGTCCTTCAGTTCGATTTCTTTTGCTACGGTAACCCCGTCTTTCGTAATAGACGGCGAACCGAATTTCTTTTCAATGATGACATTACGTCCTCGTGGACCCAATGTCACTTTCACCGCATTTGCCAACGTGTCTACACCTTTTTTGAGGATGTCACGTGCTTCGACATTATACTTAACTTGTTTTGCCATTTTTCAATTGATTTCAGATTCGCTGAACAAATTTTTAATAAACCATTATTAATTAAACATTAACGAGGAAAATATGAATTCCCGATAACCACCAACCCTAGACGATTGCGTAGATATCAGATTCTTTCATAATCAAATACTCTTTTCCTTCGTACGTGATTTCCGTACCGGCATACTTGCCGTACAACACTTGGTCTCCTACCTTCACGGTCAATGGTTCGTCCGTTTTCCCGGTACCCACGGCCACAACCGCTCCACGTTGGGGCTTTTCCTTGGCAGTATCTGGAATATAGATACCTGATGCGGTTTTCTCCTCTGCAGGGGCAGCCTCAACCACCACTCTGTCTCCGATAGGTTTAATACTTAACGCCATAATGATTTTAGTTAATATGTAATTTGTTAATATGTTTTGATTCTTCCTCGCCACTTACGTCATCAACTATGCCAAGTGCTTTTTTAAGAGCCTACCTTGCCATTTTTTCATTTTTAACGTTGGCAGTCGCGGAACGCGTGGGGAAGTTGTGTCAGGATGTCAGTGCGGATGGCAGTGACACAAAAAAAGAAAGGCCACTCGGTTATGAGTGGCCTTGAATATTTTATTGTGCGGTGTCTGCACCTGGAGTTGCCTCGGGCGCCGTGACCGGAGGAATCGGTGCCGTGGTTGGCGTCGTTGGCGTGATCTGATCGGTCAGTCCGCTGCCCCCACTGCTTGCCGAAGGGCTCATTACATTTACGATGAGTGCAAAAACCATAATGGCAATCACCAATCCCCACGTTCCTTTCTCTAAGAGATCGCCCGTACGTTTCACGCCCATCAGGTTAGTGCCACCTGAAAATCCGGAGGCTAACCCACCGCCTTTAGGTTCCTGGATGAGCACCAAGAAAGACAGCAACACGCTGGCCAGTATAATCAATATAATCAATAATGTTTGCATTGTTTTTATTCCACTAGGGTAATTTATCCGTCAATTCCGTAATTCGAGCGGCAAAGTACGTACTTTTTTCGGGATATTTCAAACTTAATTTTTTATAGATGGCTATGGCCTTCGGGTACAGTCCCTGCTCAACGTATATATTCGCCAACGTTTCGGTTACCAATGTCAATTGGTCTTCAGCACTCTTCCTTGCTTTATTTTCCAAGTTAATTTTATCGGCCTGGGGCGGTTTAATCTGCGGTTCCTCCCGTATAAACCGTTCAATGAGCGGATCGGTTTTCTTAGGGACCTGAAATGGGATGGTCTCCGGTGGTTGTGCGGCGCTCAATTTCTCTTCTGGCGACTGCAAGTGGAAAATGTTTTCCCGGATTTGTTGATCGAGTACCCGCTCGTCGTCGGGCGCATCCACCGTGTCGGCAAGGTAAGTAACCGACTCGCCTTGGGGTACATAAGGTCGATAGGTATCGGCATGCTCCATCCGGGTCTTATCGAGCCACCATAAAAAGCTATAGGGTAGGTGATCATCATTATATAGGCTCACCTTCTCATGTGGCGTCGCTGCAGATAAGGGCACCACCTCCTGCGTCACTTTTGCGGCGTTGGCATCCGTCTCAGTGGTTTTTTTCTCATAAGTAAAATAATCCAGCCCTATGGGGTGTTCTATCAGCCCCGAGTCGTCGATGTCAGGGATAACGGTTTCGATGTCGGCCGTTACGGAAATGTGTTCGGCTTGAAATGTGCTGTCGACCGTGGGCATTTCGGTAATGACGTGCCCGTATAACCAGTTGGGCATCCCCGCAACCAGCAGGGCACTTTCCCCGCTTGTTGAACTATTGTCGTGGTAATTTTTACGGGCCCGTGCCACACGCAGTGCTTGCGCATAAGGGAATCGGTCAATCAGCGCTGACAGGGTCTCGCCATCAACAGCTATGGGATTGGCCAATGCATGATGGTATAGTTCCTTATAATTCACGTTCTCCACTCTACTAGTCATTAAATCTTAAAGTCATCAAATTGACACATTGTTATATCACCCTACCAATTCGCAAATGCCCGGTTATAGATATCTTCGGTAAGCATTTGGTTGATATCACGGACGAGCGCCTCTTCCTGTGCCGGTATCGACCCACTCGCAGACGAGAAGTCTTTAAATCGGGTAAACGACTCTTCGAAGTTGTCTTCGGGTTTGATGGTGTTTGTGTATTTTACATTGACCGTAATCGAAAGCCTATTCAATGCAGCGCGGTCCGTACCTGCTTCAATGGCCGCAGGCGCAATGCTATACCCGGTGATGCGCCCCTCAAAGATCGCGTCGCCCTCGTTGGTCACCTGGCTTAGGCTCGATTGGCTGCGTATCCGCTCTTTTAAGGCCTCGGTAAATGTTTGGCTGAGTATAGGATTAACGATCGGCGCCGTATTCTCAAAAAACTCGACCGTGTACGTTTTCATCCCTTCGGGTATCGACCCGCCGGTAAAGCCGTATTTAACACCACAGCCGTTTGCGGCTACAACAACCAATAACCCCCACAAATACCGCCATACCTTTGCCGTCCTCATAGTTATGCGTGTCAATTCAGGTTTAAGTCCTTGATTTTACGATATAACGTCCGTTCGGAAATACCTAATTCCTGCGCCGCCGATTTCCGTTTGCCCTTGTGTTTCTTCAGGGCCTTTTTAATCAGGTCCGATTCGCGCTCAACGAGCGATAACGATTCTTCCTCCACCTCTTCCGCCTCCTGGGTGGAGTATCGGAAATCGTCGTTAGAGTCACTGGCCGATGGCCGGTGGATAGTCAGTGTGGGCTGCGTCGGTAGCTGTTCGGCCGTGGGGCTGTCCAGTTCGCGGTACAGCTTGTTTATGTATGGCGAGTTGTCCTCCACAATGCCAGAATTGACACCGTTCTGGATAATTTCTACCACCAGCTTCTTCAATTCGACCATGTCTTTTTTCATATCGAAAAGCACCTTATACAACAGGTCGCGCTCCGAGAAATCATCCGTGCCTTTCGCTGAGCCTACATGAACGGGCAGATTACTCCTGTTATCATAGGGCAAGTACTGTTGGAGCACTTGCGCATCGAGAAGTCGTTCTTTCTCCAACACCGCAATTTGCTCGGCAATATTTTTCAATTGCCGTACGTTGCCCGGCCAGGGATAATTGGCCAGCAGCTGCTGTGCATCTTCCGTGAGTTGCACGTTTGGGCTCCGGTACTTGTCGGTAAAGTCGGCCACAAATTTCCGGAAGAGCAAATGGATGTCTTCCTTCCGGTCGCGCAATGCCGGGATACGTAATGGCACTGTATTGAGCCGATAATAGAGGTCTTCCCTGAATTTGCCTTTCTGCACCGCTTCGTAGATGTCTACGTTGGTAGCGGCAATGACACGTACATCCGTTTTCTGCACTTTCGACGAGCCTACCCGGATATATTCACCGGTTTCCAATACGCGGAGCAACCGCGCTTGCGTGCCTAGCGGTAGCTCACCTACTTCATCCAGGAAGATGGTTCCGCCACCTACCACTTCAAAGTAACCTTTCCGGGCCTCATGAGCGCCGGTAAACGAGCCTTTCTCGTGTCCGAATAGTTCCGAGTCAATCGTGCCTTCGGGTATAGCCCCGCAGTTGACTGCGATAAATGGACCATGTTTGCGGGCACTGAGCTGGTGGATGATGTGCGAAAACACTTCCTTGCCGCTCCCGCTTTCGCCCGTAATCAATACCGAGATATCGGTGGGTGCCACCTGCCGTGCCACATCAATGGCGCGGTTTAGTAAAGGTGAATTGCCGATAATCCCGAATCTATTCTTTATGTCTTGGATATCCATCTTCTTTTAGTACTTAGTCTTTAATAGCCAGTACCTATGCTTAACCTTTTCCCGGATTAAACGTTTGGTTTTATTTGTAATCCACCAACGACCTTACACCCCGATTAACTAGTCGGCAATCGTTCCAATGAGCGTTGCCGATGTGCACCGATCAGCGAAGACCGTCACATAGTCGCCCACTTTATAGCGGTCGTTTACCGGGAACACCACCATCGTATTTTGGTCATTCCGGCCACAGTAGTCTTCGTCCGAGCGTTTCGACAAGCCTTCGATAAGCACCCTGTGCGTTTTGCCTACGTAAGTTTGCAGGCGTTCAAGGCTGTGCCCACGTTGGCGGTTCACCACTTCGGTAAGGCGTCGTTTCTTCACTTCTTCGGGCACATCATCCGCATACCGCTTGGCAGCGAGTGTCCCCGGCCGCTCCGAATAGGCAAACATATACGCAAAGTCGTACTTCACGTAGTCCATCATCGCCAGTGTATCGCCGTGTTCTTCTTCCGTTTCGCTACAAAATCCGGTGATGACATCGGTGGAAATGCCGCAGTCCGGAATGATTTCGCGGATGGCATTCACCCGTTCCATGTACCACTCGCGGTCGTATGTCCGGTTCATCAACTGTAGCACCCGCGAGTTGCCCGACTGTACGGGCAGGTGGATGTACTTACAGATGTTTTCGTACTTCGCTATGGTATGGAGCACCTCATTGGTGATGTCTTTGGGATGTGATGTGGAAAACCGCACACGCAACAGCGGGTTAACGCGGGCCACCATTTCCAGAAGGAGGGCAAAAGTCACTACAGGCTCCGGCTCTTGGCCGTCCGCAGCGGCCGCCGCATACTTGTACGAGTCTACGTTTTGGCCCAGCAAGGTCACTTCCCGGTAGCCGGCATCAAAGAGTTCCTGAGCTTCGTTTACGATCGACTGCGGATCACGGCTGCGCTCCCGTCCACGGGTGAAGGGCACCACGCAGAAAGAGCACATGTTGTCGCAGCCCCGCATAATGGAGATAAAGGCCGTGACACCATTCGAGTTGAGGCGAACCGGGTTGATGTCTGCATAAGTTTCCTCTCGGGATAGCAGTACGTTGACAGCTCTTGAACCTTCGTCTACCTGTTCAATGAGGTTGGGCAGGTCGCGGTAAGCATCCGGGCCAACGACAACGTCCACCAGCTTTTCCTCTTCGAGGAATTTGGATTTCAGCCGTTCGGCCATGCAACCTAACACGCCTACTACCATGCCGGGGTTCTTGGCTTTGGCCGACTCGAACTCTTTCAACCGGTTGCGCACGCGCTGCTCGGCATTCTCGCGGATGGAACACGTATTGATGAATACCACATCGGCTTCTTTGTAGTCGCGTGTGGTCTCGAAGCCTTTTTCGAGCAGGATGGAAGCCACAATCTCACTATCCGAAAAGTTCATCTGGCAGCCATAACTCTCTATATATAGCTTCCTACTAGCGGCCTTTTCCGGGTCGTTCGCTATAAGCAGGGCCTCACCTTGTCGTGATTCGTCGTGTTCTTTCGTCGTTGTGGGTATCTCAAACATGATCGTCCATTAAAGCCTACAAAGTTAAAAATAATATTTGGAAAGAATGACAGTTTGGCAGAAAGCCGGGATTGGTTAATATAATCGTTTTCCCAAACGTAGCGTGTTCCCTTCGTCGCTCAATGTAAAGATCTGCGCCCTTTCGGCGCCACCTGGGCTATTCGGTCCATGGAAGGTTAGCATCAGGGTGCCATCAAACGATTCGAACAACATGCCGTGGCCGCCATTCTCAGCGAATAGTACGTCTTCCTGCTGCTGCCACGGCCCGGCCACCTGCCCCGTGGTCGACTCGGCGATGCCAATGGCATATTGGCCTTCTTTAAAGCTCGACCAGATCATGAGCAGCTTCCCGGTTTTCGTGCGGTACAAAAAACAGCCATCGGTAACATACGAGACTGTTCCGTCGTCATGTGTTGAACCGGTAGACCAAGGGGCGCTTGACGCGTTAAAAAGTGTCAAAGGTTGGCCTTTTACCGCCGATAGATCGTGCTCGAGTTCAATGAGTTCCATCGTGCCGTCCTCCACCTCCACCCATTCGTGGCAGAAAATCATGTAAGGTTTATCGTCTTCCACCCATAGGGTGCCATCCAGCGCCATCCAATCCATGGGCGTATGGGGTCTTTTGCCGTCAAATGGCAAAAACGGGCCCATGGGCGAGTCTGCATAAAACAGCTGTGTGCCGCGAAACGAATATCGGGGCCAATCTTCTCGTTTCTTCTTCCACTCGATATCAGAATTCAATGTTGCGAAAAGGTAATATTTGCCCTTATATTGGTGCACTTCCGGCGCCCAAATCGCTCCTGTAATCCAATTGTCATCGGGTGTGGTAAATACGGTATATGGGCCTTCCCAGTTTTCGAGATCCTTGCTTTTGAAAACAACGACGCCACTTCTGCGCGTTTCCGCGCTACCCACAGGCGCCGATTTGTACAGAAAATAGGTCTGCGTTTCTTTATCGGCAATGATGTACGGGTCACGAATATGTAAATCGCTAATGTGAATAGTTTCAGTCGCATGTTGCGCAGAAGCGGCCATGCAGCCAAACACGAGGCTGGCAATCGTCAGTACAAAAAAATTCATTGATCGATGATGGTACATTTTCCAAATATATATTTTTTCAGGCAGAGAATGTGCCTTTCTATTTAATTCATTCGTTTGTTTCGTTCTTTAAATTCGCACCACGTGGGCAATATTTCGTAATTTTGCACATCATGGTCAAGCGGTATCGTATGTTGCTCATCGGGTTGGTGATTGCCGTGTTTGGCACATTGCTGGTTCAGGATTTTCTGCAACGTAGGGGGGCGGCAGATTTAAAAGGCGGGTTCGAAGAAATCGCATTTGCCCGCAACGAACAGAACAAGGGCGGTATTGTGCGAATATACGCTTTCAGTGTGGCCGACACCGTTGATGCTGATTACCAGGGATGCGGTGAGTTATTACCCCACAACGACTACGGCAGCGTGACGAAAGCCTACTTTTTTCAGGCTGGCCAAGCTACTCCCCAATCCCTCCGGCTCGAACCGCCGCATTTTGATACCGTGCGTTTCCATCCCGTAGCCGTTTATCTCAAAGGCAAGGATGGTGTCGGGAATGTAGAAGGCCCAGCCCTGGGAATAGAATGAAACGGACAAAAATTCACCAGCCATGCCCCCTGTGCCGAACGGTGCAACGATTTAAAGCCGCCCATCCACCAAACTACGCTCCAAACACGCCTTCGTGTCAAAGATGATTCCGTTATTGCGTTTTACGTGCTCGTAATCAAAGTGCAGGAATTCCCGATGGGCGACAGCTAGGATAATAGCGTCGTAGACCAAATGGGTGTCCACGATATTTAAAATGGTTAACCCATACTCGCGCTTTACTTCCACGGCATCCGCCCAAGGGTCGTGAATGTCTACCGTAAGCCCGAACTGTCTCAACTCGTGGTAAATATCAACAACGCGCGTGTTTCTGATATCGGGGCAGTTTTCCTTAAAAGTGATACCCAAAATGAGCGCTCTGGAGTCTTTGATCTTATGATTCTTTTTAATCATGAGTTTAACCACCTTGTTTGCTACGAAGGCGCCCATCTGGTCGTTGACCCGTCGGCCCGAAAGGATGACTTCTGGAAGGTAGCCTACCGACTGTGCTTTATGGGCAAGGTAATAGGGGTCTACGCCAATGCAATGGCCCCCTACTAAGCCGGGTTTGTATTTCAAGAAGTTCCATTTCGTGGCTGCCGCCTCCAATACATCGCTGGTATCGATACCTATCCGATCAAAAATTAGCGCAAGCTCATTGACAAACGAAATGTTCACGTCGCGCTGGGCGTTTTCGATAGCCTTCGCTGCCTCGGCAACCTTGATGCTGGGAGCCTTGTGTGTGCCTGCTTCGATGACCGAACCGTATAGGGCGTCTATCCGATCGGCAATTTCTGATGTGGAGCCACTGGTTACTTTTTTTATGGCCTTCAGGGTGTGAACCTTGTCGCCGGGGCTGATCCGTTCTGGCGAGTAACCGGCAAAAAAATCCCGATTGAAAACTAGACCGGAAGATCGCTCCAATGCCGGGATACATTCCTCTTCGGTGCAACCCGGGTAGACCGTCGACTCATAAATAACTACATCGCCTAGGGATAAAACTTTACCGATCATCTCCGACGCGCTAATCAATGGCCTTAAATCCGGCGCTTTAAATTCATCAATCGGGGTGGGAACGGTTACGATGTAGGTCTGATAGGCACGCAAATCTTCTACAGCCGTAGCGAAAGATAAACCGGCTGATGTGGTGTGCGGCTGCTTTTGGCGGATAACTTCCTGTAATTCGGAGAGATTTGCTTCGTGGGTACGGTCTATACCTTTCTTCAGCTCGGCTACACGGTCTGCATCGATGTCAAAACCGACAACATCGTATTTTTCAGCGAATGCAATGGCCAACGGCAGCCCTACATAGCCTAACCCGATAATCGCTATTCGGGTATTTGCTAATGGGTTGGATGAAGGGGGGGATGCCATAGGGCAAAGATAATTTTTTTTGTGAAACTGTATGGCTGCGATGTGCAAGCACAGACCCCGAATACTGGTCAGCTACGTGCTGGCCATGCTCAACGGCGGTTTGCAGATCGGCGAAAGTATCGCCGACGGGATCGTTAACCCCGTGCTGAGAACAAGCCCTTCACCACGCGCTAATCTCGGCATCCATCCAGTCCATCCGCGTGTTGAGCCATGTTTTCAGGTAGTTTACCTCTCCCTCATACGAGCCGAACACGTCGTAGTTGGGCCACACCCATGTGTTGAGGATGTCCCACTGCTGGAAGTTGCGCTGCTGCGCTACGCGGAGCGTACCATAGGCCGCTTCGTCTATCTTCTCCATGATTGTGGTGCGAAGTGAGGGCATCACCTCCTGCCATCGGTCCTTCACCGCTTGTTGAAACTTTGGATCCCTGAACAGTGCCTTATACCAGCGGTTACCGGTCTTTATCCACCACCCTTCGGGCGCTTCGTTACCGTTGTAGTTGATGTTGCCCATGGCGATGTCGAAGTCCCACAGTGGCCCCATGGCCAGCTTGCCCCCACGCGGTTTGTGCATATAGATGCTGAGTCCGCCACCGCCCGTGTCGTTGTTGCGCACCAGCTCACTGATGAGGTAGAAATTGACAAATGAAGGCACATCGATGAGTGCTTCATATTCCGCGGAACGTTCGGCGATGTGGGGGTCGGTAATGATGGTCTCTACCGCAGCGATGTAGTTGGTGATGTAGGCAAATTGCGCATCGTTGGGTTCTTCGGGACTCTTAAACGTAAAGGGAAACCGCATCACGTCCGAATGGAACCAACGGTCGGCATCCAGCCGTTCGTCTATTTCTAGGAGGTACCCGCCCGTAATCGTTTCTTCATCCTCTTCATCCACCTCCAGTTCATCGATAGCCACGCGGTCATCCTCCACCCGTATTTGGTCGGTTAGGTGATACACGCCTTCGTACCGGCCGTTGAGGTAGATCTCTACGAAGCGCGAGCGTGGCGTGAATGCTGCCATCAATTGGCGCCCCATCTCGAAGGTTACGTAGTTGCGCAGTAGCGTCTTGTCGGAATAGTTGGCCAGCAACACCCAGTTTTTGGTGGGCGCAAAGCCCAGGAACGGTTCCTTTTTGTGGAACTTCAACCGGTACGGCTTTTTGTCCATACCCCATGTGCTGTTGCCGCGGCCGCGGATTTCGGTATGGATGAGCCGGTTTGCCTGTTCATAGGCGGTCCCCGGATTCACCTTCACTGTGGCGTTGATGTAGTCGTCTTTGGAGACGATGGGCTGGTGCCCTTCGGTTTCAATCCAAAACACCGGAATTCCCGGATCGGGAAAAAGCTGTATGCGGTAGTCGCTTTCGTTACTTTCGGCATCGATGACGGTGCAGTGCAGCGGCGTATTTAAAGCGATGGTAAGGGTATCGGCCACATAGCGGCTACCGCCGACCCATAGCTGGTGGCCATTCGGCACTTTGAAGGTCAGCGTTACGTGGTCCGGCAGATGTTCCGTTGTGGGGATGAGCCCGCTCACAGTTCCGTCGTCGTATTGGTACAGTTGGATGTTATGAACGAGGGCTGAGTTATGGCTTGCATCGAGCACAAATTGCAGCGGCCCATCGTACGGTATTCCGCGTGTCGGCGGGTCGTTCTTACAGGTAATGAGGGTAAGGAGCGTAATAAGGGCAAAGCAACTGGTAAGGAACGGTCGTAAAGGTCTATTCATTTTGATATGTTAGCAAGACCGCAAAGCTAACGAAATAAACAATGTTGTCCCAATTTTGCCAGGAGAAGGATCATCCCATGATTTCGTAATGGATGGGTTTGAACGAATAGTTGTTGGATTGCTCTGCCGAGCAAGCCGTTAGTCCGACAATGAGATCCATTTTAGCTTCGAAAAGTACGTAATCACCCGCTTTGCTTTTCGGTGGGTCTACCGACAACTGCCCGTCGGCTGCAAACTGTACGTTCATGAAGATGTTGAAGGCGGTTGGAATGTCGTCTGGCTGTATGCCGAATAAGGCTAGATTGGTGTGCAGGTTTTCGAAGCAGCTGGGATGGTAGTGTGGGTTGTTGTATAAAATCTCGAAGGTTTCCGGACTACACGGGGCCAACAGAAAATCGTTGCGGCCATTGGTGTCTTCGATTATTGCCATCATTTTGCGGCTGCGGTTGCTCCACAGGTGATGCCCCTCGGTTATCAATAGGGTATTCTCGAAATCCAATGTTTTACCCGAGGAAATCTTTTCGCGGGTATCCGAGGCATTGAATAGCACCATGTCGCTTACCTGCTCGCCTTGCGGGTCAATTACTTTGAGCAGATTTCCCCGCTCTATCCGGAAAGCTACGCCTGATTGTTTCGGTATAGTGTGTATCATATCTATGTTAATGACGATGAAAGGGACATTTCCATTGCTTGCTGACTTTCCGGCCGCTATATTGAGGCGCTTCCGATCCTTGGCCGTGATCGCTGAGCATGGGGTTGATGCTGCCATGGTATGCGATCTCCCGTTCGCGGATCACCGTCTTCATTTTTTCATACGTGCCGGCGGCCCTTAATTGCTCGAACTGACGGTGCAGGTTGAAAGCCATTGCGGGATGGCCGAATTGGCGGGCCTTTCTGCTAGCGTGGGGATGAAGGCCCACGATGAAAAATGCGGAACCGTGGAAGCTAAAGCTGAAGTCTTTGTCTTCGGGATCTTTGCCTACTGCCGGGTCCCAAGGCGCCTCGCCATCTACATCGTGCAATTTTTGAAGTTGCATCCAGAGCTTCTGTTCAAAGGCGATCTCCGAGTTGATTTCGTCGGTGAAGACAGCAACCATGGTCATGTAATGGCTATCGGCCGCCCGTGTTTCCCGGATATATGTTTTCAAATCTTCGGCCAAACACATCGTGGTGGTCGGCGTGCCCATCCTACCATAGCTGCCCAATCGATATTGATGGGTATGCAGCGCGGATTTGGCGCCTACGCACGGGTACGCTTTTGCGTCAATGCGTTGGATAAATTCTTTGTTGATCTTACCGATGCGGGATTCGGGATGTCGGCACGCCTCATCGGGCCTGTAGTAGCTTTGCTTAGGGTTCGCTATTTCCATAGTAAGTTTTTACGCTCGGCATTCGGAGCATGATATGGTCAAAAAGTACAACTTAGCATTGTTATACCTTAACATCGAGGTAGTCGATTTTGTTTGAATTATCCCGAAAAAGCCTACTTTTGGCGAATGCATCGTAATTTAATCGGTTCTTCGCTGGCATGAACCGAATTTGGCTGATTCGTTATGGTTTTTACTTTTCAGGATTGGTATGTTTCGCGCTCGGAGTAGCCATTTCCGTGAAGATGAAGCACCTGGGTTTGCATCCTTGGGATGTGCTGAATATCGCCCTTTTCGAACGTTTCGGCCTCTCGCTGGGAACGTGGACGGTGATCATCGGCCTCATACTGATAGCTGTCTCGCTGGTGGTGAGCCGCAAGTATGTAAACATCGGCACGTTTCTGAACGCCCTGCTCATTGGGCCCATTATGGATTTCTTTCTGTGGCTGGATATATTGCCCGCGCCCAGTTTTACTTGGACGGATTACCTGTGGTTGCTGGTGGGGATCGTTGTGGTGGGCACGGGTGGGGGCTTGTATGTATCGGGTGGGATAGGTGCCGGCCCACGCGATGGGTTTATGCTTTCCGTGGCCGAACGGACCGGACTTTCGGTCAGTAAAGCGCGCATAGCTGTTGAATGTGTGGTGCTACTCGTGGCTTACCTATTGGGCGGGCCGGTGTTTCTGATGACTTTTCTTTACACGTTCATCTTGAGTCCCGTTTTTCAATTCTCATTGAAGTTCTTTACGCGATTGAAGAATGAGCTGTGTGAAATTTTATAAATTGCGGCCGCTTGATATGGACAGCTAATCTAATGGAAGGAATACGTATTACATCCGGCGGGATCGCCGAAGATCACCGCGGCAGCATCCGGTTTGTCAACGATTTTGATGCGACGGCGGTGAAAAGATTTTATATCATCGAAAATAAGGATACGGAAACCATCCGCGGCTGGCGGGCGCACCGTATTGAACAACGTTGGTTCTACGTTTTGAATGGCGCTTTTTCTATGAAAACGGTTAAGATCGACGATTGGGAGAAACCGTCTAGGGAACTACCGGTAGAAGAAACGATGATGCGGAGCGAGCAACAGCGGGTGATACATGTGCCTGTAGGGTACGGTACGGCCTTCCAAGCGCTGGAACCGGGTAGTAGGCTTTTGGTGTTTGCCGATTACAGTATTGAGCACGCCAAGAACGACGATTATACCTATCCGGCAGATTATTTTATTCAAGATCATTCCCAATTACCCGAAACAAATGGATAAACTGACAGAGACATTACCAACCTATCTTACAAAACCTTTTCCATGGAGCGCCTGCGCGCTTGCGGCTATTATTGCCTTTTGTGGCTGTAGCGACAAAACGCGCAATTGTAACCCGGCAACTACTTACCAATACACGGCCATGACCGACTCGCTGGCGGCAGGGCTAAAGTGGCCCGAAAACCTCGACATCCGCGTGTTTGCGGATGCGGCGTTGGTGCCGAGCCCGGCATGCATGGCCGTATCGGCACTGGGCGATGTATATGTGGGTGTCGACAAAATGGGCTCCCTCGGCAAAGACATGGGCTACGGCGCTATCGTTAAACTGATCGATTGCAACGGCGATGGTATCCTCGACACGCATGCTGAATTTGTTAAAGTCGATAACCCACGCGGTATCCTGGCCATGGGCCATAAGGTATTCGTGCTACATACCCGCTTCTCGGCGGAAACGGAGAAAGCGGAAAACATGGACTTGGTGGTATTTGAAGACAATGACAACGACGGAGTGGCCGATGGTGCTGCGCAGCCACTGATTACCGGCCTGAGTAATCCCACCTACCTTGCCGAGCGCGGCACCGATCACGCTACTAACGGCATCCAACTGGGCATCGATGGTTGGATATATATTGCCGTGGGCGATTTCGGCTTCCATAACGCTACCGACCGCGCCGGCACGAGGCTGACCATGCTCGGCGGCGGTATCCTGCGCGTGCGCCCCGATGGCACCGAGATGGAGGTATATACGCACGGCACGCGCAACATCTACGATGTGGCCATCGATCCCTTGATGAACACATTCACACGCGACAACACCAACGACGGAGGGGGCTGGAACATCCGGTTCTCCCATCAGCTGCAATCGGGCGAGTACGGGTACCCTTTGCTGTTCAAACACTATACGGAAGAAATCATCCCGGCGCTGGTGGATGTGGGGGGAGGCTCGGGAACGGGCTCGTTGTACCTGAACGACCACCGTTGGCCCGATGCTTACAACAATACACCGCTCATGGCCGATTGGGGCCGAAGTTACCTGTACCGGCACCCCGTCACGGCCGATGGTCCTACCTTCACCCAGACCGAGGAGCCGTTTATCCAATTGCCCCAAATTACCGACGTGGATATCGACGGGTCGGGCATCATGTACCTCTCGGCTTGGGACGGCGCAGGGTACTCAGGCAGCCCTGATATTGGGTACGTGGTACGTGTGGTGCCCGAAGGATGGGAATACCAGCCGTTTGCCGATGTGACGCAGTTATCGGACCGCAAACTCATTGCCCTGTTGGAGTCGCCCGATGCCAAAGTCCGGCAGACCGCTCAGTTCGAGCTGCTCGGCCGGAACCCGGACGAGCGGGCGGCTTCATCGGTATGGGAGCTGGTCGAAGAGGAATCGTTTGACAAGCCACAGCGGGTAGCGGCACTATACACCTACGCACAGCTGGCAGGCAAGGCGGGCATCGACAAGTTGGTGGAAGCTGCACAGGATACCGCACTACAGGAGTTCGCCCTGCGTGCATTGGCCGACCGCAAAGGGTTGGCCGATGCCGTGCCGGCGGCGCCTTTCTTAACCGCGCTGCAATCGGATAACCCACGCATACGGGCTGCTGCCACCATCGGTGTGGGCCGGCTGGGTATCAAGGAGGCCATAGCCCCATTGCTTAACACCAAGGTGCCGGCCTCATTCCGGGCACCGGCGCTGGGCACCGAAGGGCCGCACGCCACCCCTAACGCGGAAATCATCATCCCCCACCTTACGGTGCGGTCATTAGTCGCGCTTGATGCCGTGACCGAATGTATTGATGCGTTGGGCACCGAACAGACCGACATGGCACTCTGGGCCATGCGCTACTTTCACGACGACCGCGTGGTGGACGCACTGATTGGCGCGTATGACCGCACCGACGACTCCGCTTACCGCGAAAAGATCATCAACACGCTAGCGCGCATTTACCATCGCGAGCCGGCATACGATACCTCCTGGTGGTGGGGCACACGTCCCGATACGCATGGGCCCTACTACAAAACCGAAGAGTGGACCTCAACACCCGCGATTCGCGGTTTCCTCATCGCGCAATGGGAAGCGGCCGATAAGATGAAAAGGGAACCCTTTGCCGCCCTCAATACCATGTACCGCCTCGGCATCGATCAGTTCGGTACGGTCGACTTAGAGAAAGCCCGTGAAGAGGCGGCGTTGGTCGATTTGGAAGCTATTAAGAACAAGAAGGGCCAGGTAGGCGAGTCGTCCATTGAAGACGTGCTGCTGGCGCTACAACGAATTAAGGGCGACCCCCAAGCGGGAGCCGCGCTCTTCGTGAAGCAAGGCTGCGTAGCTTGCCACACCGTGGATGCCAGTGGACCGATGAAGGGGCCATTCATGGGACAAATCGGATCCATCATGAACCGAGAAAAAATCGCCGAATCGATCCTCAAACCGAATGCATCCATCTCGCAGGGATTCGCAACGGTGCAGATTGAACTGAAAAGCGGCGAAATGTATGTAGGCTTTGTCACGGCCGAATCGGCTGAGAAAATCACCATCAATAACATCGCGGGCATCGCCACGGAAATCAAAACGGCAGATATCAAAGACCGCAAGGAGCTGGAGATGTCCATGATGCCCGAGGGCTTAGCGAATGCCCTGAGCTACGAAGAGCTGGCGTCGTTGGTGTCGTATTTGGAAGAACAGAAATAACATCGGCATGGCCGGTATCTATTTCCACATACCTTTTTGCAAGCAGGCGTGTCACTACTGCGATTTCCATTTCAGCACATCGCTGAAGTACCGCGATGACATGGTGGCGGCCTTGTGCCGCGAGGTAGCGCTGCAATCGGATTACCTTTCAGGCCAGGATGCGACCATCGAAACCATCTATTTCGGTGGCGGGACCCCATCGTTGCTGGCGGCTGCGGATATCGCCAAATTGATTGGGGTAGTGGGTAACCATTTTGTAATCGATGGCGGTGCCGAGATCACCATCGAGTCCAATCCCGACGACCTGGACGACACCTATGTGGAAGCCCTGCGCGCCACGGCCATCAACCGGTTCAGTATCGGTATCCAATCATTTTTTGAAGAAGACCTGCGATGGATGAACCGGGCACATAGTGCCATCGAAGCGCAGGAAGCCATCAAACGGGTACAGGACGCGGGCTACGATAACATCACGGCCGATCTGATTTATGGATATCCATTACTCACAGATTCAAAATGGCAGACCAATATCGGTCATTTGGTAGAAGCGGGTATCCCTCATATCTCAGCTTACGGTATGACGGTGGAGCCGCGGACAGCACTTGCGGCATCCATCCGCAAAGGCAGGCAATTACCCATGGAGGAAGAGCAGGCGGCCACGCAGTTTATCCAATTGATGGATGCGTTGGAGACCGCCGGTTTCGTCCACTACGAAATCTCCAACTTTGCGCGGCCGGGGGGCCACGCCCGACACAACAGCAACTACTGGAAAGGGGTGCCCTACGTCGGTGTGGGCCCCTCAGCCCATTCGTTTGACGGCCATGCGCGCCAATGGAACGTGCGCAATAACGCCCGTTATCTTAGCGCGGTCCAAGCGGATAGCATACCCTACGAAAAAGAAGAATTAAGCCCGTCGGATAAGCTCAATGAATATATCATGACCAGCCTACGGACGATCTGGGGCCTCGACATGGATGTGGTGGAACGGCGGTTCGGTCTTCGCTACCGCCAGTCGCTTGATGTCGCGCTGAAACGCTTCACATTGACCGGCGATATCCTGCTCGGGGGGGTGGTGGCTACCCTCACCCGTAAAGGGAAGCTATTTGCGGACCATATCGCCGCCGAATTATTCGTGGAGCATGAAGATTAGCCCCATTTGTCGCTGAAATGTGACAAAATGAAATGAAGCCACCCTAATTTTTCGATTGTGACCGATGGGGATGCCTGCATCTTTGCGAGAATCCTTATATTCGCCTCGAATACATTAAAACCGGTAACTTAGTCGGTTACGTTAAGCGCATTATGTCAAGAAAACGCATACTCATCACCGGTGCAGCGGGCTTTCTGGGGTCACACCTGTGCGACCGCTTCATCAAGGAGGACTACCATGTCATCGGCATGGACAACCTGATCACAGGCGACCTCCGCAACATCGACCACCTGTTCAAACGGGAACACTTCGAATTTTACAACCATGACGTGTCTACGTTTGTGCACGTGCCGGGTAAGCTGGATTACATCCTGCACTTTGCCTCGCCGGCCAGCCCGATCGATTACCTGAAGATCCCGATACAGACACTGAAGGTGGGATCGCTGGGTACGCACCACCTGCTGGGGCTGGCGCGGGCCAAGGGTGCGCGCATCCTGGTGGCTTCCACCTCGGAGGTGTATGGCGACCCCACGGTGAGCCCACAGCCCGAAAGCTACTGGGGCAACGTGAACCCGGTAGGGCCACGTGGCGTGTACGACGAGGCCAAGCGCTTCCAGGAGGCCATCACCATGGCCTATCACACGTTCCACGGACTGGAAACGCGCATTGTGCGCATTTTCAACACCTACGGTCCGCGGATGCGGCTCAACGACGGGCGGGTGCTGCCCGCATTCATCGGCCAGGCACTGCGCGGCGAGGACCTCACCGTCTTCGGCGATGGCTCGCAGACGCGGTCATTCTGCTATGTGGACGACCAGGTGGAAGGCATCTTCCGCCTCCTGCACAGCGACCACCCCCACCCGGTCAACATCGGTAACCCCGATGAGATCACCATCAAACAGTTCGGCGAGGAAATCATCAAGCTCACTGGCACCACCCAGAAGTTGGTGTACCGCGACCTGCCGGTGGACGATCCGAAGCAACGGCGGCCCGACATCACCAAGGCACGCGAGCTATTGGGTTGGGAACCGAAGGTTGGCCGTGCCGAAGGGCTGCGGATTACCTACGACTACTTCCGGTCATTGCCCGACCAGGAGATCAAACACAAGGATTTTACCTACTATAACAAGAAATAAATGAGCAAGATATTGGTAACGGGTGGTACGGGTTACATCGGGTCGCATACGGTGGTTGAACTGCAAAATGCCGGTTATATTCCGGTAATTGTCGACAACCTATCGAACTCCAATGTGGGGGTACTGGACCAGATCGAGAAAATCACGGGCACCAAGCCCGAGTTTCATAACTTCGACCTGTGCGATGAGGGGGCGGTGTGTGCGTTTGTGGCCGGCCAGCCCGAGATCACCGGCGTTATCCACTTTGCCGCGTATAAGGCCGTGGGGGAGTCGGTGCAGCAGCCGCTCAAGTACTACCACAACAACTTTTTCTCGTTGATCAACCTGCTGAACGCGTATCGTGGCAAACCGGTGAACTTCGTGTTTTCATCGAGCTGCACGGTGTACGGCCAGCCCGACGAACTTCCGGTTACCGAGGCAGCCCCGGTGAAGCAGGCGGAATCGCCTTACGGCAATACCAAGCAAATCGCCGAGGAAATCCTGTCGGAAACGGCTGCCGCTGCCGGCAACTACCAAGTGGTGTCGCTGCGGTATTTCAATCCGGTAGGCGCCCACGAATCGGCACTCATCGGCGAACTGCCGCTGGGCGTGCCGCAGAACCTGGTGCCGTTCATTACGCAGAGCGCCATCGGCAAACGGGGACCCATTACGGTTTTTGGCGACGATTACGCCACCCCCGATGGGTCTGCCATCCGCGACTATATCCATGTGGTGGATTTGGCCAAGGCCCACGTAGCGGCGATAAAGCTGCTGGAGCGGGGCAACCCGAACGGCAACTACGATGTGTTCAATATCGGCACCGGCAATGGCAACTCGGTGCTGGAGGTGATCCGTGCATTCGAGGAATCGACCGGCGTGACGCTCAATTACCAGATCGGGCCACGCCGTGGTGGTGATGTGGAACAGGTGTGGGGCGACGTGTCCAAATCAACCGCCGAACTGGGTTGGAAAGCCGAGCTGGGCATTGCAGATATGATGAGGTCAGCCTGGAAATGGGAACAGTACCTGAAAGATCACCCGCTGATATAAACTGGGAAGAGATGAGACTTAATCAACAGCCGGAGCTAAAAAAAGCCATCCTCGACCTTCCGCAGGCGGAGAAGGACAAGCTGTTGGTGCGGTTGATTAATAAAGACGCCATGTTGGTCAAGCAACTGCATTTCCAACTGCTGGAAGATGAGTTCGATTTGGAGGAACGTACAGCGGCACTGCTCGACCAACTACAGCAGCTCATCGACCGAGCAGCGGGATACATCCCCAACACGCTTCGGTCGCGCAACGCGGACGCCCTTATGGGGGAGCTGAAATATGGGAGCGGCCTGATCAATGAGCACGCGGCCGTTACGAAAGATAAAATGAGTGAAGTGCGGTGCCGATTGTGGCTGGTCTCGCAAAGTTTTGCCTACTTTGGCCAGCTGTTTGAGAAGCATTTGTACCAGCTGAACGACAGGCTGGTGCAATACCAGACCTCCAGGATGAAATACATCCTTGGAAAATATGATAAACTGCATGAAGATTTGCAGTTTGAGTTTCGCGACGAATTGAATAATGCATTGGCCTCTGCGCACCAATCGGGTATGCGACCCTATATGGAAACGCTGGGCTTACCTAATGAAGTATGAGTAAAGCAATAAAGAAAATCATCGTTACCGGCGGCGCCGGATTTATCGGATCGCATGTGGTGCGCAGGTTGGTGACCAGCTACCCACAGTATGAAATCGTTAACTTAGATAAGCTTACCTATGCGGGTAACTTGGCTAATCTCACGGATATTGAAACGACTCCCAATTACCGCTTTGTAAAAGGCGACATTACCGATGCGGCATTTATCGATCAGCTGTTTGCCACGGAGCAACCCGATGCCATCATCCACCTGGCGGCTGAATCGCACGTGGACCGATCGATCAGCAGCCCGAATGAGTTTGTGCTCACCAATGTGGTCGGTACCGTGAACCTGTTGAATGCCGCCCGCGGACAGTGGGTGGGAGCATATGATAAACACCGTTTTTACCACGTATCTACCGATGAGGTGTATGGTGCCCTTGGCGATACGGGCATGTTTACGGAAGAGACCAGCTACGACCCCCATTCTCCGTATTCCGCATCCAAGGCATCGTCCGATCATTTTGTGCGCGCCTACCATGATACTTATGGAATGGATGTGGTGATCTCCAACTGTTCCAACAATTACGGATCGCACCATTTCCCCGAAAAGCTGATTCCGCTGGCCATCAACAACATCAAGAATAATAAGCCGGTGCCCGTTTATGGAAAAGGGGAAAATGTGCGCGATTGGCTGTGGGTGGAAGACCACGCACGGGCCATTGACGTTATTTTCCATGGGGCCGCATCGGGGCAGACCTACAACATCGGTGGGCATAACGAATGGACGAACATCGATCTTATTCGACTGCTGTGCAGCATTCTGGACCGTAAATTGGGTCGCGCTGAAGGCGAATCAGCGAAACTGATCACGTTTGTGAAGGACCGCGCGGGGCACGATCTACGTTATGCCATTGATGCAAGCAAATTGGAAAGCGACCTCGGATGGCAGCCGAGCCTGCAGTTTGAGGAGGGTTTGGAGAAGACGGTCGACTGGTATTTAGCTAACGAAGATTGGCTCAACGACGTCACCTCGGGCCATTACCAACAGTATTACGAAGAACAATACACCCAGCGCTAACGGGGAAGAATCCCCGCTTTCAGCAGCATGCTGGCATCCACCTGCTTGTCGATATCGATATAGCCGGGATAGTTAAGCTGCTTATTACCCAGGGCTAGTGTGGGTTTGATGCTGAGCGTGAGGTTCACCTTTTCGTCGGTTGCGCCATCGCGCGCACTTTGGATGAACGCGAGCAACTTCTGGAGCGTCTGCCGATCGGAAAGGAATGGGTACACGTTGGTCTGGAGTTTCACCGGTACGGTAACCGTTTTTCCTGCCGGCACTTCAATGGGAAGGTCTGATGTGCCTTCCAAGACCTCCCGGTCTTCTACAGCAATCTTATAAGCAAATTGTTGAATCCCCGCCAGGGTGTTAGTCGGGTTGGTGATGCGCAGGTTCAAAATGCCCGACAGGGGGATGTCGCGGCTGAGGAAACCCATTGCCACACCGGGTAGCCTGCTGATATCCACACGTCCATTTGCTACTAGTTTGTTCACGTCGGTACCCGCGAGGTACACGCTATCAGCTGAAACAAATGCATATTGACATTTTTCGAGTGCCCGCAAGGCTTTGGCTTGTCGGTCTACACCGCATCCGGCAAACATGATGATTGCCCCCACGAGCTGTAAAATAATTCTCATGATGCTGCACGCACAACATTGGGGCCAAACTCGTTTCCATTGTCCGATTTATTCGACGGATTGTCTCCAATAGTAAACTAAATAGAAAATGGCCGACATGCGGCCATTTTCTACAGGGCGAGTGGGCAGGTTATCGACTGCAGTCCGCCGTCCATGTACCCTCATCGTTAGTTACCCCGATATTGAGTGAACTGGCGGTAATCCGGATACCTGTGAGCCCGTCACCGATACTGACATATACATTGTCGTCCCCTTCTTCGAAACGTACGCCGGTAAGGTCAGGAATGCCACTTCCGAATATAAAGGAGTACGAACTGCCTACTTTGGTTACCGTTACTTTTCCATCGTCGTCGATGATGGTTTCGCCGTCACCATTGAACGATATCGTTCCTTCGTATGTTCCCACAAACAAATCCGTATCCGCAGGGTCGGTGTCTTTGTCGCAGGCCACAATAAATAACATTGATACCAACATCAATGTTCCGATCTTTTTCATTGTTTTCATAATCTTCTCCTTTTTTGTTACACCTTACAATAGGCAATGGTGATGCCAAAATGGCTGCGACAATTTGGACGTAAGCAAATTCCCCACCTTTTACGTACCTTTGGAACATCAGGTCTATGGCATGGATGATGCCGATAGTAAGACGACACAAATACAGTACAGAAGGCATGTTATTCAAGGAAATAGGCGGGCAAGAGACAGTGAAGCAGCACCTGATCAACACGGTGAAGGAAAACCGTGTAAGCCATGCACAGCTCTTTCTAGGCCCGGAGGGCAGCGGAAGCCTACCGTTAGCTGTGGCCTATGCTCAATACCTGAACTGTGAAAACCGGCAACCTACAGATAGTTGCGGTGAATGTGCCTCGTGCCGTAAGTACAATAAACTCATCCATCCCGACCTTCACCTTTCCTACCCCTTTTTTGCGAAACATAAGGAAGATACGGCTGCTACCTTCGCTGACGTATGGCGAAAGGCTTTTCTAACCAATCCGTACATGGGCATGGGGTATTGGCGTGACCAGTTGGAAGCTGAAAACAAGCAGGCCAACATCAATATTGCCGAGGCACACCACATTATCAAGAAACTGAGCCTGAAAGCCTTCGAAGCAAAGTATAAAGTGTTGATCATGTGGCTGCCCGAATACCTCGATACCCAAGGGAATGCGCTGCTAAAGCTCATCGAAGAACCTCCGGAAAACACCTTGTTTATCCTCGTAGCCGAGAATCCTGATAAGATATTGAATACCATCATATCGCGTACGCAGCTGGTGAAGATCAACCGACTGGACAACGATAATGTGAGCCGCTATCTGGTAGATACGCATGGTGTGGATGAGCACCAAGCCAGCGAAATTGCCTTCATCAGCAACGGCAACCTGCAACAGGCCATCAACTTGCTGGGCGAGGACAACAAGGGTTACTTTGACTTGATGGTGCGGTGGCTGCGTTACTGTGTAATGGATGCCGGTGCGGATATCATAAAAAGTTGCGAGGAGGAATTGTCAAAGCTGGGCCGCGAAAATCAAAAAAGTTTCTTACTTTACGCCATTAATATGATGCGGCAGGCCGTGTTGTTTAAGGCAGATATGCCACAAATGATTCACTTGCCCGCTGCCGAATTGGATTTTGTACAGAAGTTTGGCAAGCGTTATCAGTTGGAACAGGTGGAGGAAACGGTCCGCCTACTGGAGGAAGCGCACTACCATATTGAGCGCAATGCGAATCCGAAAATATTGTTTTTAGATTTATCTTTGCAGTTCGTTTTAATTTTTAAGTATCAAACGTTCCGCCGGCAGGCGGACTCTATATATAACGAGAATTATGGGATGTAGCAGTTGCTCATCCGGCGGTGGGTGTGGTACTTCGGGTGCCGCACCGGCAGGTTGCCAGAATCACGGCACCTGCGGAACTAGCGGATGTAATAAATTGAATGTATACGATTGGCTGTCTGATATGGACATGCCGACAAATTATAAACCTTTCGATATTGTGGAGGTCCGGTTCAAAGGGTCTCGCAAAGAGTTTTTCGTAAACCATGAAAACCTCTACCTCGAAATGGGTGAGATGGTAGCCGTGGAACCCAGCACGGGGGGATATGACATTGGCCATGTGTCGATGACCGGCGAATTGGTGCGTCTGCAGTTGAAAAAGAATAAAGTGACTGCCGAAAGCGTAACCAGAAAGATATACCGTAAGGTGACCGACGCTGACATAAAAAAATGGCAGGCGGCGAAAGACCTGGAATGGGAAACCATGCACCGCGCCCGCACCCTGGCGCTGGACTTGGGCTTATCGATGAAAATCAGCGATGTCGATTACCAGGGAGACAAGTCGAAAGCGACGTTTTATTATACGGCCGATGGGCGGGTGGACTTCCGCGAACTCATCAAGCGCATGGCGGAAGCATTCCGTATCCGTATCGAAATGCGCCAGATCGGGATGCGGCAAGAGGCCAGCCGCTTGGGTGGTATCGGCTCTTGCGGGCGTGAGCTCTGCTGCTCCACGTGGCTGACCGACTTTAAAACCGTATCGACCTCCGCGGCGCGGTACCAAAATCTATCGCTCAATACCCTCAAGTTAGCAGGCCAGTGCGGTAAGCTTAAGTGCTGCCTCAACTACGAGCTGGATAGCTATATGGATGCGCTTAAAGATATCCCCAACAACATCGATCGGATAGAAACACTGCATGGAATGGCATACCTGCAGAAAACCGATATTTTCAAAAAATTGATGTGGTTTACCTATCCTGGTGAGGAAAATTGGATTCCGCTGACCACCGACCGCGTAAAGGAAATCCACCAACTGAATAAAGAGGGGGTGAAACCCGAAGAAATCGGTGCGGTGGTGCTAGAGGAAGTTGTGGAGGAGAAACCCGTAAGTTACGACTACGAGAATGTAGTCGGCCAGGATAGCCTGACCCGTTTGGATGACCGCAATAAGAAAAAGCGCCGCAGTGGCAAAAGCAAGCGGAAGCCCGATGGGAAACGACCGGCACCCAAGCCCGAAAACAGGGTCCGCACGGCGGAGCAATCGGCCGAAAAAAAAGGCAGCGCGACCACTGGCGAGGGAAAACCGAAATCCAAGCGACGTTTCCGTGGTAATAACCGCCGCGGCAAGCCGGGAGGATCACAACAGTCGGGCGGAACGCCAAACCAATAACCTATGCTACACGGAACAACAGTATGGCGATTGGTTTTTGTCTTGGGTATGCTGATTGTATCGTGTACAGGCACGGCCGTGCTCGACAAGAACATCGCCATTGCCGACAATACGTGGCATTACGACGACCAACCCCAGCTAACCGCACACATTACTGATACGGTGCAACGGTACGATATCTACCTGAACTTGCGCCACACGCCCGGGTACCGGTATTCGAATATCTTCTTGCTGGTTCATCAATCAGGACCGAGTATGCAAGACACGACCGAGCGGATTGAGTTGCGCCTTGCTGAGTCCGATGGCCGGTGGCTGGGCCGCAGCACCGGCAGTATGTATGCCTACCAACAGCTGATCAAGGAAAATGTCCATTTTCCGGATACCGGGCTATACCACTTCACTATTGAGCAAAACATGCGTGAAAATCCGCTACACGAGGTGACTGATGTGGGCATCCGTGTTGAACCTGTTATGCGATAGGGGGAACCATGGGACGGCTGCAAAACCTGATCAAGCACCCTTACTTTAGCTACTTTTATGTCTTCGTAGTGGTGTTCTGCCTCATTTGCCTGCTCACCTTGCCGCAGGGCCACACATTGACTACATACGCCGTGATAGCGGGCGTGCTGATGTTTGTCCTCCACCGCTACAGAAAGTGGTTGTTGAAACAGCATTAGGAAACAACGCTTCTTAAAAACAAATCATCGTGTTGGTTGTTATGAAATCAGTTTGGTGGACAACCGCTGAACGAGGTTTTGATTTTTTGATCTTGACGAACCCATGGTCAAATAACCACTTATTAACACACTAACACATCAGTATGAAAACAGTTGTATTCTTTTTTCGGCGCGTGGGCGGTTATGTCTGCACGTTATCGGCATTGCTATGGGCCATGCCGGGGTATGCCCAAACGGGAGGCATACAAGGAAAGGTATCGGACGAAGGCCAGCAACCATTGGTTGGTGCGTCCGTACACGTCGTGGAATTGAACCGGCAGGCCGGAACGAATGAGGAGGGAAATTATTCCTTTACCGATGTCCCGGATGGCACGTATACCCTCACGGTATCCTATATCGGCTATGAACAGGCCGAACGTACCATCACAGTATCAGGATCGGTGCAGACGCTCGATTTCAACCTCATCTCGAGCGGCGAAAGCTTGGACGAGGTGGTGGTCATCGGTTACGGAACGGCCCGCAAACGTGACCTCACCGGATCGGTGGCATCTGTGCAGGCGAAAGATTTTAATAAAGGCGTGATCGTGGCACCTGACCAACTCATCCAGGGCCGTACGGCAGGGGTGATGGTCATCAATAATACCGGACAGCCGGGTGGTTCCACGACGGTGCGGATTCGGGGGAACTCGTCTATCCGTGCCGGAAACAACCCGCTGTTCGTGGTGGATGGCGTACCGCTATCGGGTACCTCCGCGCGCCCGGGCGGATCGGGCGGATATGGGTCCGATGGTGGCAACCCACTCAGCTACCTCAATCCGAATGATATTGCCAGCATGGACATTTTGAAGGATGCTTCCGCCACCGCAATCTATGGTTCGCGTGGTGCGAATGGCGTTGTGCTTATCACCACGAAACGTGGCCAAACGGGCGCACCTACGCTGAACGTGATGGCGTCCACGGGCTTTTCTACATTGCTGAAGAAACCCGAGGTGCTGACAGCCGATGAGTTTAGGCAAGCGGTACAGTTCTACACGCCCGATGATACGCAGGCCGACCATGGTGGCGACGTCTATGCCTTTGATGCGATTACCCGGACGGCCATGACCCAAAATTATAATGTGGACGTGTCGGGTGGGAATGACGATGGCCGCTATCGGATTTCCACCGGCTACCTCGACCAAAACGGTATCGTTGAAACCTCGCGGCTGCGGAAATACACGGCCAACCTGAGCAGTAGTTTCCGCTTCCTGGAAAGCAAGAAGCTGGGGTTGGATATCAACCTGCTGGCTACGCAAAACAACGAGAATATTGCGCCGATCGATGTAGGCGTAGGTTTCGAGGGGAACGTCATCTCCCAAGCACTGCAATGGAACCCCACACTACCATTGCGGGATAGTGAGGGCGAGTTGGCTTATCAATCCCCCTCGCTCATCAATCCGTTGACGGCCCTTGGGGCGTACAAAGATATTTCGGTGGTCAATACTGTTTTAGCGAGCTTCGCACCTTCTTATAAAATAACCGATGAGCTGGAGTATAAGTTGTTGTACAGCTACACCCGGTAAACGGGCCGACGCACGGGCCGGTTTATTGCGGGGATGATCAATCCCGACAACGTCAATAATGGCGGTGCGTTTATCGGCAACGATTTCGAAACCAACCACCAGCTGACGCATACGCTGTCGTTCAACAAGGATATTACCCCACTGCTTAACTTGAATGCAGTAGCGGGCTACGAATACCTCAGCTTCGACACACGATGGAATTCGCAAAGCGGAACGGGCTTCTCCGAATTGGGCGATTTGGACTATTACGACTACCTCGATTATGCCATAGCCAGCAACAGGTCCATCAATTCTTATCGGTACCCGACCAACGAATTGCAGTCGTTCTTTGCTCGGGCAGCCTTCAATTATGACGACCGCTACTTGTTCACCGGGACCATCCGTCGCGATGGGTCCACCAAGTTTGGCGAGAATAACAAATATGCGAATTTCCCCTCGCTGGCGTTTGCGTGGAACGTATCCAACGAGGCATTTATGCAAGACAATGAGCACATCAGCAACCTGAAAGTACGGTTGGGCTGGGGGCAGACCGGCAACCAAGAGTTTCCATCAGGGGCGTCGAAAGACCGGTACGTGTTTGGAGCCCAAAGTATTAGACAGGAAAATTTCGGCAATCCGAACCTCCGATGGGAAAGCTCCGAGACCTTTAATGCCGGTATTGACTTCGGCCTGTTTAACCAACGGCTTTCGGGATCGATCGACTACTTTAAAAAGACCACCACCGACGCGTTGTTTGAACAAACGCTTGCCCAACCCGCGCCAAGCGGCCGGATATGGGTAAACCTCGATGGTGAGATCGTAAATGAGGGGGTAGAGCTGGCACTGGCGGGAAGCGTGATTCAGAACGACAGCTGGAATTGGAACGTGGAAGCCAACGCGACCTTCTTGCAGAACAAGGTGAGCGGTTTGCTGGGGTATTATGAAACCGCAGCGCTCCGCGGACAAGGCTTCTCGGGTGTATTGGGGCAGCGTATGGTGAGCAACCAGCCGCTTAACGTGTGGTATTTGGCCCAATTTGAGGGAATAGACCCCACGACGGGCATGAGCATGTACCGTGCCCTTGATGGCGACGTTAGTACGGCGGTAGACCCCGCATTGAATAAGTTTTACATGGGTAGCCCGAACCCGACATCCTTGCTGGGTATATCGACCGATGTGAGCTATAAACGGTTTACCGCCACATTGAACATGCACGGTGCATTTGGCCATTACCTGTTCAACAACACGATGGCGACGGTATTGGGTGTGAATAACCTGTCGAATCGCAATATCGGCAAGTCGTTCTTCGACCAGCAGGCCGGTGAATCCACATCCAACTCGGCTGCGCCCTCAACCCGGTATCTGGAGAAAGGTGATTTCCTGAAATTGTCTAACATGACCTTAAGCTACAATGTCGGTAATCTGGGCGGGATACGGAATGTGAACATTTCGCTCACCGGCCAGAATCTGTTCGTCTTTACGGGTTATACGGGGTTTGATCCGGAGGTAAACACTGACGGTGCGGCAAACGACATTCCATCGCTCGGTATCGAATACCTTCCGTATCCACCGGCGAGGACGTTCCTCCTCGGCCTTAATTTTTCACTGTAACTATTGGAACCATGAAGACATTAAAAATATATCGTGTAATTGTATTAGCTGTTGTAGGTTTCTCTTTTTCCTGTACGGATCTGAACGAACAGCTTAAAAGTGAGTTGGAACAAGGGGTGTCGAACGTGAATACATCCGATCTACTGACCAGCGCGTACACCGCCTTGTATACGCCGTACCACCAGGATCAGCGGTGGGTGCTGGAAGAAATTTCGACCGATGCGGCCATGGCTCCAACCCGTGGTGGCGACTGGGACGATAACGGGGTTTATAGGGCGATCCACCAACATACGTGGAATCAGGACAATTCGTTTATGAACAGTACATTCGTGAGCCTGCTTGGCGCACAGTTCCAAGCATCGAATGTGCTGCGTAGCGACCCCACCGCACAACAGGCGGCTGAGGCCCGGTTCATTCGCGCATTAAGCATGTATGACGTATTGAGCCTGTGGGGTATGGTACCCTATCGCGAAGAGTTGGAAGACTTTAAGGTGCCCCCCATAACCCTGCAGACCCAAGAAGCCATTGATTTTATCGCCAACGAACTCAATGAGATCATGAACGAATTGCCCAGTGGGGGCGAAGCGTATCTGGCCAACAAAAATGCTGCACGGACGCTCCTCATGAAACTGTACCTCAACAAGGGCACGTTCCTCAACCGCGAAAGCCCCACGTTTGATGCAGCCGATATGAACCAGGTGATCACCCTGGCCAATGACATCACCGCGAGCGGTGAATATTCGATTTCGGCCCCGGGAAAATACTTCGATAATTTTGCGCCGAACAACGATGTGGTTTCCACGGAGAATATCTTCACACTGTATAACGAATTCGGTGTGCGGGGCGGAAGCGTGGACCGCCCGTGGAATACCATCGCCCACTATAACATGACGCCGGGTGGGTGGAACGGCTGGTGCACCCTATCGGATTTCTATGACCTATTTGACGAAGGGGATGAACGGCTGGGTATGGCCTACGACTACCCTGCGGATACCATGGACAACCCCGGCAACCGCCGCAACGTGGGTTTTCTCGTTGGTCAGCAGTATGACCTCGAAACCGATGAACCGCTGATGGCAAGGAACCCGTCGTCCCAACCCTTGGTTTTCACGCCCGATGTAACACTCAGGACATCAGGAAGCACATTGGAAACCGCCGGCATCCGGGTGATGAAATATGCGTTTGACTATGGGGTGCCTTCCGGGCAACGGAATAACGACTGGGTGGTATTCCGGTATGCCGATGTGTTACTGATGCAGGCCGAGGCTATCCTAAGGGGCGGTAGCGGTTCAGAGGCCGATGCAATAGCACTGGTGAACGGCATCCGCGAAAACCGGAACGTGGAGCCGCTTGCTGGGCTGACGCTTGACAACCTCCTCGATGAGCGGGGCCGTGAGCTGTACTGGGAGGGCTGGAGACGGCAGGACCTGATCCGGTTCGGCAAGTTTTTGGAACCCTGGCAGGAGAAACCCGCCGATGCCGGGCCACATACGCTGGTATACCCCATACCGAGCCAGCAAATAGCGGTTAACCCGAATTTAACGCAAAACCCGGGTTACTGATAACGTCCGATTGACCGAACAGCAAAGCCACTACGGACAGGGTTCACACCCCGGTTTGTAGTGGCTTTTTGGTGGAAAAGTGAATGATTTCTTGAGTTTTGCAGCTGATTGAATTTTTATATCTGATTATCAGTATGTTGTATTAATACATACTACTATGTATTGCATAGTACAAACTAAAACATATATCTTTGTATTATGATAGTAGATAATACGCAAACCCAAATGAGGAAGGGGATACTCGAATACTGTATCCTTTCGATGATCTCGCAGGGCGAAATATACGCCTCAGACATCATTGGCGAGCTCAAGAAGGCCCGGCTGCTGGTGGTAGAGGGTACCTTATATCCTTTGCTTACCCGGTTGAAAAATAATGGGCTGCTCAGCTATGTTTGGAAAGAATCCACGTCGGGCCCACCGCGTAAATACTACCAGATTACGCCGGCGGGAACCGAGGTGCTCCATAAATTGGATACCACTTGGGGAGAGCTGGTGTTTGCCGTACAGACATCGACGGCCGGGCGTGTTGAACGAGGGGCAGACGACGACGCAGCTCAGACAATAGACGATAAACATTAGACATCAGACAATAGAAAATAAAAACCACAAGAAAATGAACAGGACCATCATCATTAACATAAATGGCATCGTTTTTCACATTGAAGAGGATGCTTATGACGTGTTGCGTTCCTATATGATTGAAGTGAAAAAGCACTTCGGGAACACAGCGGATAGCCATGAGATCGTGGGCGACATTGAAAACCGCATTGCGGAGATGTTTAACGATCGTATTGTGCAGGGCAAAAAGGAGGTCGTAACCATGCAGGATGTCAATGACGTCATCGCCCAAATGGGGCGGGTGAGCGACTTTGAGACTGAAGAGCAGGAAGCGGGCCCGGACTACGCGGCGGACGAAGGATACGATTTCGCGTCGCACAGTGGGGAGCGCAAACTGATGCGCGATCCGGACGACAAGGTGTTCGGAGGGGTTTGTAGCGGACTGGGGCGTTACTTTGCCATCGAGGCGCGGTGGGTCAGACTGATCCTGGTGCTGCTGTTCATCTTTGGGGGAATGGGTTTCTTGCTCTACATCATCCTCTGGATCGTGATGCCGATGGCCCGCACGCGCGCCGACCGGATGGCCATGCGTGGCGAAGCACCCAATCTGCAGAATTTCAAGCGTAGTTTTCAGGAGGAGATGGAGGGCCTCCGCTCAAATTTTACCGGAGCCGAGGCGGGTATTAAGCGCGGACTCAACTCGGCTGGAAACTTCTTGGTACGCGCATTCGTGGTTTTCGTGAAAATTCTCGGCGTGCTCGTGATTATGGGGTTGTGTGGCGGCCTGATCGTGTTGGTAGTTGCCATCGTCGCTAGCTTTGGCTTCTTCGGTGAAGATGCCGATATGGCCATGTTTCCCCTCAATGTGATTGAACCAGACCTTCGTACACCGATGCTGATCAGTGCCTTAGTGGTAGCCGTTATCCCGTTCATTGCCTTAGTGGCGCTCATTGTTCGCATTTTGTTTAACCGGAGTGCCATGGGACAGTACACCGGGTTTGCGCTATTGATCGTATGGCTGATCGCTGTGGGTTTCACCACCGTATATGGCACGCGTACGATCAATGATTTCCGCGAGGAAAGTACCGTGGTAGAAGAACGGCCACTGGAACAACACCCCGCGTATCGGCTCACCAGAAACGATATGACGGTCATCCGTCTCCAGCGAGATTCGCTCGACCGGATATCGAGTATCCGCCAGAGGGCCGTCATCCGCAACCGGAATATCCTTGAAGGCCAAAGCCGGATGTATATGCGCGTTGTAAAGGTAGATTCCCTTCAGGCACCTTCGCTCACCTACGAGTATTCGGCACATGGAGCTACCTATGAACGGGCAGCCGAGCGTGCCGGGAAAATCGATTACGACTTCCAGCAACAGGGCGATACACTCGTATTCGGCAGTCACTTCCGCATCGCTGATGATGACCTGATGCGTGACCAGCAGTTGTACCTGAAGCTGAACATTCCGGTTGGTGCGCGGCTGATTGTCGACAGGGACCTGCAGCGCCATATTTGGGACTTGCCCTTCAATCAATGCGAAGAAAATTACGAGTATTCGGATCGGCCCGATAAAACCGAGTGGGTGATGACGGCATCCGGCTTAAAATGTGCCATTGCACCGCCACCTCCGGAAGAAACACCCGTAATAATCGATACCGTTCGTGTGGACAGCGTGGCGATTTTAAAATAATTTCGGTAACGGTGCAACTTTTCGATACGTCCATGCGTCATACCAACAGTACTTGGGTTCGCAATTAAGAAAACGCGGGGCATGTTAGGCCGCGAAACGAGACACAGCGGCAATACTTGTCTGATAAAGCAAAACAAATAACACATAACACACCAGATTTACAGTAGGTTAGAAAGATGTTGGCTTTTTGACAGGGGTGTAGTATGCCAAAACGGTAATAACGATGAAACAACTTTATATGGGAATAACCGCACTCTTCGTTTGCTTCGGTGCTGGAGCCTATGCCCAGCAAGCGAGCCTTACCGGGCGGGTGGTTGATGAACAATCGCAACCACTCGATCTGGCTACCGTGCATCTGCTGAACGCGAAAGACTCAGCGGTTGTGCGTACCGTTTTCCCCGACAAGCAGGGTGGTTTCACGTTTACGGGTCTTGCACAGGGCGCCTACCGCGTTACCGCCGTGCTCGTGGGCTATGACGACGGGGCAAGCGCACCGATTGCCGTTACATCGGCAACGGGTAGCAAGGATGTCGGCACCCTGGTGCTAAGCCACGGCAACACGGTGCTGGATGAGGTAACCGTAGCCGCCCCCCAGCGGCCATTGGTAGAACGGCGGGCCGAT
This sequence comes from Parapedobacter flavus, assembly GCF_035818675.1. NCBI lineage: Bacteria > Pseudomonadati > Bacteroidota > Sphingobacteriia > Sphingobacteriales > Sphingobacteriaceae > Parapedobacter > Parapedobacter flavus. The sequence continues at coordinate 51,816 of NZ_JAYKZZ010000001.1, forward strand.
ATGCTCGTCGTGAATGTGGAGAACTCCACCCTGGCCGCGGGCAATACAGCCATGGATATCCTCGAGCGCTCGCCTGGCGTAACGGTAGACAAAGATGATAACATCAGCCTCATGGGCAAGCAGGGTGTCACGGTGATGATCGATGGCCGGCAAATCCATCTCTCGGCGGAACAGTTGGCCAACTTCTTACGGAACACGGATGGCAACACGATCAAATCCATCGAGTTGATTACCAACCCCTCTTCCAAATACGATGCTTCAGGGACCGCCGGAATGATCAATATCGTGCTGAAGAAGAATCGCTTGGCGGGCACCAATGGTTCGTTGACACTTGGCGCCGGCTACGGGTTTGGCCACAAGGCCAACTCATCGCTAAACCTGAACCATAAACAAGGCCCCGTGAATGTATACGGCACGTATAGCTACATGAACAACAGGGGAGGAAATGAGTTTGATATTTTCCGCTCGATTTCATTACCGGGCGGAGCAAACACCGATTTCCAGCAATATACCGATTTTATACGGCATAATTCGAGCCACTCCTACCGCGCGGGTGTGGATTACCAAACCTCCGACCGCAACGTGATCGGCCTGTCGCTCAATGGCTATGCCAGTGGCAACGACAACGACAATTCGAGCCATACCCTCATTGGCCGAACCATCCTGTCGCCCGACTCGACGCTCACCACCTCGTCCATTTTCGATGGCAGTTACACCAGCTTGGCGGTGAACGTGAACAACCAGTTCACCATCGATACCAATGGCCGTAAATTGGTCGCCGATGTCGACATCTCCCGTTTTTCGAATCACAACAAAGCCAACTACAACAATACGCTCTTCCTGCCCTCGGGCGATATGAAAGACGAGCCGCTGCTGTCGCGCAGTGACATGCCCACCATTATCGATATCCGCGTGGCCAAGGTGGATTATACCCACCCGTTCGGCAAGGACAATAAGCTGGAGGCGGGCGTGAAGTACAGCAACGTGGCCTCCGACAACGACATGCGCTTTGAGAACCAGGTGGACGGCGTGTGGCAGAATGCAGAGAACCGGACCAACCACTTTGTATACGAAGAGCAGGTGGCCGCCGCATACATCAACTACCATAAGCAAGTGGGTAAATGGGGTTTCCAAGCGGGGGTCCGTAGCGAGTACACCGTTTCGGATGGTAATTCCATTACGCTGGCCAACCGCATCAAACGCGACTATATCGATTTTTTCCCCAGTGTGTTCGTGAATTACAACCTTTCGGACAACCATCAGCTGGGCCTTTCGTACAGCAAACGCATCAACAGGCCGAACTATGGCAATCTTAATCCGTTCGAGTATTTCCTCGACCAGTATACCTTCGAACGGGGTAATCCGTACCTGCGGCCGGAGTATACCCATGCGTTCGACCTATCGTACACCCTATTACAGCGTTTTAACCTAAGTGCCGGCTATAGCCGAACGAATGACGTCATTGCCGAATCGATGAACCAAAATGATGAAACGAAGCAAACGTGGGTATCTCGGGATAACCTCGCTAAGCAAGATATTTGGTATGCCAACGTAAATGCGCCGGTAAAGGTGGCAAAATGGTGGAATACCAACACCAACGTGAACGCCTTTTATATGGCTTTCGATGGGCTGCTTAATGGCCAGCATCTTCACCAAGGGCAGTTTGCATGGCAGTTGCGCAGCAACCATACCTTTACGATATGGCCAACATTCACAGCGGAGGCTTCCGCAAATTACCGTTCATCGCTGATTTACAGCGTGTACCGCATAGGCGCACAATGGTCTGTCGATGCCGGCCTGAATAAATCATTTTACGATAAGAAAGTAAACCTGAAATTTTCGGTCAGCGATATCTTCGATACCCGCATTCAGAATGTGCGGACGCGATTTGGCGGACTGCATGCCATCATCAATCAGAAAAACGAAACAAGGGTTGCGCGGCTTACCCTAACCGTCAACTTTGGGACCCTCAAGAACGGCGCCCGCCGGGAGACCCAGAGTGAGGAGAAAAGCCGTATCAGTATGCCTTAGTGTGTTTGGGCATATAAATTTGTGGTTCACCGTCCCCGATGCGAATCGGGGGCGGTTTTTTACTTTCGTAAAGACCGCACATCAATTGCCTGTCATTTCCTAATGATATTAAAAGGATATCATTAATATATAATTAGGATATTAAAGGAGTTTTCCCCTACGAAACCCCTATAAGAACCCTATTATATACCTATAAAAACCTTTGTATTTAATAAACCGTTAAGGGAAGTTCCTCAGTTGTCGGCCTACGTTCCCCGCTGCTTTTTTGTCAATTTCGAAATCCTTATTTTTGTCAATAAATAAGACGTCGGAAAACATGGTCAGACCGATAATAGCGGCTATTTTTACCCTTGCTTGTATTGCGATGGCTACCATTAGCGATGCACAGGAAATCCAGCGTATCGGTTCTCCCCTGGTGCAGCAGTATACGAAATCGGATTACAAAGCAGGCAACCAGAACTGGGCGGTAGCCGTAGGCAACAATGGGATCATGTATGTGGCAAATGCCGATGGGCTATTGGTATTCGATGGCCAATACTGGACACTGCATCCACTGCCAAATAAAAGCACGGTACGTAGTGTGGCTGTAGATGAAGGGGGCCGCATCTACACCGGTGGTCTGGGTGAGTTCGGTTATTGGGAAGACGAGGGTTACGAACAAATGCGTTATCAATCGATCAGCCAATTGCTCGACAAAGAGCAGCGGGTGGCCGATGAGGTGTGGAAGATTATCGTGGATGGCGATCGCGTGCTCTTCCAGACGTTTTCTACCATTTACATCTATGAAGACAACAGCCTCCATCCGGTACGGGGTGGTGGCCAGCCCTTTCTTTTCCTCCATCAAGTGCGCGACCGCATCTTTGTCGAGTTGATCCCTTCGGGCCTGCACGAGCTGACCGGCGATAAACTGGTGCCGATCAAAGATAAGGAGGTGTTAAAAGATGCGAACGTCCTGACCATGCTGCCGTTTGGAGCGGATGATATATTGATCGGCACGGCTAAATCAGGGCTGTATCGCATGGATAGCACATCTACTATCCATAAATGGGACAATGCGGCAGACGACATGCTGAAAGCCGCCCAACTCAATAATGGGCTGAAGGTGTTGGACCAATATTACGCGTTCGGTACCATCCTGCAGGGCGTGGTCATAATAGATGAGGCCGGCCATATCGTACAGCATCTCCACAAAGGCAACGGCTTGCAAAACAATACGGTTCTCGGTATGCACTTGGACCACCAGCGGAACATCTGGGTGGGTCTCGATAACGGAATAGACCGGATTGAGATCAATGCGCCGTTATATTATTACGCCGACAATACCGGTAGTATCGGTACGGTATATGCGGCGCGCATTTTCGAGGGAAACATCTACCTCGGTACCAACCAAGGCTTATTTTATAGTCCCTGGGCAGACGGTGAAGGGTATCACCCCTTTTCCTTTTCATTGGTAACCGGTTCGCAAGGGCAAGTGTGGGATCTCACTGTGGCAGATGGTGAACTGTTATGCGGTCATAACGACGGCACATTTAAAGTCTCGGGCGATCGACTCGTGAAACTCTCGCCAATTACGGGCGGATGGATGCTCAAGCGGGCTGCAGGGCGACCGAACACACTGCTGCAGGGAACGTATACTGGCTTGGCAGTTTTTGAACGAACCGCACACGGATGGCAGTTTTCGAACCGTGTAAGCGGATATAACGACCCCACCCAGTTTATTGTTCCGGTATCCAACACGGGGATATGGGCAAGTGGCTACAAAGGATTGCGCTACCTCGATCTCGATGCGGCGTTAACGAAGGTTAACGATGTACACGCGTACGATACCACCAGTGGCCTTCCTCCAAGTACGTTTGTGAATGTAATGGCACTATCGGGAAGCCCCATATTTGCTACCGACAGTGGCTTTTTTCGGCATGATGAAATTACCGATAAGTTTTATCCGTACCACCAGCTGAACGGCCAGCTCGGATCGTTTGCTTTTTCCAATCGGGTCATCCATGCTGATGGTGATCGCTATTGGTTTATCAACCGTGCGCGCATTGCGTTGGTCTATTTTGGCCCGAAAGGGGGAATTCGGGTAGATTCCACCAGGTTTGCCACCCTCAATGGGCGGATGATGAAGTTCTATGAAAGCATTAACCGTGTGCGCGACGACCTGTACCTCATTGGTTTAGATGACGGTTTTGCCATTTACCAGGCCGCTGATACCGCAACGACCCCAAAAAAGGGACTACCTTCTCCGCTAATTCGTGCCATGAGTAACATCACCGACAGCCTTTCGGACAGGGGATATACCGTTGGTACCCATCCGGAAATTCCCTACCGCCATAACAATATCCGCATCAGCTATGCTTTGCCGTGGTATAGTGCTGTACCGATGAAATACCAATTTTATCTTGAGGGTTATTCCCGCACCTGGTCGGAATGGAGTGAGGCAGCCCAGAAAGAGTTTACCAACCTGAAACAGGGAGATTATAGGTTTAAGGTGCGCGCTAGGACTGCCGATGGAACGGTATCGGATATCGCCGACCTGCGGTTCTCAATTAACTCGCCATGGTGGCTCTCATGGCCCGCGTGGGTGGTGTATGCGCTGGTTTTAATTACCGTACTGATTGCCGGCCGAGGGTGGTACCGGCGTAAAATACGAAAACACCGGGAGCTTATACAGGCCAATATGGCACAGAAACAGCGTGATCTGCTAGCAAAGGAGGCCGAGGAAAGCGAGCAACGCCTCGTGAAGTTGAAGAATGAACAGTTGGAACGGGAACTGGCCAGCAAGAGCCGTGAGCTGGCCAATACGACAATGAGTATCGTTTACAAGAACGAACTGCTGAACAATGTGCACGACGAGCTCTTGCAGCTGCACGACAGTGAAGGCCGTAAGTTATCGAACGAGCAGCTCCGTAAAATCAATAAGATCATTGAAGACGCACGCAGCGACGAGCGCGACTGGCACGTATTTGAAAAGAGTTTCAATGAGGCCCACGAGAATTTTTTCAAAAAGCTGAAGGCCAACTATCCGGAGTTGGTACCCAATGACATGAAGCTTTGTGCCTACCTGCGCATGAACATGAGCAGTAAAGAAATCGCATCGCTGCTCAATATCACTACCCGTGGCGTAGAGATCAGGCGGTACCGGCTGCGGAAGAAACTGAGCCTGACGCAGGATAAGAACCTAACCGAGTTCCTGATGGAAGTGTAAACTTTTTTTATATTTCCGCTATAATGCTACTTTTTAATGGCAGCGGAGAGAACGATAAAGTTGCGTTTTCAAGCAACTTTATCTAAGTTTGCACCATATTATACGATAGATTATGGCTAAGGCTTCAGATGTAAAAAGTGGTAATATTTTACGCTTCAATGGCGAATTGGTATCCGTGGAGGAATACATCCATCGGACCCCCGGCAACTTGCGGGCGTTCTACCAAGCCAAAATGCGAAATGTTAAAACAGGAAAACTCGTCGAATACCGTTTCCGCACCGATGAGGAAGTGGAGATTGCGCGCGTGGAAACCAGCGACTATCAATACCTATATGAGGACGGCGATACCTTTGTGGTGATGGATAACACCTCGTTCGAACAATTCAATATACCCAAGGAGCTTTTCGGCGATACTGCCCGTTTCCTGAAAGAAGGCATGCAGGTGCTGGTGTCAATGGAGAGTGAGGAACCGATTATGGCGCAGGCACCGACAACGGTAGAGTTGGAAGTGACGTATACCGAGCCGGCGGTAAAAGGGGACACCTCAAACAATGCATTAAAAAGTGCAACCGTAGAAACAGGTGTTGAGATCAAGGTGCCGCTTTTTGTCAACCAAGGGGATAAAGTAAAAGTAGATACACGCTCCGGCGCTTACGTGGAGCGCGTGAAATAGTTTCAGGCGCTGCGCCAAATGGACCCATCTACAAAACAGGCACTGCGCAAACGATATCGTGAAAAGCGGATGGGGCTTTCGCCCGAGGAGTTTCAGCGATTGAATGACGGACTGATTCTGCAAGCGGAAGTGCTGGACCTGGAGCATTTGCGGACGGTACACCTCTTCCTACCCATCACCGGTAACAACGAACCCGATACCTACGCGATTACAGGTCGGTTGAGGCAACGCTACCCCAATATGCGGATTGTGCTTCCAAAAACTGAGCCGGGGACTCGCGAAATGAAACACTTCGTTTGGGATGCGAATACAGCGCTAGTACCCAACCATTGGGGGATACCTGAACCAGTCACAGGAACAGCTGTGCGACCGCATGAAATCGATGCCGTATTTTTGCCGCTGCTGGTTTTTGACCAACAGGGACACCGTATTGGTTATGGCAAAGGGTTCTACGACCGGTTCCTCGCCGAATGCCGTCCAGCGGCTCAGAAAATCGGATTGTCGTTATTCGAAGGGGTGAAATCCATCAGCGACATTTCCTCGCATGACGTGGCGATGGACCTATGTGTGACACCCACCCGGATATGGACGTTTAATACAGTACCCTAAATTTAACCGTATTATCAATTTGCCGCAGTTGTCGGAGCAGTTGCTTATCGTACTGCGTATCCACGTCGGTCACGGCATATCCGATATCGCCCTTCGTTACCAGGAACTGGGCAACGATGTTGATGCTGTTTTCGGCAAAGACCTTATTGATCTGTGCCATCACACCCGGAACATTGCGATGGATATGCAGTAACCGGTGGGCTTTATCCATTTTGGGCAACGGGAGGCTTGGGAAGTTCCTGCTAAGGTACGTATCGCCCTTATTGATGAACTCAGCCATCCGGCGCGGAATGAATTCGCCATTGCGTTTCTTGTCTTTTTTATCGTCGAAAAGGACGATCCCCTTTTCGCTGCAGATATCGCGGTTTACACGGTGCTTGCTGTCGCCAAGGTAGCCAATGACCTTGAGCTTGTCGGCCCTGGCCAATTGTTCATCCGCTAGCCTGATATCCTTGCCCAATAGCAGCATCCCCACGTCTTTAACGTATTTCTCTTCAAATGTCTGCTTGGTGCGGATGGAAAATCCATCTCGTTTCAGGATATGGGCAGCGATCTCCGGGACGTCGCCCACAATGAGACATAGAATACGGTTTTTGGGATACGATATGGCACGCGGGAGGTCGTTCACGTACAGGAACTCGTCAAAGCTGGGTGTTACGTGGTCTGCTTTCTCCGACACGCTTTTACGCTCGATATTCTCGGTAAAGGCGAAGAAGCGCTCGATAAGCCCCGACTCCTTCAATTGGAAATCGGAATAACCATCGCCGATGCCAAAGATCTTGCCCGGTAGTTGCAATTGCTTCAGGAGTTTCACTTTGCCCCCTTCTTCCGATAAGGGGTTTCCTTCATCGTATCCGGTGATGTTGCCCGCTTCGTCGAACGTAAATGTGTTGGCATATACGTTTTCTTTTTTGATATGGTAGGGGATGACGACGGGGAAGATGAACTCCTTGAATCCGCCGGAAACAATCAATACACTGTCTGCATTCTTCTTGAAGAACTCTTTGTTGCGCGAGAAGGACCGAGACACTTTCTTTTTCAATATCCAGATGAGCTTGGCGAGGTGTTCGCGATTGGCTTCCAATAGCTTAACGCGGGCGGCGAGGCTCTCGCGGAACGATAGCTGGCCGTTCATGGATAGGTTGGTGAGGCGATCGATCTCTTCATACACCAGCTCCTTGGCGGGGTGGTCGGCCAGTGAGATACGGGCCAGTTCGTCTAAGGCCTCCACTTGGGTGAAGGTACTGTCAAAATCAATGATGTAATAATTCTCCAATGGATGTTGTTATTTCAGTGTTTTACAAATTTCGTTTAATGTATGATCAATGGGTTTGAACGCGATGCCGGTGACAGCGACAACCTTGCGATTTGAAAATCGCAACCGGTTGCGTGCCGAATTAGCAGTCTCGCGTGTGATCAATGGGCGCTTACGGGTAAACCATGCAAGCACGCTAGCTGCCCGCCAGGCCATGCTGAGCATCCATGGTGTGGCCCGGTATTTCGGGGCAGGTCTGCCCAAGAGGTTGCTGCAGCGGGCCAGAAGTTCACGGTACGTCATGTTAGCATTGCTCAAGAGGAAACGTTGCCCCGTGATGGTAGGATTGTCCATGAGCAATACCATCGCTTTGGCGGTGTCTTCCACATCGATGAGGCCGACAGACCCGTCGGTATAGAAATGGAGCCCTTTGTGGACCATTGCGAAGATCGAGCCGCTGGTATCACCGCCTTCAGCCCGGGCTGAAGGTCCGATAATAAGGGCCGGATTGACGATAACGGCATCCAGCCCTTCGGCAACTCCCCGCCATACTTCCATTTCGCCCTCGTACTTAGAAGCCGCATACCCAGGTTGACCGGGCGTATACTCCCATAGGTCATCTTCCGTTGCTTCACCGTTATGCCTTGGCTGACCGATCGCAGCGATGGAACTGACATGCAATAACCGCGTGCGGTGTTGTAGCGCCAGGTTGACCACGTTGGCCGTACCGGCCACGTTCACCGTCGTCAGCCGTTGCCGATCGGCAGCATGATACGAAATCATGCCGGCGCAATGATAAACCTTCGATATACCGATGAACGCATCACCCAGCGCGAAGAAGTCATTGATATCCGCATTTACCCATTCCAGTGCGGGCAAGTCAACGAGTTCTTGTGGGATAACTGATGTTTCCCGTTTGGCAGCGCGTACCGCCATCCCTGAAGCGAGTAACCGTTTGATGAGTATCGAACCAAGAAAACCTGTTCCTCCTGTTACTAAAACCACCGTCGCAGCATAGTTTGATAATAATGCTTTCAAAAGTAAGGTAATAAATGGATATTTCCGCTATTAAAACACTTTCTTATGGCAGCGGAGAGAACGAAAAATTTGCTTTTTATGGGCAAATTTATCTAAGTTTGCCAAACAACATACAACTATCATGTCCTTATCGGTTTTCTTTTCATCTGTTTCCCACCAGGATCTCACACCCAACGGCGGGTTCTTCCGATCACAAATTGGGGCGACGGTTCGCCTATTTGACCGTGATTTCCCGGATCTGGAGGAGGAGAAGCCCGATTTGGCATTGTTCGGGGTGCTGGACGACCGGATGGCCGTGGGCAACCTGGGTTGTGCTGAAGGGGCGGGTGCGGTGAGACGCAACCTGTATGGGCTTTACCAGGGCGAATACAAGCTGCGGTTGGCCGACCTCGGTAACATCCGAGCGGGAGAGACCGTAACCGATACCTACGCTGCGGTGAAAACGGTATGTGCGGAACTCATCAAGGCGGGTATCGTACCAGTCATCATCGGTGGCGGGCAGGACATTACATATGCACAGTACTTGGCGTACGAGAGCCTCGAACAACGCGTGGACGTCTCCATCATCGATGCGCGGTTTGACATCGATCAAGACCAAACGGAAAGTGCTCCGTTGAATGCACAAACGTACATCAACCATATCATCCTGCATGAGCCCGATTACCTGTTTAACCTGAATAACCTCGCTTACCAGACCTATTTCGTCAGTAAAGAGTCCATCGCGATGTATGATAAGCTGTATTTCAATGCGGTGCGCTTGGGCTTGATGGCTGGTCAGGTGGATCAGGTGGAACCCGTTATCCGGTCGGCCGACATGCTCAGCTTCGATATGGCTGCGATCCGGCAATCGGATGCACCGGGGAGTGCCCATGCCTCCGTCAACGGGCTGTTTGGCGATGAAGCATGCCAGATTTGCCGCTACGCCGGGATGAGCGATAAGCTCACGTCGATCGGCTTTTACGAGTACAATCCGGCGCTCGATAGCCGCGGGCAGACAGCTATGCTTCTGGCCCAGATGATATGGTACTTTATCGATGGGTTCTACAACCGGAAAAATGATGCCCCGCTGGTGCCCAAGTCGGCTTACATTACCTACCGCACAAGCGTACATAATGAGGCGTATGAATTGGTTTTTGTGAAAAGTAAAAAATCCGATCGGTGGTGGATGCAGGTGCCCTATTCGGGTACGAAATCAGTGAACGAGCGGTACCACTTGGTTCCTTGCCGTTACGAAGACTATCAAATGGCCGTTTCGGGCGAAATGCCCGACTTGTGGTGGAAGACCCATCAGAAGCTGATCTGACCCCATCACCCGAATATCGCTTGGAATACTTCTTCCACGCGGGCAACCGGCTTGATATCGATTTGATAATTGCTGCGTTCCAATCCCTTGGTATTGTACTTGGACAGGAAAATGGCCTCGAAGCCGAGCTTTTCTGCTTCGGCTATCCGCTGCTCGATACGGTTCACGGCACGTATCTCGCCCGAGAGGCCCACTTCGCCGGCGAAAGCTACTGTAGCCGATACGGCCATGTCCTGTTGGGAAGAAATAATGGCCACGACGACCGCCAGATCGATGGCCGGATCTTCCACCCGTAGGCCGCCGGCGATGTTGAGGAAGACATCCTGGGCGCTGAGGCGGAAACCGAAGCGTTTTTCGAGCACAGCGAGCAGCATGTTCATCCGTTTGGTATCGAATCCGGTAGACGAGCGCTGGGGCGTGCCGTAGGCCGAGTTGCTCACCAATGCCTGCACCTCGATCAACATGGGCCGCATTCCTTCCAGCAAAACGGCAATGGCGGTGCCACTAGTGCCATCTTCACGTTGCGATAACAGGATTTCCGAAGGGTTGCTCACTTCGCGCAACCCGGAGCCTTGCATCTCGTATATACCCAGCTCGGAGGCCGATCCGAACCGGTTTTTAACTGCCCGCAAGATGCGGTAGGCGTGGTGGCGATCGCCTTCAAACTGTAACACCGTATCGACCATGTGCTCCAGTACCTTTGGCCCGGCGATGCTGCCGTCTTTGGTGATGTGGCCGACGATGAATACGGGGATGTCGGTTTCTTTGGCAAAGCGGAGCAGTTCGGCCGTACATTCGCGTACCTGCGATACGCTCCCAGGGGCGGAGTCGACCTGTGCGGAATGCAGCGTTTGGATGGAATCGATAATGACCAAGTCGGGTGCAACGGATTCCACCTGTGCAAATATATTCGTTGTAGCGGTTTCGGTGAGGATATAGCAGTTGGCCTGCGAGGCTTGCGAAATCCGTTCCGCGCGCATTTTGAGCTGCTGCTCACTCTCCTCGCCGGAGACATATAAGGTCTTTGCCTTCATAGTAAGGGCGAGTTGCAGCATCAAGGTGGATTTGCCGATGCCCGGTTCGCCACCGATAAGCACCAGCGATCCGCGCACGATGCCGCCACCCAGTACCCGGTTCAACTCGCGGTCGGGGGTCACCAATCGGCTTTCGGCCACATGCTCAATTTCATGTATCACGGCCGCCTTGCGCGCGGGCTTTTTCGTGCCTGAGGCTGTCCGCCAATCGGGTGTGCGAGCATTGGCGCGCGCTACCACTTCTTCCACGAACGTGTTCCACTCGTTGCAAGAAGGGCATTTGCCGAGCCATTTGGCCGATTCATAGCCGCAGTTTTGGCAGAAGAAGGATGTTTTTGTTTTCGCCATGGTTAATTCGCTTGGGCCGCTATCACGCGGAGTACATTCTCGCCGAGGATTTTTCGGATATCGGTTTCGGTATACCCCCGCTGCCGGAGGCCCGCGGTGAGGTTTGGGAAATCGCTGCAATCGTCGAGCCCTACTGGCGTGGATGATATCCCGTCGAAGTCGCTGCCAATGCCCACGTGGTCAATGCCTGCCGTTTTAACCATATAATCGATATGGTCGAGCAATAACGAGAGGGGTGGACGGAGTTCTTCTTTCGCTGCGGCTGGTAGGCGGCTGAACTTGGCGTCGTTTGAACGCTTCACGCTATCCTTGGTGGCCACGTACTTTTCATACAACCGGTTGATTTTCGTGTAATGCATGGGATCCAGGAAGCCCGAATAGAAATTAAGGCAGATGACCCCGCCGTTTTCGACAACCGCTTTGATTTGGTCATCCTGCAGGTTCCGTGGATGTGCCATCAGCGCGTAAGCGTTACTATGCGATACGATCACCGGTTTGGTGGTCGCCGCTATGGCGTCGAAAAACGTTTGCCTGCCTACGTGCGAGAGGTCGACCATCATGCCCAGTTCGTTCATCCTATGGATGACCTGGCGCCCGAAATCGGTCAGCCCCTTATGCTTCAGTTTTTTAGGGTTACGGGTTTCATCTGTGGCCGAAGTTGCCCACTCCGTGCTGTTGTTCCAGGTCAGGGTGAGGTACCGTGCGCCGCGGGCAAAGAGACTATCGAGGTAGTCCATGCGGCCCTCAATCATGTGGCCGCCTTCCACACCGATTACCGCCGCGATTTTCCCTTGGTCGGTGATGGTTCGTATGCCGGCAGGGGTGGTGGCCAGTGCGATTTCACCCGGATATTTATGGATGAGTTCCATCAGCCCATCGATCTGCTTATTGGCGTATGCAAATGCGGTGCCTTTGCCATACTTCTCGCTGCACCATACGGCAAAAACCTGCACATCGATGCCCCCTTCTTTGATGCGGGGAATGTCTGTGTGGCCCGAGGTTATCCGTTTCCCGATGTCCTTACCCCGCATGACCGATTGATAGAGCACGTCGTTGTGTGTGTCGATAACAAGAGCATCGTTGTGGATACGTTGGGCATCCTGCGCGAATAGCTCGCCTGTGAAGAGGATGGCGGCGACGAATAGCATGGTTTTATTCATAATGGACCTATTTAGCGCGGACGGCTTCGTAGAAGGTATCTTGTATCCGGCTACGCACATTCAATTCATACAGTTTGGTGCTCCTTACCGGATGAACCCGATTGGACAGAAAGATATAAATCAGTTGTTCTTCGGGATCAATCCATATACAGGTGCCGGTATAACCCGTGTGGCCGAATGTAGCGGGTGAGGCTAGTTTGGAGGGATATGCTTTGCTGGTGTCGGGGTTGGCCCGGTCGAACCCTAAACCCCGTCGGCTGGTTTTCGATTGCTTGGACGAGAATAGGTCCACCGTTTCCGGCTTAAAATACCTATCGCCTCCGTATTCGCCACGGTTGAGCAGCAGCTGTCCATAGATGGCCATGTCGTTGGCTGTGGCGAAGAGGCCGGCATGGCCCGCAACGCCACCGGCCATGGCCGCACCCTCATCGTGCACATACCCTTGTAGTAGCGTTTTCCGGAAGGTCGTATCGTCTTCGGTCGGTACGATACGTTGCTTCGGGAAGCGTTGCCGAGGAAGGTAACCGGCTGTCTGCATACCTAAGGGGCGATAAAACTCGTGCTGGATGTAATCTTGGATAGGGGTGCCCGTTTGGTGCTCGGCCACTTCCTTCATCACATACATGCTGATGTCGCTATATACATAGTTTCCCGTGGGATTGAGTTTCGATTGGAGCATGGTGGGCCACATGACGTCATCGTAAAACCCCGTGCGGATAAAGCAGCCATCGGCAACTTTCACGGAATAGGTGGCCGACGAGTCGGAGCTGAGATCTTCCGGCTTGAGATTGGCATAAAACGGGATGAAGGGAATAAACCCTGCCTCATGGAGCATCACGCTGCGCAGCACGGTGCCGTTTTTGTTGGTGCCCTGTGCTTGCAGCAAGTAATGGCCCATGGTACTGTCGAGGTCGACAATACCGCGCTCGGTGAGGCGCATGATGGTCGGTGTGGTTGCCGTAATCTTCGTCACGGAAGCCATATCGAAGATGTCGGAAACCTTGGTGGGCTCTTCCTTTTCATACGTGTGGTATCCATAGGATTTCTCAAAGATTACCTTGCCGCTTTTTACCGCCATGACCACCCCGCCCGGGGTGGCGCGCTCGCGGATAGCCTCTTCCATGATGTGGTCGATATCGGTTTCCAGTTGGGCCTGATCGATGCCGAGTGTAGACGCATCCGTATAGGCCAACCGGGTCTTAGCGGTGGTATAGCCCGCGCCCACCGTATATCGTGGCGAGAATGATTTCGGTAGCTTGGCCGTACAAGCAAGGCCACCGAATACCGACATGGCCGCATCTACGGCGGAGGCAGCGGTTTTTTCGGGATTCCACAGGAGCGGAAAATAGCGGAAATCCAGTGCTTTAAGGTTCGTTCCGTCGCCAAATACGGCGAGTATGACTTGTTTGCCCACGGCTTGTGTATAGATAAACTGCAAGAGCCGTTGATCGGAAAGGTCTTCGGCCGTCAACGCTGCGATAATGGTATTGTAGAACTTGATGTCTTCATCGAGTTGCAAATAGCTATCCGGTTGCATGGGTATCACAAAGCGATCGACGGGCGCATAGCGGCTTAGTTGGTTACCGAAAGCGATGGACATGGTTTCATCGAGACGGGTGATGACCGCCGTCTGCCGCTTGGCAAGGTTGCGGAGCGGGATAACATTAACTTGGTTGTTTAACAAAACGGTTTGGTTTATCTGCGCGTAGGTTGTGGGCTGTGCGTATAGCGCCGTATTGGTGTACATGCAAGCCACAAACATGCAAAGCAGCATAATGGTTCTATTCATAGTAGACGAATATCGGTAATTTGCGGAAAAAATAGGTGCCTCTCGTATTTTTTATGAATTTTGTCAATTATTACCGGTATCTGATGTTTGGTTTGAACGGCTCTTTCTATACATTTCGCTCAGCGTTAGCCAATCGGCTTACGTTGCCGTTCCATGCGGAAATGCTTTCGGAAAAGGCAGGCTTGCTATATTCGGACGAAGAAAGGCTTTGTATCGTTTATTACGCAGTTGAGGCTGAAAAACGCGTTCCGATGACCTGTATCGGCCGGTGTATCCATATCGATGAAGACCTTTGGGCCACGCGGTCGCAGCTGTTGCTCAATCGCATTGCCGCATTGATGGGACATGCGCAACGCGTCTACGCACGGAATACCGTGGTTGCACGGGTAGAAAAACGCGTTGCGCTATCTTTTCTGCAGGAACATCACTTACAGGTGGCCTTGCCGGGCAAGTACCGATATGGCCTATACCACGATGGCGAGCTGGTAGCCGTGGCGGTATTCAGCGGCGGCCGGCGCATGGCCGAAAAGCCTACCGATTACCGTTCTTACGAGCTGCTCCGCTTTTGCCATAAGCAGGGAGTGCACGTGGTGGGCGGCTTCAGCAAGCTGCTTGATGGTTTCCGGCGTGATTTTAACCCCGACGACATCATGACGTATGCCGACAAGGATTGGTCGGATGGCAGTCGCTATCGCAAGCTGGGTTTTACGGAGGTGGGCGAGACCGCACCGCAGCTATTCTGGGTGGATATGCGTACGATGCAACGGTATTACGAGCGTACGTTACCCTCGGAGGTCGCAGCAATGCTCCCCGATGAGCGGCCCACGGCAGGATACGTGGCTGTACACAATAGTGGGAGTATCAAGCTAGTATATTTTTAGTATATTCGACGGATTTTAAACTTTTTAACGCAAGAAAACAGATGAACAGAAAACTTCGCATGGGCATGGTAGGAGGAGGAAAAGACGCCTTCATCGGTGCGGTACACCGTATTGCCGCCAATATGGACGGCTTGGTGGAACTGGTGTGCGGTGCATTTAGCATCAACCCCGACATCGCGCGAGAATCCGGGAAGGCTCTTTTTATCCCCGACAACCGGGTATACCTCACCTTTCAGGAGATGATTGAAAAGGAGAGCCAGCTCCCAGAGGGTGAACGTATGGATTTTGTGACCATTGTGACCCCGAATTTCGTGCACTTTGAACCGGCGAAGCTGGCCCTGGAACATGGGTTCAATGTTGTTATTGAGAAACCGATGACCTTTACGCTCGAAGAAGCCAAGGAACTCAAGGAAATCGTTGACCGTACCGGCAACGTGTTGTGCCTCACCCATACCTATAGTGGATACCCGATGGTGAAACAGGCCAAGGCGATGATCAAGGAAGGTGTCTTAGGCAAAATAAGGAAAGTGGTGGTGGAATATCCGCAGGGCTGGTTGAGCCGTCTTTCCGAGCGTGAAGGTAACGCCCAAGCTGCTTGGCGTACTGACCCGAAAAAATCGGGAAAGAGTGGCTCGATGGGCGATATCGGCACCCACGCGGCACACTTAGCCGAATACGTGACGGGCTTGGCAATCACCGAACTCTGTGCCGATTTGTCTACGCTAGTCGAAGGACGGATGTTGGATGACGATGGAAACGTCTTGCTGCGTTTCAACAACGGCGCACGTGGCGTGCTGGTGGCTTCCCAGATTTCCGCAGGCGAGGAGAACGCACTACGTATTCGCGTGTATGGTGAAAAAGGGGGAATCGACTGGGCGCAGGAAGATCCCAATAACCTCATCGTGAAGATGCTCGACCAACCGCGGCAGTACATTCGCACGGGCAATGCGTATGCGGCACCCTATACGCTGAGTAGTTTTGCCATGCACAATACGCGCGTACCATCCGGACACCCGGAAGGGTTACTGGAGGCATTTGGTAATATCTACCGCAATTTCGTGCTCACCGTTTCCGCTAAACTCAACGGCGAGACGCCCACTGCGGAGATGTTGGATTTTCCACAGGTTGATGAAGGTGTGCGCGGGATGGCGTTCATCGATAATGTGGTTGAAAGCAACAATTCCTCCGAAAAGTGGACGAAGTTCGTGGTGTAAAGACCACGTCTGACCTTATCGTCATTCTTGGCCCTACCGCCTCCGGAAAAACCCGGTTGGCGGTGGAGGTAGCCAAGCGGACCGACGGCGCCATCATCAGTGCCGATTCCCGGCAGGTGTACCGTGGCATGGACCTCGGTACGGGGAAGGACCTTGATGATTACGGTGATATTCCCTATTTCTTGATCGATATCCGGGAAGCTGGAGAAACCTATCACGTAAGCCAATACCGCAGCGATTTCTACGACGCCCTAGACCGCATCAGGCAGCAGGGAAAACAGCCTATTCTGTGTGGCGGCACAGGATTGTATATCCAGTCGGTGCTGCAGCGGTTTGATTATAGCGGGGTACCCGTAGACATGGTGTTGCGCAGTGAACTGGAGGCGTTGGATGCCGATGCGCTCCGTGACAGGTTGCGGCAGCTACCTATGCCGCTTGGTTTCAAAGCCGATACCAGCACTAGGAAGCGGCTTATCCGCGCAACGGAAATCTGTACGTGGTGTCAGTACCATGTGCTCCCCCAACACCATCACCCTGTCGTTCCGGCCCTCCTTTTTGGTATAAACCCACCGATAGATATCCGCCGGCAACGCATCACCGAACGACTTCGCGCGCGGCTCGGGCAAGGGCTCATCGAAGAGGTAAAATACCTATTGCAAAAAGGCATACCGCCCGAGCGACTGGTCTATTACGGATTGGAATATAAATACGTAACCCGTTACCTCTTGGGCGAATTGGACGATAAAACATTTTTTGACCGACTCAACACGGAAATCCATCGCTTTGCCAAAAGACAGATGACCTATTTCCGGAAGATGGAAAAGGATGGGTTAGTCATACACTGGTTGACCAACGGGTCGATAGATGATATGGCCACCGAGGTGATGGCCATATCCGCTATAATTTGATCTCGACCTCTTTCCCATTGAAGAAATGGAACTCGGTGAGGAAATATGAGGCTACCGGTTTTACCTTGATCCAGCGGCCGAACTTGAAATACCACTTCATCCGTCGTGATATGAACCCCGATTTGAGGTACGTGTAGATATAAGGGTGTACACACAGGGTGATTTCCTTTTCGTTCTGCTCCTGCAGGATGAAGCTCAAGTTGTTCTCAATGTCATCCATCAAGACAATGCTTGAACGTATCTCGCCGGTACCATCGCAAGCAGGACACTTTTCGTTGGTGACGATGGTCATTTCGGGGCGTACACGCTGCCGCGTAATCTGTACCAACCCAAATTTACTCGGTGGAAGGATGGTATGACGGGCACGGTCGGCCGCCATGCATTGTTTGAGGTAGGCGTGCAGCTCCTTGCGGTTGGCCGGCTTATGCATATCGATGAAATCGATGACCACGATACCGCCCATGTCGCGTAGGCGGAGTTGCCGGGCAATCTCCTTGGCGGCCTCCATGTTCACCTGCAACGCGTTTTCTTCTTGGTTCTCCTTATTGGCGGTACGGTTGCCGCTATTCACGTCGATGACGTGCAACGCTTCCGTATGTTCGATAACCAGGTAAGCACCGCCGTGCAAGTTCACCGTTTTGCCGAAGGCTGCTTTGATTTGACGTTCCACACCGAAATGCTCAAATATGGGCTCACGGTGTTTATACAGCTTGACGATTTTTTCCAGGTCGGGCGAAATTTCCTGCACATAGGAACGGGTTTCTTCAAAGATGGCCTGTTCGTTGACATAGATGTGCGAAAATTCGTCGGTGAGGATGTCGCGCAAAATGGTTGATGTGCGGTCCATCTCACCAAGTACCTTATGCGAGGGCTCGGCTGTGCGCAAACGGCTGGTGAGCACTTCCCATTTTGAAATAAGATCCAATAAATCTTTTTGCAGTTCAGCAACCCCTTTCCCTTCTGAGACGGTCCGAATAATGACGCCGAAATTCGCGGGCTTGATGCTCTCTACGATTTTCTTCAGGCGGTTGCGCTCGGTGTTGCCTTTTATCCGTTTGGAAATGGATACTGCACTTGAAAACGGAACGAGTACGACGTACCTCCCCGCAATGGACAAATCCGAACTTAACCGCGGTCCCTTGGTAGAAATGGGTTCCTTGGCAATCTGTACGGGCAGCAGCATATTCCGGGTGAGTACCTCGGATATCTTGCCGGCTTTGTTGATGTCCTTTTCTAATCTTAAACTATCGAGCAGTTTCTCTTTGTAACTGCCTTTCTTTACCAATTTGGTGAGCTTGATGAGCGATTGGACCTGGGGGCCCAGGTCGAGATAATGTAGGAATGCGTCTTTCGAATATCCAACATCTACAAAGGCAGCATTAAGGCCGGGCATGATTTTTTTGATCCTACCCAGGTAAATGTCTCCTACAGCATAGTTGTTGTTTGCCTGTTCCTTATTGAGCTCTACAAGCTGTTTGTCTTGAAGTAAAGCGATAGTGACCCCCCTTTCGGGAGCCGAATCGATAATTAACTCCTTTACCAACAGCTACTCCTTTAGCAAAGCAGGTCACTATCGGGAACATGTAGCCATGTCTTTTCATCATTTGCGAAAGGATAATAACCTGCTTTGAATGAATAATAAAATACGTTTAATCCAGATCCTATACGTCTTCCTGAAACATGGTAAGGGTAGAGTTCTGTTGTGGGCGCACATCAACTAATGCTGTGTGCTGCGATGTGGCCCGCGCTCATTTATATACCCTAAGCCGGAAGAAGGATCTTGTCAGGCAAGGTTATTTTTTCTTGTGCCTGTTTTTCCTTAGACGTTTTTTACGTTTGTGGGTAGCCATTTTGTGTCTTTTTCTTTTTTTTCCGCTTGGCATAGCTTAAATTTTTTAAATGAATAAATTAAAATGATTATTTACTCAATTCATCAATTTTGCGATCGATAAATTGGGTTAGGGTCGGATCGGCCGCCAAATCCCTGCTTTTTTCAAAAGCAGCGATGGCCTCACGATTCAGCCCAATGTTTTCGTAACTTGTGGCCAGATAAAAATAAGATTCGGCATCGGGCTGTTGGGATACAACCGTATTGAACCGATCGATAGCGAGGTCAAACTGGCGTGACTGCATCGAAAATAAGCCGAGGCTTTTGTTTGCTCCCACGTGGGAAGGCTGCACATTGACGACCTCCCGGAGCAGCGCGATACCAGCCATGGGGTTTGTCGTGCCCGTTACGTACGCGCTACCTAAACCTACCTTCGCATCCAAACTTGTCGAATCTAGCGCCAGTGCTTTTTCGTATGCGTTAATGGCATAACCGTTGAGGGCACCGGCAGCCAATGTATCTTGCAGGTTGGTGTAGGCTGCGCGGTAAGCATCGCCCGCTTTAAGCCAATCCTCAAACTGACCATCGAGTTCGGCAAGCTCCTGGTAGATGAAGCCCGCTGGGGCCGATTCATTGATATCGTCCCATTTGGTGGCGAGCTGCTGCAGAAGCCTACGTTTATTGTCGTTGTCAGCACGCTCCAGTTCCGCCTCCACATCCGATATTTCCTGGATGATGCTAGGGTTAAGCCCCTCTTTGGCTTTTTGCGATACGGATTCGAGCGTAACCTGGGGTCCGGTAGCGGCACTCGGGGTGGGCTTGTTTTCGTTGACCAAACCTTTGATGGGCTGCGCCAACAAAAACCCCATCAAGACAATGATTGATGTAATGGCGACTACCTGTTTGGTTCGTTGCTGCATGTGTGTTACCCGCTGGTGCGCAAAAATTACTTGTTACCAGTTTTTACCTTTTCGACAAAGGTTTTAGCTGGCTTAAAGGTTGGTACATAGTGCGCAGGGATAATGATGGCCGTGTTTTTTGAAATATTTCGAGCTGTTTTTTCTGCTCTTTTCTTTACGACAAAACTGCCGAAACCCCGCACGTAAACATTCTCACCCCCAACCATCGCGTTTTTGACAACTTTGAAGAATGCTTCAACCGTTTCTTGAACATCTACTTTCTCCAGTCCGGTTTTGTTTGCGATTTCTGCTATAATTTCTGCCTTAGTCATATCTATAATTTTTGTAATTAATTATTTTTCAATACATAAGCCCTTCAAATGTTGGGGATGCAAAAGTATCGCTTTAAAACGACATCTTAAAATATATTTGTTAAAATTTTGTAAATGCGCGAGTTACCGTTTATTATCGTTGACATACCTACAACGTTTTCGTGAATAATTATATGAAAACATACCCCTACTCCATCCATTTTGCCTAATATTGGGGATTAAAATACGCAATAGACCTTATTTCTAAAAACTATGGATGGAATACAACAGTTTTCTTTAGCGGGTAAAGTGATCGTGATTACGGGTGCGACAGGGGTTTTGGGCGAGTCGTTCTCCCTGGCCACCGCGGCGGCAGGTGCGAAAGTGGCGGTATTGGGGCGTAACAAAGAACGGGCAGACGCACGGGTAGCGGCGATAAAGGAGCGTGGTGGTGAAGCAATCGCAGTGATTACCGACGTGTTGGATGAGCAGGCGGTTCACCAAGCTAAAAACCAAATATTGGATGCTTGGGGTACCATCGACGGGCTGGTGAATGCTGCGGGAGGGAATATTCCCGGCGCCACCATCGGGCCCGACCAAAACCTGTTCGACACCAAGATCGCCGATACCCAAAAGGCCGTTGAGCTGAACCTCTTCGGTACGGTTATCCCTACCCATGTTTTCGGGCGGGTCATCGCCGAGAAGGGACAGGGGTCCATCGTAAACATTTCGTCATTAGCCGCCCAGCAGGCCATTACCCGTGTAATGGGTTATAATATGGCCAAGTGTGCTGTCGAGGGGTATACCAAGTGGATGGCCGTGGAGTTGGCCCAGCGTTATGGCGATAAAGTACGGGTGAACGGGATTGCACCCGGTGTATTCCTTACCGAACAGAACCGCGCTTTGCTCACCAATGCCAATGGGTCTTATACCGACCGGGCACAGCGGTTCGTTAACAACACCGCCTTTGGACGTTTGGGCGACCCCAGTGAACTTACCGGCACGTTGATTTTCTTACTCAGTGATGCATCGGGGTTCATTTCGGGTGAAACCATTTTGGTGGATGGTGGATTCAATGCCTGGAGCGGGGTGTGAGGTTGTGAACTTGTGAGTCTGTGAACTGTGAGGTAGTGAGGTTGTGAACTTGTGAATTGAATTAAGGATAGCGGAGTGGAAGTACTAACGCAATAGCAAATGGAGCAGAGCGAAATCCCGAAAGCAAAGCGTATCGGGAAAGCATAGAGCAAATAGCAAAAAAGCAATGACAAAAAAACTTGAACAGGCGTGGCGGTGGTATGGTCCTGCCGATACGGTGTCACTACAGGATATCAAACAGGCCGGGGCAACGGGCATTGTAACCGCACTGCATCACGTACCCCATGGCGAGGTGTGGCCGCTGGAAGATATACGCGAGCGGAAAGCGCTCATCGAAGCTGCCGGGCTGACGTGGAGCGTGGTGGAAAGTGTGCCGGTGCACGAAGCCATTAAAACGCGCCGGTCCGATGCCGAACAGTACCTCGACAATTATCGGCAGAGTCTGCGAAATCTTGCCGCGACGGGCATCAGAACCGTTTGCTATAATTTCATGCCCGTATTGGATTGGACGCGTACCCAGCTCGATTTGGAAATGAAAGATGGCTCGAAGGCACTGTATTTTGATTGGAATGATTTGGCGGTTTTCGACCTCTTCGTGTTGAAAAGGGAAGGGGCCGACCAGGACTATCCGGAAGCGGTGAAGGTAGAAGCCAAGAAGCGGTATGAAACCTATACACCCGAAGCCATCGAGCTGCTCACCACCAACGTGCTGATGGGGATACCGGGCGAACGCAGTATCGAGCTGGAAGAATTGCGGGAAAGCATCCGTGAATATACGGCTATTGGCTTCGATGGCCTGCGCGAGAACCTGATCTGGTTCCTGTCGCAAATCGCCGATGTGTGCGAGGAAGAAGGTATCCGGATGACGATCCATCCCGATGACCCCCCTTATCCGATTCTTGGCTTACCGCGTATTGCCAGTAACAAAGAAGACTTGCTATATATTATTCGTTCGCTCGACCGGCCTTTCAATGGCATATGCTTTTGCACCGGATCATTAGGAGCCGGCGTTGATAACGACCTCCCCGATATTTTCGACGCGGTGAAGTCGCGTGTTTATTTTGTGCACCTGCGCAACGTGACGAAGGATAGCCAGGGTAATTTTTACGAGGCTGATCATCTTGGTGGGGACGTGGATATGTATGCAGTGATGAAGGCACTGGTTGCCGAAAATCAACGGCCTGGGGCGGCGATACCGTTCCGTCCGGACCACGGGCACCAGATGCTGGATGACATCGGCAAGACCACAGCTCCGGGTTACTCGGCCATCGGCCGCCTGCGGGGCTTGGCTGAACTTCGGGGACTGGAGCTTGGCATAATGGGACAATAATTAGAAAACCTACACATGGCTTATTTTCTTCACGACGATTTCTTGTTGCAATCGAAGCGGGCGGTGCAGCTTTACCACGATTATGCCAAGGCGTTGCCCATTATAGACTATCATTCGCACCTCCCCCCTGACGCCATTGCTTCTGATGAGCAATTCGGAAACCTCACGCATATCTGGCTGGCTGGCGATCATTATAAATGGCGTGCGCTGCGCGTATTGGGTACCGACGAGCGATACATCACCGGTGACGCAGACGACCGGGAGAAATTCCGCAAGTGGGCCGAAGCGGTTCCATATACCTTACGTAATCCGTTGTACCACTGGACGCACATGGAACTCAAAAACCCATTTGGTATCACTGAGCTGCTGAGGCCCGATAACGCGGACCGGATTTTTGATACGGCATCGGCCCAGTTGCAAACGGCTCCGTTTTCTCCTCGTGGTCTGCTGACGCATTTCGGAGTGGATATGGTGGGCACCACCGACGATCCTGTGGATGACCTTCGTCACCATCAGGCGATCGCTGGAGCAAGCTTTAAAACCAAGGTGCTACCGACATTCCGACCGGATAAGGTGTTCCAGCTTAGCAAAGGCGATGACTATCGCCGTTACATCGATCAGTTGCAGGCGAGCAGCGGCGTAGCCATCGTTGATTTGGATACGTTGTTGGATGCCTTATGGAACCGGCTGTATTATTTCCATAGCCAGGGTTGCCGGATTGCCGACCACGGCCTCAGTAGCCTGCCCCGGCAAATGGACGTGAGTCTTTCATTGGACGATGTGTTTAAACGCGTGCTTGCGGGCGATGATGCCCTTGCGGCCGAGCATGAAGAGGCGTTTACCTTTTTGGTGCTTTCTGAGTTGTGCAAATTGTATCACGACAAAGGGTGGGTGCAGCAATTCCACCTCGGTCCGCTCCGGAATACCAACAGCCGGAAATTGCGGGAGCTTGGTGCCGATACCGGCTACGACTCCATCGGTGATTTCCAGCAAGCTCAATCCATGCAGCATTTTTTCAATATGCTGGAGGAAGAAGGGCGTTTGGCCAAAACCGTGGTGTACAACCTCAATCCGGCGGACAATGCCGTGTTTGCCGCAATGATGGGGAACTTTCAAGCGGCAGGGATCAAAGGCAAGATGCAGTTCGGTTCGGGATGGTGGTTCCTGGATCAGCTTGATGGCATGGCCCAGCAGCTGAACACCTTGTCGAATATCGGGCTGATCAGCTGTTTCGTAGGGATGTTGACCGACTCGCGCAGTTTCCTGTCGTACTCGAGACATGAATATTTCCGGCGGTTACTCTGCAACCTGTTTGCCGAAGACATCAATAAGGGCCTGATGCCCGATGATATCGAGTGGACGGGCAAGGTGATACAGGATATCTGCTACTACAACGCCAAGCAGTATTTTAACTTATGATTTTGGGGCGCCCATCGCGCGGAATACCTCATCCAGGCTTTCAAAGATCGCCCGTTTGGTCTTTTCCAACTCCACCTTCGTGTGCGCTGCGGAGACAAAGCCCACTTCGTAACCGGAAGGGCCGAGGTATACGCCACGATTGAGCAATTCGCGATGGAATGCCTTATAGTATTCCATGCTGCCGTGGTCGATATCGCCGGCGGCAGTAATCGTATCCTTATCGGTAAACGCAAACCAGAAGATCGAACCGATTTGAAAAACTTTGAACCGGTAATTTTTGGCCGTGGTAAAACGTTGGATAGCTTCAACGAACTCCTTCGTCTTCGTGTTTAGGTTTTTATAGAAATTGCTGCTTTTAAGTACTGTGAGCTGCACGATACCCGCCGCCATGGCTACGGGGTTGCCCGATAGGGTGCCCGCTTGGTAAACCGCGCCCTCTGGTGAGATATGACCCATCAATTCGGCAGAAGCGCCATAGGCGCCCACAGGCATGCCGCCACCGATGATCTTGCCATAGGTGATGATGTCGGGGTGCACATCATAATGGGCTGCCGCGCCTTCAAACCCGAGACGGAAGCCGGTAATGACCTCATCAAAAATAAGCAGCGCCTGGTGCTTTCGGGTAATGTCGCGTAAAAAATGAATGTATTCTTGGTGTTGGATGAGGAGTCCATTATTTGCCGGCACACCTTCAATGATGACCGCAGCAATCTGCCCATCGAATTGGGCGAATGCAGTTTCCACAGCGCTCCGATCATCCAAGGGGATAACGATGGTCTCCTCGGCAAATGCTTTCGGTACACCTGCGGAAGATGTCTCGCCGAAAGTTACCAACCCCGAACCGGCCTTCACCAATAGCGAATCGGAGTGGCCGTGGTAGCACCCCTCGAACTTGATGATTTTGTCGCGGCCGGTGTACCCCCTGGCCAGCCGAATGGCCGACATGACGGCCTCTGTGCCTGAGCTGACGAACCTGATTTTCTCGATGTATCGATTGTGTTCAAGGATCAACTCCGCGAGTTCGTTTTCCAACGCCGTCGGCGCACCGAAGCTTAAGCCTTGCGCTAAGGTTTGGATTACCTTTTCCCGTATTTTGGGATGGTTATGACCCAAAATCAACGGCCCCCAGGAGCAACAGAAGTCAATGAATTGGTTGCCGTCGGCATCCCATAGGTGGCAGCCATCGCCCTTTTCAATAAACAACGGTGTACCGTGCACCGATTTGAATGCCCGGACGGGCGAGTTCACCCCACCCGGGAAGTACCGTTTGGCCTTTTCATACAGCTCGGCTGATTTTTCACGTGTAATATCGTCTCTTTTGCCGGACGGTGGGTGGGACTCGTCGTTCCCACCAAAGGCTTTTTTCAATGCATCTAACATCTTTTGTTAATTGTTAATGGTCAATTGTTAATGGTTAATCACCAATATCAATCTACAATCTAAAATCGTCACGCCACCATCGTCACACTCAAATCCATCCATTTTCCAGCACTTCCTTGGCATGGTAGGTGAGGATGGCGGTAGCCCCTGCCCGTCGGATCCCCGTGAGGACTTCCATCGTTGCACGGCGCTCATCGAGCCACCCATTTTGTGCCGAGGCCTTTACCATGGCGTATTCGCCGCTCACATTATAGGCGGCAATCGGGAGGTCAAAACCATCGTGCAGTGACTTGATCACGTCCAGGTAGGCGAGTGCTGGCTTCACCATGAGGAAGTCTGCACCTTCTTGTGTGTCCAATTCGGCTTCAATCAGGGCTTCGCGCTGATTGGCGGGATTCATTTGGTACGTTTTCTTATCTCCGTGTTTCGGTGCCGAGTTGAGCGCATCGCGGAAAGGGCCATAAAATGCGCTCGCATATTTGGCGGTATACGACATTAGCGATACGTTGGTGAATCCGTTTTCGTCAAGTACTTGGCGGATATAACCGATCCGCCCGTCCATCATGTCCGACGGCGCCACGATATCCGCACCGGCGCGGGCATGTGCCAGTGCCATCTCACCCAAGATGGGCAGTGTTTCATCGTTTAGGATTTCACCATTCTCTACCACGCCATCATGCCCGTCGATGCTGTAGGGGTCCATAGCCACATCGGTGATGACGCATGCTTCGGGGAAATGGTGTTTCACTTCGGCGATGGCGCTGAGGTACAGGCTGCCTTCCCTTGTGCTTTCGGTTGCATACTTGTCTTTGAGCGATTCCTTGATATTGGGAAACAGATCAAAAGCACGCAGGCCCAGTTCCATGCAATACTCCACTTCGCGGAGCAGGTGATCTATCGTATATCGATAAATACCGGGCATGGAGGCGACCTCCGACTTGATGTTGTTGCCCTCGATGATAAACAAGGGGAATATCAGGTTGGCCGCCGTGATATGCGTTTCCTGAACCATATCCCGTATTACCGCTGATTTGCGTTTCCTTCGTGGTCTTATGAGCATGCCTCCACTGTAATTAATTGAAAATATCAATTGTCAAATCAGCCTTATGGCAAAATGAATTGGCAATCAAAAATCTGTGTACATCCATTCAATCTGTGTTCGATGCTCAATAATCCAAGCCGAACACCGCTTCGGCCAGACCGATTTCATCGGGCGAGTAGGGGAGTGTATATGACAGTCCGAACTCTTCCATTTTCCGACCTGTAGACCGGCCAATACAGATGATCTGTTGGCCCGGATCGACCAGGTTATCTACAAAATAAGCCTCCACGTTTGAGGGACTGGTGAAAATCAGCACGTCGGCGTTCGACTTGGACACGTTGTTATCGATGCGTGTTTGATAAACGGGGAGGTTGATGACCTTGGTGTCTGCCGTCAACGACTTCTGGATCGTTTCCAGAGAATCTTTGGCACGCGGAATCAGCACGGTAGTGCCGGCTGCGATTTTGGCAAATTCTCCAGCGATTTCTTCCATGTTGATGCCCAGCCGTTCTCCTGAAAACTCAGGGGCATGGCCGAATTGGCGAAGCATCTCTTCGGATCCCCGCCCGATGACAGCAAATTTCGTCCGCTTACTCAACCGGGGTTCGAGTTTAAAGAAGTTCTCGATGCCGTTTTTGCTACCAAAAAAGACCCAGTCTACATACTTGAGGATATAGGGGTCTAATTTATTGATCATCGGGAAAATGCGAATCAGCGAACGGCCTTCCACTTTGATGTCATGTTTAGCCATGGCACGGTAGAAATAGCTGGCTTCGGACAGGTCGCGCGTGATGAACACATGGCCGGGTAATTTCCGGTCTTGGGCAAATTTATTGGCTATCCGGTCGGCAAGGCCGGCCGTGCTCTCGGCAGCCAAGTAGAGGCGATCGGGGAAGTCTTCACTTTCTGCGGCATTGGACGTCCACACTTCATAGCGATCACCCTGTTTACGGCAGTAGCAGCCCAGCGGGGCGTGACATCCCGCATCGAAAAGGTTCAGTACTTTGCGTTCTACGGCAATGGTGTCTGCCACTGCAGCGTTGTTTATAGACTGCAGCACGTCCGAAAGCTGTGTATCGTTTTCGCGGATTTGTACAGCCAATACCCCCTGTGCCGGGGCCGGTATGACCTCTACCGGTGGGAGTTCTTCAACATGGAAGTCGCTAAGGTCTATATTGACGCGGGTAATGCCCGCTTTTGCCAGCATGATGGCATCGAAATTCTCATCACGGAGTTTCTGAACGCGGCTCAGTACATTACCACGGAGATCGTCAAATTCCAAGTCGGGACGGATAGCTAGCAACTGCGCCTTCCGGCGGTTCGAAGAGGTGCCTACAATAGCGTTGTGTTTAAGCACCAAGCGCTTCTTAGGGTCAACACAGTCTTTATGGATGATGAGTAACTCCGACGGGTCTTCGCGCGCCGTGACGGCAGCGATGGTTAGGCCAGGTGGGTGTACCGTAGGAAGGTCTTTATGTGAGTGCACGGCGAGATCGATGCCCCCGTTTAAAAGTTCCTCTTCCAATTCTTTGGTGAAGAAGCCTTTGCCTTCCA
The DNA here is from genome assembly GCF_035818675.1 of Parapedobacter flavus. NCBI lineage: Bacteria > Pseudomonadati > Bacteroidota > Sphingobacteriia > Sphingobacteriales > Sphingobacteriaceae > Parapedobacter > Parapedobacter flavus. The sequence continues at coordinate 80,122 of NZ_JAYKZZ010000001.1, forward strand.
GCTTGTCCAGCCGCAGGTGTTGCACGATGTCGCCCTGGGTCTTGATGACTTTGAGTTCGGCATCCACGCCGATTTCGGCCAACCGATCTTTCACATAATTGGCTTGCCATAGGGCCAATTCACTCCCGCGGGTACCGATAATGAGCGTACGGTCTACCATTTTCGCAAGGGTAGGGGCCGTTTTAGTCAGGGGTTCATCTGTTAGCATACACAAACTTAGATAAATTAGCTTTTATATGCAATTTAACCTGCTTTTGCATATAAAAGCTATTTGTCGATCTCTTCGCTGCCATAAAAAAACTTTTTAAATCTGCGAAAACTTAATGAATATAAGACGTTATCCGAACGGATAAGTTAAAAGATTGCACGTTTCGGATAACCGAAGTGGGTCAATGGGTGTCCGAATGGTTCGTCTTCACCAAAATATCCTTGGCCATCACCATGGGTACTTTGATGTATTTTTTTTCCATATAATCAATTACCTTTTCGAGCACTGCCCTTGAATTGGCATCCAGTCCGCTTACTTCGTTGGCGAACACCTCATTGAGTGCGAAGGAACGTATTTCTTTTACTTTCTCGGGTACTTCACGCATGGCCAGTTCTACACGGCGCTGTTTAAGCATGGGCAGGAAGTCGCGGATATTCTCGGCGATGATTTGCTCAGCATGGACCAATTCATCGTAACGTTCCTGCAGGTTTTTGGATGCGATGGCCTGCAGACCGCTTACTTCGATATAATGTGCCGGATACGTTTCCAATACCTCAGGGTGGACATCATTGGGAATAGCCAAATCGACAATTACTTTCCGATCGGTTTCGCCATGGAGGAGCGATTGGTAGAGTTGCTTATCGATAATTGCTTCAGGCGATCCGGTGCAGGTAATCAGGATGTCGAACCCTCCTTTATAATAAGGAAGCTCGCTCAGCGGGTACGCGTCAGCATTTAATTCGGCACTGAGGGCCCGTGCATTCTCAAGCGTGCGGTTGAACACCACGAAATTGGAAAACCGGTGTTTCAATAAGTATTTGGCAATGTTCTGGTTGGTTTCGCCGGCTCCGACAATGAGGATACGGGGATTATCTTCCAGTTTGATTTCGCGCAATTTGCGATAAGCGAGCGAAACCACTGACACCGGATTCCGGGATATGCGCGTATGGGTGTACACCTCTTTAGCTGTTTTAACGAGTCTATCCATCACCATCCGGAGGAAATCGCCGGTGAAACCACTCTGTCGGCAACGCTCATATGCCTTGCGCACCTGCGCGAGGATTTCTTTTTCGCCTACGACCAAGCTTTCCAATGAGCACGACATCCGGAGCAGGTGGTTCAGTGCGTCGAGGCCCTCGTAGGTGTTTACCTGGCCTAAGAAGCACTCCAATTGCTCGGAAGGAACGCAAAAGTTGAGCTTGTGCATGAATTCCTTAATGAATAAGGGTGTCAATTCGTGCGCACCATAAAACACAAATTCCACGCGGTTGCAGGTGCCTACATAAAAAATTTCGGGAATGTCAAAGCTGTTCTTCAGGTTAATCAGCCGGCTCTCCAACTCTTCGTTACAAATCACAAGGTTTCCTAAATCCTTAAGATCCACGTGCTTGTGGGTAAATGCTATGACTTTAAGATTCTTCAAGGCTGTACTATGCTCCCTTAATTTCGGTAGCAAAAGTACAACATCTCATATCTGACCACTGTCAGAACTGTGTAAAACACAGATATTTAGAATGGTTATAAATAAACCTGTTCTGCTTTCGATTCCATGTTAAATTGCTTGCCATTGCAAGTCGATTGCAATACCTTAGCGGCCGCGTATGATAGTTAGTGAACAGCCTTTGCTCAGAAATAGTTTTTTCTTCTTATTATTTATAGCCGTTTTCGGTGCATCATGCACCTCAGCCGAAAAAAAGCGTGTCCGTGCCGAGCGTAAACAACACGACCGCGACAGCTTGGCGTTGGTGTATAACCCCGCCAAGGCCGATGACCGGTTGGATGCATTCATGCAGCGGTTGCACAGCCGATCGGGCTTTAATGGAAATGTGTTGATTGCAAAAAAAGGGAAAATCCTTTACCAAAATGCCTTTGGCTGGGCAGATTACCTGATGCGCGATAGTTTGGAAATCGACTCGCAGTTTGAATTGGCGTCGGTATCCAAGCCGCTCACCGCAACCGGCATACTGCGATTGGTCGAAGCGGGAACCATCAAGCTTGACCAGACGGTGGATGAGTTTTTTCCTGATTTTCCTTACCCGGATATAACCATTAAGTTGTTGCTTACGCACCGGTCGGGATTAACGAATTACCTTTATTTTACCGACAAGAAAGAAATCTGGGCTGACAAACGTAAAGGGATGACCAATGCCGATGTGATGGCGCTGTTGGCAAAGCACAAGCCCGCCAAGTATGCAAACCCTGATGTACGATTCTTCTACAACAACACCAATTACATGGTCTTGGCAGCTATCATCGAAAAAGTGACGGGCCAGGATTTTGCCGTATATATGAAAGAAAACGTATTTGGGCCCGCCGGTATGAAGCATACCGCGGTATACTCGAAGGCGGTATACGAAAAGATTCCTACCGGTGTGATTGGGCACGACAAGGTATGGCGCCGCTCGGTGGTGCAGAATTTCCAGGATGGCCCCGTTGGCGACAAGGGCATATACAGCACGGTTCGGGATCTCTACCTGTTTGACCGCGCGTTGCGCGACGGACGCCTACTTAAGCCGGAGACACTCGATTCGGCCTATGCCGGCTACAGCAAGCCTACAAAAAGCGTATTCAATTACGGTTTTGGATGGCGTACCTATGAAACGGACAACCATCAAGTGGTGTACCATACCGGCTGGTGGCACGGCTTCCGCAACATTTACGTGCGAGACATCACCAGTGATGTTACCATTGTGTTACTCGCCAATCTCGCCAATGGAAGCCTACTCCACTTGGATGAGCTCTACCATATACTGGATATACCGGTTATCCGCCGGGGCGCCTATTCGTCGGAAGGGGAATATATGGCGGAATAGCTGTACCTTTGTAAAGCATGGCTATGGAAAACAAGAAAACATTGATTTTGGGTGCCACGACCAATCCGGGCCGGTATGCGTATTTGGCAGCCCATCGGTTGGTCGCTGCCGGCCATGATATCGTCAACATCGGGATAAAGAAGGGTGATTCTGCCGGGGTGGAAATACAACGTGCCGGTGAGGTTATTCCGGATATCGATACCGTAACGCTCTATATCGGTCCGCAGCGGCAGCCTGAATACTACGATTATATTTTAGCCACCCAGCCTAAGCGTGTCATCTTCAATCCGGGTACGGAAAACCCGGAACTTGAATCGTTGGCGCAACAACAGGGCATCGAGGTAATCCGCGCCTGTACATTGGTGCTATTGAGCACTGGGCAGTATTGATTTTTCATACGCCTTTCTCGGGCTCCCACGGAAATACACCTCACCGCAATAGACGTATCCCATCGATTCAAAAATCCGCAACATCGCCGAGTTATCGTAATTCGTATCCGCTTTGATGCTGTATATGTTTTTCTTCAGGGCAAATGCTTCGATGTGCTTCATTAGCTGCTTGGCCAGCCCTTTACCGAGGTGGTCTTTAGAAACCGCAACGCGGTGGAACACCACGAAGTCACCCTCAGTTAGCCACTCCCCTTCGATCGTTGCGTATGCAGGTTCGTCGTTGATCATTATGGCACAATAACCGGCAATGGTTTCGCCTTCGGCCAGTACAAACCCTGTGCCTGCGCCTATGTCATTGCGCAAGACCTCCGGGTTGGGGTAGCCATCCTGCCATTGGTTGCTACCATCTTCTTTCCGCCGGGCGATTGCGTATTGAAAGATTTCCCATAGTTGCGGCAAATCATCAGGTTGTGCTTTTCTAAATGTATACATCCAAGTTCCTCGTTTTTAACGCCAACCCAGTCCCGGCGCCACATGCTCCAAAATGGCGGATAGCACGTGCACGTTATATTCAACCCCAAGCGTATTGGGTATCGTGAGCAGCAACGTATCCGCTTCTTGAATGGCCTCGTCTTGAGCCAGCTCCTCGATCAGTCGATCCGGCTCTGCAGCGTAACTGCGCCCGAAAATGGTGCGTTTGTCATTTTCAATGATCCCGATTTTATCTCGCCGACTGGCTTCCTGACCGAAATAATAATGGTCTTGCTCGTTTACCAGTGCAAAAATGGATCGGCTTACCGAAACCCTCGGTTCGCGCTGGTGCCCGGCTTTTTTCCACGCTTCTTTATACATCCTGATCTGCTCGGCCTGCTGTATGTGGAATGGCTTGCCGCTCTCGTCGTATTTCAAGGTAGAGCTTTGGAGATTCATGCCATGCTCGGCCGCCCAAACGGCGGTTGCGTTAGAAGCGGCGCCCCACCAAATGCGTTCGTGTAGTCCTTCGGCGTGTGGTTCCAGTCGCAATAGGCCCGGCGGGTTCGGAAACATCGGGTTCGGGTTGGGCTGGGCAAACCCAATGCCTTTGAGGCGCTCCAGAAATTCCAACCCTTTACGGCGCCCCATATCGGCGTCGGTTTCGCCTTCGACCAGTTCGTAACCGAAATAGCGCCAACCATCGATGACCTGTTCGGGCGACCCCCTGCTGATGCCCAATTGCAGACGCCCCTCGGAAATCAAATCGGCCGCTCCGGCGTCTTCCACCATATATAGCGGGTTTTCATACCGCATATCGATAACACCGGTTCCTATCTCTATATGGCTTGTTTTAGCGCCGATGGCTGCAAGCAAGGGGAACGGCGATGCCAGCTGGGCCGCAAAATGATGCACCCTGAAATAAGCGCCATCAAGGCCGATTTCTTCAGCGGCAACTGCCAAATCAATAGACTGCAGCAAGGTGTCGCTTGCTGTGCGGGTATGGTAGGCCGGGTGGTTGGACCAATGCCCAAACGATAAAAATCCTATTTTCTTCATAGCTTATTTGCAAAGGTAGCGATTCAAAATCATACATTTTCTGCATGGATTCTTGCCGGTTTCCGGAGTCTCGACCCGTACGGATATGAAGCCTGGTGGACCGCCGAAAGTTATGGGTTAAGATTATATTTTCGGTACGACGACAGACTTCGGCTACATCACATTTGCATTTTCCAGCAAAATAACGTTGCTTTGGCAGCAAGCTGATTATACAAGATGACACCGAAGAAGCCGAAATCAGAAAATAGCATTGTAGACATTGCGAAGGCACTGGGGATATCCCCGGCTACCGTATCCAGGGCGCTCAACGACAACCCACGGATCAGTGAGGCCACGCGGCAGCGGGTGAAAGCAATGGCCAAGGAAATGGGGTACCGGCACAACAGCATGGCATCTTCGCTACGTAACCGTCGCTCTAACATCATCGGGCTGATCGTGCCCCGTATATCGATGTACTTCCATGCCTTTTTCATTACGGCATTGCAACGTCAGCTACAGTCGGCTGGCTATAACCTCATGATATGCCAGTCCAACGATTCCGTGAGCTTGGAAAAGGAATTGGCCAATACGCTGTATTCGGCCCGGGTGGATGCCCTGGTGGTCTCGCTGGCTTTGTACACGGAAGACACGGCCCATTTCGAGGGGTTTCTCCAACAAGGTATACCGTTGGTGTTTTACGACCGGGTACCCTTGGGGTATGACACCTCTGCCTATATTGTGAAAGGCGATGATTACCGCGGAGGGTTGTTGGCGGGCAACCACCTGATACAGGCGGGATGCCGGCGGATTGCATACATCAGCGGCCCACAGACCTGCAGTATCTACCGCGAACGTACGCAGGGGTTTGCCGACGCACTGGCGAAGGAAGGGGTGTCATTGCGGGATGAATGGATTTACCATCAGGAGCTGACAGCAGAAAACGCTTGGAGCAGCTTAAGGCGGATATTCGACGGTGCGGAACAACCCGATGGATTGTTCGCAGCCAATGATACCACTGCTATTGCCGCTGTGGAGTTTGCCCGCGAGCGCGGTATCTGTATTCCTGAGCGCTTAAAGATAATCGGTTATTCCAATGACCCGAGGGCAGCCATCATCTCTCCCCCGATTACGTCGATTGAACAATATCCCAATGCCATGGCCGATAAAGTAGCGCAAACGCTTATCGGTGCCTTGCAAGGTACTACCAATCGATTTGGCGTAACTACGCTGGGTGAACCGCTGGTGTGCCCGGTCGATCTGGTCAGGCGGATGACGACGTAGGCGGGGGCGAGGTTGTTGAGGTAAACGTTTGCACATGTCGTTCCAAAAGTATATTTTTGAGCGCTGACAACATTAATAGACTCATGATGATCGCCTTCGCAAAACGTTTTTTACTCGTCTCCTTAACGGTAGTAATGGTTGCCTCGGCATGCCAGAGCCCATCTAATAACACCAATGACGACCTGCAGCTTAGTCTGGAATTTGTCGACCAACAGTTGGCCGACGCTGTTACACAAATCAAAGTGTTGGCAGACAGTGTGCCTGCTGATCGGTTGCCGCGTTCGTTCCAAAGCGATACCAGTGTGTTTTCCAATACCAGCTGGTGGACTTCTGGATTCTATCCCGGTTCTCTGCTTTACCTATACGAATATTCGGGCGATGAGGAATTGTTGGAATTGGCCAAAGGCAAGTTAGCGATTCTCGAAAAAGAGAAACATAATAAAGGCACGCACGATTTGGGCTTTATGCTTTATTGCAGTTTTGGTAATGCTTTGCGACTTACCGGCGATACTGCTGCTTATAAGGAGATATTGCTCACGGGCGCGGAGTCGCTGATCAGTCGGTATAACCCAACGGTGAAGGCCATCCGCTCGTGGGAAGGTTGGACCTACCCAGTTATTATCGATAACATGATGAATTTGGAGTTCCTCACGCAGGCGTCCAAGCTGAGCGGTGACTCCAAGTACCGCGATATCGCCGTGACGCACGCCAACACCACGATGGCCAATCATTACCGGCCGGATTATAGTTCGTACCATGTCATAGATTATAGTCCCGAAGACGGCAGCATTGTAGGCAGAAAAACGGCCCAGGGTGCATTCGATGAATCGGCGTGGGCACGCGGGCAGGCTTGGGGCCTGTATGGTTATGTGATGATGTACCGTGAGACGAGGGATGAGGTGTACCTGGATTTTGCGGAGCACATTGCCACATTTATGCTTAACCACTCCAATATGCCCGAAGACCTGATACCCTACTGGGATTTCGATGCACCAGATTTACCAGACGAAAGCCTTTATGCGGCGGGTTACAAAACCAACAGAGACGCTTCCGCAGCGGCAATCATGGCGTCGGCATTAATTGAGTTGAGTACGTATACGGATGGCGAGCGAAGCGACAAGTATCTGGGAAGCGCTGAACGGGTGCTGGAAAGCCTTTCTGCAGCGCCCTACAAAGCGGAGGCAGGGACCAATGGCGGATTCATTTTACAATATAGCGTGGGGTCGATTCCGCACGGTAGCGAAATCGACGTGCCGCTCACTTATGCCGATTATTACTATATCGAAGCCTTGATGCGATATAGAAGGTTGTTAGCAAGTCAGCCGTTGTTCGGGTAAGCGTTACCCCACCCACCCCCGCGTCCTATCTCTGTAGTATCCTTGTCCTATCCCTGTGATATCCCCCCATATCTCGGCAAAAATGCGATAAGACGGCATTTCGTCGGGAAGCTGCAGGGAAACTATAGGGAAAGATGCAGCCAAAGAAGACGAGGAAAACACGTAGATATGGAAAACAAAAAAAATAATTTACTAACTGTTTGATACTTACTGTAAGTTTCCTATCTTTGCCGTCCCTTTTGAGGGGATGGTATGTCTTGAGCGAAGCCCTACTGCTTCGATGGACGTTAATAGATTAATAGAAACATGTCTGGAATTATTGGAAAAAAAGTAGGAATGACCAGCATTTTTGATGCGGACGGGAAGAATATTCCGTGTACCGTAATCGAAGCTGGCCCGTGCGTGGTAACGCAGATACGCACGGAAGAAAAGGATGGGTATTCCGCGGTTCAGCTCGCTTTTGATGAAGCAAAAGAGAAGAACACGACGGCTCCTTTGAAAGGGCATTTCGCCAAAGCGAAAACGACGCCCAAGCGTAAATTGGTAGAATTTAAAACCTTTCCCGACGAAAAGCAACTCGGTGAATTGGTAACCGTTTCCATTTTTGAGGAGGGCGAGTACATTGATGTGGTCGGTACTTCAAAAGGAAAAGGTTTCCAAGGGGTAATGAAGCGCCATGGTTTCGGCGGTGTTGGTGGGGCTACCCACGGTCAGCACAACCGCCTCCGCGCACCCGGTTCATTGGGAGCATCATCTTGGCCGTCGCGTGTATTCAAAGGTACGCGTATGGCTGGCCGTACGGGGGGCGACCGTGTGAAGGTTCAGAACCTGCAGGTGCTGAAAGTTTACGAAGAGCAAAACCTGCTCGTGGTGAGTGGTTCCATCCCCGGAGCCAAAGGTTCTTACGTAATCGTAGATAAATAAGGAGATGGAAGTTAACGTTTTAAATATATCAGGTAAAGAAACAGGTGCCAAGGTGCAACTTCCTGAGTCGGTATTCGGGGTAGAACCCAATGACCACGCGATTTATCTGGATGTGAAGCAATACCTCGCTAACCAGCGCCAGGGAACGCATAAATCCAAGCAACGTAATGAGATTGCCGGTTCGACCCGCAAGCTCCATAAACAAAAGGGAACCGGTGGTGCCCGCGCAGGGAGCATCAAGTCTCCATTGTTCAATGGTGGTGGCCGCGTTTTCGGTCCGCAACCCCGCAACTACAGTTTCAAGCTGAACAAGAAGCTTAAGTCTTTGGCGCGTAAGTCAGCCTTGAGTTACAAGGCCAAAGAAAATAACATCGTGGTATTGGATGAAGTCAATTTCGACAGCATCAAAACCAAGAACTATGTGAGCTTGGTGAACAGCCTGAACGTAGCTGGCGAAAAGACCTTATTGGTACTACCCGTTCAAAACAACAACGTTTATTTATCAAGCAGGAACCTCAAGAAAGCAAAGGTGATTACCGCCAATGAATTGAACACCTATGACGTGTTGAATGCCGGTAAGCTTTTGTTAACTGCGGATGCTGTTAAAACATTGGAGGAGGCACTTGCCAAGTAACATGGAAATAATCAAAAAGCCCATATTGACCGAAAAAGCATCGCAACTTACAGAACAGCTGAACCGCTATGCATTTAAGGTAGACCCCAAGGCAAACAAGATACAAATCAAACAAGCTGTGGAGCAGATGTTTGGCGTAACCGTTTTGGCCGTTAACACGATTGTGGTGGCCGGAAAAGCCAAGAATCGCTATACCAAAGCTGGGTTTGTTTCCGGGAGAGCCCCGAAATACAAGAAAGCCATCATTACGATCAAGGATGGCGAAACGATTGACTTTTACAGTACGATATAATAAGAGATGGCAGTAAAAAGATTCAAACCGGTTACCCCTGGCACTCGCTTCAGAGTAGGCGGAGACTATTCCGATATTACCACCAATGTTCCTGAAAAGTCATTGGTCGTAAAGATCAAGAAGTCTGGCGGGCGGAACAATTCCGGTAAAATGACAATGCGTTACCTCGGTGGGGGACATAAGAAAGCATACCGACTGATTGATTTTAAACGCGATAAAAAAGACGTTCCCGCAAAAGTTGCCACCATTGAATACGACCCCAATCGTACGGCTCGTATCGCACTTTTGCATTATGTAGATGGCGAAAAACGTTACATCATTGCGCCCGAAGGGCTCAAAGTAGGGCAGACCATCGTGTCTGGCGATTCGGTAGCGCCTGAAATCGGCAACACGTTGCCATTACAGGTGATTCCACTAGGTTCTATTATCCACAATATTGAGTTGAACCCCGGCCAGGGCGGTACTATAGCGCGCAGCGCAGGTACGTATGCCCAGCTTTCTGCTCGCGATGGTAAATATGCGATCATCAAATTGCCTTCTGGCGAGACACGCATGATATTGGCTACTTGCTTAGCTACGATCGGATCGGTGTCGAACGCGGAAAAAGCCAATGAGGTATTGGGTAAAGCCGGACGGAAACGCCACTTGGGCCGCAGGCCTCGTGTACGTGGTGTTGCCATGAACCCTGTCGATCACCCGATGGGTGGTGGTGAAGGCCGGTCATCCGGCGGGCAACCGCGCTCACGTACGGGATTGTTGGCCAAAGGCTACAAAACCCGGAACAAGAAAAAAGCATCGAATCGTTACATCATTGACAAAAGGAAGAAATAGTGGCTCGTTCAATTAAAAAAGGTCCTTATATCGACCACAACTTAGAAAGAAAAGTTCTTTCTATGAATGAAACAAGTAAGAAATCAGTCGTTAAGACCTGGTCTCGCAGATCGATGATTTCACCTGATTTTGTTGGCCATACCTTTGCTGTGCACAACGGCAATAAATTCATCCCCGTATACGTAACGGAGAACATGGTTGGTCACAAGCTTGGTGAGTTTGCGCCTACGCGCACATTCAGAGGCCACGCAGAAAAGAAAAGATAGGTAATGGAAGCAACACGAAAACTAAAGAAGTCTGTTATTATCAAGCAGCGCAAAGAGCAGGAAAAGGCTCAGGTAGGAGGCGCTTCTACTGCCAAATTATTGAATTGCCCCACTTCGCCGCGTAAGATGCGCCTGGTAGTGGATCTGATCCGTGGTGAAAAGGTAGAAAATGCCCTATATATCCTAAAGCATACCAATAAGGAAGCGGCCATCCGTGTGGAGAAGCTGCTGCTTTCAGCGATTAAGAACTGGGAAACCAAGAATGAAGATAAGTCTGTTGAAGACAGCGAGTTGTTCGTGAAGGAAGTCTTCGTGGGCGGTGGTCGTCAATTGAAAAGACTGCGTCCGGCACCCCAAGGCCGCGGTTACCGTATCCGCAAACGCTCAAACCACGTTACACTCGTGGTAGACAGCAAGAACAACGTTGCACAAAACTAATTTATCAAGTAATGGGACAAAAAGCAAATCCAATAGGTAATAGATTAGGAATCATCAAAGGTTGGGATTCCAATTGGTTCGGCGGAAAAAACTATTCCGATAAATTAGTGGAGGATGAGAAGATCCGTAAGTACCTGTCTGTCCGTATCGCCAAGGGTGGCGTGGCTAAGGTGGTTATCGAACGTACGTTAAAGCGTATCACGGTTACTATCCATACCGCTCGTCCGGGTATCGTTATCGGTAAAGGTGGACAGGAAGTCGACAAGATCAAGGAAGAGTTGAAGAAGTTGACGAAGAAGGATGTTCAGATCAATATCTTCGAGATAAAACGCCCTGAGTTGGAAGCACAGTTGGTTGCTGAAGGCGTGGCGAAACAATTAGAGGCGCGGATTTCTTTCCGTCGTGCCATGAAGACGTCTATTGCATCGACCATGCGCATGGGTGCCGAAGGGATCAAGATCATGTGCTCTGGTCGGCTCGGTGGCGCTGAAATGGCACGTACCGAACAGTATAAAGACGGCCGGATTCCGTTGCACACGTTTCGTGCAGACATCGACTACGCATTGGTGGAAGCACTGACTACCTACGGGAAAATCGGTGTGAAAGTGTGGATATGCAAAGGAGAAGTGTACGGCAAGCGCGACTTATCGCCCAACGTGGGTCAGACATCAGGTGGTAAAACACGTGGTGAAGGCGGCGGAGATTTCCGCGGTGGCGACCGTCGTGGTGGCGGCGATCGTCGCGGTGGTGGTGACCGTCGTGGTGGCGGTGATCGTCGTGGCGGAGGCCATGGACAGCACCGTAGTGGTGGCAATCGTGGCGGGAGATAGTAATTAACAGTTAATAAGAAATCCCGTTAAATCGGGAGTTATAAGATACAACATGTTACAGCCAAAAAGAACAAAGTTCAGGAAGATGCAAAAGGGCCGCATGAAAGGCAACGCCACCCGTGGGGCGGAGTTGGCCTTTGGCTCATTTGGCATCAAGTCAATGGAACCGGCGTGGATTACCAGTCGCCAGATTGAAGCGGCTCGTATTGCGGTTACCCGTTATATGAAACGTGAGGGTCAGGTATGGATCCGTGTTTTCCCTGACAAGCCCGTTACGAAGAAACCTGCAGAGGTTCGGATGGGTAAAGGTAAGGGTGCACCCGAATATTGGGTGGCAGTGGTACGTCCGGGCCGGATGCTGTTTGAAGCGGAAGGTGTGCCTTTGGAAGTTGCCAAGGAAGCATTGCGCCTTGCTGCGCAGAAACTGCCTGTACAAACGAAGTTTGTGATACGTAGGGATTACGTATAAACATAAACGCACTGGCGCTGCCTGCATTTGGTTTTGCCGCCGTTACCGGCAAACCACCACGGGGGGATAAACCGCGGAGCTCGCTGATGAAGGCAACCAGTATTATAATTGAATAGACATGAAAAATTCAGAAATCTTAGAATTGTCAACAGAGGACTTAGTAGCCCAAATTGCAGAAGAGAAGGCTGCCCTCACCAAATTGAAGTTTGCACATGCTGTTTCAGCGATAGAAAATCCCAATCGCATCAAGTATACGCGCAAAACTGTTGCGCGTTTGATGACCGAATTGACGAAACGTAAGAAGGCCGAAAAGGCCGCTAACGAAGCTAGCGAAACAGCCGCTGAGGCATAAATTGACATTGGAAAATGGAAAGAAATTTAAGGAAAACAAGAATCGGCTTGGTAGTGAGCAACAAAATGGACAAGTCCATTGTAGTGGCGGTTGAGCGGAAAGTGAAACACCCTATCTATGGAAAGTTCGTAAAGAAAACTACCAAATTCAAGGCTCATGACGAAGAGAACACCTGCGGTATCGGCGATACGGTGTTGATCATGGAAACTCGTCCGCTGAGCAAGACCAAGAATTGGCGATTAGTAGAAATTTTAGAGAGGGCTAAGTAACATGGTACAACAGGAATCAAGACTCAATGTAGCCGACAACAGCGGAGCTAAGGAAGTATTAGTGATCCGTGTGTTGGGCGGTACCGGCAAACGTTATGCATCGATCGGTGATAAAGTTGTTGTAACCGTGAAAAGTGCTTTGCCATCAGGAAACGTTAAAAAGGGAACGGTTTCTAAAGCAGTAGTGGTGCGCACGAAGAAAGAGATCCGCCGGAAGGATGGTTCATATATCCGCTTTGACGACAATGCTGCGGTATTGTTGAATAACCAGGATGAGCCGCGGGGAACGCGTATCTTCGGCCCTGTAGCGCGCGAATTGCGTGAGAAACAGTTCATGAAAATCGTATCATTAGCACCGGAGGTATTATAATTATGGGACAGACAAAGACATCGACACATAAGATTAAAATCCGGACAGGGGATTTGGTGAAGGTTATCTCCGGAAACTCCAAGGGAACGCAAGGAAAGGTATTGCAGATATTGAAAGCCGACAACAGAGCAATCGTTGAAGGTGTAAATATCATCAAAAAGCACACCAAGCCGAATGCTGCCAACCCGAATGGGGGAATCATTGAAATGGAAGCGGCTATCCACATTTCCAACCTCGCGGTTATCGATCCGAAATCGGGTAAACCGACCCGGGTAGGGCGTCAGGTGAAGGAAGTGGACGGCAAGAAGAAAATTGTACGTATAGCAAAAAAATCAGGGGAGGAGATCGACTAATGACTTACATTCCGAGATTAAAGGCAAAGTATAAGGAAGAAATCCGTACGGCGCTAAAAGAGAAGTTCCAATATAAAAGCGTGATGCAGGTGCCACGGTTGGAGAAGATTGCCCTGAGCCAAGGTATTGGTGCTGCCACTGCAGACAAGAAACTTATCGACAATGCGATCGGTGAGATGACGTTAATAACGGGCCAGAAGGCGGTAGCGACCCGGTCGAAGAAAGACGTATCTAACTTCAAACTTCGTAAGGGCATGCCCATCGGTGTACGCGTAACCCTGCGCGACAGCAAGATGTACGAATTCCTGGATCGCCTGGTAGCTGTTGCGCTACCGCGTATTCGCGATTTCCGTGGCATTAACGACAAGGGTTTCGACGGCCGTGGGAACTATACGCTGGGTATCACCGAACAGATTATTTTTCCCGAAATTGATATCGACAAAATTAACAAAATACAAGGTATGGATATTACCTTTGTAACCAGCGCGAAAACAGATGTGGAAGCGTTGGAGTTGTTGAAGCAGTTTGGGTTACCATTCAAAAATCAAAATACGACGACTAATGGCTAAAGAAGGAATCAAGGCACGTGAAGTGAAGCGTGCTAGGCTGGTAGCTAAATATGCCGAGAAACGTGCAGCACTGAAAGCTGCTGGCGATTATGTTGCGCTCGATAAATTGCCCAAAAATGCGTCACCCGTCCGCTTGCACAACCGTTGCAAATTGACCGGTAGGCCTAAAGGCTATATGCGGCAATTCGGCATTTCGCGGGTAACTTTCCGTGAAATGGCACTGGCTGGAAAGATCCCGGGTGTGAAGAAAGCATCTTGGTAGTACATTTTTTTAACCGGTAGCAGGTCCGCAGGTCAAGGTGGCCAAAGGAAACCGTTATCACAACAATATCATTAATGAATACAGATCCAATAGCGGATTACCTTACCCGAGTAAGGAATGCCATTAAGGCCAACCACAGGGTTGTTGAGATTCCTGCATCGAACCTCAAGAAAGAGATTACCAAAGTTCTCTTTGATAAAGGTTACATTACTAATTACAAATTTGAGGATGACAGTGTTCAGGGTAACATCAAAATAGCCTTGAAATATCATCCGGTAAGTAAGATCCCGGCTATCCGCACATTGAAGCGTGTGAGTAAGCCCGGCCTGAGGAAGTATGCGGGAGTGGATAATATACCACGTGTGTTGAACGGTTTAGGAATCGCCATTCTGTCGACCTCCAAAGGAGTGATGACAGACAAGGAGGCTCGCCTCCAGAATGTCGGTGGCGAAGTTTTATGTTACGTATATTAATCAGGAGGAACACACAACATGTCAAGAATAGGAAAAGCGCCGATTGCCATTCCCGCTGGGGTGACGATCACCGTGTCTGACAAGAATTTGGTGACGGTTAAGGGACCTAAAGGCGAGTTGACTCAACAGGTTGATCGGGATATCAAGGTGGAGCAGGAAGATGGTCAGTTGTTGGTAAAACGCCCTACGGAACAGAAACGGCATAAAGCATTGCATGGTTTGTACCGTTCGCTGCTGAACAATATGGTTGTAGGTGTTACCGAAGGGTATAGCACCACACAAGAGTTAGTGGGTGTAGGTTATCGCGCCAGTGCGCAAGGAAGCACGCTTGATCTTACCTTGGGATTTTCACACCAGGTGGTGTTGATCCTGCCGAAGGAAGTGAAAGTTTCAACCACAGCGGTTAAAGGGAAAAATCCGACCATTACATTAGAGTCTATCGATAAGCAGTTGCTGGGTCAGGTAGCGGCCAAAATCCGGTCACTGCGCGCGCCGGAACCGTATAAAGGAAAAGGTATTAAATTTGCTGGTGAACAACTGCGTAGAAAAGCAGGTAAATCGGCAGCTAAAAAATAGTAATCGTCATGGCAGGAAATAAAGTATCGCGTAGGGCACGCATTAAACAGGGGATCAGGAAACGTGTTTCAGGATCGGCCGAGCGCCCACGCTTGTCTGTATATCGGAGTAATAAGGGCATCTATGTGCAAATAATTGATGACCAAGCCGGATCGACGTTGGCGTCTGCGTCTACGATGAGCAAAGAATTCGCTTCATCGGGTAACAAAGTAGAGCAGTCTAAAGCTGTTGGAAAGTTGATCGCTGAAAGGGCTATTGCAGCTGGAATTAGTAAAGTAGTTTTTGACCGTAATGGGTATCTGTATCACGGCCGCGTGAAATCGCTTGCTGAAGGTGCTCGGGAAGCTGGTTTGGATTTTTAATTGATTGAGAACATGTCATTAAGCAACATAAAGAGAGTAAAGTCAAGCGAAATCGAACTGAAAGATCGCTTGGTGAGTATCCAGCGCGTGGCCAAGGTAACTAAAGGCGGTCGTACATTTAGTTTTTCAGCTATCGTCATCGTGGGCGATGAGAATGGTGTGGTAGGGTACGGACTTGGTAAGGCCAAAGAAGTTACCGAAGCCATCACCAAGGGGATTGACGATGCAAAGAAGAACCTGATTAAGGTGCCGATCATTAAGGGTACGGTACCACATGAGCAATATGGTAAGTATTCTGGCGGCAATGTATTGATCAAACCGGCGGTACACGGTACGGGTGTGTTGGCTGGCGGTGCTATGCGTGCGGTATTGGAAAGTGCCGGCGTAACCGATGTACTGGCCAAATCACTGGGATCGTCCAACCCCCACAACGTGGTTAAAGCTACCATTGATGCATTGTTGAAAATGCGCGATGCGTATACCGTGGCTCAGCAACGGGGTGTGGATTTAAACAAGGTATTTAACGGATAACCATCATGGCAAAGATCAGAATTACCCAAATTAAGAGTATCATCGACCGAAGCGAGCGCCAAAAGCGGACGATTCAAGCGTTGGGATTGCGTAAAATCAATCACACCGTTGAAGTGGAAGCTACGCCGTCGATTATCGGGATGGTACGCAAGGTGAATCATCTTGTGGCAATAGAACAAGTATAACATACGTTTAATCGTTGTACCTGTATAGTGAAAGCGAAGGTACAGCACAATATTAGTAAAGATGAACTTAAGTAATCTAAAACCGGCAGCGGGATCAACAAAAACGAGGAAGCGTATAGGACGCGGCCAGGGCTCAGGTCGTGGCGGCACGTCTACGCGTGGCCACAAAGGGGCCCAATCGCGGTCTGGCTATAGCCGGAAGATTGGATTTGAAGGTGGGCAGATGCCGTTGCAACGCCGGGTGCCTAAATTCGGGTTTAAGAACCTGAACCGTGTTGAATACGTAGGTGTT
The DNA here is from genome assembly GCF_035818675.1 of Parapedobacter flavus. Classification (NCBI taxonomy): domain Bacteria; kingdom Pseudomonadati; phylum Bacteroidota; class Sphingobacteriia; order Sphingobacteriales; family Sphingobacteriaceae; genus Parapedobacter; species Parapedobacter flavus. Next base: position 96,937 of record NZ_JAYKZZ010000001.1, read on the forward strand.
AATCTCGACGTATTACAAGGGTTGGTGGATGAGTTCAAACTGTCTGCTATCGATTTCGATACACTGACATCGCATGGGTTGGTCGGTAAGAAAGATTTGGTGAAGATCTTGGGTAGAGGGGAACTGAAAGCTAAGGTGGAAGTAAAAGCACATGCATTTTCAAACACGGCACAGCAAGCGATAGAAGCAGCAGGAGGCTCGATTGTAAAACTTTAATACATGAAGAAGCTAATCACAACCTTGACCAATATTTGGAAGATCGATGATCTGAGAACGCGTATTCTGAATACGCTTTTATTTCTTTTGATCTATCGCGTAGGGTGCCATATCGTGTTGCCCGGTGTTAACCCAGCTGCGCTTCAGCATGAAGCTAAAGAAGGATTGCTGGGATTACTCGATATGTTTGCCGGCGGATCATTCTCCCGCTCGGCCATCTTTGCATTGGGTGTAATGCCTTACATTTCGGCTTCCATTGTTGTTCAATTGCTGGGTATCGCTGTTCCTTATTTCCAGAAGCTACAGAAAGAGGGGGAAAGTGGGCGTAAGAAGATGACGCAGATTACGCGTTACCTTACGCTGGCCATTACCTTGGTGCAATCCGTCGCATATGTGCGCACGCAAATCGATGCTGGGGCTAAGATGATTCCCGATCCGATGTTTACGATTCTGTCTGCGTTTGTGTTGACTGCAGGTACGTTGTTTGTGATGTGGCTTGGTGAGAAGATTACCGACAAAGGTATTGGAAACGGCATCTCGTTGATCATTATGGTGGGTATCATTGCCCAACTGCCCAGTGGTCTTACTGCCGAGTGGTTTTCTCGGATGAGTACAGGCGGCGGTGGCCCGATCCCATTGTTACTGGAGTTTGTTGCATTGTTCCTCGTCGTGATTTTTACGATTCTTATTGTACAGGGCGTGCGTAAGATTCCTGTTCAGTATGCTAAGAAAATCGTCGGAAACAAGCAGTACGGCGGCGTCCGGCAGTATATCCCGTTGAAGGTTAATGCTTCTGGCGTAATGCCGATTATCTTCGCGCAGGCTATTATGTTTGTGCCGATGAGCGTTGGGCAGTTTTTCCCCGATTTGCAATCGCCATTTTTAACATCATTGAGTAACTATACGTCCGTTGCTTACAATGTGGTGTTTGCCGTTCTTATTATCGCCTTTACGTTTTTCTACACCGCCATTATGGTAAATCCACAACAGATGTCGGAAGACATGAAGAAGAATGGTGGGTTTATCCCTGGGATTAAACCGGGACAGGCCACCAACTACTACATTGATGGTGTCGTCTCTAAGATTACGTTCCCGGGGTCTATATTTTTGGCAATTGTTGCTATATTTCCGGCAATCGCGAGTCTGTTTGGAGTGAATAATCAATTTGCCCATTTTTACGGAGGTACATCACTGTTGATTTTGGTGGGGGTTGTATTGGATACGCTGCAGCAGATAGAAAGTCATTTGTTGATGCGCCATTATGATGGATTGATGAAAACCGGCCGTATTCGGGGGCGTGCCTCCGCTGTAAATACCGGCACGACACAGTCTGTCATCTAGTTTTTGCATGTCTAAGGTATATTACAAATCCGCTGAAGATATTGAACAACTGCGAAAGTCGGCTACCGTACTTTCGCAGTTGCTCGGTGAAATTGCCCAGGTCATCCGGCCAGGTATAACCACGCTTTCATTAGATAAGTTGGCTCATGATTATATCCAGGACCATGGGGGGCAACCGGCATTTCTCAATTACAACGGATTCCCCAACTCATTGTGCATATCGGTAAACGACCAGGTCGTACACGGTATCCCCAGTGACTACGAGCTTCGTGACGGGGATATCGTAACGGTAGATGGCGGCGTTGATCTGAATGGCTATATTAGTGATTCGGCATATACGTTTGCTGTGGGCGACGTAACTGCTGAGGTGAACCAATTACTTGGTGTAACCTTGGAAGCGCTCAATTTGGGTATTGCACAGGCTGTGACAGGCAAGCGCGTAGGTGATATTGCTTATGCCGTGCAGGACCACGTGACCCGATATGGATATGGCATTGTAAGGGAACTCGTTGGACACGGCGTTGGGTTCAAGCTACACGAGAAACCGGAGGTGCCCAATTACGGGAAGCGGGGTACGGGTAGCAAGCTTGAGGAGGGCTTAGTGATTTGTATTGAGCCGATGATTAACATGGGCAGAGCGCAGGTGAAATTTTGGGACGACGGCTGGACAGTGAGCACAGTTGATGGCAAACCATCCGCACATTTCGAGCATATGGTTGCTATTCACAAAGGATCGCCGGATGTACTGACAACCTTTGCGTATATTGAGGAAGTTTTGGGTAAAAAGAATTGACAATCAATTTTTTTTGGTTATCTTTGCAACCCTGTTTATGTAGGGGTATAATTAGATAATAATCAAGACTATATGGCTAAACAAGCCTCAATCGAGCAAGACGGAGTCATTAAAGAAGCGCTATCCAATGCGATGTTTCGCGTTGAATTGGAAAATGGGCATGAGATTATTGCCCATATTTCGGGTAAAATGAGGATGCACTACATCAAAATTTTGCCTGGCGATAGGGTAAAGCTGGAGATGTCTCCATATGATTTGACAAAAGGAAGAATAACATATCGATATAAATAGAGCGGGGGGACCCGCTTAGAAAGCAACATAAGATCATGAAAGTCAGAGCATCCATAAAGAAGCGTAGCGCGGATTGCAAGATTATCCGCCGGAAGGGTAAAGTTTTTGTAATCAATAAGAAGAACCCTAAGTTCAAACAACGTCAGGGATAATCGTAATTCATTAACATATATATGGCAAGGATCGCAGGTATAGATTTACCTAAAAACAAAAGAGGAGAAATAGGCCTCACCTATATTTACGGAATCGGACGCTCCACGGCTCAGCGCATTCTAGACAAAGCTGGCATCAGTTACGATGTGAAAGTTCAGGAATGGGATGATGACCAGTTGGGCGCTATTCGTAGTGTCATCACTGAGGAGATCAAGGTAGAAGGTGCACTCCGCTCTGAAGTGCAATTGAATATCAAACGGTTAATGGATATCGGCTGCTACCGCGGGCTACGCCACCGTAAGCACCTGCCGGTTCGTGGTCAACGCACCAAAAACAATTCGCGTACCCGGAAAGGAAAACGTAAGACGGTTGCGAACAAGAAAAAAGCTACAAAATAATAATTGAACGAAGAATATAATGGCTAAAAGTAAAAAAGCTAGCAAAAAGCGCGTTGTTACCATTGAGGCCGTTGGTCAGGCACATATCAACGCTACCTTCAATAATATCATTATTACGCTTACGAACAACCAGGGGCAAGCCATTTCTTGGTCTAGCGCAGGTAAGATGGGCTTTAGGGGTTCTAAGAAGAACACTCCTTATGCTGCTTCTCAAGCTGCTACAGACTGTGGTAAAGTTGCCCACGATTTGGGATTGCGCAAAGTGGAGGTTTTTGTAAAAGGCCCCGGTGCTGGTAGGGAGTCAGCGATTCGTACGTTGCAAAACAACGGGATCGAAGTGACCTCCATCAGAGACATCACCCCGTTGCCGCATAACGGTTGCCGTCCGCCCAAACGTAGAAGAGTATAATACAATAAATTTTTAAAGCTAAGATTCTTCAGTTGTAGGCTGAAAGATACTTTAAAACCAATCATCATATGGCAAGATATACAGGACCAAAGTCCAAAATCGCCCGTAAATTCAGGGAACCCATTTTCGGGCCAGACAAAGCGTTAGATCGCAAGAACTATCCGCCGGGACAACACGGTGCGTCGAAGCGTCGGGGCAAACAATCGGAGTATGCTGTGCAGCTGCTCGAGAAGCAAAAGGCAAAATACACTTATGGTGTATTGGAACGCCAGTTCGCAAACCTGTTTGTGAAAGCCTCTTCCAAACAAGGTATTACCGGCGAGATTTTCCTCAAGTTGTTGGAGGCTCGGTTGGATAATACGGTTTACCGTTTGGGCATTGCTCCTACCCGCTCGGCCGCTCGGCAACTGGTTGGACATAAACACATCACCGTGAATGGCGAAGTGGTGAATATTCCGTCTTACAGCCTCCGCGCGGGTGACATCATAGCTGTCCGGGAGCGCTCCAAATCACTCGAAACAATTACCGATTCAGTGGCTGGACGCAAGATCAACAAGTTTAGCTGGCTGGAATGGGATGCGAACGAATTGGTTGGAAAGTTCCTGAACTATCCGGATCGTACCGAGATTCCCGAGAATATCAAGGAAAGCTTAATTGTGGAGTTGTACTCCAAGTAAGTAACACGCAAGAGCAGTACAGCCTATTTAGGTGCACTGTTCTTGCTGTATAGCATATTTTGTAAACAATCATTAAGAATAATTAAATGGCAATCTTAGCATTTCAAAGACCTGATAAAGTTATCATGCAGAAATCGACGGATTTCGATGGCACATTTGAATTTCGTCCATTGGAACCTGGTTTCGGGGTGACAATCGGTAATGCTTTACGCCGTATTCTATTGTCCTCGCTGGAAGGATATGCAATTACGTCGATTCGTTTTTCGGGTGTATCGCATGAGTTTTCTACCATCAAAGGTGTTGTGGAGGACGTTACCGAGATCATCTTGAACCTTAAGCAGGTGCGTTTTAAGAAAACGGGCGAGATGGGCGACACGGAAAAGGTCTTTATGGTGATCAATGGACAGGATCAAGTAACCGCCGGCGATATTACCAGCTTTTCGACCAACTTTACGGTGTTGAATCCGGATTTGGTAATCTGTAATATGGAGAGTTCCGTTACGTTGGAACTCGAGCTCAACATCTCGAAGGGCCGTGGATATATTAACGCTGAGGAAAATAAGGTGGTGGACGGCCCTGTTGGTGTTATTGCAGTCGACTCGATATTTACCCCAATCAAGAATGTAAAATATACCATTGAAAACTATCGGGTAGAGCAAAAGACTGACTATGAGAAGCTTTTGTTGGATATTTCAACAGATGGCTCTATTCATCCGGAGGATGCATTAAAAGAGGCTGCTAAGATTTTGATTCAGCACTTTATGTTGTTCTCTGATGAAAACATGTTGTTGGAATCTCAAGCTAAGGAAGAAACCAAGGTGGTAGACGAAGAGATTTTGCATATGCGTAAAGTTTTGAAAACCGAATTGGTAGATTTGGATTTGTCCGTGCGGGCGTTGAATTGCCTGAAAGCTGCAGACATCCGTACACTGGCCGAATTGGTAACGTACGACGTGGCAGATATGTTGAAGTTCCGGAACTTTGGTAAGAAGTCACTGAGCGAAATCCAAGAACTAGTTAAATCGAAGAGCTTGTCGTTCGGAATGAACTTGGCTAAGTATAAGCTTGACGAGGAATAAATTTAAATAATAGCGACCTGTTGCATAATTCCTTCCCGATAGTTAGCGGGGGCGGTATGCACAAATTTTAATAAGAAAATGAGACACGGAAAAAGATTCAACCATTTAGGGCGCACATCTAGTCACCGCAAGGCAATGTTGTCTAACATGGCTACTTCGTTGATTAAGCACAAACGCATTACCACTACATTGGCCAAAGCCAAAGCGCTACGTAAGTATGTAGAGCCATTGATTACCAAGTCTAAGAACGATACTACGCACTCACGCCGTACCGTATTCAGCTATCTGCAAGATAAAGAAGCTGTGACGATACTTTTCCGTGAAATTTCTGAGAAGGTGGCTACCCGTCCGGGCGGCTACACCCGTATCATCAAGTTAGAAAACCGTTTGGGCGATAACGCCGAGATGGCTTTTATCGAGTTGGTGGATTACAATGAGGTGTATAAGAAAGACGGTGAGGTTAAGGAGCGCAAATCTACCCGACGACGTGGAGGTAAAAAGAAGGCCGCTGCTGCACCTGCTGCTGAGGTTGTCGAGGAATCGGCTACCGAAGGAGAAGAGGTAGTTGCAGAGGCTGCCGACGTTGAAGCCGCCGACATGCCGCAAGTAGCGGAAGAGGTTGCCGAGACGGAAGCCGCTCCAGCAGTTGACGACGAAGCAGAGACTCAGAAAGAAGATACCCAAGAAGAAGGCAAAGAGGAAAAGAAAGACTGAGTCTTACAACGTTGACAAGATTTAAGGAACCGGCTTATTCAAAGCCGGTTTTTTTTGGTTTTATCAGTTTGTGTTTTTGTGCGTGGAAATCCAACGTAACTTGCGTATAGGTTTCCGGCTGCATATCAATTCAAGTTTATATCTTTGCGCAGATGATTTACTCCATTAACAATCCTGTTCCTATACCACGGAAATCACAGGAGCTATTTGGTAAGAAAATGAAACTATTTGATGTTTACGCCATTAACCCCGTAGAAATTGAGCGTGGGGAAGGTTCGGTTGTATGGGATAGCCACGGCAACGAGTATCTGGATATGTATGGAGGTCACGCGGTTATTTCCATTGGTCACACGCACCCACATTACGTCAAACGGATTACAGACCAACTGCATAAAATAGGGTTTTATTCCAATTCCGTTGAAATCCCCGGGCAAACACAGTTGGCCGAATTACTGGGCAATGTTTCCGGAAAAGCCGGTTTTCAGTTGTTTTTGTGCAACTCGGGAGCGGAAGCCAATGAAAATGCATTGAAATTGGCGTCATTCTACAATAACCGGAAGAAGATTATCGCCTTTACAGGCGCATTCCATGGTCGCACTTCATTGGCGGTGGCCGCCACCCATAATGCTAAAATTGTGGCTCCTGTCAACGAGACCGATCACGTGATATTCTTGCCCTTCAACGATACGGAAGCACTGGAGGCAGCTTTTGCGTCGTATGGGAATGAGATTTCATCGGTCATCGTAGAGGGAATTCAGGGCGTGGGTGGCATCAAAACAGCTTCCTATGAATTTCTGAAGCAAATCCGGGACCTTACGTCACAATATGATTCGATCTTCATTGCCGATTCAGTGCAATGTGGGTATGGTCGTTCAGGTTCTTTTTATTCGCACGACGTAGCGGGGGTAGAAGCGGATATTTACAGCATGGCAAAGGGTATGGGTAATGGGTTTCCGATTGGCGGTATCGCCATTTCTCCCAAGATTAAGCCCTGGATAGGAATGTTGGGTACCACGTTTGGCGGAAATCACCTGGCTTGTGCGGCAGCATTGGCCGTACTGGAGGTAATCGAGAAAGATAACCTCATTGAAAATGCGGCTAACGTGGGTACGTACTTAATCGACGAATTGCGAAAAATGGATAAAATCTCTGAGGTGAGGGGAAAAGGTTTGATGATCGGTATCGATCTACCAGAGGAACTATCTTCGGTAAAGAAGAATTTGTTGCTCAAAAACCGTATCTTCACAGGGGAGGCCAAGCCAAACGTTATCCGGTTGCTTCCGGCGCTGAATTTGACGAAGGCGCATGCAGATCGCTTTCTTGAAGCACTCAACGGGCGACTGAAAACAGATTAGAATTTAGGTTTAACTGCCAATGGGCAGACGATTTTAGATGGACGAATGAAACAGTTTTTTTCGGTTGCGGATGTAGACAACTTACCGGGAATTGTAGATGAGGCATTAAGGTTGAAGGGCAATCCGTTTGCTTTTGATCAGTTGGGCAAACGGAAAACGCTGGGATTGGTTTTCCTAAACCCTAGCTTGCGGACGCGCCTGAGTACGCAGAAGGCTGCCATGCAGCTGGGTATGGACGTAATGGTGATGAACATGGATAAGGATGGGTGGGCACTAGAGACACGCGATGGCGTGGCCATGAATGGCACCACCGTTGAGCATATCCGTGAGGCGGCGGCTGTGATGGGCCAATATTGCGATGTACTGGGTATCCGGTCGTTTCCGAAGCTGGTCGACCGCGAGGCGGATTACAGCGAGGATTTATTCCGGAAGTTTTCCCGCTACTGCGGTGTTCCCGTCATCAGTTTAGAAAGTGCGACACGCCACCCGTTGCAGAGCCTGGCGGATTTGATTACTATACATGAACATTGGCGGGGGGCGAATAGGCCCAAGGTAGTATTGGCATGGGCTCCTCACGTGAAAGCATTGCCACAGGCCGTTCCTAACTCGTTTTCGGAATGGATGTGCCGCGCACAGAAAGAGGGTATGGTTGATTTTACCGTAGCTCATCCTGCGGGGTATACGCTGTCTGATGCGTTTACCCAAGGGGCAACGGTGACAAATTCATTGGATGAGGCATTGATAGGTGTGGACTTTGTGTACGTGAAAAACTGGTCGTCTTACGATGATTACGGCCAGATGCCACCCGTAAAGGAGCAATGGATGCTGGATAACAGTAAATTGGCAGTTTCCAACCAAGCCAAGGTGATGCATTGTTTGCCTGTTCGCCGTGACTTGGAGTTGGCGAGTGAGGTACTGGATGGCCCGCAGTCGCTGGTGATCCAGGAAGCGGGCAACCGCGTATGGGCGGCGCAGGCGGTGCTGAAACGCATGATCGACGGACATTAAATTGATAAAATTGCTATTACAGATAGACATATGGCGGCAGATAAGCTGTGGGTAATCAAAATAGGTGGTAATATTATTGACCACCCCGAAGGAATAAGTCGGTTTCTGGATCGATTTGCCAGCCTTCGCGGCCATAAGGTGTTGGTACATGGAGGAGGAAAGATCGCTACACGAATGGCCGCCGATCTGGGTATCGAAGCCACACTTGTGGCGGGGCGGCGTATCACTGACGAGGCGATGCTGCGTGTTGTCACCATGGTTTATGCCGGTTTGACTAATAAGGAGGTCGTGGCGGGACTACAGGCAAGAAGGTGTAACGCGCTTGGCTTAAGCGGTGCCGATGGCAATAGCATTAAAGCCGTGAAGCGCCCGGTCAAAGAAGTCGACTATGGGTTTGTGGGAGATATTTTTCCAGCCTCGGTTGATGACCAGGCCATCATCGCATTGATGGAAGCTGGTTTTGTACCGGTGTTTTCGGCAATTACCCACGATGGGCAGGGGCAATTGCTCAATACCAATGCGGATACCATTGCATCGGCGCTGGCCATCGCATTATCATCGCGGTACGATACCTCGTTGGTATATTGTTTTGAGAAGCGAGGGGTGTTGCAGGATGTGCATAACGAGGATTCGGTGATACCGGAGATAAAGGCTGCAGAATTTGAGGGATTGCAAGCGTCCGGCATCGTTGCTGACGGCATGGTGCCCAAACTGCATAACGCTTTTGACGCCATAGCAAAAGGGGTGCATGAAGTATGCATTGGCCACGCAGATGACCTTCATTTGCTGCACGAACAACGATTCGGCACGCGGATGGTTAGGTGATTTTAGACGATAGACACTAGACAACAGACACTAGATATTTAGACAATATGAGCAAAATAACAATCATCGGAAGCGGTAACATTGGTCTATCATTGGCCAAGGGACTGGTGAAAAAGGCTTATTGCCCGGCGGAAGACATCACCTTGACGAGGCGTAACCTCAAGTTGCTGAGCGACGAGGCTGCGAAAGGATTCAACGTGAGCGATAACAATAAAGTGGCTATCTATGATGCCAGCGTTATTATACTTGCTGTTTTGCCACAGCAGCTTAAGACGGTGCTCGAAGAGATTGCTCCAGCCATCTCACCGGAAAAACAGCTGGTTGTGTCGGTCATATCGGGCGTTACTTGTGCAGACGTACGCAATAAGCTGGGTAACAATGTGCAGGTTATCCGCGCAATGCCCAATACCGCCATCGCTATCGGGCAGTCGATGACATGTATCGCATCCGATAATGCGTCCGACGAACAGTTGGAACGGGTTACCAAGCTGTTTGAGACGGTCGGCGCGGTCGTTACGATCAACGAAGACCTTATGACATCTGCAACTGCACTCTGTGCATGTGGAATCGCTTTTTTTCTACGCAGCATCCGGGCAGCATCGCAGGGAGGAGTAGAAATCGGCTTCCACGCACATGACGCCCTGAAAATGGCGGTGCAAACCGCTAAGGGTGCTGCCGACCTACTCTTGCAAACACAAAGCCATCCCGAAGGAGAAATTGACAAAGTGACCTCGCCCAAGGGCTGTACGATCGCCGGATTGAATGAGATGGAACACAATGGATTCAGCTCAGCATTTATCAAAGGGATTAAGCTGTCTGCGCGTAAAGCGGGAGGACTTTATAATGATTGAGAAACTAACACAAGATAGTACCAATCTACTGCGTGATCTAATCCGTATCCCCTCATTTAGCAAGGAGGAAAATCAAACCGCGGATACGATCGAACGGTTTCTGCAACAACGGGGGGTACGTACGTTTCGGAAGATGAACAACGTGTGGGCATACAACAAGTATTTTGACGCCAATAAGCCCACCATCCTGCTCAATTCGCATCACGACACGGTGAAACCCAATACAGGATACACCCGTAATCCCTTTTCACCCGATATGACCGATGGTAAACTATACGGTTTGGGCAGTAATGATGCGGGTGGATGCTTGGTGTCTTTACTTGCTACGTTCTTGTATTTTTATGCCCAAGCGGAGCTCCGCTACAACTTCTGCATCGCAGCCACCGCGGAGGAGGAGATTTCAGGTACAAACGGATTGGAATTGGTCATCCCAGACCTGGGTCCGTTGGACTTTGCCATCGTGGGTGAGCCTACGTTGATGCAACTGGCAGTAGCCGAACGTGGACTGATGGTACTTGATTGTACTGCCCATGGAAAGGCCGGTCACGCTGCTCGCGAGGAGGGAGACAATGCCATATATAAGGCGCTAAAGGATATCGAATGGTTTACCAGCTATCGTTTTCCCAAAGAGTCTGACGAGTTTGGTACCATCAAGATGAGTGTCACCGTCATCCATTCCGGCTCTCAACATAACGTGGTGCCTGCCACATGCGAGTTCGTTGTGGATATCCGCGTAACGGATGCGTACCGTAACGAGGAAGTACTGGCTATCATCCGTGAGCACGTAAGCTGCGAGGTGCGGCCTCGTTCTGTGCGGCTCAAACCGTCATCGATACCGAAGGATCATCCTGTGGTACAGGCGGGACTGGCGCTGGGTCGCACTACATACGGTTCGCCCACCACCAGTGACCAAGCGCTGCTGGATATCCCATCGCTGAAACTCGGCCCGGGCGATTCCGCTCGCTCCCATATGGCAGACGAGTTTATCCACCTTGAAGAAATAGGTGAGGGCATCGATTTGTATATCAGTATACTTGACCGCGTGGTGACGGGCTGAGGTAATCAGGATATTTTTTTCATGTGAGTGTAAGGGTAAACGACCCGACGGTTGTCTTGATTGAAATTAAGCACAATAACGTAATAATCATGAAAAAAGTAATCTATTCAGTAGTTAGTGTCGCCGTCATGTTGATGGCATTTACGGCGTGTGATAAGGAAAGTGTAATCGCTGCCGATGGCCTTCCGAAGGATGCTCAGCTCTTTATTTCCCAACACTTTCCAGATCATGACATCATCCAAGTAGTGAAAGAACGGGATGACCTGAAGACCTCTTATGATGTTTACCTCAGCGATGGGTTCAACTTGGACTTCGACAAAAAGGGAAATATCATTAGCGTGGAGGGAGCCAGTAAGTTGCCCGATAGCGTGGTGCCCGAAAAGATACTGGCGTATGTACAAGCAAATTATCCCGATTATTTTATCCGTGATTGGGAGTTGGACGACCGTGGACAGGAAGTTACGCTTTCCAATGGTATGGACCTGAAATTTGACAAAGACGGTAATTTTTTGCGGATTGACTAATGGTTAAGGGCAGCATCGCGTAACTTTTTTTGCCCACTTGCGTCAAAGTAAGAAAACACTTCATTATGCTTGTTACAACGACGCCTCAAGTGGAAGGACAAAAGATTGTCAAATACATTGGTTTGGTCAGCGGCGAAACCATTATCGGAGCTAATTTTTTCAAGGATTTTTTTGCTGGGATACGCGACATCGTAGGTGGCCGGTCCGGGTCCTACGAAAAGGTGTTGCGCGAAGCTAAAGAAACGGCCGTTTTCGAAATGCAACAGTATGCGGCGTCGATGGGAGCGAACGCTATAGTAGGTGTGGACCTCGATTACGAGACCTTGGGCAGTGGTGGCAGCATGCTGATGGTAACAGCTAGCGGCACTGCTGTGGTGTTGGAATAACAGATATACTTTGGCGATTATAATTCGTGGAGATGTTTCTTTTTTGGAACATCTCCACGAACCATGTCAAAGGCAAGTGCCTTAACGCTTAGTTACCTGAAACGGAATGTTGACCGTCGCGGCAAAGCCGGTGTTATCCAGTACATACACGTACAACCGGTAATTTCCTGGCTTATTCACGGTGGTTTCTAACCGGTTTTCTTCTGTAAACATGGGTTGTCCGTATCGGTCAGGGCGCGGTTCGTACGACCCGCCGAAACCTAAGACAGTGGCTTCCTCTAGAATTTCCCATACATAGGAGAGGCTGTCCTGCTCGCGGTCCGACACTAATACTTGGGCCGCGATGGGTATACTTGCGCCTACCCGCACGTTATCCAATGCGGCTTCCCCATTGATCGTCATCGATTGGATTACTGGAGCAGTCTGCATCGGCTCCGTCCCAGACCATACCCGTTGCATGGCTTCCACTTGTGGGGTTTTCTCTCCGCGGAAGGGCAGCCCATCTACATCCTGCTCCAGGAACATACTAAACCAAGTGGGTGTGCGCTCTTCCTTTTGCCCCCATAAAAAGACGAACGAACCCAAACAACGATCGTTGGCCAGGATATAGTCGTTGTACCGGTGCTCGTAGATAAGCCGTTTCTCCTCGCTAGTTTGCTCAATAGGTGCCCCCCACGCCGTTTCGGGTACTTCCCAAAACCCACTAGGCCCCCACTCAGTGACCATGAAGGCACCTTGATAATCGGAACGGTCTACCATTTCACCAATCTCCACGATCGAACCATAACTATTGATGCCTACGAAATCCAGCGATGGCGCAAACCGGGCGATGGAGTCGAGTGCTGCCTGACTATGAGCCACCACGCTAATCACCGCATGCCGGTTATCGATCGATTTGATCAGCTGGGCTAGTTCCTCCACAAACTGCCAAGCCGCACCGATATTCGCATTCCCCAAATCAATTTCGTTGCCAAGCGCCCACGCCAGTATCCGGGGTTCGTCGCGGTACGTTTCTACCAGCTCGCGCACGTGCTCGCGCACCTTGTTTTTATACGCGCTGTCAAAATAAGCAGCCGAATCTTTGGTCAGCCCAATCCCTTGCATGATGTACATGCCGTTTTGCTCGGCCAAGGCGACATCCTTGCGGATGGATTCGACGCTGCCGCTCCATGTGCGGAAGGCGTTGGCGCCCGACTGGCTGGCTATGTTAAGCGAATGTGTACCACCTACTCCTTTGATGTAGGTATGGGTACCGTCTACATACAATTGGAACTTACCGTCTTCCTTTACAACTGCCACGCCTTCCGTTGGTGCCTGCGCTATGGCCAGGCCATGCAGCAACATAACGAAGACAGCCCCTATTCCATACCTTTTCATACCGTTATTTTTTAATAGCTAAGCAGCTTGTTACCTGAAATTTGTGTTCGCATCGATCTGGGCTTGCGGAATGGGAACGTACTCGCTTTGTCCCGGTACGAACCGCGACCCAAACACCTCCTGGGCGCGGCCGGTACGAACCAGGTCATTAAACCGCTCGCCCCACCACTCGCATGCAAATTCGGCCCGGCGCTCATCGAGGATTTGTTCCAAGGTTACCCCTGTGATGGGGTTGAGCTTGGCGCGCTCGCGCACCAGCCTGAAGGGCTCATCGCCGTTCTGCCCTTTGCGCACTTTCGCTTCGGCATTCAGCAACAGTACATCGGCGTACCGCAAAATACGGACGTTGTTGTTTGCGCCGTACTCCATGCGCCCTTCGGTCATCTGCGACGACGGCAGGTAGGTTTTGCCATTGAAATATTTTATACCAAACGGATTGCCGTAAATCCGGTCGCCGCTTGGTGTGGTGGCATACGTGTCTTCGGTTTCGCCATACTCCAAGATGGTGGTTTTCAGTCGTACGCTATCGTTGCGGGCGGTCAGGAAATCTACGATATCTTGCGATGGCGGCACCCATCCTGCACCGGAGATGGCACTACCCCGCTGGTCGCCCGAGGGGCCCTGCCACCGGAAAAAGGTGCCCCAATCAATGCCGGGGCGCACGATGTCGCCCGTAGGCAGTCCGAAATCCGAATATTGCAACTCGAACAATGATCCATCGTTCAGCTTGCCGGGTATCTTGAAGAGCTGGTAGAAATCGCCGTATAGGGAGAACTTGCCGCTATTGATAATGGCATCGGTTGCCTCCAGCACCGTGTCCCAATGGGGACTGGCGTTGTCGTTTCCCGCCAAGTCGGCCGCTGCCTTGGCTTTCAGCAGGAGTGCCGAATATTGAGTCACAGCCCCTTGGTGCTCGGCTTGGTTTGGTCGTACATCTTCTAGATCTGCTGCGCAGGCATTCATTTCATCGATAATGAACTGGCGCACTTCGGCGGCCGTGCTTTTGCCGATGGTGGCCAGCCGCTGGATGTTGTCGCTATCCGTCAGAATAGGTACATCGCCAAACAGGCGGGTGGCCATCAGATGGGCATAAGCGCGTAAGAAACGCACCTCGGCCTGGTAGCGTCTATTCAAAGCAGCCGTTTCAGTATCGCCGTCGGCAATCTGCTCGGCAAACAGACTCAGCTCCGTCAACGCACCATTGGCCGTGATGGCTAGGCTGTAGTAGCTTATCCACGATTGGTTAATACCCCAATAGGATTGTACGGTTACATCGCGTTGGAAATTCTTGATGCTCATCAGTTCCGGGTTGTCATTCGCCGTAGGCGCCCCGCGTTGGTAGTCGTCTTCGCGTACGGCGCGTATCGACAGGTCGATCCAATGCACCAGACGGTCATCTGCAGCCGCTCGGTACACGCCCGAAACGGGTGCATACATCTGCGAAAGATCGGTATAATCAATACCCTGCGAAGGACGCTGGTTTTCCAAAGGTTTGTCTAAGAACTTTTCACACCCGCTGGTGAGCAGGGCGAAGGATAGGCAGGTCCCTATCAATTTATAGCTAAACTTGTTCATGGCTTTCATCAGTTATCAAAATTAAAACGTCACACGGAGCCCCACACTGTAGGTAGAAGATACCGGGTATACGTTCGCATCGTATCCCATACCGGTTACTTCGGGGGTGAAGCCGTTATATTTGGTGAAAATAAAAGGGCGGTCGGCCGTTGCGAATACCCGTACCGGTATTGAATTGCGAATATCGAAGCTGTAACCCAGCTGGATATTCTGTACCCTTAGGTAGGCGCCGCTTTCGACAAAGAACGAGCTGGCCTGCAGATTCCAAGCCGCCACGCTGCCCTGTGCCGATGGGTAGGTGTTGGTAGAGCCTTCACCGGTCCATAGTCCTTCCACGAATGCAGCGTCGATATTCATCTGCGCATATTTGCGTCGCATGGCCCGGTTCAGGTTATGGATCTTGTTGCCGGCCACACCCTGTAGCATCAGGTTGAAATCAAAGCCTTTGTACGTAAGTCCGATGGTGGCGCCGTAGGTCAGTTCGGGCAGGTAGTTGCCCAGGTTTATCCGGTCGTCCTCATCCAGCTCGCCGTTGCCGTTCTGGTCTTTGTAACGTAGGTATCCGGGCAAGATGGGGGCATCGGGGTTGTTCACGTTGTATTGTGCGGCAATCGGATCAGCGCTGATCTCGGCCTGGTTTTGGTATACCCCATCTACTTCATAACCGTAATAGTAGTTAATGGGCTGGCCTTTTTCAATACGTGCAGGGAACTCGGCCGTCCACTCGGGGAACCCGTTCTGAATGTTGGCCAGTCCGCCCAGGTCGAGCACCCGGTTTTTCAAGGTCGTGGCGTTCACGCCGACGGAGTAGCCAAAGTCGCCCACTTGGTCGTTCCAGTCGAGCCCGATTTCCCAGCCGCTATTGGCCACGCTGCCCCAGTTGCCGTACACCCGGTCCCATACAAAGGGGAGGGGGCGTTCGAATGCCAGGTCATGCGTTACGCGGTAGTAATAGTCTACGGTACCGTTCAGTCGGTTGTTGAGCATGGCAAAGTCAAGACCGCCATCCCACTCTTCCACCACTTCCCAGGCCACGTTGGAAAAAAAGCGGTTTACCGTATATCCCGGTATGCGGCTGCCGTAGGTGGATCCGATACTACCAAAGATACCGGAGGCGTTATTGCCCGCGTTCACGATGGCGTAGCCTGCGTTGGGCTGGATGCCGTCATTGCCCAGCCTGCCCCAGCTTCCCCGAATTTTCAGGTTGTCAAATAGCTGTTGGTTTTGCATGAAATCCTCCCGGCTGATGACCCAGCCCAGTCCTAGGGAGGGGAAATACCCCCATTTGGTCTGGTACTTCGAGCTGCCATCCGCACGGAACGTGGCGGTGAGCAGGTATTTGTTATCGTAATCGTAGGTGCCCCGTGTAAAGAAGGAGAGCCCGGCGTTGCGGAAACCGCCTTCGCCGTAACCCGTGGCCGATCCGATTCCCTGTGCATTCTGGCCTGCATACCAGAATTCCGGGTCTTCGGGTACGTCATTGGCCGAAACCCAGGTTTCGCGCCAGCGGTCCTGGCGAGTCGACTGTCCCAACAACACGGACCAGTGGTGCTTGCCGGTTTCATCGCGGTAAGTGAGCAAGTTATCCACGATATAATGGAGGTTTCGTCCCTGGGCTGAGCGGAGGTACGACCGGTCATTGCGCTGTGCGTTATCGAGATAGTATACCGGCGAATACTGTAGGCCGTGGGTAGATTGATAGCGCTGGCTGAACTGCGACCGGAAGGTTAGCTTCCGCTCCCAAAACTCAGCCTCCACATACGCGTTTGGCAGGATTTGGAATCCTTTGCTTTGATTGTGATGGTAATAGGCCGTTGCAATTGGGTTTCCATACCAGAATCCACCTTCGAGGCCCAAGGTCTGGCTGCTACCGAACTGGACTGGCGTGGCGAGTTCTTGCCCTCCGTCATAAGCCGGATACAGTGGCGAGGCAAAGTACGCCTGCCGGAAGGCAACGTTATTGGGAGAGAAGGTATTGAAGTTATTCAGATGGGCGGTAAAGCCCAGCTTCAGCCACGGTGTCACCCGCGCTTCAGTCTGCATGCGGATGTTGTATCGTCGCACGTAGTTTTCGGCATCCATGATGCCGTCTTGGTCTACGTAATTGATCCCAAAGGCGTAGGTTATTTTTTCGCCACCGCCTTGCACGTCGAGGTTATGGTTGGTTATCATCGCGCCCGAACGCAGCAGCTCGCCATACCAATCGGTATTCATAGCCGGGTTTTGAGCGGTTCCGCCAAAGCGTTCGGCCGAGCTCTCGGCGATATGCCCTTCGCCTTTAGCGGTTACGTAGGCAGCATACTGTTGCCCATTGGCCATCTTCAGTACGTTACTCGGTGTTTGCAGTCCTACGTAGCCATTGTACGTTACCCGGGGCGTCATGTTGAGCGATCCTTTTTTGGTCGTTACGATGATGACTCCGTTGGCCGCTCGTACACCGTAGATGGCCGCTCCCGAAGCATCTTTCAATACCGACATGTCGGCGATGTCGTTCGGATTCAGGAAACTGATGTCGTCCATAAACATCCCGTCTACCACATATAGAGGCGACTCGTTGTTAAACGATCCCACGCCACGTACGCGTACAATAGGGGTGGCGCCTGGCGCACCCGAGCTCACTACCTGCACGCCCGTTACAGAACCTTGCAGTGCATCCATGGGTGCAGCCACTGTGCGTTTCCCTGCTTGCTCCATATCCACCGTGGCCACAGGGGCCGTCAGGTCACCTTTGCGCTGCGTACCATAACCCACCACAACCACCTCTTCCAGGTCGTGCGCCACATCGGCTTGTAGCCGTATCTGCATGGTCGCATCCGTTATCGCCAATGTCTGCTTTACATAGCCGAGAGCCGATACGACCAGCGAGTCGGCGGTTGCCGGAACTGATAAGTTGAATGTACCCGCTTCTGATGTGGTGGTTCCCACCGTAGGTGCATTCTTTACCGCTACCGAGGCGGTGACGGGGTTCCCTTGTTCATCCAGAACAGTTCCCGAGACTGCCTTGTTCTGCGCCCATACGCTGTTCATCACAGCAAGGCACATAACAAGTAATGTAATTGGTTTTCTCATTGTCGTTAAGATTTGATTCGCGTTCTCAGTGCTTTATAATCAGTTTGGCAAAACTAATGGAGATATATTCGCTCCGCAAAAAAAGGAGTACTACATTACTACGACGATCTGCCTTGAGTCATTATTTTCGCTATCTTTGTGCTACGACATCGATTCTACAAGCGGGAGGAATTACGTGAACTTAGGTACGGCCATCAAACGGTTTTTAAGTGCAGTACTGATTTTTCTCTGCGCCACTGGCGGAGTAGCAGGGCAGCTCCACGAATTGCCTTGGGTAACCAACTATGATAAATCCGTGTTCCAAGGCGGTACACGCACGTGGGATATTGGGCAAGACAGCCGAGGGTATCTTTATTTCGCTAACAACGACGGCCTTATGGTTTTCAACGGGAATTTCTGGAAAAAGTTCCCGTTGCCTAACGGCACTATTCTCCGTTCGTTGGCCATCACCCCGCAAGACCGAGTGTTCGTTGGGGGCCAAGGCGAAATCGGGTACTTCCAATCAGACACGACGGGTAGCTTGGCATACATATCGCTCACAGATCGTATCCCTGAAGCCAACCGTCGGTTTGCGGACGTGTGGAACACCGTTGTCCTCGGTAATGCCGTTTTTTTCCGTACGGGCAATAGTATTTTCCAATTTGAAGATAATCGCGTCATCGCTCATCCCGCACCGCAGGAATGGCTCTTCCTTGGCCGATCGGACAACAGACTGCTGGCGCAGGACAAGGGGAGCGGCCTGCTGGAATATCGGGATGGTCAATGGGTACCCCTATTGGGCGATGAGACGATGCCCACTGGAGAGATTGCTGCGGTATTCTCCATCGGGCATGACAGCACGTTCATCGGCACCACCTCCAACCGTACCTTCCTGCTCGATGGAGCCGGGATACGGCCGCTCGATACCGGCCCATGGATTGACCAATACACCCGCTCTTATGCCAAACTCAACGATAGCACCTACGTGGTCGGCTCACGAATGGGTTGTACCATTCGCCAGATCGATGGAAGCACCCGGCAACAGTTTACCACCCACGAAGGTCTGCTGAGCAACAGCGTTACGACGGTATTCGTTGACCGCGCCAATCAAATTTGGGCGGGTGTAGATAATGGCCTCACACTAATTGCTTACAATAGCGCCATTACCTTCTTGCATCCTAACCTCAATAGCGATCTTACGGGCTATTCGGCCCGTATTTTTAAAGGTTACCTGTACCTCTCCACTTCCAATGGGGTGTACCGTGCGCCGGTGTCCGATCCGGTCGGCGGTTCCGCTTCACACAACGGTTTCGAATTGGTTGTGGGCAGTGATAAGGGCGATGCCTGGCGCATTGATGAAGTGAACGGGCAGCTCCTGCTTGCTCACCACCGTGGGCTGTATGCCATCCGGGGCGACCGGGTTGTGCCGCTATCAAATGGTACTGGTTCGTGGATGTTCCTGCCCATGTCCTCGGCATACCCAATCCAAGAGGTGTTGGTAGGTACCTACGATGGTTTGGATGTGTTGCGCTATGCTGACGGGGTGTTTCATTATACCCATTCGCTGGAGGGTACACCCGATTCGTATCGCTTCCTCACCAAAGACGACCAGAACGATGTCTGGGCGTCGCACCCCTACCGGGGCATCTATCGTCACCGACTTATGCCTGGCGGCCAACGCTATAAAACCACGTTATTCACCGCAGATCACGGACTGCCTTCCAGTTATCAGAACTACGTATTCATGGTAAAAAACCGGATGGTATTCGCAACTAAACAGGGGGTTTATGAATTTGACAGCGCTCTTGAACGCTTCGTACCGTCTAAGGAGTTTTCGGTGTTCCGCCATCTCGCACTGAATTATCTCAAAGAAGATGCCGATGGCAACATCTGGTTTTGCACAGGAAACAAGATCGGTATCGCCCGCTACCATAGTGCAGATAATCGGTATGCCCTTACGTATTTTCCGGAACTCGAAGGGTACAGCGCCGCTGGGTTTGAAAACATTTATCCCTACAACCGTAACAACATATATATTGGCTCGGAAAAAGGATTCGTGCACCTGGATTACGAAGCGTACCTCGCCGAACAAGATTACCCCAGCGTAGTGCTTTCTGAGGTGGTAGTCACCAACGACCAGCAAGACAGCACTCTTTTCAATGGCTTCCATGCCAGCCGAGTTGACGACGTACACCTGCCCGCTTCATATGACACCTACCGATTCGCCTATAGCGCCACCAGCTATGGTGCAGGAAACAGGATTGCGTATAGCTATTGGTTGGAAGGGTACGAGGATAAATGGTCGCCCTGGAGCGACAATATCGAAAAACACTACACGAACTTACCCAGTGGCACCTACCGATTTAAAGTAAAAGCCATAGATAACCTCAACCGCGAATCTGAAACCGCAGTTTTCGCGTTCGTGATTGACCCGCCCTGGTACAAAACCACATGGGCTTTGTTAGTGTATGCAGTGGTCATTGCAGTAGGCATCTATCTGTTACTAAAGTGGCAGCAAACCGTATTTCGCAATCAACAGCAACGATACGAGGAGCAGCTTGCCCACCTGCGGTATGTACACCAGCTGGAGAATGAGAAGAAAGAGAAGGAAATCGTCAAACTGCAAAACGAGAAGCTGGAAAACGAAGTGTTGTCAAAGACCAAGGAACTGGCTAATACCAATATGCAGCTCATGGAAAACGCGGGCACGTTAATTAAGTTGAAGGATGAGATTGCTAAGCTGAACGCGCAATCTGGTGGTAAGGCCAAAGATCTCACCCGGATAACAGTCTTGCTACGCGATGTGGAGAAAAACAACAAAAACTGGAGCCAGTTTGCCATGCATTTTGATGAGCTAAACGATGGTTTCCTCACCAGTCTCAAGGCTGCCCACCCGGTCCTTTCGCGTACAGACCTCAAGCTTTGCGCCTACCTGCACCTTAACCTGTCGTCGAAAGAGATTGCCCAGTTGCAGAACATCTCGGTGCGGGGGGTAGAGATGCACCGGTACCGGTTGCGGAAAAAATTACGACTTCCAACCGAGCGATCGTTAAATGATTACTTAGATGATATTTAATTTTTCGTACGGCGTATTTGTACTATCTATGTAGCTATGAAAATAATGGGATGGATTGGAATTGCTTTGCTCTTCGTCGGCTGTAGGCAGCATGGCGGAGGACCGGTAGATACCGAGTTTTCCGAAACGCCCGTTTGGGCAGACGAATTTGAATACGAAGGCTTGCCCGACGAAGAAAAATGGGGATACGATGTCGGTACGCTTCATAACGGTTGGGGCAACCAAGAGCTTCAGTATTATACCGATAAAAAGTTGGACAATGTCCGCGTAGCAGATGGGGTGCTTCGTATCACCGCACTTAAGGAATCTCATGAAGGGATGGGTTATACATCGGCTCGGTTGGTAAGCCGTGGCAAGGGTGACTTTCTATACGGTCGTTTTGAGGCGCGGGCAAAGTTGCCAGCCGGCCGGGGCACTTGGCCCGCCATATGGATGCTGCCTACAAACAATACTTACGGCGGCTGGCCTGCTTCGGGCGAAATCGATATCATGGAGCACGTGGGTTTTGATCCCGGTACAGTCCACATCAGTGTCCACACCGAAGCCTACAATCACATCATCGGTACCCAACAAACAGTAACGCGCTCCGTTGCAGACTTCAATACGAGTTTCCACGTTTACCGGGTAGATTGGACACCCGACTACATGCGCGGGTACATTGATGATGAATTGCTCTTCGAATTTGCCAACGAAGGCACAGGTTCGGCCGTGTGGCCTTTTGACCAACCCTTCCATTGGCTGCTCAATGTTGCCGTAGGCGGTAGCTGGGGTGGGCAACAGGGAATAGATGATGGTGTTTTTCCGGCTACAATGGAAGTCGACTACGTACGGGTTTATCCCCTGAATGAGCAGCCTTAGTCGAAATTTCCTCTTTCTCGGGTTTAGCTCGTAATGATAATTGGATAATTTGGGCGTTTTGAGTAAGTTTGTGTCAGATACGTAATAACAAACAGATTCGCATGGCTCAAAGAGTATCCCCCTTATTGTTGGGATTGCTTGCTTTACCGCTGCTACTGGTGGTGCCTGCCTATGCCCAAAGCCAAGTGTCCCTTATCCCCAAACCTACGCTCGTCGAAATGCACCAGGGAGCGTATGTGTTTCCTTCGGCTACGCCATTAGCTGCATTCGATGCATTTACGGATGTGGCTGACTTATTGTACGACCACCCTTCCGTTAACTTTATGGCCGTGGAACGTATCAAGTCGCATAAGCGTATTCCTGAAACCGGTGTACGGCTTGTCCAGGCACGTGATGGGGACCGGTTAGCCAAGGACGCCTACCGATTGGTGGTCGATACCTCCGGCATTGTCATTACCGCTCATCAGGCACCAGCGATGATTAACGGCATATTGACCGTACTCCAGCTTGCCTACACGCAGCCCGATGGCCGGCGGCTACCCGCTATGGTTATCGAAGACAAACCGCGGTTTGGTTACCGTGGCCTCCACCTCGATGTTTCCCGACATTTCTACCCGCTCCCCTTTTTGAAGAAGTTTGTCGACTTGATGGCGCTGTATAAATTCAATACATTCCATTGGCACCTTGCGGATGGCGCAGGGTGGCGGCTGGAAATTAACAAATACCCCAAGTTGACCCAAAAGGCCGCTTGGCGCACCCATGCGGGGTGGAAAGAATGGATGCATAATGGACAACGTTACTTGCCAATGGGCGAACCCAATGCCAGCGGTGGTTATTACACGCAAGCAGAGGCACGTCAATTGGTTGCCTACGCCGCTCGTAAAGGCATCACCATTATTCCTGAAATCGAAATACCGGGCCATTCCGAAGAAGTGTTGGCTGTTTATCCGGAGCTCTCTTGTACGGGCGAGCCGTATCGGCATAATACCTTCTGCATCGGTAACGAGGCGACGTCTACATTTTTCGAAGACGTATTAACTGAAATAATAGCCATTTTTCCGTCCGAATACATCCATATTGGTGGTGGTGAAGTGGATAAAGCAGCGTGGGCAGCGTGTGATAAATGTAAAGCCCGAGTGGAGCAATCGGGATTGGACAGTATAGATGCGTTGCAGCGCTATGCCGTGGGCCGTATAGACAGTTTCTTGCGTATACACGGACGGAAGTCGCTCGGCTGGGATGAAACGATGGATGAGGGTGCGCCGGGCACTACCATCATGAGCCGGCATGGTGGGACCACCGGTTTGAACGCCGCGACCGCGGGTCACGATGTCGTCATGACCCCTGATAAACACCTTAGCTTTGATCAATACCAAAGCGACCCGCGCACGCAGCCGGAGGCGGCCGGGGGGTATATCCCCCTCTCGGCGGTGTATGCCTATGAACCCATCCCTGCAGGGCTGGCAGCTGATAAAGTTAAACACATATTGGGCGCTCAGGGGAATATCTGGACGGCATACATGCCTACTACCGAGCAGGTTGAATACATGGCCTTTCCACGTGCGCTCGCCTTGGCAGAAGTCGCGTGGTCGGATCCTGCTCGGCGTGATTGGGATGATTTCAATAAGCGGTTGCAGCGGCATTATCAATTACTACAGCGATGGAACGTCAATTACTGTCGTCCCTCCTATGCCGTTGGTATCGATGTGGACTTCAATGCCGATACGTTGACCAACACGATAACGTTAGCTACGGAGCAATCTGCCCCCGGCATCCGTTACACAACCGACGGACAGGAACCGGACGCTGGGTCAGCACTCTATTCCAAGCCCATCGAACTGGCGGTGCCGGCTACGATTAACGCTGCTTTTTTTGTGGATTCGGGCCGGGTAGGCCCCATTGCCACCGCGAAAGCCGATATTCACAAAGCGATTGGTAAAAACATCACATACCAAACGGTGTGGGATGAATCATTTCCGGCCCAGCAAGACAGTACGCTACTCAATGGCCAGAAAGGGGGTGCGCTCGCTACTGATGGGCAGTGGCAGGGATTTGTGAATAATGTGGATGTAACCATCGATTTTCAGCGTAGAGAAGCCATCAAGTCGGTCGCAATCGATTTCCTCCAAGACCCGTCGGCCAATGGCTATCTGCCCGGTGACGTAACGGTGCTCCTCTCCGATAACGGTAAAAATTTTCGGGAAGCCGGTACGGTGCGGACCGAAACGCCGACTACAGACATGTTCCGTGAGGTGAAGACCTATGCCTTTAACTTTGATGCCGTGCAGACCGCACGATATGTCCGGGTGGTGGCTACCAATGCACGAAATGCACTATTGTTAACGGATGAAGTGGTTGTGTATTGAATGTTGATATACCGGTCTGTTATTTTTCGCTACGCTAATTGCTTTCCATAAACAGAGCCGTCAAGACCTGTGCATACCAACGCGATAAGTAGTCGTTGGGATGGTTGATGTTGTTGCCGGTCATATCTTGATACGATTTGTGGGTGAGCAGCCATTTATGCCAGTACGTCATATCGGCAATGGCCACGCCCACACCCTCCAATGCGAGCAAAGCGGGTCGGTAAGCCTCTTGCATCCTATTCTGGATAGCCTTCGGATTAGCCAGCATTGGGGTGATTACAACGAATTCGCATGTTGGGCGTTGTTTCCTTATGGCATCCATCATCGCCTGAATCTGCTTGGCAAAAATATCGACCGGCACACCTGCCGAACCGTCGTTCATGCCGAATCCAATCACGACTAGATCGGGTTGTTTTGCAATCACTTGTTCAATATTTTCTAGCCCCCACGCGGCCATTTTGCCGCCCACGGCAAGATTATCATATGATACGGCTGCGCTAAAATGTTGGCGAAGCTGGCGAACAAATAGCTCCGTCCAGTTGGGCATAAATGGCGGAACATGCTGGAAGCCGCTACTGTTTGCACCGGTTTCGATGCTGTTTCCCCAGAAAACCACGTGCAGCCTCTCGCTGGCAGCGAGCTTGCCAGTGGTATAGGTCAGGCGATCTGTTGTGGGCAGCAGGCGTTTGGCCGCTTCGTTTCCCCGCCGATCGGGGATGTAGGTTACCGCGAGTTGTTTAGACCGTATAAGTTCACCTTCGCTGAATAAAACATATGTCCCCGGCGCAGAACCCGGTTGCGAAATACCTTCTTTTACTTCGTTGTAAACCAAATCGCAGCTATCCCAATAGGGTATGCGCGATGAATCTGTGAGTACAATTCGTTGCCCTTCCCATATCCAGTCTTTTCCTTCTTCATAAACGATGTCCAAATACGCGTCACGGACAGAGAGAACCGACCGTACGGGGAACAACAGGCTGCCGCTCGGTGCAGCGTGCCCATCCTTGAGGGGCATCACTAACTCATTGTAGATGGTGTCTGCCATCAAAAACGGCTGCATATATTGGTCAAGATTAATATATGCCGGCCAATGCCTATCCAGTGTATCAATAGTTTGTGCCGCTACCCGGAGGCTCGTGGCACTAAGCGCGAAGGCCAACACACCACCTACAATAAGTTTTTGTGATAACATGTGATTCTATTTATGTTTCGTCACTGCTAAGATATCAAAACCGCTGAATTCGAAGCCAGCATCAAAAGTGCCGGGTACTTCCCATCCGAGGTTCATCCCCGATAGCCGGAAGTCTTCAAAGAACGAACCGGTGAGGTACCCCCGTTCTTTGGCAAGTTCTAAGGCACCTACAATCAGCGGATAGATGTCTTTTTCGATGGTTATCCAATTTCCTGAATGGAACGACCCCTCCATAAAGTCGGTGCTGCCTACACTGTAAATAAATTTTCCCGTCGCATCGCCTTTGCCTACATCTTGTGCGGCATAAAGTGGAATTTGTTCATGCCGATAGTCGTAAAATGGAATACCAAACCACAAGTAGTCGCCATAGTATGCCGATGTGGGGTTCAGGTCTTGTACGGTAATAAACAGTTGGAATTGGGCGGTATGCAAGCCGGGGTTGAAGTCACTGGCATCCATTTTCATTTCCGCATCGGTTAGTCTGCCTTTAAACTTCAATATCAGTCCTTCCAAATCTTTCATCAGTGGTTTCTCTGGAAAGGCTTGCTCAATCAGCAAGTGGGGCCACGCTTGGTTTTGCTGGCGAGGGGCATCGTATTCAGCAGAAGTATAGACATCCATGGTTACCTTCACATTTGTTCCGTCCTTTTCGAAAGAAATGGCTTTCCCGGCATTCGCAAAGGTGACGCGCCCATTATCGCTGGTCGTTTTATCCGTCTCTTCCAACTCGTGCTTTGTTCCCCATTCGGCCATTTCCCATATTGGTGCTGTTGTTGAGGCACCAAAAGGATAGATGTTTCCTGGCGATGGTATATCGGCGCGCTTGCGCACCAAGCCGCGCTCGAAAGCGCGGTCCCCTAAAACAGAAAGGGTGTCGTATTGGGTTGTTTTCGGTTCCGTGGGTACACTCGTATCGCCACCTGCCGCACAGGAAGCAAACAAACAGGCACTTCCTAGTCCGAGACATATGATTCGTGTTTTCATTGCTGTTGTCATGATCATATAAAGTTATAGTAATTCTAAATGAAAATCATCAAATGCGATCACCACCGGATCGGCCAAGCCAAAATAATAGACGCCCGGTGAGCCGCCCAGGTAAGGAGCAGGGTCTTCGACAGTCTGCTCGAAAAGAATCCCATTGGTGTCTTTATTGGTCACCTTTATCCGGAAATTGCCGGGCTGCGACGAGGAAACTGTTACCTGGTACGGTACGTTCGGTGCAAATCCTTCAAATGTCTGATTCACCATAATGTTTACCCAATGTCCGAGCCCGTTCTCGCCAGTTTTCAAGAGTTGTAACATATTGTTTGTGGTACGCAGAAGGTAGAAGCGCTTGTTGTCGCTCTGCGCATTGAAAATGATGCCGGCAAAAGACTCGGGGGAGCTGCTCATGGTTGCCGTCAGCTCAAAATAGCTGCCATCGCCCACCTTCATGTCCAGCTCGGTATCGCGATACAGCATGTAAGACTCTTGTCCACCTTCGGAACTGAAAAGCCGATTTTCACTCAACGAAAACCTACCATTTATAATCTGCCAGTTCGAGCCAAGTGGATTGGGGACGGTAGCGGCGCCCACCAATGGTACATCAGCTCGCTCGAAATCGTCCTTAAATATCTTTGAGCGTACCAGCGAAAGGTTCAGTTTGTTTGAAATCTTGCCCTTACTCCGGACCGATACACCCACGATATTGCCCTCGATTGCCGGCACGACTACCCGAATCAATGTATCTGAAACAGATACCGCTTCGATGACTGATTGGCCAAATTTGACTTCGTTTTCTGCGGTGGTCGCTGAAAAATTGATGCCGACAATAGCTAGCGTATCGCCTTCTGCGGCATTGGAAGGCTCCAATGCGAGGATACGTGGAATAGGGGCCGTATTAATTGGTGCCGACTCCTCTTCTTTACAGCCGCTCATCAATGCTACAGCTGCACATAGATATATACTAAAGTTGTTCGTCTTCATTTGTTATAAATATTTTCCGTTGTTCATTCGTTTCCACCGCGGCACTATTCCCAACCCGGATTTTGATCCCATAGTGGCATCAAGGTTAGTTCGCTCAACGGGATGGGAAAGACTAAGTGATTGTCTGTCCACGACTTCCGTCGTCCGGTTACGATGCGTTTTCCGGTAAAGCTGTTGCCGGATTTCGTCCACTCCATACCGGTCGTCAATTTATCGGTGGTGCTCAATATTTTCCAGCGCCTTACATCCCAAAACCGGTGCTCTTCGAACGCCAATTCAACACGGCGTTCACGGCGGATGCGTTCGCGCATCTCCTCCTTGCTCAGGCCGCTGGGCAGCTCAGGCATAATTGCACGGCCACGGATGGTATTGATGGCGTCATACACCTCCTGTGTAGGGCCATAGGCCTCATTCGCAGCTTCGGCATAGTTGAGGTACAGCTCGCCCAGCCGGTATTTCTTAAACCGAGATGTCCCGGTATTCGGGTCTAACTGGGCTGGGTCGCGGAATTTCCTAAGGTAATATCCATTGCCTGTTCGTTGCGTAATATTGGAGATTCCATCGGCGCCACCCAGGTAAGACTGGATGTAATAGGGGTCGCCATTGATTTCACCATAATACGCATTGTTATACCACACGGTTGCATAAAATCGGGGGTCGCGATTTTCATAGGGTTTTGACTCATCGTAACCCGAGGTGGTATTGATAATGGGGTAGAGGTGGTCTTCGTCGTAGTAGCCGGTAATGGCCGGTTCGCCATTTGCCATGTCATAACTATCTACCAGCTCTTGGGAGGGACTTACGCCCGCTTTATCACCACCTAAGGTGGGAATAGCATGCATACGGAACATTAGGTGGCTGAATTCGTGAGCTCGATAGGGCTTAATCTCGAAGATGGTTTCTTTATCAGCAGGATTTGCACTGATATCCGTACGGCTGTCGAAATATGCTTCATAGTTGGGGTGGAGGATGTAGTTATTAGCCAGCAATTCATCCAATGAGTTTTTGCTTGCTTCGGCGGCGGCGACCCATAATGCTTGGTCATCCGCCTCATTCCAAAGTGGACTTGCGGCGAACAATAGTGCCTGTGAACGTATAGCGTGTGCTACCGCTTTGGTAAACCGCCCACGCTCTGGCTCGGTGGTAATGCGGTAAGGCAGGTGCTGCTCCAGGATGGCCTCATCGCAATTCTGTTTGATAAAGTCAACGCATTCTTGGAAAGACTGCCTCGGTAGCGATTCAAACTGGAAATCTCCACCGAAAGGCCGATCAACGACGGGCATGCCCCCATACATTTTGATCAGCTCCAAGTAGAAGAAGGCCCGTAACACTTTTACTTCGGCGATCAACCGAGCTTTCACCTGCGGGTTAGCAAATGGTGTGCTGCTGATGTGTGCGAGAAAGACATTGGTTTGGCGAATGCCTGCCCAGTTTTTACGGTAGTAGTTACCGTTTGATTCCGTACTCGAAGAGCCGGTAGAGAATTGGATATCCAATGGATTCCAATTGGGTCGTAACTCGCCATTGTACCAGCGGGAAGGGGCGCGAGCCATATCCTGCGGAAAGTCATTGTCGTGCGCTTCGTCCGAGAAGCCTGCGAGCATGGTGAAGTAGTCATATGCCGTACCGTATGGGTTAATATTGTCATACATGGTGTTCACATATTCCGATGTCATCATTTCGTCGGCAAATATCTGCTCTAAGGTGAGGCGCCCGTCAGGCATAATATCCAACGGGTCTTTTTGGCAACCGGTGGCTGCTAGTATCAGCGCTGTATATAGCGTATATAGTAATTTCTTCATCTTCTTTTAGCCAAAACAATTAAAAAGTGACGTTAATACCCCCATTGAATACCCGGTATACCGGATAGCTCAGCGAGTTGTTTACTTCCGGATCGAAATCGTTGGTACGCATCCAATCCCAAGTAATCAAGTTGAGTCCATTCACGTAAAACCGGACCTCTTTCGCCCCGATACGGCTGCTCAGTGATGAGGGTAAGCGATACCCGATTTCTGCATTTTTCAGGCGAACAAAGCTGCGGTTTTCAATAAAGAACGCATTTGCATCCCGTTCGCTGACAGAGCTACCCAAGCTTAGCCGGGGGTATCTGATTTCTTCACCTGCTGCGGCCCGCTCGGCTGTCCAGGCGTAGCGGTGCCGGTCCCTGAAGTCATACATTCCCATTGTACCATAACCCGATAGCGGTTGCGTGACGTTCAATATTCCTTGAAACAGAAAGGAGACATCAAAGTCGCGGTAGTTGACACTGAAAGCTCCACCAAAGGTATATTCAGGAACCCCGGAGTAGCCTATGGGTACCATATCGCGTTCGTCGATTATTCCGTCGCTATTGGTATCTTGGTATTTGAAGTCGCCGGGCCTTACCGTATAACCGACATAGTTGAGGCCTTCGGCTTCAATTTCTTCATAGCTGGTGTAATATCCTTCGCGTAGCGGATAGCCAAAGACCTGCCCGATACGGTAACCGGTCTGGCGGTAACGGTAAGCATAGTCATCAGGGTATTGCAGCTCATCTGAGTATACCACTTTATTGCGTGCGAAGTTATAATTCAGTTTGGAGAGGATGGACCAGTCGTTGTTGAGCTGCTTGTTATAGTTGAGTTCAATCTCGTATCCGTGGTTCTCAACCACCCCCATGTTAACCGGGCTCATGCGAGATGCTTCTACGCCATATACCATTGGTATCGTCTGTCGGTTAATCAGGATATTGTTGCGGTTTTCCTTAAATAGATCAACCATCAGCGTGAGGTCGTTCATCAATCCGATTTCCAAGCCCACGTTGGTTTTCTCGGCCACTTCCCATTGGATTAAAGGATTGCCCAGGTAATTTTCTGCAATCTTGCCTCCTCTGCCCAGCGACCCACTATAGCCACCACCGGTTTGGCGCTGAATGTCGTCGAGGTAGAGGAAGCGCCTGCTTCCCAATCGATCGCTACCCACCCGGCCATACGAAGCACGTAATTTGAGCAACGTGATGTAACTATTGTCCTGTAAGAAGTTTTCGTTCGATAGGACCCACCCCCCAGACACGGTTGGGAAAAATCCGTACCGTCTGCCTTTCGCAAACTGCTCAGATCCATTATATCCGGCATTGAATTCCGCAAAATACGTGTTGTCATAGTTGTACATAGCGCGCAAGGAGATGCCGCGCAGATTGAAGGGTAGCCGGTCATTTGGCATTACCCGCATTTCCTGTTGGGCAAGGAGCATCCCGGTTACCGTGTGTTTTTCGTTGAATGTACGTTGGTAATCTGCGGTGAACTGGAAGTTGAAAAACGATTGAAAGTTGGAACCACTGCCGATGCTTAGTGGCGTATTTTCCAATTCCAGAAACATTCGCTTATATTCAACACTATCCATACCCAGGTGGTTTGACGTGTTCGGGTCGATAACCTGTATCCACCGTTGGTATTCTTTAGCGGCGGTGAGCGAGTAAATCGTCCTGGTATCAAAAGAGGCCATGAATTTGGCAGACAAGCCTTCGGTTACCATATCGAGGTCCTGCTTCAGACCCCAGGATGCGGTTATGTTATTCCGTGTTTCTTTCCGGTACCCGGAGCGGTTAATCAATGCCCACGGCGATACGTTATAGTTGCCGGGCCCAATGAGCACTTCTCCTTCGGGGGTAAGCGGCCCGGGCAACACGACTGGAAAGTAGCTATAGGTCCTTCTGAAGATTTCATCGGTGTTGGCATTGGGCGAGTTGACCTGTTCAAAATAGCCAGCGGCATTCAGGAAGGTGCTCAGCCTTCCCGACTTATTCAGTTTGGCATCAATGTTAGATCGGAAGTTATACCGTTTCAAATAGCCAGCCGGATCATACTCCGTGACGTCTGGGCTTATTTTCCACTGCCCGCCCTGATCGAGGAAACCCACATTGACAAAATACTGCACGTAGTCGCCACCACCACTGATGTTCAGGTTGTACCGTTGTTGGCCTACTAAATCGTTAAAAAGCAATTTCTGCCAGTTGGTGTTCGGGTACGCGTCTGGATAATCTTGGTATAGGAACCGGTCGAGCGCATATTCCGAATATGGCGGTTGGTTTACCGGGTCGTTGGGGTCTGTATTAGGGTTGTCATTTGCCCAAGCCTGGTTGCGAAGGCTAGCCCATTCATACGCGCTCACTACCGAAGGCGACCGCGTAAATCCCTGCAGACCCTGTTCATAGGTAAGCCCGATAGCGGGGCGGCCGCTGCTTCCTCGCTTTGTGGTTACGAGGATAACCCCATTGGCCCCCCGAACACCGAAAAGGGCGGTAGAAGATGCGTCTTTCAGTATAGATACACTTTCCACCTCGTTGGGATCAATGTAGGTCATTTCTCGCTCCACGCCGTCTACCAAGATGATGGGTGCGGTTGCGTTCAACGTGCCCATGCCGCGCAAAAAGAGGGCGGTGTGGTCCCGCCCGGGTTCACCGCTACGCTGTAAGGCAGTAAGGCCAGGTAATCTACCGGCCAATGTTACGGCGAGGTTTGCTGCAGGACTCTGTTTGATCTCCTTGGTTTGTATGGATGCGATAGCACCTGTTACGGAGATTTTTTTCTGTGTGCCGAACGCAACGACCACCACCTCATCCAAATCGCTCATGGCTAGGGTCATCGAAATGTTTACGGTGTTTTCGACGTCAGCTATGGCGTGCTCCACCGGTTCGTATCCTACTAACGAAAAGACCATCAAGGTTCCGTTCTCCGGAAGCGTAATCTGGTACTGTCCGCCATCATCTGTTGTGGTAGCTGCGGTAGTGCCCTGCAGGCTTACCGTGACTCCCTGTAACGGTTCCCCCTCTCCGTCCGTCACCCGACCGCGGATTACCCGTTGTTGTAATGGTGTCGCCACCGGTCGTGTCGATCGCGTGCGCCTATCGGAAGCTTGTTCGGTGATCACAACGGTGTTTTCGGTGATCTTGTAGGTTAACGACATGGGATTCAACAACGCTTCCAAGGTTTGAGCCAACGATACGTTGTTAACTTGGATAGAAACCGGTGTAGACCGATTTACAAGGCGGTCATTGGAAATCACCATCATGTCAGTTTGCTTTTCAATGGCTTGAAACACCGCCCCAATCGGTTGGTTTTTGACGTTTAAAGAGATAGTTTGCGATCGCGTTGCTGCACTTAAGTGTAAGCAAGCCGTCAAAAGCAATAGTGAGGTCAATCTCATGATTCGAAATAATTGCTGGATACCCAGGGGTACCTTCTTCTTCCCCCATAGGGAAAAATCATAATTTATCATTACGTTTGTTCGTTTAGATAAGTTAACTAACTAGTTTTAATTCGTGTTATTGCTGGTTTTTTCTGAACAAGAGGGGAGTGTTCGCAGCACTTCCCTTATTCATATCAGAAGGTTACGTGTCTATTTCATATTTTTTGTTTTTTTTAAGTTATCGATTGGTTACATCATTTTAATTTATCATTAGGGTTCCGTTTTCAAATGTCACATCGATCATAGATAGTTGTAGAATGTCAATGACCCCTTTCAATGAAACGTCCCGTTTAAATTTCCCCGTGAATGTCTCTTTGGGGATGCCCCGTTTATAGGTCACATCCACATCATACCACCTAGCAATCTGTTTGAGCATTTCGTGGAGTGGCGTAGATTCAAAATGGAATATCCCTTGTTTCCAGGCAATATATTGGTTGGTGTCTACGGGGGTAACCTGGATATTATCGCCGATTATGTTAGATTGCTGGCCGGGCGCGATAGCTATCGGCAATCCGGGGTTTGCAGTGGACGCCACTTGTACGCGGCCCGTTACCAATGTAGTTTTGGTATGCGGTTCATCGGGGTAGGCGGAGATATTAAATTGCGTGCCCAATACTTCGACTACCTGGCCGTCACTTATCACTTTAAAGGGTTTTCCTTGTTGCTTACTTACGTCAAAGAAGGCCTCACCTTCTAATTCCACAACCCGTTCGGAGCCATCAAACCGGCTCGGATAGCTCAACGCAGAAGCAGAATTGAGCCATACCCGCGTTCCGTCGGGCAGCGTTATTTGGTACGTGCCTCCCCTCGGCGTGATAAGGGCTAGCTGATCTTCGCTATCATAGGTGGGCGCTATAAGCTGACCATCGATGATTGCAGTGCCATCGAGGTATGTCAGCGCTTCGTTCACGGCGATTCCCGTTTGCTCTTCGCTCAACATGACCGTCCGGCCATCAGCCAATGCCAGCGTCGCCCGGTTGCCGCCCGGCACGATATCCGCTGCCGTCCGTTGTGCGATTGCCGGATCGTTAATCCTGTCATCGGCGATATACCAGATCCCCGCTATCGCCAGCATTGCGGCGGCAGCGTAGGGTAACCAACGTCGGCTCAGCCGCCGATAAACGCGATCGGCTGGTCTTATTTGTTTCATCAACCGCTGGTACATCCGTGCTTTCAGCTGTTCCGCATTATCGTCATTTTCTGCCGACAGTAATACCCGGGTATCATCAAAACGGTTGTACCATTCGGTTAAATCCGCCAGCTCCTCTTCGGTGATTGTTCCGGCCGCTAACTTGGCAATCAGGCCGTCTATGCGGTTACCGTGCTCCATTTCATGTCGTTGGTTTTTAATATAGACACCAAAAAGACATGTGGGGGTAGGTTACTTTAGAAAAAATAAGTTAACATGACCAGCCATGCACCTAGGTCTAGGTTCCCGCGGATGTCACGGTTGGCTTTCTTTAGGTGATATTTCACGGTATTCTCAGAAATGCCCAATTGGTTGGCCATCTGTTTGATGGTTTTGCCTTCCGTTTTGTTCAATTCAAAAACAATGCGGCATTGGCTAGGTAAACTTTTTATCGCGCGGTCGATACGTTGTTGCAGCTCTTGTGCTATCAGCAGCTGTTCGGGCGAAGGGTTCTTTGTTTCAGGTATTTCATATCCCGTTTCGCGCAGGCGCTCGCGATGGCGTTTCAGCCTACGGTTAAACACTTGGTTGCGTATCCCAACGGCCAGGTATGCCGATAGGTCGTCATTCTCCACGTGCAGTTTTTCTCTCAATCGCCACAGTTTATATAGTACGTCCTGTACACACTCTTCGGCTTCCTGTTGGTTATCTAAGCGGTTGGTGGCAACCACAAACAACCGATCCCAATAGCGCTCGTAGATTTCAGACAGCGCGACCTCGTCGCCCTGTCTCAGCTTGGCGACCAGTTCCTTGTCGTTATGGTTTCGATAAGCGGATGCCATGGGTCTGGGGTAAGCCGTCTATTGTATTTTATGGAGGCCCTCAAACATCCAATAATGTTCTTTGATGCCGATCTCGTCCATTAGACTCCTGATTTCAATCGTCTCCCAGTTGTGCGTATTATATCCTTTTCCGGCGTCGTTGTCATGAAGCCACTTTGGGGTTGGCCATAGGCAAGCACGGAAGGTTATGTTGCGGTAAAAATCTTTGCTTACGCCGTTCTGGCCATGATGGGCCATTTGCAAGTAATCACAGTTGAGCTCTTTTCGGTACGGGCCGTTCCACAATTTGTCGCCGCTTTCTCGTCCCAGGTCGGCAAGGAATAATACCGATTTCTTGGTGTCCCATACTTTGATCACTACACTCTGGTTATTATAAGGGTTTGCTGTGATTTCCTCGTTTTTAACGCCTAGTATCTTGAAGGTCGTATTGCCCATAGGGATGACCAAACCCGGCTCCTTCATGTCAACGACCTTTCCATCGAATTTGCGTAGCCGATCATAGAACTCTTTGGTTAACGCTTCGCTCCCTTTCTCATACTGTTCAACAAACGACGTTGATAGCTCCGAATGGTAGACGGTATGAATCGTCAGGTTACCGGGCGCTTTCAATATTTCATTCAATGCGCCGATGTGATCGCTGTGGGGGTGTGTAATGAACCAAGCCTCCACTTCATTTCCCATAGCAGCGAGAAACCCTTTCAGGTATGGCGCATCCGCGGCTGTACCGCCATCCATCACACACAGCTTGCCATTATCTGTGAGCAGCACATAGGAGTTCATCTGGGAAGATGATTGTGCGGGCAGCTGCCATAGGGTGAATCCAGGTTTCTTGGCCCCGTAAGCGGTTGTGTAGAAAACCAGACCGCATACGACTAATGGAAGCCATAAACAACGAAAGTTCATATTACTCATAATTTTAAAGCCTTAGCGCCGAAAATAGGAATAAAGCTCGAGGTTACCATCCCGGTACATCCTGTACCCATATCGACTATCAAATGGCAGCGTGGTTGCCTGGCTGCGGTGATAGATGGCGCAGCGTCCTATCGACCCCGCGCCTTGACAGGCAAAAAAATATGAAATTAATTTTGTTTAATCGATTAAATTTTTTCTTCTTTGCGTTAATCAATTATAAAGAAGATGTCAAAGAAAGTATCTATGAAGCGTATCGCAACGGAGCTGGGGGTTTCAGTAGCGTTGGTTTCTTATGTGCTGAATGGGAAGATGACCGATCGCATTAATGAGGATACTGCCGAGCGGATTCGGACGTTAGCGAAGAAACTAAACTACCGCCCTAATCAGATTGCCAAAAGCTTAAAGAATAGCAAAACGTATACGATGGGCCTAATCGTTGCGGATATATCTAATTTCTTTTACTCGCATTTAGCGAGATATATTGAAGAGGAAGCCAACACCCATGGATACAATCTGATATTTGGCAGCGCGTACGAAGACCCTAAGCGCTTTGAGAACATACTGCATATTTTTATTGCTCGGCAGGTGGACGGATTGATTTTAGCAATTCCGGAAGGAGCCGAACATTGTATTCCGTATCTAAAGGAGGTCGAGGTGCCATTTGTGCTTATTGACCGTGAATTTCCCCAGTTTGAAGGAATCACGACGATCAACCTCGATAACTTCAAATCTTCCGAACGTGTTGTCGATCACTTTCTCTCGCAGGGTTTTAAGCGCTTGGGAGCAATAGGATTATCAACACATCTGCACCATCTGCTGGAACGGAGGCGTGGGTTCATGGAAACGGCGTTAACTCGACTTTCGGGCGACGCTGTCTTTGCTTATGAGATTGTGGAAAACAGGCTGACCGAGGAAATCGAGAATGTTGTGATTGCCGCGATTGAACGGGATAAGGTGGATGCACTTTGCTTCTTTACCAATAAAATAGCTATGGCGGCTCTTCCAGTTATTGTCAAGTTAAATTTGCGGGTGCCGGAGGATATTGCCATTGTCTGCTATGATGAAGCGGGTGCATACAAGCTTTTTCATCGCCCCCTCTCGTATGTGCGGCAGCCGCTAGAATCCATGGGCAGCTCTGCTGTCAATTGCCTTATAGGTAATGGAGAGGGTGTTATAGGCAACCATATTAAATTTGATTCGGACCTTATCATTAATGAGTCGTCATTGCTTACATCACGCAATGCCCTGAAGGGGGGATAGCAACTAAATAATTTATGATGCTGTAATGAAGTTTAAATGTTCTGGTGTTTAGAGAAGTTAAAAAATCTTTTACTTTAATATTAAAACTTATATATTTGTAAATACACCACTTATAAATAAAGGTTATTTAACCTCATTAAGTTAATATTAACGTATTATTTCAGCATTTAACAGCGGTTTGGGAAAAGAAGTTTAAACGATTAAATTATGATGAAAAATTATGCTTACCACTTAGATGATTTTGCAAAGTGTAAAATTATCTTGGCTGTGAGGGCGGCCATTTTGATTGTGTTATGGCAATTTATGGGCATGGGGGCGTACGCCCAAGCAGACTCGAGGATAATTACCGGAAAGGTAACCGATGAAAATAGTCGGCCAATCGTAGGGATAACCGTTAGCGTGCCCGGCGAAGTTGCTGGCACCGTATCCGATTCTCTCGGTAACTATTCCATTGAAGTAGGGAAAAATGCCACGATGCTTAGATTTTCAACCATTGGCTATGTGGAGAAGAACGTAGAGATAGGCGGGCAGCGCGTGATAAACGTCACGCTGGAAGAAGATTTCGTAAACCTGAATGAAGTCGTTGTGGTTGGTTATGGGTCGATGAGTAAGAAAGACCTAACCGGGGCGGTAGCCACCGTTAGTGGCGACAAGTTGGAGAATATCAATGGCACCCAATTGTCGCAAGAGTTGCAAGGCCAAATACCGGGCGTAACCGTAACCCGGAGCAGCAGCATGCCCGGTGCGTCTGCCAATATCAGAATTCGGGGGATTACAACCATTGGTGATAGCAACCCACTGATTATTGTCGACGGCGTACCCTATACCAATATCGATGATATTTCGTCTAGCGATATTGAGGAAATTACCGTACTGAAGGATGCCGCTTCGGCATCGATCTATGGTGCACGCGCTGCAGCAGGGGTAATTTTGATCACTACAAAAAATGCGGAGAAAGGTATCACGCGTTTGGAGGCCGGTGTAAACATGGGATTGGAGCAATTGCCTACCTTTCCGGTGAGCGTGGGGCCGACGCGGTACCTGCAAATGGCGAATGAGGCGATGTGGAATGATGCGGGTAATCCGGAAGGAGCTGAATACCCCCTCTTTTCGGAAGACGATGTAACCAATTGGCTCAACTACAATAAAACAGACCCAAACAATTACCCCGTAACAGACTGGATCGATTTGTTGATGGGGAAGACAGCACCGCGCCAAAGGCATTTTCTGACTTTTTCTCATGGTGGAAAAGCCGTGAATACGCGGGTTTCGGTGAATTATGAGAATACAGACGCTTTGTACGAAAACCGGAATTACGAGCGTGTCATTACCCGGGCGAACAATGAATTGATGCTCACCGATAAGCTGAAAGCCAATTTTGATATCACATTAAATCATTCGATAAGCAACAACCCCACGTCCAACCCGATCCGATCAGCCCATAAATATGCGCCAATTTACGCGGCCCTTTGGTCGGACGGGCGCATAGCCGGAGGGAAGGATGGTTCGAATATGTACGCCGATATTTTATATGGCGGCTTTGACAAAACAACCAATAATAAATTCAACGGCCGGATTTCATTAGACTACCAGCCTGTTGAAGGATTGACGCTTACGGGAACCATCTCTCCTTACTTCCAATTTGGCAAGGGCAAGAATTTTGTGAAAAAAGTACCCTACTATGCTGCGGAAGACCCAACCCAGCTGGCAGGGTATGTATCGGGCCACAACATGACCAGCCTCTATGAGGACCGTACAGAGGTGACCACCCTTACGAAGCAGTTCTTTGCGAACTATGCCAAGAGTTTCAAGGCACATAATCTATCACTGATGGGTGGTTATGAAGACTACACCTATAAAACAGAATCGCTCGACGCACAAAGTGAAGATTTCGAACTATCCAACTTTTACTACTTGAATCTGGGTAATAGGAACATGCTTTTCAATACAGGCAATGCCGTAGAATCGGCTTACCGCTCATTGTTCGGCCGGTTGCTGTATGATTATGATAAAAGATACTATGTGCAGGCGAATTTCCGATACGACGGATCTTCCCGGTTCCATCCCGACCATAGATGGGCACTTTTTCCATCTGTTTCGGTTGGTTGGTCGCTCTCGGAGGAATCTTTCATGAAAGACATTTCTCAGGTTTCCTTATTGAAATTGAGGGGGTCTTTCGGGTCGTTGGGAAATGAGCGGATCGGCTATTATCCATATCAATCAACCATTTCGTACTATAACACACCCTTTTACCAAGGAGACGGCATCATCTCAAAGACAACGGCGGCCCAGGTAGCGTATGCGATTGAGGACATCAGTTGGGAAACAACAGAATCGTGGAACATTGGCGTTGATGGTGGATTTTTGGGCAACCGCCTGAGTGTAACTGCTGATTATTACGTCAAGAGAACCCGAGATATGCTCCTAAAGTTGGAAATACCCGACTATTTGGGTTTTGGAAACCCTGATCAGAACACGGGTCGGATGAAAACTAAAGGCTGGGAGCTGGTAACCAATTGGAGCGATCGCATACGCGACGATTTCCGGTATTCGGTGTCGGTTAATGTGTCTGACTTCAAATCGGTAATGGGTAACTTAGGAGGCACCGTGTTTACGGGGAACACGATTATCCGTGAAGGCAGCCAATATGATGAATGGTTTGGTTACATTGCTGATGGATTGTTCCAAAATATGGCAGAAATAGAAAATGGACCCCTATTGCATTCAGCCGTTCAACCAGGCGATATTCGTTATCGGGATATCTCCGGGCCCGACGGTGTGCCCGATGGGGCAATCACGCCCGAGTATGATAAGGTGCTATTAGGCGGTTCCTTACCTCGGTTCACCTACGGCGGGAATCTGAATCTGGGCTATAAGAATTTTGATTTTTCATTGGTCTTTCAGGGGGTAGGTAAGCACACCAGCCGATTGACACCTGATATGATTCAGCCCTACGAGTCATGGTGGACCAGCCCTTCTACCCTGTATGACGGAAATTACTGGAGCGTCTATAATACTGAAGAAGAAAATAGAAATGTTCGCTTTCCCCGCTTGTCCCACCAGAGTGCAGCAAACAATAATTATGAGATGTCTGATTTCTGGTTGTTTGACGGTAGCTACTTCCGTCTGAAGAATATAACACTGGGCTACAGCTTGCCCGAAAGCCTGTTGAGCCGGATCAATATGCGCGGTTTGAGGATTTATTTAACAAGTACTGACTTGTTCTCTCTGAGCGACTACCCATCGGGATACGATCCAGAATCGTCTCACGACTCATATATCTCAAGAACATACAGTGTTGGATTGAATGTTAAATTTTAAAAGCAAAGAACGATGAAAACGGTAAAAAAATATATAATCGGCCCGTTCCTCTTGATTTTTATGCTTTCCTGTGCGAAACTCGATTTAGTCCCGCTCTCGGAAGGGTCGAGTGAAAACTGGTATTCAGACCAGACACAGATAGAAATGTCACTCAATGATTTGTACCGAACGTATGTTTGGCATCTGGAAGATGGTTTCAAAACGGACCGATGGACAGACGACTGGGCGCAGCGGCTGGTGGTTTACGAATTTCCAGCCGGGGCCATCACCAGTGAGTGGGAGGAAAGCGAAGCGATGTGGACGGATACATATAAGGGAATTAGCAGGGCAAACAGGGTCATCGAAGGCCTCGACAACGCTGCGGAAGCACTTCCGGAAGAGACCATAAATCGCTTACGCGCCGAGGCCGCTTTTTTCCGTGCATATTTTTATGCGCAATTGATCACACTATACGGCGATGTGCCATTCTTTCAAAATACCATGACAATTGAAGAAGCTTTTGAGCTGGGGAGAGAGGATGCGGAAATTGTCTTGAATGCGGTTTACGCTGATTTTGATTACGCCATTGAACACCTCCCCATTGAGAATATCAGTGCAGATATCAGACGGGTAAGCAAAGGTGCAGCTATTGCCATGAAGGCCAGGGTTGCGCTGTGGATGTCCGATTGGGAAATCGTAAAAGAAGAAACGCAAAAGGTCATGGATTTGGGAGTATATTCGCTCCATCCTGATTATGAAACGTATTTTATGTCGAAAAAAGTTGAAGACGAAACGATCTTTTCACTTCCTAGATCCAAAGACCTCGATGAGGTATGGAGTTCACGGAACTTTATGCCCCGGACGGCGGGCGGCAATGCGGTGGCACAACCTTCTTGGGAGTTGTTGAGTATTTATCCTTGCACGGACGGACTTCTGATCGATGAGTCACCGCTGTTTAACCCACAAAAACCGTTTGAAAATAGGGACCCACGGCTTTCGGCGACTATTGTCGAATTTGGCTCTGAATTCCTGGGGTTTATTTATGATCCTGACCCGAGGGTTGAAAAGGTGTTGAACGTGAATACCGGTCAGTTGGTAGAGAATAAAGACACCAAGGGGTATACCCAACACGCTTCATACAACGGCCTTCAGTTAAGGAAGTACGCGGATATGAATTGGATCCCTTGGCTGGCTGATAACCCGATTATTCTCATGCGGTATGCCGATGTGTTATTAATGTACGCGGAAGCAAAAATCGAATTGGGTGAAATTGATGAAACGGTACATAACGCGATTAATCAAGTGCGTGCGCGGGCCTATCACACAACTGTGGGTGATGTAACCAATTACCCCGCTGTGACAACCATGGATTCTGATGAATTGAGAAAGACCCTGAGAATTGAGCGGCGGATTGAGTTCGTTTGGGAAGGTAAGCGATTTTGGGATTTGCATCGTTGGCGCGAATTTGAGATTCCGCTAAATAGGCCGTACTACGGGTTATTGCCAATTACCGAAATGAGAGCGAAATTAATTGAAACAGATTTATGGTTTTGGCCGATTACCCCAGAAATTGACGATAAAGGCTACCCTGATCTGGACGAATTGTATGAACAAGGTTATATCGCTAAATTGGGCGAACGGAATTTCGATCCGAAGCAATATAAATGGCCAATTCCGAATAAGGAGATATTGATCAATGATAATCTGGAACCAAACGACGGTTACTAGTGGAAAATTTTGTACGACGCTGTTTTCTTTTACTGCTCTTGGTCAGTTGTATCGAAGGGGCTAAGTCGCAAAGTTGGAATTCCATTGTCTGGAATAAAGGTACCATTGACCTGAAAATTTCAGACACTCAAGCCAGCGGTAGTGAGTTTAACTCCGGTTTTCTGGTGTTTTCTCAACCCGCTGTGATTCGTAACACGATTTCCGACGAATTGGGTTTGTATTTATTGGAATTTGACACATCCGGTAACTTGATAAAACACAGCCAGGCCTGGTTGCGAAGCGATATGGTAATAACCGACGTTAAAAACAGAAAGTTTCGATTGCTAGCGAAGGGACTGACTGCGAATGCAATTAACTCCGATCGGGTTTCAAAGCATATTATGCTGAGCACCGGAAGTGAGGCCCAAACGCTGATTAAGCAAAAGGAAGATGCGCATGAAAAAGCGGCTTCAAGTGTCTTTGCAACAACGAATACCTATCAAAATCCGTTGTACATGGCACATCGAGGGTACTCAGTTGATGCACCCGAGAACAGCATACCCGCTTTTATCCATGCAGGACAAAAAAATGCGTGGGCCATTGAAACCGATTTGCGCTTTACCAAAGACAGTGTCGTAGTTTGTATCCATGATGCGACGTTGGATAGCAGGTACAACGGGACGGGGAAGGTGTCCGACTATACGTATCAAGAGCTGCTCGAAATGAAGATCGCCGTCGGAAACAATTTAAATAGTTATGCTGATGACGAATTGCGAATACCTACACTAGAAGAATATCTTAACATCTGCAAAGCCTACGGAGCTATCGCATTTATTGAATTGAAGGAGGATGCGTCGGATGAAATTGTTGCCGCGGCAAAGAAACTAGGAATGGAGGGCAGATACATCGTGTCTTCATCCAAAATAGAGTTTTTGATACATTTTCGGAGCTTAAGCAATGAAGTGGTACACCATATAAATATGAAGCCGACTTCCTCATTTTTGAATGCACTGGTATTAATGGGAAATGCCAGCACAGGATTCAATCGTTATGACCCCTCAGGAGCGGATAAAGAATTGATTGAAAAATGTCATTTTTTGGGATTGAGGGTTTGTTTTAGAGGTGTGGACACAGCTGAATACGCAAAAAAATGCATTGATGGGGGATTGGATTTTCTGCCATCAAACACAATGCCTGAATTGAAATAAGATGAAAAGAGCAACGATGTTATCTCCTGGTCATATCCAGGTTTCCGACGTAGCTGAAATCGCGGGAATAGGTGATGATGAAGTCTTGGTAAAGATCATGAGAATAGGGGTTTGTGGATCGGATATACACGTTTATCACGGGAAGCATCCATTTACTCCTTTTCCTGTTATACAGGGCCATGAATACAGTGGAGAGGTTATGGCTGTAGGTGAAGCTGTGAGTTCGGTTAAAGTTGGCGATAGGGTAACGGGTAGGCCGCAGCAGGTTTGTGGAACGTGTGGCCCCTGCCGGGCGGGACGCTATAATGTATGTTCGCGCCTTAAGGTGGAAGGTTTCCAGGCGCCCGGTGTTGCACAGGATTACTTTGCGCTGCCTGAAGACCGCGTATATGTTGTTCCAGACCAGGTGAGTTTCGACGAGATTGCCCTTCTGGAGCCCGCGGCAGTCGCCGCCCACGCCACATCAAT
Source organism: Parapedobacter flavus (assembly GCF_035818675.1). NCBI lineage: Bacteria > Pseudomonadati > Bacteroidota > Sphingobacteriia > Sphingobacteriales > Sphingobacteriaceae > Parapedobacter > Parapedobacter flavus. The sequence continues at coordinate 140,523 of NZ_JAYKZZ010000001.1, forward strand.
GATAGAGAGCATTACGTCTAAAGTGGTTGTTGTTGCTGGGGCCGGACCCATCGGAAATCTTATTGCCCAGTTTGCGAAGATACGGGGTGCTAAACGGGTCATCGTTAGTGATTTCAACCCGTTCAGGCTCGGCTTGTTAAGAGAACTAGGTATAAATGACGTTATCAATTTAGCGGAAGAGGATTTTAAACAAGGCGTTACGAGGATATTGGGAAAAGAGGCGTTTCAAGTAGGGGTTGAAGCTGTCGGGGTTGAACCCGCGCTCCATAACCTTATAGATCACGTTGAGAAGGGCGGGCAGGTGCTCATTGTGGGAGTTTACGAAGAGCACCCCCGCTTAAATATGGGATTCGTAGGTGAGCATGAGTTAACCGTGCAGGGTAGCATGATGTACAAACACGAAGACTATGTGAAGGCAATTGAATACTTGGTGTCGGGCGAACTGCAGCTATCGGCATTAATCACGCATAGATTTGGATTCAATGCATATAACGAAGCTTATCATTTCATTGAAAAAAACCCGACTCAAACATTAAAAGTATTAATCGATGTAAATTAAATATGATGAATAGTAAAAAAAGTTCCAGAAGAATGAATGTCAAATTTCGAATTGTAGGCTTGTTTGCCGCTATCTTATTATTGGGCAACACGGTTTATGCGCAGCAAGCGGAGGTGAAACTGTTTGCACACCGGGGTGGTGCGCACGAGTACGATGAAAACACGATCAGCGCTTTTCAGGCAACCTACGATAAAGGGCTGAGAGGCTATGAGCTCGATGTCCGGCGAACAGCGGACGATCAATTGGTTATCTTCCATGACGCTAATCTAAAGCGGATTGTGGGGCAAGAAGGCGCCATCGAAGACTTGACGCTCGATGAAATCAAAAAACTACGTACCAAGAAAGGGAACGAGATCCCAACACTTGATGAGGTGCTGGCCTTCTTCAGCGATAAACCCTGGGTTTATATTGAGTTTGAAATGAAAACCAATAAGCCCATGTATGATGAGAAAACACTTGAAGCATATTGTGATCAGCTCTATCAGAAAGCGTACGCCGCCATGCCTCCCACGTCGAATTATGTACTGACCTCTTTTGATACCCGACCACTCCGCTATTTGAAAACCACCTACCCTACTGTAGATTTATTGCTGATTAAAGGAGCCCCTTTAAGCCAGGAGGTGCTTGATGAGGCGAAGGAACTCGGCATAGATCGCGTAGGATGTAATGTGGATGGTACCACCCGAGCCATGGTGAAGGAAGCAAAAAAGCAAGGTTTCAAAGTGAGTTTATGGCCCGGCCGGTCCGTTGCGGATTTCCTGCTTGGTGTTTCCTTGGGTAGCGACTACCTATGTTCGGATGTACCGGTTGCGGTGACGGAGTGGGTAAAAGCGAACGCACCATGGATTACGTTGAAATAAGTGCCAAAAGTATTTTTATGCGTGCAGTAATTAATCATATTCATCGAACGCAGGCCGTATGGGGTGTGCTGTTGTTGCTACTGGCCGGTTGCTTGCCGAAAGAACAAGCCCGCAATGATGACCCTTCGGGAAGCAAAACGGGTCTGCAGTACGTGTCGGCTGCGGATCTATCTGCCACCAAAGTAGGTTATTGCGGTCCTTCTATGGTAGCCCCTTACTATGTAGCGCTGGAGACTGTCGTAAAACAGAGCGTGCAACATTACGGAATGCACTATTACATGGCCGATGGGCAAGAGGATGTGGCTAAACAGGTAGCGGCGATCGAAGACCTGCTTTCCAAGGGGATTGATGTGTTGATTTTAAATCCCTTGGATCCAAAAGCGGCCGTGCCGGTTGTTAACCGGGCGGCGCAGCAGGGGGTAAAGATTTTCATCGTGGACTCGATGATTGACGACGCCGCTTCCTACATCTCCTCAGTTGTTGCAAACAATACCATGAATGGCGAGAAGCTGGGCCTCTGGTTGGCAGAAAACACTAACGAGGATCTAAAGGTTGCTATCATCAGCGGTAATCAGGGAAACCCGGTGGGGCGCGAGAAGCGACTGGGGTTCGTACGTGGACTGGTAGATGGTCAGCTGCATAAGCAAGCCAAAACAAATTTTTCGATCGTGGCCCATGGCTGGGGGCAATGGAATAATAATGGGGGGTTAAAAGCCATGGAAGATATCCTGGTTGCGCACCCCTATGTCAACGTGCTTCTGGCAGAGAACGATGCCATGGCCATCGGTGCGCTCAAGACCATCCGCCAGATGGGGAAAGAAGGGAAAATTACCGTGCTGGGATTTGATGGTCAAAAAGAAGCGTACGAGCTGATCAGTGCCGGATCTTTTGCCGCGACAGCTCAGAACAGTCCGAAGATATTGGGGGAAATGATTGTGGAAATAGCCGTCAAACATCTCAATGACGAAGAAGCAATCGAGAAAATCAACTACACACCTTCCGTATTAATATCGGCGGATAATGTGGATGCGTTCTATGACCCGCAGGCATTGTTTTAAAAGGAGATTAGGTTAGCCAAATATATTAATAGTTGGAACATGCTTGTTTTAAAAAAAATATCCAAATCATTCGGAGGCGTCCGTGCGCTTGAAGACGTGGACCTGTCGATTCGTAAAGGGGAGATTCATGCCCTGCTCGGCGAAAATGGCGCTGGTAAATCCACCCTTATGAAGGTGATTTCAGGGGCCCACAAAGCAGATAGTGGGCAAATCATCATCGATGGGCAGATTATTGACCATAATGACCCTCATGTCGCTAAAACTCGAGGTATCAGTATCATTTATCAAGAGTTCTCGCTTATCCCCGAACTCAGTGTTTCTGAGAACATCCTATTCGGCAGCGGCGAGGGGAAAGGGTGGCTTAATAGAAAGAAAATGGATAATGATGCTGCGGCATTAATCCATTCGTTAGGTTTCGACATTGATGTGAAAAAACGCGTGGCACAGCTCAGTGTCGCGCAACAGCAGATTGTTGAAATTGCCAAAGCGCTTTCGCAAGATGTGAAGTTGTTGATTTTGGACGAACCGTCTGCGGTATTAGGAACCAAAGAGGTGAAAAAGTTGTTCAGTCTACTTTATGCACTTCGCAAAAAGGGTGTATCGGTTATTTATATATCACACCATCTAGAAGAGTTGCTGGAGTTGACAGACCGGGTTACCGTATTGAAAGACGGAAGAACGGTAACCACCTTAGAGACGTCTGCAGTTGATAAAGATAGGCTGGTTAATTTAATGGTAGGCCGTGAGCTGACGCAGCTCTATCCAGAGAAGCTCAGCAAGCCAGTCTCTTACGAAAAGATTGTCATAGACAAATTGTATGGTAATGACCCGCAACCGATATCCTTTGAAATCAGAAAAGGAGAGATTCTGGGCTTAGGTGGTCTGGTCGGTGCCGGACGGACGGAGATACTGGAAAGCTTGTTTGGTTTGTCTAGGCAGCGGCCCGCAACATTACAATGGAAAGAGCAATCGATAAGCTACCGTACGCCGCGCGAAGCCATCTATGACGGATGGGGTATGGTGCCCGAAGACCGCAAAAAACATGGTGGTATCCTCGACTTGAGTATACGTGACAACATCAGCCTCACAAACTTGAGTCAGATTGCCAATAGATGGGGGTTCATCAACCACCGAAAGGAAGAGAAAATCGTCCGTGAATTGATCAGTCGGCTCCGTATAAAAATAGGTGATGTTCATCACCCTTTGGCTACACTCAGTGGTGGCAACCAACAGAAGGTCGTGTTAGGCAAATGGCTAAACCGTAGCCTGCATGTACTGCTGATTGATGAACCTACACGTGGTGTGGACGTAGGAGCACGTTCCGAAATCTATCAAATCATCCAGCAACTGGCTGATCAGGGAATGTATATCGTCATGGTCTCTTCAGATATGGAAGAGCTAATGGGGATGTCTGACCGTATTATGGTGATAAAAAATGGAATGCTTCAAGGAACAGTTGGTCGATCGGATTTTAGCGAAGAAAAAATTTTGAGAATGGCCATCGGCGCCAATTAATTTGATATGGAATGAGGGAAAAGCTGTTAAAAAACAACACACTGATTATATTTCTGCTGTTGCTTGTGGTATCAAGTTTCACTTCTGACTCTTTTTTGACCATGACCAATGTCACCAATCTGCTGCGCCAAGTGGCACCCATTGGGCTAATTAGCATCGGTATGTTCCTGGTTATTTTAACGGGCGGAATCGACTTATCCGTTGGTTCCATCGTGGCATGCGTCGGCGTCGCTTTCGCGCTGCTTTCCTATGAGGTGTATTTTAGCGCAGCAATAGTGCTAACCTTGCTACTGGGTATTGCTATCGGTGCTGTCTCAGGTTACCTGGTGGCATACCGTGGTGTCGCTGCTTTTATCGCCACATTGGCGCTCATGACCATTGTGCGTGGACTTGGTTTCCTGCTATCAAAAGGGGCGCCAATCACCGTAGGGCCACATTCGTCGGCGATACTCAGCTTGGGTACGGGCAGTATACTCGGGGTGCCGCTGTCGGCCATCCTGTTAGGTGTGGTATTCATCATGGTGTTTATTGTACTCAAGTACCATATCTATGGTAGGCAGATTATTGCAATAGGATCTAACGAAGAGGCAGTACGGCTATCGGGCATATCGATAGAGCGGGTTAAATTCTCGGTCTATGTTATCGCTGGCTTTCTCACCGCGTTGGCCGGTTTGCTGATGGTGGGCCGCACCGGTGTTGGCACGCCTAATATCGGCGTGGGTTTAGAGCTCGATGCCATAGCTGCCGTCGTCATCGGTGGGGCCAGCTTGTTTGGCGGCAAGGGTTCGGTTGTTAATACATTGCTGGGGGTTCTGATATTGGGTATGATCGGCAACATTATGAACTTACTCGATATCACCGCTTATATGCAACAATTGATTAAAGGTGTGATTATCATTTTGGCAGTCATCTTCCAAAAGACGCAGCAATAATTATGACCACATTAAAGAATGAAACATTAAGTCAGTTACCCGCGGCGGTGCAAACACCGCTACCCGTTAGCAAGGGCAACAAAAACCATATTCTGCATATCGGAGTTGGGGCGTTCCATCGGGCGCACCAAGCCTATACGTGGCATCAGTTGCGACAACGGTATCCGCAGCAATACGCCGATTGGACCATTCTAGGGGTATGTCTTATGCCCGCCGATAGGGCTTTCGTACAACAATTTGAGGAACAGGACTACCTGTATACCCTGCGTATGCGGGCTGCCGACGGGAACGACGACGTCGTGGTCATCGACAGCATTACCGAAGTGCTATACGGTCCGGACGATACGGCTGCCGTTATCCATGCAATAGCCCATGTCGATACCCGGATCATCAGTTTCACCATCACCGAGGGTGGTTATAATACCGATTTCGATAACCATCAGTTTATCTGGTCGAACGCCCATATCCAACACGACCTCGAACCCGGCAATCCACCTAAAACGGTGTTTGGTTACCTCGCAAGAGGCCTTGCTGAACGCAAGGAAAAAGGGGTAGGAGGCTTGGTGTTGATGTCGTGCGATAATATCCAAGAAAACGGACATGTGCTGAAGCATGCATTGCTTGCTTTCCTGGAACGATATGATCCTACCTTGAGAAACTGGGCAGCCGATCATGTGTCCTTTCCAAATAGCATGGTCGACCGTATTACTCCGGCTTCTACAAGTCATGATAAAGACGACTTCGAGTCGTGTTTTGGTTTGCGCGATAATTTGTTGGTGGTGAGTGAAGATTTTTTTCAATGGGTGCTTGAGGATACCGGGCTTATCGGTATTCCGCCATTGGATGAAGTCGGCGTTCAGTTGGTAGACGATGTACGCCCTTATGAGGCTATGAAATTGAGTATACTCAACGCGGGGCACTCGTTGGTGGGCTTATTAGGAGACGCCTTGGGTTATACCAAAATACATGACGCCATCCGGCACCCGCAGATTGCAGCAGTATTTGAACGATATGCAATATATGAGGCCATTCCCGTATTGCCGGCCGTTGCCGGTGTCGATTTGCAAGTTTATTTCCGAACGGTCCGCTCGCGCTTTTCCAATGCGATGATCAATGACGCTACGGCACGGATCATCTCGGGCTCGTCCGACAAGATTCCGAAGTTCTTGCTTCCGGTTGTCCATAGAAATTTGCAGACGAAGAACTCAAATATTGATATAGCCGCCTTAGTTGTCGCGGCTTGGTGGTACTATCTTTACCGAGCCAATCGGCTAGACGACATGCGGACCGTGATAGACAATAAGCGGGATGAGCTCAAAGCGCTTTTCGATGACGAATCGGTATCATTCATACGATTTTTGCAATACCGACCGGTCTTCGGCAATTTATCCGCCAATCCCTTATTCGTGGATAGTTGTAAACATTATGCCGCCTCGTTCTTGAATGGCAAGATGGAAGATTTACTGCGCGACATATTGGGCAAATTAAGATGATCGCAGCCCTATTAAAAGATATTATTCAATTGTTAGATTGCATTAAATGAAAAAAAATAATCGAATTTTCTGTTTCGGAGAGGTACTATGGGACGAGGTAAATGGCGAAGACGTTCCGGGAGGGGCCCCACTTAATGTGGCATACCATATAGGGAAAGATGATCGGTTTGAGGTGCATCTTGTCAGTTGTATTGGCGACGACGCAGCTGGCGCGTGTATGTTGTCTCTTATCGACGGCTGGTCTATCGATAGGCAATTTGTACAATCTACAGCGGACTACCCCACCGGCCGGGTAGTTGCTAATGTATCGGATAGGAATAAGGTATCTTATGATATTTTGCAGCCTGTAGCCTGGGACTACATCAATGAAGACAGTGCGCTCAGTGATTGTCTTCACGAAGACGACTGTTTGGTTTTCGGCAGCCTTTCTTGCCGAAACATGAAATCCAGACAGACATTGTTCACCTTATTGTCCCAAAAATGTTTCCGTATATTCGATATCAATCTGCGAGGCAATTATTACGACGAGGAGACGTTGTCTGTGCTTTTGGAAAATACTGATTTATTAAAGATCAGCGATGAAGAATTGGTCATGGTAACACGCCTTTTCCAGCCGACCATGACAACAGCCACGGAGAAGGAACAGCTTCGCACGCTGATGAGCCGTTTTAACATCGGTGCTGCGATCGTGACGAGAGGAGCGGACGGCGCTAGCTATTATACAACGGAAGGCCATTGGGATGTGCCGGGTGTACGTGTGGCGGTGGTGGACACTATCGGTTGCGGCGATGCGTTTCTAGCGGCCTTTCTGCGATACCGCCTTACAGGCACCTCCTTGGAGACCACACTGAACAATGCGATGCTGACCGGTGCCTTTATAGCAAGACAAAAAGGCGGCTGTCCACCTTATACATTGGCAGATTTGGAAACGTTTATAAGCGAAAAAAGTACGGGCGAGTTCGGACGATTTTCGGCTCATTGAAATGGTACGATGAACAAAAGATGTCCGGCTGAAGCTACTTCTTTGCCCATAGGGGTTATTAGCATAAAGCACCGAAAAGCTCGATTACCGCGATGGGAAAAACTGTGAATTTAGGCTTCGACATGATAGAAATAGATGTTTTTTTCAAATTTTAAAAATGAAACGAATATCACAAACAAAAGACATTCCCGTTATCGCAGAATACGATGTGGTGGTGTGTGGTGGCGGTCCCTCCGGGTTTATCGCCGCGATTGCCGCGGCCAGGGGCGGAGCACGTACCGCACTGATCGAACGGCATGGCTTTCTTGGCGGCATGGCCACAGCGAGCCTCGTGGCACCCATCAGTGTGTTTAACTACAATGAACGCCGGATAATCGACGGGTTACCCTGGGAGTTTATCGAACGCCTTATAGCTATCGGTGGGGCGAGGGAAGAAAGGCCGCTGGGCAACATCACCTTTTCGCCCGAAAAATACAAGCTCATCGCCCAACGAATGGTTCTCGAAGCGGGGGTGTCGCTTTATTTCCATTCGTACCTTACCGGCTGCCAGAAAGATGGCGACCGGCTCACGCATGTTATCATTGACAATAAGAACGGCACGGAAGCCATTTCCGCGAAATATTTCATTGACTGTACGGGCGACGCCGATTTGTCTTACCAGGCTGGTGTACCCATGCAGCCTATGAACAAGGAGCTTCAACCCGCTACGTTGATTTTTATGCTGGGTGGCGTCGATACCGACTCGCTGCCGATGCTGCGCCATAGCCAGCAGGGCGTAAATTACCACGATATCAACATCCGCGAGCTGCTCGAAGAATTGGGCAAGGAAACCGAGTTGCCCCGTTTCGGCGGGCCCTGGTACTGCGGTGTGCTTGACCACGGCCTGGCCTTGGTGAACATGACCCGTACGTATGCCAACATGGCCGACAATCGCCAAACCACCAAAACGGAATGCCTTCTCCGTGAAGATGTCTTCACTTTTGTGGATATTCTGACAAAAAATGTCCCCGCCTTCAAAGATGCCTTCCTGGTGTTGACCGCTCCGCAAGCCGGCACGCGCGAGACCCGACGCATCAAAGGGGTGCATACCCTGGCGGGTGAGGAGTATATCGAAGCACGCGACTTTCCCGATGCCATTTCAAGAGGTTGCCATCCCGTGGATATCCATTCGTCGGGCTCGAATAACCAGCGGTGTGAATTCCTCAAAGATGCCGCATTCGTGCCCTACCGATGCCTTATCGCGCCGGATTTTCCCAACTTGCTAGTTGGCGGAAGGGCTTTTTCTGCCGACGGCATATCTTCAGCCTCGGTTCGCGTGCAGGCCTCTGTGATGGGACTTGGCCAAGCGGCCGGTGCCGCAGCCGCGTTATGTGTGCAGTCGGGTACCGACGTTGGCGAGGTAGATATCGCCGAACTTCGAAACACCCTGATAACGTACGGGGCAAATCTTACCAATTAATTCCACAACACATTTTTTTAATCAAAGCATACTCGATTATTGACAACGTAAGGAATCATCGGCAGCATGGGCGTTCTTCGGAAGAGCGATTATAATCGCGGCTGCAAATTAAAAATCAACGAATGAAGAACATATTCTTTCCTGTAGCCGGAAGCGGCTTGAACGGTAAACTTACACAACCCGAATTCAGGCGCTGGGCTATAGTCGCCGTGGTCTTCCTCGCTATCGTTTGCAACTACATCGACCGGCAGATTGTGTCCGTGTTAAAGCCCCTGCTCAAAACAGAGTTCGATCTAGACGATTCCGGTTATGCGGTCATTATCAATATTTTTACTGTATGTTATGCGCTATCCTATCCATTTACCGGATGGGTGGTAGACAAGATCGGCCCTAAGCTGACCATGTTTTGGGGCATCCTATTATGGTCTATTGCCAGTATCGGTGGAGGGGTTTCCCGCACTGTTACGCATTTCGGTTTTTTCAGAGGACTTTTAGGCGTTGCGGAGCCCACGGTGTTCCCCGCCCAACTGAAGGCCGTTACCGTCTGGTTTCCGGGCAAATTAAGGGGCACCGCAAACGGCATCTGCCAGGCAGGCGGTTCTATCGGTGCAATTTTAGCCCCGCCATTGGTTGCGTGGCTTGCCATCAACTACTCATGGCATGCCGCCTTTATCGTGATGGGGGTCGCGGGCATCATCATCGCCATTCTCTGGAAACTGATTTACAAAGACCCTCCTCAAGCCACCCTTGATGAAGCCTTGCAAAGTACCGTTTCAAAAGATGCGGTATCCTTTTCCTGGAAGCAGCTCTGGGGCAAAAAAAGCCTCTGGGGGGTTATCCTGATACGCTTCGTCAGTGACCCCGTTTGGTACTTCTGCCTTTTCTGGCTTCCCGGATATTTGCAGGAAGAATCGGGGTTGTCGTTGGCACAAGTGGGGATGTTCGGATGGATTCCATTTCTGATCGCCGATATCGGTGCGGTCGGTACTTCCATGTTGTCGGACAAGATTGTACGTAGGGGAACGCAACCCCTGTTGGCCCGGAAAAAAATGCTGACCTGGATCACGTTTCTCACTGTGTTTTGTGCTTTCACTCCGTTTATAAACAATGCTGCATTAACGATTGCCATTTTTAGTGTGGTTGCGCTCGTCTGCGTCAGTTGGCTTTTCACGGTAGGCGTGGTGATCGCCGAATCTTTCCCCGTACACAACGTGGCGAGTGTACAAGGAATTGTGGGAGGCTTCGGCGCATTGGGGGCAGTGATGTTCAATTTTTTTGTTGGCGAAGCCATGGATGCCCCGGGTGCCGAAAATATATTTTTCATCATGGCCCTCCTGCATCCTATCGCGTTATGGATCCTATGGAAAATTGTGAAGCCCGCCAAACCAGCAACCGATGAAACGGCCACAGGCTCCTAAGATATTTTTAACTCATTCATCAATGATAATAAACTAATAAATATGAGAAAGATCGTTAGTTACATCGTATTCGCGCTTTTTTCAATAAGTATGGCTGTGGCGCAGCAAGATTATCAAAAGCCTGTTCTCGAGCAAAAGGATTCGTGGAGGAATTCTTCCCCGATGGACACACCGTCAAGGTGAAGACATTTTCACCCTTGTTTGCCATCTCACCGACCTCGCAATCTCATGCGTGGAAAAAAGATGCTCGCAATGAGTTCACGTTGCAATTTGATTGATATCAAGGCAAACCTGTAAATCCATCCGGGAACCACTTTATTCCCGCTACGGCACACCCGTGTATTACTTTCCCTCCCGCCGTTGTGGGCTGCAGGTCGTCAACAGGCTCGCCATCGTAACCCGGCACTAATTGGATAGGCGACGAAGGATCGGCGGGCACGATTCTTAGTTCACTGCAATCGTTGGTGGCCGCTTGGTCGCTGAAGTCCAATACCAGGTATTTCCCATCCGGGCTCCACCCTGCATCCCATTCATTGAAACGGGAATTGGTGACCTGTTTATGCTCGGCACCTTCCGTAAGTAACAACGTATAAATGTGGTTGTTGAAGGTGTAGGCTATCGTGGCCCCATCGGGCGAAATGGCAAGGTCGACCGGCACCGTGCTATAATCGGCAAACGTGCGGATTACGTTAGACACGGCTTGTCCCTCCACAGCAAAGTCGCTTATTTTGGCAATGGCATACCCTACCGGATTTCCCTGGGCATCCAGTGCTTCTGCCGCAATGATCAAATCGTCGCCATCGGGCGAAAATGCGAAATCCTTGACATGCGGAACCATGGCCAGGCTTTTACCCGTACGGTCCATTAAATGGAAATCTGTACGGAGTAATGGCTCATCGGCCGATTTTACCAACACCCCCAAGGATTCACTGCCTGGCCTGAAATCCGGGGTTTTTTCAACCGCATAAGGGGCAGTGAAGCTAACGTTGGATTCGACGTCGTCGAAGCGATGGATATGGATGGTAGACTCGCTTTCAAAGGCGTCATAGTCGAACCATAGGAACATGCTACCGTCGGCAGAGACGTTGTATCCGTACCCTTCTGAAAAAACCGTCCGTTCGATTTTATCCGCAAAGGAGTACACCATCAGCTCGTCGGCCGAGGGGTACACCAATGTGCCTTTCATCGACGGGTTTTGGCCGGTATCTCCCCGGTTATCGTCTTTGGTGCACGACATAAAAAAGGCAAAGGCGAGGAACAAAATCAATGACATCCGCATTTCTGTGTTTTTTTAAGAACTGTTACAAAGATACGCAATCCGCCGAACCCGATAAATCCACGGAAACAAGGATTTTTCGTAGTTTGAGGGTGTGGACGCCGGCTGCGTAGTACATCATGCCGGCTACGTAGGGGTTCATGCCGGCTACGTAGGGGTTCGGCGCGTCGGGCTACCCCTAGATCGCGGCTGCCTAGTCCGTAGATGCGCTTATCTAGTATGGGGCTGCCACAAGTTAACACGTGGAAGCGGCATTGTAGTCCGGGGATGTGGCACCGTAGCCCCGGGAAGCCTTGTCGTAGTCCGGGGATGTGGCAACTTAATACGTGGCAGCGGCATCGTAGTCCATGGATGTGGCGTCGTAGCCCCAGGAAGCCTTGTCGTAGTCCGAGGGTGCGGCAAGTTAATACACGGTCGCGGCATCGTAACCCCGGGAAGCCTTGTCGTAGTCCGGGGATGTGGCAACTTAATACGTGGCAGCGGCATCGTAGTCCATGGATGTGGCGTCGTAGCCCCAGGAAGCCTTGTCGTAGTCCGAGGGTGCGGCAAGTTAATACACGGTCGCGGCATCGTAACCCCGGGAAGCCTTGACGTAGTCCGGGGATGTGGCAACTTAATACGTGGCAGCAGCTTCGTAGCCCTAGGAAGCCTTGTCGTAGTCCGAGGGTGCGGCAAGTTAATACCCGGTCGCGGCATCGTAACCCCGGGAAGCCTTGACGTAGTCCGGGGATGTGGCAACTTAATACGTGGCAGCAGCTTCGTAGCCCTAGGAAGCCTTGTCGTAGTCCGAGGGTGCGGCAAGTTAATACCCGGTCGCGGCATCGTAACCCCGGGAAGCCTTGTCGTAGTCCGGGGATGTGGCAACTTAATACGTGGCAGCAGCATCGTAGCCCTAGGAAGCCTTGTCGTAGTCCGAGGGTGCGGCAAGTTAATACACGGACGCGGCATCGTAGCCCCAGGAAGCCGTGACGTAGTCCGTGGGTGCGGCAAGTTCATACGTGGCAGTAGCATCGTAGCCCCCGGAGGCCTTGTCGTAGTCCGGGGATGTGGCAACTTAATACGTGGCAGCAGCATCGTAGCCCGAGGAAGCCTTGTCGTATCCATGGATTAGCTTAGCTTAATACACGGTCGCGGCATCGTAGCCCCAGGAAGCCTTGTCGTAGTCCGTGGGTGCGGCAAGTTAATACGTGGCAGTAGCATCGTAGCCCCAGGAGGCCTTGTCGTAGTCCGGGGATGCCGCACCGTACTGCATGGAAGCTGTAACTTAGTGTTGCGGTACGCCAACGTAATACGAGGAAACCGCCGCCTAGTACGAGGAAACGCAGAGAAGTGCTTTCCTTGTTGGGGGTCCGTATCCGTGCCGAACAAAACAAAAAGAACGTTTCATCCTTGGCAGAAGGCCCATGAGTAAGCACTTCGCTGATAAAGATTATATTTCTGAGAAGCCGACCAATTGATGGCGTTTTAATAATCAAACTCAGGTTATTACTCCCATATCTTTTGAAAATGTTATGTTTGAAGTCTGAAAAAGATGACCATAACAGATAGACCATGAAGGCGATATCCGAAAATCATGACCATTAGCTGATAAAATTAAATATATGGAATTTCTCAACGGCATCAACGCCCTCACGCTCGTTTTCGCATCGCTCTTGATCTTCGCGATAGCCTACCGTTTCTACGGCATTTTCATGGCCCACCGGGTACTGCGACTGAACGGCGCGAATGCCACCCCAGCGGTTTCGCTGGCCGACGGCCGCGACTACGTGGCTACGGACCGTAACGTGCTGTTCGGCCACCATTTTGCCGCTATCGCGGCAGCGGGTCCGTTGGTAGGCCCGGTACTCGCCGCGCAGTTCGGCTACCTGCCCGGTGCATTGTGGATCCTCATCGGCTGTGTACTGGGGGGCGGGGTGCATGATATGGTGGTACTGTTCGCCTCAGTGCGACACAAAGGCCAGAGCTTGGCCACCATCGCCAGCAAGGAGATCGGCCGCACCACAGGTGCCATCGCCGGCGTGGCGGTGCTATTTATCCTTATCCTGACACTGGCCGGCCTCTCGCTGGCCTGCATCAGCGCCATGAACGAAGCACCTTGGTCGTTGTTCACCGTAATCGCTACCATGCCCATCGCCATCATCATGGGGCTCATCATGCGCTACCGGGCCGGCAGCGTCACGCTGGCGAGCATTCTGGGTGGCATATTGCTCATCGCAGCCATCATCGGCGGGCATGGATTGATGGAACACCAGGCTATCGCCAGCTTGTTCCACTGGAATGTCGGAACGATTTCCATCGCTATCGCGGTGTACGGCTTCATCGCTTCGGTGCTGCCGGTATGGTTATTGTTGGTGCCGCGGGATTACCTGTCGACCTATCTGAAGATCGGTACCATCCTGATGCTTGCCGTGGGGATCGTATTCGTGCACCCCACGCTGGAAATGCCGGCACTCACGGAATTTGCCGCCGGGGGCGGCCCCATCATCGGCGGGCCGGTGCTGCCGTTCATCTTCATCGTCATCGCCTGCGGGGCCATCTCGGGCTTCCATGCCATTATCGCCACGGGTACCACACCCAAGATGCTGGGCAACGAGAAGGACATCCTTTTCGTGGGTTACGGAGCCATGCTGGTAGAGGGGTTCGTGGCCTTGATGGCACTGATCGCGGCCTGTACGCTGATGCCGGGCGATTACTTTGCAATCAACACGCCCAGCGGCACCTATGAGGCTTTCTTGGCCGCCAACCCCGGGCTGCACCAGGTGGATCTGCCGCACTTTGTGGAGAAAATCGGCGTGGAACTCCAGGGCCGCACGGGCGGTGCGGTGTCATTGGCCGTGGGTATGGCCCATATCTTCAACAGCATCCCGTTCATGGACGAGGTGATGGCCTACTGGTATAACTTCGCAATCATGTTTGAGGCGGTGTTCATCCTCACGGCCATCGATGCCGGTACGCGCGTTGGCAGGTTCTTTTTGCAAGAGATGATCGGAAGTGTGATACCGCGGTTTGCCGACAAAAATTGGGCGCCGGGTGGTATCATTGCCGGCCTGCTGTTCACTTTCGCCTGGGGTTATCTGGTATATACGGGCAACGTGAGTAGCATCTGGCCACTATTTGGCATCAGCAACCAGCTGCTGGCGGCATGCGGGCTGATCGTGTGCACCACGATGCTGATCCGGTTGAACCGGGGCAAATATGCGCTGTGCTCGGCCATACCGGGGGTATTCATGGCGGTGATCACGTTCTGGGCGGGTTACGCGCAGGTGATGGACATTTACCTGCCCCACGGGCAATACCTGCTGGCTTCACTGGCCGTGCTGGCCATGGTGCTGATGCTCATCGTGTTCATCGGTGCCTTCCGCAAATGGTCGCAATTGCTGGCTATGCCGGCCGACAAGACCGATGCCTACGGGGAAACGGTGAAGGAATTGGTGAATTGAATTTTTTCGTTTTGTAAATAGAATATTTTCACCACCTTTGTAGGTGACGGAAATTAATTGCAACACGGATGAGCGCGATAGGTACCTCAATTAAGAAAGCATTCAAATCACTGAAAACAGAAAGTGATGCGGCTATATTTTTTGCTGCTCGCAACGGAATACCGCCCACGGTGTTCTACCGTTTCGCCAAGGCATCTCAGCTCGCTGAAAAAGAACTGGCTCGATTAATTAACCTATCCGCCCGTACGGTGGGCAACTACCTCGAACGCCAACAGCCTTTGGCACGGGTGGAGAGCGAGCATCTGCTTAAACTGATTGCTTTATACGAGAAGGGAGAGGCCTTATTTGGTGGCGTCGGTGAATTTAACCAATGGTTGCGCAAGCCATTTTGGAACCGGGATGACCGTCCGGTCGATTGGTTAGATACACCTTCCGGCGTAGACCTTGTTATCGATGAGCTCGACCGCATCGCCCATGGGTATGTTATTTAGTCTTAGACATGTTAATATACCGAATAGCCCATAAGCAATACAGCCGAGCACTGTTCGCTCCCGGGTTTGGCGGGCGTTGGAACAGTGAAGGTAAGAAGGTTATCTATGCAGCCGAATCTATTCCATTAGCTTTTTTGGAAAGCATGCTACGCCGACAAGGCGTCGGTTTTAATCGTGATTTCAATACCATGATTATTGAAGTGCCCGACACGCTGCCAGTGAAGACGATTGACGTAGAGCAATTGCCGGATGCTTGGCGCGACTCCTACGATTATCGTATCTGTCAACAGATTGGTGATGAGTGGTATGATAGTGGCGAAACGCCACTGCTAAAAGTGCCATCTGCGGTACTCCCCGATGCCGCTAATTATGTTATCCACACCGCACACCCCGACTATTCACGCATCAAGCTGGTTAACGTCACTACGCTTATTCCTGATCAACGGATAGAGGGGTTGCTGAGAAAGTGATTTTTCACATTAAATTCCTTATGGAATCAAGTTAACGTGCGGTCGTTTTCCTTACATGCGTCAATCGTTGAGTTATCCAGATGTTGGCTAATCACTTTGTACTGCTGCTTATACTGGATGGGGGTGCATCCAACAATGCGTCTGAAGTGTCGGAAAAAGTTAGACCGATTACTGAACCCACATTCAAAACAAATCGCTTCCGTAGTATGGCGTTGCGCCTCGATCAGCATGCGCTTGGCATGGCTAATCCGTACCTCAAATGGAGCGTTTTAGGGTTGCACTCCTATCTCCGCAAACGTCCGTGCTGGAGGACATGACATCCGAAGCACTGACTTACGGCCATTCTTCAGGGTTGATGGAAGACCAGGATACGTTTATTCATTCGGTGATTTCTGGAAAATTTAAATTTACGCAGCTCGAATTCAATGACCAGACGGTTAATATCGAAGGCAATACGGCCATTGTGAGACACACCCTTTTCGGCCACACGGCCGACGAAGGAAAAGAACCGGCTACGGTTGCCTTGAGCGTTTTGACGATTTGGCAGAAGGTCAATGGAAAATTGCGTCTGCTTGCCAGGCAATCGGTGCGGAAGGCACCGGTTTAGCGTCGCCACTTTCGGAACCCTACAATCTTCTGGTTTTGCACTTATACGTTCTTTTGTTTTAATTTGTAATTATGGTAATAGAGCGCATTGAAGATGATCGGGTTAAAATTACATCGTCTGCTGCTGTTGATACATTTGGGTTGCAACGGCTCATTGACTATGTGAATTACTTGGAGGCGACAGCAAAAAGCAAGGCGACGCAAAAGGCCGTAGATCAATTGGCCGATGGGGTAAACGCCTCATGGTGGAGCAACAATAAAAATCGGTTTATCAAGTGATTTTAATTGTTGATGCCAATATCGTTTTCAGCGGTATATTGAATACCGATGGAAAGATTGGAGATCTTCTGATTAATTCTGTTGGTTATTTAAAGTTTATTGCACCGGAATATTTGCGTAAAGAAATAAAAAAACACTACCTAAACTTTCTAAAATCGTGAAACTGCCTGTGTCACAGATTCAGGAAACTGAGTTTCAAGACGGCACGCTTAAACAGGACATATTTATTCCAGATGGCCACATGAACGAGAAGGGATATCGGATTCGGCAACAAGTCATTGAACCGTACCTGATTAAATAAACTTTTTTTACCCATCATAGCAGTTCCCGTGGCGACGTTGTGGGCGAATGCCGGCTTGCACTTTGGTCGCTCGATTTTGGTTTAGTCGAAAAAATCGTGATATTAGACCTAATATTAACTAGCTCATTTTGGCCAAATATCCCCCAATCGACGAAAGTGCCCTGCTTGCTCAGTTGCAGGAGGGCGGTGATTTGGCATTTAGGGTAGTATTCGAACGTTTCTATACGCGGCTGTGTGTGTTTGCGGATCGATTCGTACATGATCAGGAAGCCAGCAAAGATATTGTCAACGATGTATTTATTAAATTTTGGAAAGCGCCGAAAAAATTCCAACACATAGACCATGTACTCGCCAGTCTCTATCTAACTACGAAGCACACGGCATTGAATCACCAGCAACACGTTGTACGTTCCATGAAGAGGGATTTCGCTTATCAGGCCAAATGCGATGACGATGATACTCACTACTTGACTGAAATCGCCCGTACTGAAATGTTGAATGAATTGCATGCGGCGATTGCAAAGTTGCCCGAAAAAGCAGGAAAGATTGTCCGTGCAACCTATCTGGAAGGGAAATCCAACCAGGAAGTTGCCGACGAGATGGGGATAAGTATGCAAACGTTGCGCAACCAAAAGAGCCGGGCATTGGCTATGCTGCGTGGCCGCCTCCCGAAAGATAGCTTCGCGCTGCTTATGGCGGGCATCTTTTTGATAAACCGTTTTTAATTTCGATTTTTTTTGAAGATTCTTTGGTACAAAACGTATTTGGTGTTGTATACTAAATAACGACCAATACGAGAGATGGACTTTAACAGGGAAAAAATATCGATAACCATGGGGCGGATCATCGGCCGGTCAATTAGCGGAACGATAACGCCGGATGAGCAAGCAAAGTTTGACGATTGGTTGCAAATCGAAAAGAACCAACAAATCTATGCCGCTATCCGCAACGGGCAGCCCTTGAGCGAAACGTTATTAGCCTTCGATGGAATTGACGTCAATGAAGGCTATCGCGAATTCCAAGCATCCATTGGTGATAAAAAGAAAGGCTTTTGGTTTAGGTCCTGGATGGCGGTAGCGGCAGCTGTCACTGTATTTCTAACAGTCTGGGCCACGATTTATCTGGTCAAACAGGCAGACAACCAACCTGTGGAATTGGCTGCCGGAAAAACGCACGATATCCTGCCAGGGGGAAATCGGGCCACACTCACCCTGGCAGATGGCCGTACGATAACCTTAGACGAAGCCCGGAGCGGTATCATTATCGGGAGCGGAGGAATAACTTACAATGATGGAGATCCGCTTGCGGTGGCTGAGGGCAATACGAAGAGACAGGTTGGTACGGCTTTATTGGAATTAAGCACTCCCAAGGGGGGAACCTACCAAATCACACTGCCGGATGGCTCTCAGGTGTGGCTCAACGCGGCATCTACCTTAAAATATCCGGGCCACTTCGGTAGCGATGAGCGTACGGTTGAGCTCGAAGGGGAAGCCTATTTTCGGGTTAAAAGTGATCGGAATAGGCTTTTTAAGGTGAAGAGCAATGAGCAGTATGTCAGTGTTTTAGGTACAGAGTTCAATGTTTTGGCTTATCATGATGAATTGGAAACTCAAACCACGTTGGTGGAAGGGTCTATCGAGATTTTTAACCGACGTTCCGAAAAAGTCAATAAGCTATTCCCAGGGGAGCAGGGGGTCATTCGCGGCTCCGCTATCGCGGTACAGCCCGTAGCGGTAGATAAATACATTGCTTGGAAGGATGGACGTTTCTACTTCAAGAAAACGCCTTTCGAAGAACTGATGCGTCAAATTGCACGGTGGTATGATGTCGAAATTGTATATAACAAAGATATTCCCCAAGAAACGTTCTCTGGCGAGATGAGCCGAAACCTCACCCTAAAGTCGGCGCTGGAGCTTTTAAATGTGTCGGCCGTTAAAGTGAAGATTGTGGGTAGACGCCTAATAGTGAATTAACCCTTATAAGTTACATCAACTCATTATAATAATGCATATGGAAAAATAGAGACAAAGATCCCTTCTAAAAAACAAAGGGAAGTGCGGCTAACACTCCCCCGTTTGTTTGGATTATACCCGTAGGTAAATAAGGCTAATAAACTAAATTATTTATTCATCCAAAACGTACAAACGTAATGATTAATTATGGATTTTCCGAACGGAGCATCATATTGCTCGTCGGAAGAAAAGACCAAGTATGGCGAATTATGAAACTAACAACGTTTCTGATCTTTTGGTGTTGTCTACATCTCAGTGCCGCCTCGCTTTCACAAACCGTTACATTGAAGGCTGACAAACAGCCGTTGCCACAGGTACTCGCCGCGATTAAGCAACAGACCGGATACCTGATCATGTACAATGACCGTTTTGTAAGGCAGGACATGGTGGTCTCCGTCGATGCGAAGGACAAACCGCTTGAAGACGTGCTAAATCATGTACTCAACCCCCTAAAACTGACCTATCACATTGAAGGTAATACAATTGCTGTAAAAAAGATGAAGGTTAGTCCGCCTACAAGGAGGACCATATTGCCGACCGTCGTAGAGGCGCCGACAACCCAGCAACGCGTAGTAAGTGGAAGGGTTATAGATGAAGCGGGGAATGCGCTTGAAGGAGTGACGGTAAGTTTGAAAGGGACATCTTCGGTGGTCACAACTGATGGCAATGGAACATATCAGATTTCTATTTCCGAGGAGCCGAATACGTTGGTGTTTTCCATTGTCGGGTTCGAATCATCCGAGTTTGCAATTGGAGACCAGCGCATAGTCAATGTGGCTATGAAGGCGTCTATAAGCGATTTGGACGAGGTAGTCGTGGTAGGGTATGGTACACAAAAGAAAGTCAATTTAACGGGTGCTGTTACCCAATTGGATGGTGAGGAACTCAAGGATAGACCCGTCTCGAATATAACCCAAGCATTGCAAGGAACCATCCCCAACTTGAATATTGTAATCGGTTCTGGTCAGCCGGGTACCAGCGGCACCCTGAATATCCGCGGGAATACATCGATAACAAGTTCGGGCGAACCACTGGTTTTGATTGATGGCGTACCCGGCGAAATAGACCGGGTGAATGTCCGTGATGTCGAGTCGATAACGGTGTTGAAAGATGCATCTGCGTCTGCCATTTATGGTGCCCGCGCGGCTTTTGGTGTCATCTTAATCACCACCAAAAGAGCGAAAGCTGGAGACATGATGCTTTCCTACAATAACAACTTCGGATGGACGACCCATGGTACCAATACCGACTTTTTAACGAGTGCATATGATCATATACGCCTTAATGAAGAATCCTATTATAACGCCCTGGGGAGGTACTGGACAGGGTATACGGAAGAAGATTATGAAGAGATATATGCCCGTAGGAATGACAAAGTAGAACACCCCGACCGGCCTTGGGTAATGATCAAGCCCGATCGCAGTGGTAGGGATGTCTATAAGTATTACGGCAATTTTGATTGGTTCAATTGGTTTTTTTCCGAATGGCGGCCAAAACAGGAGCACAACCTCAGTATTACCGGCTCATCTGAAAAGGTACGGTATTATCTAAGTGGCAGCTTAAAGAATGAAGTTGGGCTGATGAAGCAAAACCCGGATTCTTACAGGCGGTATAATTTCAACGGGAAGGTAGATGTTGATTTATTTCCTTGGTTTACGGTAAGTAACAACACGCGCTTCTTTAATTCCAATTACCGGTACTACGGCAAAGAAGGTGGTATGTTCCCAACGACCTATAATAATCTGAGTACAAACCAGACATGATGACGCCCGCCAATGTCCCCACGAACCCGGATGGCTCGGGGACCTATTTGATGGACAATGGCACCTATGCTATCGGGTACGGTGCACATTTAGCACAAATGAATAAAAATCTAGTGGGTAACGACGGCCTCAATGACTTTACTTCCACGTTTGAAGGCGTGATTAAGTTGTCCGAAGACATTTCCATTACCGGGAATTACACCTACAACTTGGAAAACATGCAAGATATGTACCGTGGTGTGCGGTTGCAATATTCGTTGTACCCCGGTATCATCGAGCAGGTACCCCGTGCGGAATGGGATAGGGATATTTTGATGGAAACCGTACACAACAATAAGTACAATATTGTGAACGTATTCGGCACATTTGATAAGACATTTGGCGATCATCAGGTTAAATTTACGACGGGGTACAATAGAGAGGAGCGTACATTTAAACGGGTGTATGCAGAGGGTCAGGAACTCCTTTCCGAAACGTTGAATGACTTAAACCTGGTAACGGGAGAAAAGCAGGTGAGTGGGGGATCGAGTGAGTGGGCGCTGAGCGGTTTCTTTTATCGGGGTAATTATGATTACCAAGGTAAATACTTGTTTGAAGCCAGTGGCCGCTATGATGGCACATCGCGTTTTAAAAAAGGTGATCGGTTTGGATTTTTCCCATCTTTCTCCGTCGGATGGCGCATAAGCGAAGAGCACTTTTTCCAGCCCTTGCGTAAGGCGATAGACGACATGAAATTCAGGTTTTCGTACGGAACGTTAGGCAATCAGCTCGTGGGTACCTATGCGTATATCCCTAGTATGGGGGCGGCCAATATGAATTACGTGATCAACGGCCAACGGCTACGGTCCGTGACCTCGCCCGATCCAATTTCTACCCGGCTAACATGGGAACAGACCGCTTCGCAGAATTTCGGTGTGGACATGGATTTTTTAGGGAATCGATTGGGCGTTGTCTTTGATATGTACGTCAGAGATACCGAAGGGATGCTGGTCAAGGGGATGACGCTCCCTGCAGTGTTCGGCGCTGCCGAACCACAGGAAAATGCAGCTGATTTGCGTACGAAAGGATTCGAAATCAGTTTGAATTGGCGCGACAAATTTGACTTTTTCGATAAACCATTCCGATATAATGTTGGCGTCGTGCTATCTGATTACACTGCTAAAATCACCAAGTTCGATAATCCTTCCAGGGTACTGACAGATTATTATGTAGGCCAGGAGCTGGGTGAAATCTGGGGGTTCGTTTATGACGGTTTTTTCAAAACCACGGAGGAGGCGCAGGCATATCCCGTAAATCAAGACTTAATCAACGTACGTAGGGTACAAGCGCCTACAGCCGAATTACGGATTATGTTGCAGGCGGGAGACATCAAAATCGTTGATTTGGACGGTGATGACCGGATCACGTTTGGCGCCGGAACCGTTGATGATCCGGGCGATCGGAGGAAAATTGGAAATAGCCAACCGCGCTATTCGTTTGCCGTGCCTTTTGGAGGTGCGTGGAACGGTTTTGATCTCAACTTGCTATTTCAAGGAATAGGTCGACAGCATTATTACCCAGATCTCGAAAATCAACGTTTTTGGAATGCGTATGCTCGGCCGTATGGTACGTTTTTACCAACAGATTTCGAGGAAAAGGTTTGGCGACCGGAAAACCCCAATGCTTATTTTCCGAGAATGATCGGATATATCGCCCAAAATGCTGAGTTACGTCGGGAGAATAACATGTACCTCCAAGATTTGGCTTACCTCAAGTTGAGAAACGTGACGGTCGGGTATAGTCTCCCCCAAAGTCTGCTAAGCAAGGTTAAGCTTAAGGATGTCCGGTTATATCTGAGTGGTGAAAACTTGGTGACTTGGAGTAAGCTTGAAACGGATTATATCGACCCGGAAGAAGTGATGTGGGACAGGACAGGGCGCACGTATCCGATGGGGAGAACGTATTCATTTGGTTTAGATGTCAGATTTTAATCACAAGTAAAACTTAAAGTGATGAAAAAATTAGCGTATATATTAAGTATCGGTATTGCTGCATGTTCCGCAGGTTGCAATGATGAATTTTTGGAGCGTTATCCGCTAGACCAGCTGTCGCCCGAAACATATTTCCAAACCGAGAACGAGTTAAAAACATATACCAATTCGTTTTACGCATTGGTACCAGGCGCACCTTCCGATGGCGGAAGCAGCATCTGGGGTACGTATATCGATGATGAGGCAACCTTTTCCGTGTCTGATTTGGTTGCTGGTACACGTACCGTACCTACCACGGGGGGCGGATGGTCGTGGGGGATATGCTCAGAAACATCAATTTTTTTCTAGAGAACGCGGACAGGTTTCCCGGGGATGCGGCTGTGCGGGATCATTATGTTGGACTTGCGCGTTTCTTTCGGGCTTGGTTTTACTTTGAGAAAGTAGCACGGTTTGGCGACGTTCCTTGGTACAGCCAAACGATAAGCGCCGATGAAAAGGAGTTGCTTTCGAAAGGGAGAGATTCGAGGGTATTGGTGATGGATTCCGTGCTCCGGGATATTGATTATGCCATCTCGAACCTACGAGATCAGCCCAACTCGAAGGAAATAACCAAATGGACGGCATTAGCCCTTAAATCCCGAATGTTCCTCTTTGAAGGTACTTTTCGCAAATACCATGGCATCGGTGATTACGAGCGCATGCTTGACGAAAGTATTGATGCATCGCTCGATTTGATGCAGCATAGCGGGTATTCGATTTACAAAAGTAACCCCGAAACAGCCTATCACGAATTGTTTATTGCCGCCGACGCCATTTCGCAGGAGTTGATTCTGGCACGGGAGTTTGACCTCGCGATTCCCTTTACCCACAGTGTCAACTTCCGCACTAATTCCTCATCCTACGGTCGGCCGGGGGTAACCAAGCAGCTAATCAACAGTTACCTGATGAAGGACGGGTCGAGATTCACTGACCAGCCCGGTTACGCGACCATGCAATTTTTCGAGGAGTGCCAAAACCGCGATCCCCGATTGGCTCAGACCATCCGTACGCCGGGCTACAAGCAGATCGGCGAAGACCGGACATCCGTCCCGGATTTTACCGCTTCTATGACCGGCTACCAGTACATTAAATATATCCTTGCCCCCGTTCATTTTAGCTTGGGCTGTGACAATGATCTCCCAGTGTTCAGGTTTGCCGAGGTACTGTTGAATTTTGCAGAAGCGAAGGCCGAACGGGGAACGATTACCCAAGGTGATCTCGATATGAGCATTAAGCTGATTCGCGACCGGATAGCGATGCCGGGTATTGAGTTGGCTTCGAGCAATGCAAATCCCGATGGTTACCTGGAAGCGCAGTATAAAAATGTCTCGGGAGCTAACAAAGGTGTTATATTAGAAATACGTAGAGAAAGACGCATCGAACTAATACGTGAAAATTTAAGATGGAACGACCTGATTCGCTGGAAAGAAGGACACAACCTGACTCGTCCCTTTTTGGGGATGTACTTTCCCGGAGCTGGCGAATATGACCTAGACAAAGACGGCTCGGTAGATGTGGTATTATATACGGGTTCGGAACCTGCTAACAAAATACCTTCGGCTCAATATTATAGAATCGGCGAGATTGATTTAGTAAATGGAAGTGCGGGGGGAAATATTATCGTAAACCGGACTGTCCCGAAAAGCTTTGATGAAAATAAGGACTATTTTTATCCCATTCCTACGCAGGAGCGAATCCTAAATCCGAACCTTGAACAAAACCCGCATTGGGATGATGGACTAAGTAATTAATGACGGTGAAACGTAACGCGGATATCATGTCGCGTTAAATCGCCATCACCGTATGGCAGGACGCAAAAAAATAAACATTTATAATAATATCTGATGGAATCAATAATTAACACATCGTCCGCAGTATCGAGGCGGAAGTTTCTGACACAATCGGCCATCGGCGCAGTTGGTCTTACTACTTTTGGCTTATTAGCTTGCGCGGGCCAATCGAATAAACCGGTTTCAATCCGGGTGATAGCGTACAATATTCTGAAATGTACAGGCTGGCCAGTCGAACATGTAGAGGATGAGTCGCAAATACCTGCACTGATTGCCCAGGAACTATCGAAATATAAACCGGACATCGTCAATTTCTCGGAATCACCGGAGGAATCGGTGGTCAAACAGATCGCAGATCTGTTGCAAATGGATTATGTCTATTTTCCTAGCGGTGGGAATTGGCCCGGCGCGGTACTCACGCACCATGAAATTCTCGATTCGGTAAACGTACCGGTTGTTTCTGGCGCGCGCCCCGAAACGTTATTTACCCGGCATTGGGGACGAGCAACACTTCGGATTGCTGGGAGCCATACATTAACAGTGCACTCGGCTCACCTTTATCCATTTGATACGCCGGAAGGTGTAGCAGTCAGACGCCAGGAAATCAGGGAAATAGTAAAATCCATGGAAACTGATAGGATCGCGGATAAGAAAATAATTGTGATAGGAGACTTGAATCACACCCCCGATGTGGAAGAATACGCGCAATGGATGGATGCTGGCTTTGTGGATTCATTTATCGCCGCCGGGGAGGGTGATGGGTTTACCATAAGGGCAGATACGCCAAATAAGCGCATAGACTATGTATTGAGCCGCGGTCTAGAGGCATCTGCCGGCCGCCCTTTATTTGAAGGCGCATTCCGAACGGATCCCTCCGTGCCAGACTCGTTCGCATTGAGTGACCATTTACCCTATTTCGCTCAATTCGATCTATAGCTTGGCAAAACGGCAATAGGATGGAGGCGATGGTTCTCAACGGAAAATGGTATGTTTGAATCTGAAAAAAATAACCATAACGATGAGAGCCATATCCGTTTGCCTTACCCTCTTTGCTTTGTTGACCTCCTGTGGGGAGGCGTCGTCCGACAGGAATCAAGCCGACCTGATTATCTACGGAGGCACTTCCGCTGCTATCATGGCGGCGGTACAGGCAACCCAATCGGGCAAATCGGTCATCGTAGTATCGCCGGATAAACACCTGGGCGGCCTGTCATCAGGCGGTCTGGGTTTTACCGATACGGGCAACAAATCAGTAATCGGTGGTTTGGCCCGCGATTTCTACCACCGGGTATACTTGCATTACGCCGACAGTGCGGCGTGGAAGTGGCAGGAGCATTCAGAATACGGCAACAAAGGGCAGGGTACCCCGGCCATGGATGGCAACGCCCGCACGATGTGGATATTCGAGCCGCACGTGGCAGAGCAAGTCTTTGAAGACTATGTAAAGGAATACGGCGTCGACGTGCGTAGAGATGAATGGCTCGACCGCGAACGCGGCGTAACCATGGAGGGAACCCGTATCACGTCAATAACCACGCTCAGCGGTAATACCTACAAGGGCAAGGTATTCATCGACGCGACCTACGAGGGCGACCTGATGGCTGCCGCCGGGGTGAGCTACCAGGTGGGCCGGGAGGCCACGAGCGTGTATGACGAGAAGTGGAACGGTGTGCAGACCGGCGTGCTGCACCACGGCCACTGGTTTAAAAGCGCTATTAGCCCGTATAAGGTGCCGGGCGACAGCACCAGCGGATTGCTGTACGGTGTATCTGCCGAACATCCGGGCGAATATGGTGCCGGCGACCACCGCGTGCAAGCTTATTGCTTCCGGATGTGCTTGAGCAACCATCCCGATAACCGCGTGGCATTTCCCAAGCCTGATAACTATAACGCCGAAAATTACGAATTGCTGGCGCGGGTGTTTGCCTCGGGCTGGCGGGAGACATTCCAAAAGTTCGACCCGCTACCCAACCGGAAAACCGACACCAACAACCATGGCCCGTTCAGCACCGACTTTATCGGGATGAACTACGACTACCCCGAAGCGAGCTACGAGCGACGGCGCGAGATTATCGCTGAACACGAAGATTACCAGAAAGGGCTGATGTATTTCCTGGCGAACGACCCACGGGTGCCGGCCGAGGTGCGTGAGGAGATGGCGCAATGGGGGTTGGCAGCCGACGAGTTTACGGATAACGGGAACTGGCCGCACCAGCTGTACATCCGCGAGGCACGGCGGATGGTGGGGCAGTACGTGATGACCGAGCACGACACGTTCAGCGACCGCGAGATTACGGATCCCGTGGGTATGGGCTCTTACACGCTGGATTCACATAACGTGCAACGATACGTAAAACCCGATGGTTTTGTGCAGAACGAAGGGGATATCGGCGTGCACCCGGAACAGCCTTACCAGATTTCGTATGGCGCGTTGGTACCCAAGGAGGAGGAGTGTACCAATCTATTGGTGCCGGTATGCCTGTCAAGCTCGCACATCGCCTTCGGCAGCATCCGCATGGAGCCGGTATTCATGATACTGGGGCAGAGCGCGGCTTTGGCAGCTTCGTTGGCCATCGACAATGGAACGGACGTGCAGGAGGTAGCGTATGCTGCACTCGAGAACGAATTACTGACCGTTAAGCAGGTTTTGGCTACACAGCCCAAATGACCTGGTTTCCGCATTGCCGGTATCATTGCGACGGCTGATTGGGATGCAAATAAATTGCAGAGTCCTACGGGTTTTGGTAGCTTTGTGGCATCACACAAAATGAATGAACTATGTTAAAAGGATTTTTCAATGTTCCCGAACCGGTCAATGAGCCGGTACTGTCGTACGCTGTGGGAAGCAAAGAGCGTAAACTGCTGCAACAGGCTATCCAAACAGCGCTCGCCCAGGAAGCGGATATCCCCATGTATATTGGCGGTAAGGAGGTGCGTACAGATCGGAAAGTTTCTATCCACCCGCCCCACCAGCACCAACATACGTTGGGCTATTTTTCCGAAGGCGATAAAACCCACGTGCAGACAGCCATCGATGCGGCACTGGCGGCCAAGGAAGATTGGGAGAATCTGCCTTGGGAGCAACGGGCAGCCATCTTCCTGAAGGCAGCCGATTTGATCGCCGGACCCTACCGCTATAAGATCAATGCGGCAACGATGCTCGGGCAGTCAAAAAATGCATTCCAGGCCGAAATCGACTCCGCCTGTGAAATTGTCGACTTCCTGCGCTTCAATGTGCAATACATGAGTGAAATATATAAGCAGCAGCCGCCGGTTTCGCCAAGGGGATTCTGGAATCGTGTCGAACAGCGTCCACTGGAAGGATTCGTGTTTGCACTCACCCCCTTCAACTTTACCGCGATAGCGGGTAACCTGCCCACCGCTCCAGCCATGATGGGCAACGTGGTGGTATGGAAACCGGCCAATACGCAGGTGTATTCGGCCAATGTACTTATGGAGGTCTTCCGCGAGGCGGGTGTACCCGATGGGATCATCAATCTCATCTATGTAGACGGGCCGTCGGCCGGAGAAGTTATTTTCAACCATCCCGACTTTGCGGGGATTCACTTTACCGGGTCTACTGGGGTATTCCAGCACATCTGGAAGACCATCGGCGAAAATATCCACCGTTACCGCTCATACCCGCGTATCGTGGGCGAAACGGGTGGCAAGGATTTCATATTGATACATCCCTCGGCCGACATCAAAGCCTCGGCAACGGCCATTGTGCGGGGTGCGTTTGAGTACCAAGGACAGAAATGTTCGGCGGCCTCCCGCGTGTATATCCCCGAATCGCTCTGGCCGGAGCTGAAGGAGTTGATCATTTCGGATGTCGAATCATTTAAGATCGGCCCAGTAGATGATTTCAGCAATTTCATCAATGCGGTTATCGATGAGAAATCTTTCGATAAGCTGGCGAAATACATCGATCAGGCTAAGAACGACAGCGATGCCGAAATCATCGTTGGTGGCACATACGACAAGAGCGAGGGGTATTACATCCACCCCACGGTGATTAAG
The DNA here is from genome assembly GCF_035818675.1 of Parapedobacter flavus. NCBI lineage: Bacteria > Pseudomonadati > Bacteroidota > Sphingobacteriia > Sphingobacteriales > Sphingobacteriaceae > Parapedobacter > Parapedobacter flavus. The sequence continues at coordinate 169,256 of NZ_JAYKZZ010000001.1, forward strand.
GCCAGCCGGCCCGACTACGTAACGATGTGCGAAGAACTGTTCGGTCCGGTACTGACCGTGTATGTATACGCTGATGATGAATGGGACAAAACATTAAAAGTAATCGACAACACGTCAATCTACGCACTCACCGGCGCTGTAATCGCACAAGACCGCTATGCCATCAGTCAGGCTACGAACGTACTTCGCCATGCTGCGGGCAACTTCTATATCAACGATAAGTGTACAGGAGCAGTGGTCGGTCAGCAGCCGTTCGGGGGTGCGAGGGGTTCGGGAACGAACGATAAAGCGGGTTCGATGATCAATCTGCTGCGGTGGGTATCGCCACGTACCATCAAAGAAACATTCGATCCGCCAACCGATTACCGGTATCCGTTCTTAGGGGCAGAATAGGCGGCCGAAAGAATAAAAGGGCGTCTACCAATTGGCAGACGCCCTGCTGTCTATTTATAGGCAAACACCCTGCCCAATCCTAAACTATCTGTAAAAGTAATATCCAGGTCGATCAACTTGCCGGTGGCGATATCGATGACCATGCCATGTACGGCCAGGTCATTGCGCTCTTTCCACGCATTTTGCACGATGGAGGTGGTGCACAGGTTGAAAACCTGCTCGGCCACATTGAGCTCGACCAGCCGGTTTACCTTTTGCTTCTCATCCGCTATGGCATCGATCTCGTCGCTGTGGAAACGGTACACATCCTTGATGTGGCAAAGCCAGTTATCGATAATGCCGAATTGCTGGCGGCTCAATGCCGCCCCCACGCCACCACAACCATAGTGCCCGGCTACAACGATGTGCTTCACCTTCAGTACGTTTACCGCATAGTCAAGCACGCTGAGCATGTTCATGTCCGAATGGACACACATATTGGCAATGTTGCGGTGTACGAAAACCTCGCCGGGCTGGGTGTTTGTAATTTGGTTGGCCGGTACGCGGCTGTCGGCGCAACCGATCCATAGCAATTCGGGGTGCTGGCCTTCTGCCAATTGCTTCAGCTTCCCGGTGGTATCTTCTTCCACCTGTTTAATCCAGTCGGCATTGCCGGCAAGGATTTTTTCGAAGCTTTGTTTTAGTTCGGGGTTATTTAATTGTTTTTTGAACATAGTTGTATAGTGATTTATTAGATTGTCTTTGAGACTCTTTTTGCCGATTTGCGTTTTAATGCGTCGTTTTGTAGGATGCTTTGTGTAAAGCGCCTGATGTTGGGGACATTTTTCCTGTTTACAATGCCCACCAGCTCGATGGAATTCCCTTTACTCACCGCGTGCTGTTCGAAATCCCTCAGGACTTCAATCACGTCTTTATCGATAAAGCGGCTCTGCGACCCGTCAATGATGATTTCGTTTATACGGCGTGGGAGACCGTATAGCGCTTTTTGTATGGCCGCCTTGTTGAGGAATGTCACTTCTTCGGCTAAGGTAAAGGTTATTTTGGCTCCTTCCTCATTTTCTTCCACAAGAAATTCAAATGTGTTGGAAAGATTGTTCCTAAGGATATAAAACATGGCCACTAACAGGCCGATGCCTACACCGGTGAGGAGATCGGTGAACACCACCGCGATGATGGTTACCATAAACGGGATAAACTGGTCCATGCCTTTATGCCACATGCGCCGAAAGGTCGATGCCTTGGCCAATTTGTAGCCGGTGTGGAGCAGGATGGCGGCCAAACAGGCGAGTGGAATAAGGTTGATGATGGTCGGAACCAGCAGCACCGCCAATATGAGCCAAATTCCATGCATAATCGCACTTTGTCTCGTTCGGGCACCCGCATTTACGTTGGCCGAGGACCGCACAATCACCGCAGTCAAGGGCAGGCCGCCCACTAAGCCGGAAGTCATGTTGCCAATGCCTTGCGCCATGAGTTCCCGGTTGGTTGGAGAAACCCGCTTGAATGGGTCGATCTTATCCACGGCCTCCAAGCTGAGTAAGGTTTCCAGACTCGCAATGATAGCAATGGTAAATGCCGCTATCCATACGTCCTGGTTGGTAATCTGCGTAAAATCGGGATGGGTAAACAACCCCATAAATTCATTGAACGAATGGACTACGGGGATGCCTACCAGGTGGTTTTGGGCCAGCTCAAAGTCACTGCCAACGAAAAGTAAGCCCAACACCACACCAGCGATCACCACAACCAGCGGTGCGGGCACGATGCTCAATTTTTTGAATCTCGGCCAAAAAATCAAAATGGCCAATGAAATCGTGCAAATAATAAATGCCCCGTAATTAATGGCGCCGAAGGCTTTTTGCAGTGCGGAAAACGTATTCTCATTATTCAGTTGAATAAAACTTTCTTCGCCGAAGAAGCTCGAATCGTACCCTACCGCATGGGGCAGTTGTTTGAGTATGATGATAATGCCGATGGCTGCCAACATGCCGATGATGACCGCCGAGGGGAAATAGTTGCCGATCATCCCCGCTTTAATGATGCCCAAGGCAAACTGGATCATTCCGGCCAGCAATACGGCCAACAAGAAGGTTTCGAAGGCTCCTAATTGTTGAATGGCGCCGAGAACAATGACGGTTAGACCGGCAGCCGGGCCACTCACGCTAAGCTGGGAGCCACTGAAGGAGGCGATGACAATGCCGCCGATGATTCCGGATAATATCCCCGAGAATAGTGGCGCGCCAGAGGCCAAGGCTATCCCCAGACATAAGGGCAAGGCGACGAGGAAGACCACAACGCTTGCCGGTAAGTCGTATTTTAAGTCGCGTTTTGATAATTTTAAAAACGCAGACGTACGTGTACCAAACATAATGATATAAAATAAGTGTAAAACGTAAGTTTAATTACAAGAAATTCCCATCGATGGATGGGAGTCAGATTTACACCAGGCAGTTTGGGGGCGGGGTGGGTACGGTTGGATAAAAGGCACGGATATGCCGGGCATCATCCGCGATGAAATTCGCTTCGATGGTGTAATCAGCAGGGGGTTGAAGACTAAATATCGTTGCCAGTTTGAAATAGCCTTTGGCAAAAACATCCTTCACTTGGTCGCCTAATCCGGACTTACCGTTGTTATTTTCAATTTCGAGTTGTAAAACAACCTGCAATAATGCCTCTTTGTCAAAATCGTGAACAAAAATAGGGGCAGTAGAGATAACCATCTTTGCAAAAAAGATAGCAAAGAATAGTTTTGAGTATATTTCTCTTGTTATTGCGGTCGACATCTGACTATCATATACCGTTTCGGTTGCAAAAAAAGGAAAAATCTGAGGCTTTTCGTGTACGGCAACTAAAAAAGTTACAAAAAAATAACACAAAGAAGGCTTCTCACAAGGCCTCTGTGTAGACTTGGAAAGCGGGGGTGTGGCGGTAAGACAAGATGTTGAAATAATGAGACGAAAAAACGGAACGAAAAGTACACGATTATCCGTTGTTTTGCGTAGCATTGTCCATATCTTAGCTGACTTAAATACGAATGATAGATACAAATACAAAGATGAAGACCATTTATTCCACCTTTTTCTTCTTATCCTGCTTCCTGTTAGGACAACTGAATGCGCAGGAATCAAGCGCTTGGCAACCTGCCGGTGACAAAATTAAATCGGCTTGGGTACAAGATATCGATGTGTCCAGCCTGCTGCCCGAATACCCCAGGCCACAGTTGGTTCGCGAACAGTGGCAAAACCTCAATGGCCTTTGGGACTATGCTATCGTACCGGGTAAGCTGGGGTCCGCCCCCGGCAATTTCGACGGCCAAATCCTGGTGCCCTTTGCCGTGGAGTCGGCGCTTTCGGGCGTTGGAAAGACGGTGGGTAAGGACAGCTCCCTGTGGTACCGGCGAACAGTAACGCTGGATAAGAAAATCCGTAAGCAACAGGTGCTTTTGCATTTCGGTGCTGTCGATTGGAAATGCGACGTATATGTGAATGGCCAGAAGGCCGGCACGCACGAAGGTGGCTACGATCCGTTTTCCATCGATATTACCCCCTATTTGGCTAAAGGCGCCAAGCAGGAAATCGTTGTGGGCGTATGGGACCCCACCGATGAAGGTCCACAGCCCAACGGTAAGCAGGTTGTCCGCCCGCACGGCATTTGGTATACACCGGTGACCGGCATCTGGCAAACCGTATGGATTGAAGGGGTGCCCGAAACCCACATTGCTGCGACCAAACAAACACCCGATATCGACCGGGGTACCCTGTCGGTACACACCACCGTAGCGGGTGCGCGGCAAGGCGACCAGGTACGGGTCTCCGCATGGAAAGACGGCGCGAAGGTAACCGAAGAAACCGTGTCGGCCGGGGCCGAAGCCAGTTTAACAATCGAGAATGCCCAATTGTGGTCGCCCACGTCCCCAACATTATACGACCTCAAGGTAGCAGTGTTGCGCAAAGGCAAGGTGGTCGACGAAGTTACCTCCTATTTTGCGATGCGCAAGATATCGATGGCTAAAGACGCAAACGGCATCCAGCGGATGCTGCTTAATAATGAATTTGTATTCCAATATGGGCCGCTCGACCAGGGTTGGTGGCCGGATGGCCTCTATACCGCGCCTACGGATGAGGCCCTGCGCTTCGACGTGGAGAAGACCAAGGAGATGGGCTTCAACATGATCCGCAAGCACATCAAAGTGGAGCCGGCACGCTGGTATTACCACTGCGATCAATTGGGGCTGCTGGTATGGCAAGATATGCCGAGCGGCGACCTCGGTGGCAACAAATGGGATATGCGGCCCGGCATCACATCGGGGCTCCAGCACGACAAGGACCGTAGCGCCGAGTCGGAAGCGATATACCGGAAGGAATGGAAATCCATCATGGATGCATTGCACAATTTCCCCAGTATCGTGGTATGGGTACCGTTCAACGAAGCATGGGGGCAGTTTAAAACCGAAGAGATCACCGAATGGACCGTAACATATGACCCCTCGCGCTTGGTGAATAGTGCAAGCGGTGGTAATTTTTACGAAACGGGCCATATCATGGACATCCACAATTACCCGGATGCCGTAATGCCACGCCCCGAGATATACGGCGATACACGGATCTTGGTACTTGGGGAATTCGGTGGCTTGGGGCTACCCGTAGAGGGGCATACCTGGCAGAACAAGGATAATTGGGGTTATCAAAGCTTTAAGAACGTAGATGAGCTGAAGAGACGATACAGCGGATTGGTTAAAGACCTGGCGCGGTTGATACCCTTGGGCCTTTCTGCTGCCGTATACACACAGACCACCGACGTGGAGATAGAAACCAACGGATTGATGACGTACGACCGTGCCGTGGTGAAAATGCCCGCAGCGGAGCTGCATCAATGGCATCAGCAATTGTATAAGATAAAAGTGGATTGATATCCAAAGCAGTCATGCGGCAGCAGGGGCGCGAGGTCAGCGTGCGCCCTGCCGCCTGCTTTCCAGGGTGTATATAAAGCTGTCTGCTTTGTAATACCCTAAATTGAATTCCAACGGACGATCGGCTTGGTCAAAAACTTGCCGCTTTCGGAAGAGTATGGCCGCACCCACTTGGGTGTCCAATTTGCCCGCAAGGAATTTATCCGCCACCATCGCGCTGATCTCTTCCTTTGATAAATCCGCCACCGTATGGTGGTCGTTTTCCAGGATGTCATACAGCGGGCGCTTGAAATCCTCGTCGCCGGTAAGGCCGATGCGGGGGTGGAAATACGAGATAAAGTAAACGAATGGACCCTCCATTCCGCCCCGCACGCGCTCCAGCTTCAGGATTTTCTGATCCGTACCAATACCGAAGAAATCCATTAATCCTTCATTGGGGATCTCCCAAGAGATGTGGAGCTCGAAATTCTTGACCGGAATGCCGCGGGCGGCCATCTCTTGTGAGAAACTGAGCCAGTTGTTGGAGCGCGAGCTGAAGCGCTTCTTAACGACTTTCGTGCCAACTCCCTTCTTCCGTTCCAATAGCTCCTCAAACACCAGCTTATTGATGGCTTGCCGTAACGTGGCCCGCGAAATGGCTAGCCGCTTGGCAAGATCAACTTCATTGGGTAGCAGTTTGCCCTCTTGGTATTCCGGGGTCTCGATCAGTCTGCGTAGTAGATTCTCCGCTTGCACGTGTAAGGGGATCGGACTTTTATGGTCGATCTTGAAATTCAGTTTTGTCATAAAGGTGAAAACATAAGCTAATTTAAAAAAAGGATTTGGATTTAAGAAATGTGTTTGTACATTTGTACAGACATACTAACATATAAAACTGATTATTGTCTTGATTTGTCGGCATTTAAATAGGTGTTTTGATTTTTTGGGTCGGTGAATATTTGTATGTATATACATTGTTTGTCGATTTACCTGATAAGATGCCGAGGGTCAGTGACCATTTATTGACGCTTAAAAAAATAACGGAATGAGTAAACCAAAACGATTAATGCTCTTTTTAATGTGTCATCTGCTTGCGGTTTGCACTGTACAAGCGCAACATCAAATAACCGGTGTTGTGGTACACGCAGTTGACGGATCGCCGTTGGCAGGTGTGAGTGTAAGTGCTAAAAACACCCAGTATGCGGTTGCAACCGGCGATAATGGCCGGTTTTCCATTAATGTCCCGAACGACCGCGGTATTCTTGTATTTACCTACGTCGGATTTGAGCCCAAGGAGGAATCTATTGGCGGGCGCCCGATTGTAAATGTCGAACTGGCACCGGATGAAGATTTGCTCGACGAAGTGGTTGTTGTGGCGTTTGGTGAGCAAAAGAAGGAAAGCATGGTCAGTTCCATCACCACCGTAAACCCAAAGGAACTGAAAGGGCCTACCAGTAACCTGACATCGATGTTGGCCGGCAGGGTATCGGGAATGATTGCCTACCAGAGTAGCGGGGAACCGGGCGCGGATAACGCGCAATTTTTCATCCGGGGTATTACCACGTTCGGATCGGGTAAAATCGATCCGCTCATATTGATTGATGGGATAGAGTCAACGTCAAATGCATTAGCCCGGCTCCAGCCGGACGACATCGCCGGATTCTCTGTGCTTAAAGATGCCGCCGCGGCATCGCTTTATGGGGCAAGGGGAGCGAACGGAGTGGTGTTGGTTACCACCAAATCGGGTGTGAACGACCGGACGCACTTTAACTTCCGCTTGGAAAATTCCATTTCCCAAAACACCACGAACTTCAACCTTGCCGATAACATTACCTATATGCAACTGGCCAATGAAGCCGTGCTTACCCGAAATCCCATCGGCGCCTTGCCATACACACAAAACAAAATCGACAAAACCGCAGCCGGTGAAAATACATTGTTATATCCCAGCAACAATTGGTTGGGGATGTTAATCAAAGACTATACGGCAAACCAGCGGTTCAATATGAATGTGCGTGGAGGTGGTAGGGTCGCTCAGTTTTACATATCGGGCACCTACAACAGGGATAACGGGATGTTGAAATCAAACAACAAAAACAACTTTGATAACAACATTGACCTGAAGAATTACGAGGTACGTTCCAACGTGAACGTAATGCTAACGCCTTCAACAGAAGGCATCGTGCGGACATCGGGGAACTTCACCGACTATACTGGCCCCGTTGGTGGTGGGTCGGCGGTTTTCCGGAGCGCCACAACGGCTAATCCGGTGTTGTTTCCCGCAGTTTTCCCCGCTGCCGATATATCTTATGCTAAACACCCGTTGTTCGGCAATGCGCCGCGGGGCGATGGCGATGCCGTTTATGCGAATCCGTATGCTTCCATGGTGTCGGGCTTCCAACAATACAGCCGGACCCAGTTGAATGTCCAGCTGGAAATCAAGCAGGATTTCAATTTCCTGACCGAAGGACTCAATGCGCGCTTGATGGCCTATACACAGCGGTACTCCTATTTCAGTTTGGAGCGGCAGTATAACCCGTTTTATTATTTTGCCTCGCCGAATAATTTTTCGCCTTCGGGCTATTCCCTCCGGTTATTGAATGAAAATAATGCTACCGAATACCTAAACTATAACGAGGGTGGAAAAATCGTTAACACCACAGCTTACCTCGAGACCGCGGTGAACTACAATCGCACGTTCGGCCAAAAACATGCCGTGAGCGGCATGCTGATTGGCATTTTCCGAAACCACGTGGATGGTAATGCAGGAAACTTGCAATCGTCGCTGCCTTTCCGCAACCAAGGCTTATCGGGTAGGTTTACTTATGGCTACGATAGTCGGTATCTGTTTGAAGCGAACTTCGGATTCAACGGGTCGGAACGGTTCGCAAAGAACAATCGCTTCGGCTTTTTCCCGTCGGCTGGGGTGGCTTGGAACATCAACAACGAACCGTTTTTTGAACCACTGCTCCCGGTCGTCTCCAAGCTGAAGTTACGCGCCACCTATGGGTTGGTGGGCAATGATCAGATTGGTGATCCCGACGATCGGTTCTTCTATATGTCTAATGTGACATTAAATGATAATGGCCGAAGGACGGTATTCGGCGAGAACTACGATTACGTGCGCCCCGGCGTCTCCGTATCACGGTATGCGAACGACGATGTAACGTGGGAAAAAGCGTATAAAACCAACATCGGTATGGACCTGGAACTCTTCAATCAGCTGAACATGATCGTGGATGTCTTTCACGAACGCCGGACCAATATCCTCATGGGGCGAAGCTACATCCCCACTACGATGGGGCTGACCGCGGGCATCGCCGCCAACGTAGGTGAGGCCGAAGGGAAAGGGATAGATATGGAGTTGGATTATGGTACGAATTTCGGTCCTAATTGGTTGAGGGTAAGGGGTACATTTACCTACGCTACCAGCAAGCTGTTGGTGAATGAAGAGCCGGAATACCCCGCAAACATGCAATACCTTTCGCGCGTTGGGCACTCCTTACAGCAATACTGGGGGCTGATCGCCGAGCGGCTGTTCATCGATGATGAAGACGTAAGAAATTCACCTCCCCAAGCATTTGGCGAAGTGCGTGGTGGAGACATCAAATACCGCGATCTCAATGGCGATGGGGAGGTCACCAACCTGGACAGGGTCAACGGACTCGGCTATCCGATGGTGCCCGAGATCATTTACGGTGCGGGATTTTCCTTCGGTACCGATAAGTTTGATATCAGTGCCTTTTTCCAGGGTTCTGCCCATTCTTCCCTGTTCATTGATCCTGCCGCCATCAGCCCGTTTGTGATGAGTGGTGCACGCCAAAATGGCTTGCTGCAGGTTATTGCCGAGGATCATTGGTCTGAGACCAACAGAAACAGCTATGCGTTTTGGCCGCGGCTCAGTGCTACAGGTAATAGCAACAATAACCAAGCCTCCACCTGGTGGATGCGCAATGGAGCCTTTGTACGGCTTAAGTCCGTCGAACTAGGGTATAACTTCTCAGGCAAAGCTTTGCAGCGGATGAATGTGAGCGGCGTGCGTTTCTACGTCAATGGTGTCAATCTGTTCTTGATCAGTAGCTTTAAAATGTGGGATCCCGAGCAGGGTAGCAATGGCCGTGATAGCGATCGGCTGGGCAGCAATGGACTCGGGTATCCGCCTCAGAAAGTTTTCAATATTGGAGTGAATATACAACTATAACCATAATCTTCCAACACAAGGTGTTATGAATAAGAATAAACTGATTAAAATAGCCCTGATGGCACCGCTGTTTTCCATATTGGTGGCGTGCCAAGACTATCTCGACGTCGTGCCCGATAATGTGCCGACCATGGAACACGCATTTTCCAACCGGAATGAAGCCGAGAAAGCGCTCTTTACTTGCTACTCGTTTCTACCCAACGAGGCCAATCCCGATTACAACCCCGCATTCAATGCCGGCGACGAGGTGTGGACCTACTGGCCCATGACCGAGGATTATTTCTCATTAGATTCCTACAACATCGCCCGTGGGTTGCAAAATAGGGCCGGCCCATTGATGAACTACTGGGATGGATACAACGGACGCTCCATGTGGCAGGGCATACGGATGTGCAATATCTTCATGGATAATATCGATGACGTACCGGATATCGCCGATTTCGAAAAACAGCGGTGGATCGCAGAAGCCAAGTTCTTGAAAGCTTATTTCCACTGGTATCTTTTCCGCATGTATGGCCCCATCCCGATTGCCGATGAGAACCTGGATATTACTGCAAGCCCAGAAGACGTCAAGGTGGTTCGTCAACCGGTAGACTCGGTGGTGAATTATATTGCATCGTTGCTTGACGACGCCGCGGGCGATGGTTTTTCCGGGTTGCCTTCGGTCATCGATAGCCGTGCTATTGAGTTGGGCAGGGTAACCCGGGTTGCAGCATTGGCCATAAAGGCCCGGGTGTTGGTTACGGCTGCCAGCCCGTTGTTTAATGGAAATGTGGAATTCCAGTCGTTAGAAAATCCCGATGGGACGCCACTCTTTAATGCCACTTATGAGCCGGAGAAATGGGCGCGTGCCGCTGAGGCATGCCGATTGGCCGTGGAGGCTGCAGAGGCTGCAGGCGTACAGCTGTATACCTTCAGTTCGTCGCAGGTAACGCTCAACGATGCCCAAAAGCAGGAAATGACCATACGCAATGCCATCACGGAGAAGTGGAACAGTGAACTGATCTGGGGATCGACCAACGATGATATTGGTAATGCGCGGCCAAGCTATTGGATCCAGCTGTTTGCGTGCCCCCAGCTCGATCCGGATGTAACCAACCTCAGCCTGAAGGGAAAGTTTGCGCCCACGCTCAAGATGGCCGAACTCTTCTACACCGAAAACGGCGTCCCCATTGATGAAGATAAAACCTGGGATTACGCCGATCGGTATGAGCTGCGAACCACCACCAGCGATGATGCCGGTATGCAGCCGAATTACCAAACGGTAGGGCTGCACTTCGACCGCGAACCGCGCTTTTACGCTTCCATCGCATTCGATGGCTCCACATGGCTGATGCGCAACGGCACATACAATATACAGAGTAAGATTGGGCAACATAGTGGCAAACGGCAAAGCCGATTATATTCGGTAACCGGCTACTTCACGAAGAAAGTAGTCAACTGGAACCTCGTGGCCACGTCGAGTTCGGTTACCGTAGAGCCCTATCCTTGGCCGATCATCCGATTGGCCGACCTTTACTTGCTCTATGCGGAAGCACTCAACGAGAGTGGCCAATCCAGCGAAGCATTGCCATTTATCAACAAGGTCCGGGAGCGCGCTGGCCTCAATTCCGTTGAGCAATCGTGGTCAGCATATTCGACCCACCCCGACAAATACACCACTGTGCCCGGCCTGCGAAGCATTATCCAGCAGGAGCGCGGTATCGAACTGGCATTTGAAGGGAGCCGTTTTTGGGATTTGCGCCGCTGGAAGACGGCAACACGTACCTTGAACGCGCCGATATACGGGTGGGATATCGAGCAATCGACCTACGAAGCCTATAATAGACGCATACTGCTTTTCAGGCAATCGTTCGACAATATGCGTGACTACCTATGGCCCATCCATGAGCATGCGCTTCAGATCAACCCGAATTTGGTGCAAAACCCTGGGTGGTGATAAAATGGAAATAAGAATGTATGATGACAAAAAAATAAACTGACGATGAAACCACAATATCTCATTTTTTTTATCGGGTGGCTAGCCCTTGCAACGGCCTGCCAAGACACCGAGCCAACACCAATTGAAAACGACGGCGTGCCGCCCGGTCCGGTCACCCAGTTGGAAGTCAACAACCTGAACGGCGCGGCTGAAATTAGTTATCAAGTGCCTTCTGACCCCGATTTACTATACGTTAGAGCGGTCTATACCACCAAACAGGGGGAAGTCCGGGAAACCAAAGTGAGTCGGCATCATCGTAGCCTAACCGTGGAAGGTTTCGCAGATACCGACCCATATGACGTGACACTTTATGCCGTGGACCGTGGCGAAAATGCCTCAGAACCGGTCCGTATTACCGTTAATCCGGATAGACCACCCATGCAACTTGCGCGCGATAGTTTGGAAGTGATCCCTACTTTTGGCGGCATTAGCGTTACCTTCAAAAACAGTACGCTAGGCGATCTTGCCTTTGTGGTATTGGCCAATGATTCGCTGGGTGAATTTGCACCCTTAAACACGTATTACACCCGATTGCGCGAGGGGGAGTTTGCCGTTCGCGGGCTTCCGTCCGAAGAAACCCGGTTTGGCCTGTTTGTTCGCGATCGGTGGGGCAACCTATCCGACACTTTATATACCTTTGAAACGCCGTTGTTTGAAGTCCGCTTAGATCCCGACCAAATGAAGGACTATCGGCTACCCACCGACGCACAACTGGGATACAGCGGCAGCGTCGAAGCGTTGTTTGACGGAATTCTAACCGATAGTCGCCGCGGCTACCATTCAGGCAACTCCGCGCGCATGCCCCAATGGTTCACGTTCGATATGGGTGTTAAAGCGAAGATCAGTCGGATGACGTACTTCATGCGGGAGGGCTCGTTTTACTATTCTTTGCATAATCCGCGGTCATTCGAAATTTGGGGGTCGAACGACCCCGATCCGGATGGAAGTTTCGATAGCTGGGAACTCCTCCTCACCTACGAACAGATTAAACCGTCCGGCCTACCATCGGGGCAGCTTTCGCAAGAAGATATAGCGGCAGCAGAGGCCGGTGAAACCGTCATTTTTCCGATCGATGTGCCAGAAGTGCGGTATATCCGCTTTAAGACGTTACGCAGTTGGTCTAACGGCACGTATGTGAATTTCAACGAACTCATGATATGGGGTGCGCCTGTGAATTAATGATGATAAACGATTAGCTATGAAACGAAAACTATTGTTTGGCTGTTTACCTGTTATATTGATGGCAGCCCTGTTTGTGTCATGCATTAAGCAAGATGCGTATAAAAAGTTCCTCGAAGGAGGAGAAATCAGTTATGCCGGTCGGGCAGATTCCGTGATTGCACAGTCGGGTAATGGACGTATCCAGCTGTCAATTGTCCTTGGTAATGACCCTAACGTTAATAAGGCCATGGCCTTTTGGAATGATCGCCGTGATTCCGCTGAGATACAAATACCCGAAAGCATCAAGGGAGATACCGTCCGCATGATCATTGAAAACCTAGCAGAAGGTACCCATAATTTTGTGGTTTATACATTTGATAATAGAAACAATTCATCTGTGGCCGTCAATGTCAGCGGTGAGGTCTATGGAGAAAACTATGTGAGTTCGCTTTCCAATAGGCAGCTCGGCGAGATCGATTATTCCACTGATGGCAAATTACAACTGCATTGGGAAAGTTCATCCCCCAATGAGGTATATACCGAAGTACATTACCAGGATCAGAATGAGGAGCACCATAGCTTAACAGTCTCCCCAGAGGAAACATTAACGCAAATTGAGGACTATTACGAGGGTGCTGAGATCCGATACCTTAGTTTTTTCAAACCGGATTCTACCGTATTTGAGCTTTTCGCTCCCGAAATGACCACTGTGGAAATTCCCACCTTTGAGCGTTTGCTTGATAAAGCAGGTTTCAGAGATTTCTCCCTTCCTACCGATGTTAAAGACGGCGGATATGGCTGGCTTGTCGAATACCTGTGGAACGAGAATTACAACCCACCAGGATTCGCCACGCAATCGGGCATACCGCAATGGTTTACATTAGACCTCGGCGTCTCTACTTCGCTTAGCAAGTTCAAGATCTGGCAGGCCAATGATCGTCTTTACGAAAAGGAAAGTGTTAAGAAATTCGAGGTATGGGGCAGTGACAATCCTGACATGGACGGTAGTTGGGATAGCTGGACAAAGCTCATGACCTGTGAATCTGTAAAACCCTCTGGATTACCCGTCGGAGAGCTTAGCAGTGAAGATATCGAATATGCAAAGGCGGGTGAAGAATTTGTTTTCCCTGCGGGCACACCGAAAACACGTTACCTGCGATTTAAACTTTTGGAAAATTGGGGCAACTCCCGTTTTATGACGATTGCGGAACTTTCATTCTGGACAAGCGACCGATAGTTTACGTACCCGTGCTTAGTCAGGCAACATACTGAAAAAGATGATATGATGAGGAAAATATTGAATGTCATGATGGGTTGCGCATTGGTCACCCTAATGTGCAGTTACAAAACAGATGAGGTAAAGGCCATTTGGCAGATTGGGACGGCAGATGGAAGCGCGGATGAATTTGCCCTTTCGGGCGGCGATTATGCAAAATTCCTCGATAACGATTTTGGTTGGGAAGATCGTTTTTATCTCATCGGGAAATCGACACCTAAGGAGGATTTTCCCTACGTTTTACCCGGTCCGGCGGATGCGTGGGGAGGTTCTAGTGGAACAGCAGGTCGACGTACCTATGTGCTGAACATTCTTTTTAGCATGAAAACTGCGCCGCAACAGGACGGGTGGAAACTGATATTTGATATTTTGGATACCCACCGCGAACGCCCACCTTATGTTAAGGTGACCGTGAACGGGCGATCGTGGCGATATGCGTTGCCCAAGGGCGGAGGCGACGAGTCGTTACGAGGGGATTACGGGAAAAGCCTCAAGCATACACTGGAAATCCCACTGGAAGCCGATCAGATTAAACAGGGTGGAAATGAAATTAACATAACCAGCTTAGAGGGCTCCTGGCTCGTCTTTGATGGCATCCGGCTGGTGGGTCCACAAGCAGCGGAGCTCCACAGCGATATCGGCAATGCCTATCTGCGTAAGGTGCAGGTGGCAGACTACCAATTGGAGGAACTGAAGTCCCAACCTTTGCTGGTCGATGTAGAGCATTTAAAAGGGGAACCTGTTGTACAGGTGGATGTAGACGGGGAAACGGTTCTTAAACAGACCCTGGAGCAGGGCCGGTATGTCTTTGAGGCCCCCATGGCTGCCGTTTCTACGCAACGAACGAGTAATTATAAGATCGCCATTGACGGCAAAATAGTCAATGAAGGGCGTATCGTCCGGTCCCCGCAGAAGGCCGCCATTGCTGCCGATTACATCGATACACGTATGGGGACCGCACATTCGCGCTGGATGATTGCCCCTGGGCCATGGATGCCTTTCAGCATGGTTAAGTTGAGCCCCGACAACCAAAACCCGGGTTGGCTGTCCGGCTATGATCCCGCTTTTGAGAGTATTGGCACCTTTAGCCACATCCACGAATGGACCATGGCCGGGTTAGGGACGATGCCAACCAATGGAAAGCTGAAAACAAAAATTGGCGATCAGTCTATCTTTAAAAAAGACAGCACGTTTTATCGGTCGTCTTTCGACAAGTCTACTGAAGTGACCGATGTGGGCTACTACAAGGTGGAACTTTCCGATTACAACATACGTGCCGAGCTTACCTCCACGACGCGTTGTGGATTCCAGCGGTATACTTATCCCGGAGAGAAGGACTCACGCGTGATGATCGACCTGAAAATCCCTGCGGAATACCGGTATGATATACTGGATAGCCGGATTACCCGCGTAAGCCCCCGTCGTATCGAAGGTTACAGCAAGCAACAAAGTAAAAATGTATGGTCAAAAGATAGCAATCAAGACTATATTATCTATTTCGTCATAGAGTTTGACCAAGACATGACCAACTTTGGGGGATGGGTCAATGATGATGTTATCCGCGACACGACAGTGACTGCCCAACGCCCGGAATCCATGGGCTATTTTGCGGAGTTCGATACCCGGAATAATCGCGTCGTGCAGGTGCGATCTGCCATTTCCTATGTCGATATCGCCGGCGCCCGGAAGAACCTGGAGGAAGAGGTGGCTCAACCGTTCGGGTGGGATTTTGATGCGGTGCGCGAACATAACCGTCAAACATGGAACGAGTTGATATCGCGTGTAGCCATACAGACGAACGACAGACGGGAGAAGACCCGGTTTTATACCAATATGTACCGCGCGTACTGCCGCAATGCTTTCAGTGATGTAGATGGGCGCTGGGTGGATGCGACGGAGGAAATTCAGCAATTTGACGACCCGGATGCTGTGGCCCTCGGCTGCGATGCCTTTTGGAATACGTTTTGGAACCTCAACCAGCTCTGGAACCTGGTTACTCCGGATTGGTCGTCTCGCTGGGTGAAATCACAGCTCGGCATGTACGATGCCAACGGTTGGTTGGCAAAGGGTCCCGCCGGTATGGAATACGTACCCGTGATGGTTGCCGAACATGAGATTCCGTTATTGGTCAGCGCTTATCAAATGGGGATAGATAACTTTGACGTGGAAAAAGTATTTTCTGCAGCTAAGAAAATGCAAACCAGCCTCCCGGAAAAAGTGGGTGATGGGTTAGCGGGCAATCGCGACTTGGCCGCTTACCGCGAACACCAGTTTGTGCCGGCCGATAAAGGGCGGTTCTCCAATACGTTGGAGTATGCTTACGACGACTGGACGGTGGCGCAGCTGGCGAAGGCGCTGGGCCAGGATGCGGATTACCAACAGTTTAAGCAGCGTGGAAATTGGTGGCGGAATGCCATCGATCCCGAAACGGGCTACGCCCGGATCCGTTACAGCAACGGAGAGTGGGAAAAAGATTTTGATCCCTTTTCTGCGGGTGGAAATCATCAATATGTGGAGGCAAACGCTTGGCAAATGACCTTCTTTGTGCCACAGAATGTGCCGGCACTTGCAGAAGTCATCGGAAAAGACAGGTTCATCGAACGCCTTACTTGGGGGTTCGAAGCGAGCGAGCCCCTGCGGTTCAATGCGCCGGGCGATCAATATTGGGATTATCCCGTGGTGCAGGGCAACCAGCAGTCCATGCATTTTGCCTACCTGTTCAATTGGGTAGGCCAACCGTGGCAAACGCAAAAATGGAGCCGCTCGATTGTCGACCGATACTACGGATTTGATGTTTCCAATGCCTACCTCGGCGATGAGGATCAGGGCCAAATGAGTGCATGGTTCGTGATGAGCGCACTGGGGTTGTTCCAGATCGACGGCGGTGCCCGGGTGAACCCGATCTACGAAATCGGAAGCCCCATTTTTGAACGCGTCGATATCGACTTGGGTGAGCGCTTCGGAAGGGGGGAACGCTTTACCATAATAGCTAAAAACACGTCCAAGAAAAATCGTTATGTCCAGCAGGCACGGCTCAATGGGCAGCCGTTGGAGAATTGCTGGTTCCCTGCATCCGAATTGCTTAAAGGCGGGCAGCTTGAGCTAGTTATGGGGCCGGAGCCCAACACCGAATGGGGTGTCGCGGTGTTGCCGCCCGTAAGCAACTAAAACAGCAATACACAAGCAAGAACATACCATGAAGAATGCGTTCGTTTTACTGGGGTCAGTTGGAGTTTGTATAGCAGCATGCGGACCCGATTCGCGTAGCGATCGGGCGCTAGCTGCTCGAATTAGTCAGGATACCTCGATGCAAACGGTTAAATCCATGGCGCAGGCAACCGTGGGGTCGGGATTCAACGCTGGTGATGGATATGCGGAAGTATGGATCCGTGATTACAATACCTTCATCACATTGGCTACAGCGCTGCACCCGGCAGAAACCATCGAAGAGAACCTTCGCGTGTTTTTCCGCCTGCAGGGCGAAGATGGTAACATCGTCGATGGCTTCGTTCCCAAAGAAAAAGCCCAAGCCGCGAGCGGCGGGTATACCTATATCTACACCGAAATGGAGCCCGATTATGCGGGGCATAAAAACACGGTCGAAACTGATCAGGAAAGTTCGTTGATACAAGCGGTGTATAAATACGTCTCGAGCAGTGGGAATAAAGCTTTTTTGCAAGATACCGTGGGAGGGCAAACCGTTGCCCGGCGCATGGAATGGGCCATGGACTTTCTTATGGCACATCGGTACGATCGGAAGTACGGCTTGCTATGGGGCGCTACCACGGCCGATTGGGGTGACGTGCAGCCGGAGCATGCCTGGGGCGTCTACCTGACCGACAGCACGCATTATGCCATTGATATTTATGATAACGCCATGTTCTTGATTGCACTCGACAATTTGATGGAGCTACTCCCCGAAGTGCGGCCGAAGTGGCGTGCAATCCGTGATGAGATTGCTAAGCACTGCATGGCCCATCTATGGGATAAGGAGCGTCAAAAGTTCATCCCACACATCTACTTGGATGGCTCACCCTTTCCCGATGGATTCGATGAAATGGGAGTCTACTACCATGGTGGCACTGCCGTAGCCATCGAAGCGGGTTTGCTATCACAAGCACAGGTAAAGCATGCGCTTGATCGGATGGTGACCAACGTTCGGGAATCGGGTGCCGCAACCATCGGGCTCACCTTATACCCGACCTACCCGGCGGGCAGTTATAAAAACAAGGGAATGTACCCTTATGGCTACCAAAATGGGGGCGACTGGGATTGGTTTGGCGGGCGTATGATTCAACAGCTTATCCACTACGGTCTGGTAGCTGAAGCCTATGAACAGGTACAACCGATGCTGCGCCGCGCCGTCGATAATCGGGGTTTTTATGAATGGTATACCGCAGATAATCTACCTAACGGCTCGGGGACGTTCCGTGGGGCAGCGGGGGTGCTTTATGACGCCATCGTTTTATTCGAGGAGTTTGCCGCTGCCAATCGTTGATTTGGCAACCCGAAGGGTGTTGCGTTATTATATTTATTATTACATAATTTAATTTTTTTTGTGAATGGAATTGAAGGAAAACGGTGAGACGGAAACAATCACATCGAATGCATCTGCCACATGGAGGAACACGAAACAGGAAATCATGCCCGCCACAGTAGGGGCAATGGAAAAGGGGAGGTATAACATTTATCCGTCCCATCCGCTGGATGAAGGGACAATCTACAATGGTTATGAGTCATTGGCACAATGGATCGTGAAGCAAAAAACGGTGGTCATAGACGGCTATGTAGGGGTTTTTTGGAATCGCATCGTCGAAGCATTGACCCATGAATTTGAAAAGCGGGGAACCAAGGTGAATTGGCACCGCATGGATGATTTCCTGAGGCCGGGGAACGCTATCGAACAACTCGTTCAACCCTTTTTGGGAGCAGCTGATTCGGTATGGGGTACGAAGACGTCGCTTCAGCTGGCCGATTTCTACCAAATGGATGCCCTGGCTACCCTTCAGCCTAACCCAGATTTCCCCATCAACATCCTCATCGGTACGGGTGCCGCGTTGAGTGGATGGGAAGCTGCCGTGATCTACATCGATTTACCCAAAAATGAATTGCAACACCGCATGAACGCTGGCGCAATTGCCAACTTGGGTAGATCATCCGCCGAGAAGCCAACCGCGATGTACAAGCGGTTTTATTTTGTAGACTGGGTGGTTTGCAACCAGCATAAGGCATCCGTGCTTTCCCGCGCAGATGTGTTGGCCGATGGGCAAGGGATCGACTGGTTGACCTGGGCGTATGCGCAGGACATCCGTAACGGCTTAAACGCACTTAGCCAGTCGGTATTCCGGCCGCGACCATGGTTTACGCCCGGCTCGTGGGGCGGACAATGGCTCACGGAGCATATCCCGCAAATAAACCAGGAGGAACCCAATTATGCTTGGTCTTTCGAGCTCATTGCGCCTGAGAATGGCTTGGTTTTCGAGCATCATGGCGTGCGATTGGAGGTCTCCTTCGATTGTTTGATGATACTTGCCGGAGCACAGGTCTTGGGTAAACACCATGCCCGGTTCGGCAATGAGTTCCCTATCCGGTTCGATTTCCTCGACACGTTCGATGGTGGCAACCTGTCTATCCAATGCCACCCCTCACTGTCGTATATCCAGGAACATTTCGGCGAGGCGCTCACACAGGATGAGACGTACTATATGCTGGACTGCGCACCGGATGCGAAAGTGTACCTGGGGTTTCAAGACAACATAGACCCGACGGCGTTCAGGCAGGAATTAGAACACAGTTTGGCCAACGATACGGAGGTCCCGATTACCGATTATGTACAGTCATTCCCGGCTCAAAAACACGACCTATACCTCATTCCAAACGGCACAATTCACAGTTCCGGGCAGAACAATTTGGTGCTTGAGATCAGTGCGACACCCTATATTTTTACGTTCAAGATGTATGACTGGTTGAGCAAGGACTTGAATGGCAATCCCCGGCCGATCAATATCGAGCATGCTTTCAATAACCTGCGGTTCGACCGGAAAGGGGAAATGGTACCGCAGGAACTCATTTCCAAACCTTATGTCTTGGAACAGGGTGCCGACTGGAAGACCATCCATTTACCCACACACGCGGCACATTTTTACGACGTGCACCGAATCGAGCTAGAAAACACCGTGACGGTGCAGACCCACCACGCCTGCCATGTGCTGATGCTGGTGGAAGGTACGGAAATACGGGTTAGGGTCGGTAACAAAGAAACGGTATTCCAGTATGCGGAAACATTCGTTATTCCGGCTGCGGTAGCTCAATATACGCTGATCAATACCAGCGGGGCGACAGTCAAAGTAGTGAAAGCATTTGTAAAAGATGATGATGAAACAACGCCATAGATTGCCAAAAATCCTCTGGTGGGCCTGCGCCGTCGCGGCGCTGGGAGGCTTCCTGTTTGGGTTTGATATGGCGGTGGTATCCGGGATATTGCCGCTGGTTACGAAGCAGTTTTCGCTTTCGGCTTTCCAACAGGGTTGGTTCGTCTCGTCGGCATTGGTGGGATGCATAGCGGGGGTGGCGGTATCGGGCGAACTCGGTGACCGGTACGGCCGACGTCGGGTATTGCTGTTGGCCGCTGTCTTGTTCCTGGTGTCTGCCCTGGGGTGTGGGCTGTTGCCCACGTTCCAATCGATTATCATCGCTCGTATATTGGGTGGCGTAGGCGTGGGTATCGCATCCAGTATGGTGCCGCTGTACATTTCAGAAATTGCTCCCGCCAACATCCGCGGGCGACTGGTTACCTACTACCAATTGGCTGTTACATTAGGGATTCTGGTGGCCTACCTCAGCAATGCATTCTTGGTTCAGGCCACTACCGAAGGGGTTGCCCGCTGGGTCAGTATATGGTTCCAAGACGAAGTATGGCGAGGCATGTTTATCGTAGGTGCGTTGCCGGCATTGGTGTTTTTGTTGGGCTTGTTGGGCATTCCCGAAAGCCCACGTTGGCTGTTGCAGAAGGGGCAAACAACCGCGGGGGCAGCCTTGCTTACCCGGTTCGTGGGGCACGCCGAAGCAACAGCTGAGCTGGAAAGCAGGCGCCAGCAAGGGCCACGCCAGGGGTCTTACCGCGATTTGTTTTCACCGCGGTTGCGCAAGCCGCTCCTTTTGGGATTGCTCCTGCCGTTCTTCTCGCAGTTCTGCGGCATCAATGCGATTATCTATTATGGCCCCAGCATACTGAACGATGCAGGTGTAAGCCTATCGAACTCCTTGCAAAGCCAGATTATTTTCGGTGCGGCCAATCTCGCGTTTACGTTGATTGCCGTATGGAAAGTGGACCAATTGGGCCGACGGCCACTCTACTTGATCGGTACGGCGGCGGCGGCACTGAGCCTGATGGCTGTTGGTCTGTGCATGTATACGGAAAACACACAGGGTTTGCTGTTGTTGCTTTCCGTTGTGATCTTCCTGGCCAGTTTCGCTTTTTCAATCGGCCCCCTCAAATTTGTGGTCGCCGCCGAGATTTTTCCCGCCCATATCCGCGGTAGGGCAATTGCGCTCAGCATCATGGTCATGTGGGTGGCCGATACCGTTATCGGGCAACTGACACCCGTATTGCTGGAAAGCATCGGTGCGGGTTTTACGTTCTGGTTTTTCGCATTTTGGTGTATACTCGCTTTTGTGGTGGTTTATCGGTTACTACCCGAAACCAAGGGCAAGTCGCTGGGGGAGATTGAACGCCAATGGACAGATAAAAAATGAAATGCCGGACAAGTGGGGTTTTTGAATGAAGGGCATTTGGTTTTTGGAGGAAACATAGTATTACTTATATACAAGCACCTACATTTATTTACATCAATAGTGAATTATGAGCCGTTTAATAATCAGAACCAAAGGTAAGACAATCGTTGTGAATCCGCTGGATGTGTTGTACTGTAAAGCGTCGGGTTCCTATTCTGTTCTTTTTCTCAACAATAGTGTTGACGAGCTATGCACCAGTGTTAATCTCAGTTGTTTGCAGAGAAGGATGGAGTCATTATCGTATATGGTCAGGGTTAGCAAGTCATTGTTAGTAAATATTGGATTTGTTGAATGTATCCATCATTCTCCAAAGGAAATCGAGTTAAAAAATGGCGAACGGATGCCGTTTACAATGTCAATCAGCGCACTTGAGGAAGTGTTTAATACCTAGTCCAACAACCCCCCGCAAACTTGTGCCGACACCCGAAAGTTCAAATTTTCCGTTTTTCAATTCCATCGAATTGATATATATACTTTTATTAGATTGATATACCAAATAGACAGTTGCCGGAATATTCAAGTTACTTACCTTGCCTTTAATCGTAAACGATTCCTGTTGGGCAAAAACCGTTGTCGTCATCAAAAACAGGGTGCCTGATATTAATAAAAGTGTTCTCATAGTATGGCCATTTATTGTATTCGTTATGGTTATTTACGGAAACCGAATCTGCGTGGATAATAGGAAATTCCAAAAATAAAATATTGTTGCAAAACGTTTCTATTTCCTGTAACAAGCACACCTTCTTGATTAAAGTTAACGATGGAAGTGTTTTGACGTAATAAATCCAGGGCTGAAAGTTTAACCTCTAAGTTATTCCCCTTGAGTAGCCGATATGCGACATTTGCGTTCCATATATTATAGTTAATAGCGGCTGAGCCTGTAGACATATTTTTGGAAAACGAGATATTACTATTCGTCGTTAATCTTTTGTTGACATGGTAACTTATGCTAAAAGCCGTCGAAAAATCGGTATTCTTAAACAAAGCTCTTTCATTTAAATCCTTGCTGAATGAGTTCGTTACGGTTTGTATTGCTTCAACAGCAATGTTTTCGTTAAGAGTGAAGTTTACGATTAATCTATTGTTAAAATAATCTGTATACCACGTGTTATAGGTGTCATTTATATTGGTTTGTCTTTTGCTGTGATTATAGCGTGTGTTATAGTGGAGCTGCATTTCACTTTCTTTTAATTTTATGGATTTTTTTATCCGTCCCGATAAATCATAAGTGCCATTATTACTATTATTTATTGCTTGTTTTGTTCGTATATTTTGGGCGTCGATCAGAATCTTATCGATTATTCCGTTTTGGGCTCTATTATAGCTTGCAGCAAGTTCATATTCAAAATTATTTTTCCTTTCGTTGATATGTTTAAACTTCATACTAACAGACTCCACTCGCTCTTCTTTTAAACCCAGATTTGCAATCTGTATGCTATATATGTTCATGCTGTCAGTCAGCGGCGCTATTTGCCCGATACTAGGAATAACCGTTCTGTTGTCATAACCCAGGACGACGTTTCTTCGGTATTCGCCATATTGGTTATCTGAGAAATTTACTTTAAAGCTGGGTAGCAAGCTTGTATAGGTGCGATTTATATCTTGAAAATCCTTATCCGATCGGTTGTTCTGATAATAGAGTTGCCCTTTTACACGGAAAGAAAAACCCCATGATCGATCAAACCTATTGGTTAAACTTTTGCTGATTGTTTTATGGAGCATCAATACGGGCTCGTATATCAATGAATTATATTCTGCTACATTGGTGAGGTACTGGTTAGGCAACAATCCGTTTGTTGCACCGTCATAATCGTATACTCTATTGTTATTTTTATTGTTTTCTACCAGCAAGCCATTCTCCATGTTAATATCAAATAAGTGAAAACGGTTTACGCCAAGAATCAGTTGAATAATATTTGGCAAATTGATATTTATATTTTGGGAGATACTTTGCGAGCGGGTGTTATAATTGCGACTAAAAAGTTTGTTTTTTGTTGAATCATTTATGGATTGAAAAGATGTAAAAGATTCCATCTTATTGCTTTTTTCGCTAATATTCAAGGAATAGTCAACATCGACACCGGAGAACCTACTTTCAAGGTCCCAAATATTTGGCTCATATCCCAAAGCTGTGTTAAAGCCATAGGATTTTTCATTACCATTGTTCGAATTGGTATTGGTACTTTGACTAACGATTTGTCCATCATCATTTGATGAAATATTAGTGCTATGGTTGCTAGACTTGTTGTGGTCCAAATTGACGTTTTGAGAAACGATAAAATAGTATCTGTCTTTTGCAAACTGATAATCCATGTTAAATTGTTGGCCTGTGCGGTCAGCAATATTGTGGTCACGTTTATTCTCTAAAATATTGCCGTGATTGTTTACTGCAGTTGTTGTCTGGCTGTTTCCTTTTTGTTGAATCTGGTTGTTTTGAAGGAAGTATTTACTACTTATTGCATTTTTGTTTTGAGTTTTAGCAACCGGATCAACAAAATCGTATTTAAACGTATACCCGACTGAGTTTGGTTGGTTTATGCCGGATGTTCTGAAATCCGGCATATAATCTATCTGAACCCCAACTCCTTTGTATGTACTGTTTCTCAGTAGCGTATTGATGCTGCTTGGGATTTTGTTTACATTGTTGCTGGCTCCTCCAAGCGAAACCTGTAGTTTTGGGGAAAACGCGTTAAAGTTCAGGTCTGTTTCGAACCGATTGCCTGTACCGTATCCTCCTCCTATTTTGCCAAAATAACCAACCTCTTTGCCTGGCTTTAGCTTCAGATTCATGTTCAGACTCGAGTCCAGTAGGTTCCTGGAATTAGCCAACGTGTTGTATACTTGTATCTTGTCTACAGCGTTTTTTGGTATATTTTCTATTGATATCTTCGGGTCTCCACCAAAAAATTCTTTCCCATTGACGAGCAAGGTTTTTATTTCCCGCCCATTTACCGTAATTGTTCCGTCCCCCCACAACGTAATATTGGGTATTTTTTTCATCAAATCATGTACAACGGCATTACTATCTAATGCAAAAGCAGCGGGGTTAAATTCCAATGTATCGCCGTTCATCTGCACAGGGGGAGGCGTAACGGTCACTTCCTCTAGTTCGTTTATTTTTAAGTCAATGAATACCGCTCCAAAATCATACGTGGACGTGGTATCCGGAAAAGTGAATTTCTTTGAAAATTGTTGGTATCCTATGTTGCTTATTACTAATTTTAAATTGGTCGACGTAGGAATGTCTTTAAACAAAAATTCACCAAGATTATTGCTTACCTGATAGCTGACAACTTTGCCGTCAGGTACGGCGTAGATAGCTACAGTGGCAGACTTGATGGCATGGTTATGTACACTATCTCTGATAAGCCCTTTAACAACCCCTGTTTTTTCCACCGTGTTATTTTGAGCAAAGACGGGTAATTTAAGGAGGCACATAACCAAAATGAATGCAGGGGGTATTAGTTGCATCTATAAGGGCATTTCATTTATTTTTTGGGTTTCAGTTGGATAATAACGGGATTATCTTTTTTGTCGCCGTTTTTAAAGTAATTTTGCATGGCAGCAGGATAATTATATCCCTTCATTCTGACCTGTTCGTGATAGCTAAACAGCTCCAATGAAGACAAAGAAGCGTATAGGTATTGTCCGTCATATTTCTTAAAATCATTATCCCACCTGCCTATTACAGGAAGATGATGTGAAAGGCTATCAGGGTCCAATCTATTCAGAGAAATCAGATAATCATTTTCGAGATCATATACAAAGGAACCGTTTCTTCTAATATTAGCGCTAAGGGAACCGCATTTAACATAAAGGTACTTTCCGATTTGATAGGTATACCCAATGCCAAATATGTTTTCCGGGTTTTTAAAGAAATAATCCAATTTTTTCCCGAGATACTTCTTGTTTCTGTTGAAATCATAGGGTATCGTGTTCGTGCTTGGAAAAACCAGCGTGTAGGCAATAGAAATGCCTTTACTAGTTATTTGGTATATATTATAATCATAATACCTTACGGCATGTAACACCTCGGGATTATCGGTTTCTATAAAGCTTGGCCCACCGACAGCAAAATCACCTGTTTTACTATATTTTCCCGTATCGATCTCGAAATATTTACCAAGTACCTGTGTGTTTTTCAACAAAGCGTATCCATAAAGTGCTTTGTCTTCGCTTTTCTTGTTTTGGTAGTAACTGACGAGTTTGACGGAATCTTTGAAAATGTATTCTTGTGTTGATATGTGGGCATTGCTGTTGCGATTATAGTGATCGATTTGTTTTGCATTCGTGTCAAAGACGTAAACATTACTCGCCGTACGTATTTCGATCATATAGTCCGAACTTTTTTTGTATAATTCAAAACCATATACATCAATATCTTCTGGACTTAATCTACCTCCGATTACTTTACCCACGTCTATTTTGGTCTTATATTTGCCCTTTCTGTCAAATAGCAATATGCATTTCGTGTCATGGTCAAACACGATGAACAGGCTTTCGGTAACTTCCAATTGACCAATATCTCCAAAAACACTTTCTTTCGTTGTTTCCAATGGAATGAAATTTATTTCATCAAAAACTTGGGACATATTTCCGCCACTGGCTGTTGTTGGATCTATTCGTAGTGTTCTGATAGTTGATGTATCCACCGGACTTTCCTGTCCCTGACTATTATTTACAACGAGCAAAATCGCTACTACCACCAATAGCGTATGTAAAATATATGATCTCATGGTTAAATTTAATCAACGATGACCGTATTCACAATCAGTCATGTTTTTATCTAAATCTTTACTTATTCGTGCGATTTCATTTTTAATAAAATCAACTTCTTTAGAGGGTATTTTTATTGGCATATTCAGCGTATACTTTGCCAAATGTTTCGCTTTATCCAGGTTGAGATTTTTTTGATAAAGCTTTAGCAGTTCTAACCGATTGCTGAATTTGCTTGGTATATAGTTAACCAACCATTCAAAATTCTCGATTGCCTTTTCGTAGTTTCCTTCTTCTACATAAAGATACGCAAGATTCTCTATACTTTCCTTTGAGATAAAGTTCCTTTTTGCCTTTTCGATAAGAATGATTGCTTTTTCGATATCGCCATGATGTTCATAAATATAGTTACCGTACTCAGCTAAAAATTTACCGTCATTTTTTAGTTGGGATAAAATAGAGCTTATTTCAGACTTTCCATCGGTTATGGACACATAAGGAGGGTTTTTTATATCCACCCAGTTATGGATTGCCTCATACTTTTGATAAACGAAAAACAGTGCAACAAAACAAGATATGAGGATGAGTTGTTTTGAGAATGATATTTTTCCTGCTAATAGGAAGCGACCCTTTTCTAATATCTTCCAAGAAATTGCTGCATAATATGCAGTTATCAATAGTACGACATTAATATGAAGCGTGTAATAGGTTAAGGAACATGCTAATATGATAGTGAACGTTGTTTTTATCATTTTTAACAGGTCAATTTCGGCTGGTATTGCTGGTATTCTAAAATAAAAAAAACGTACGATCAGGTAGCATAATAAAACAAATAGAGGCGCACCAATGGAAAGAAATAGTTGGACAAATTCATTAAAAATTACATACGATTCACCCGCATTTAAAAAGTAGCCGAGATCCGGCGAGGTTACTATACTAAAATAATCTGCTTGCCATTGTGGATAGTACCACGTAAAATTCCCCAAGCCAACACCACTAAACCAATATTCCTTAACATTTGAAAAAGCGATGTCTAACATCAACACTCTTCCAATAGATGAATCTTCTTTGATGTGGAAAAGGTAGTTTAGCAGATATAAAAAGAGCAAACTGAAAGCGAAAAGCAGTGACACTTTGACATATATGGATTGCCGCTTTATCCAATTAAAAAGGACAGGAAAACAGAAAGCCAGAAAAACGGCTATCATAGCAGTTCTAGATTTCACAAAGAATATGATTAATAAGATTGCTATTACGTATAGGCTAAAAAGCAGCTTATAGTATCCGCCACTAAGATTTTTACTAGCCAAGTATTGGCATAAAGGTATAAAAACAATACTATAGATGGCAAAAACCCCGGTATTGTAGAAGCTAAGCTTGTCACTCATTTCTCCAATATATAAATGATATGCAGTGTATACGAATTGAATTAAATATAAGAAAAGGACAATATACATTATCTGCTTTAGCCGATGTAGCGAAAGAGATTTAAGAAGGAAAAAATGAACAACAAATGCAGCCAGAACGGAAGCATATTCATTGCCGCTATCTATCCAATAAAGATGAAAAAAAAGGGGGATTATGATTAAGATAGAACTATCGTCATCGTCGAATATAGAAAGCAAAGACCATATGACGGTTGCAATAGCTATTGTAAAAGCAATCGTATAGTTTCCATGTTCATATGTTTCAAAATTGAATGCAAACGGATAGTCGGTTAAGGAGTATATAAAAGTTCCTATAAAAGATAATATTACTGTAGCCTCTTTGCTGATTTTAATAAAATGCCGATATGTTAATAGATTGATGCTACTCATTTTTTAAATCGAATCTATTGGCAAAAAAGAGCCCTCCAGATATGACTAAGAATGCCCCATTAAAGTATATATGCTGAGACCAGGACAGCGCTTCAATAAATCCGCCACAACTACAAGGTAAGTATGGGCTGAAATTAAACATCATCAAGAGGTATCCTGTGAATATAAAGAAAAGGAAAAAAGAAAGAAGGTATCCTATATAGGTCGTTTTTTCAAAGAACAAAGAAAAAGGAACAAAAAGCTCTATTATTATAATTAAAATGCCTACTGTTTTTGCATCTATATTTGATAAAAATGGAGATTTCTCGAGATTGTTTATAAAGTAATCAAAATTCGATGCTTTTGAAAAGACAGAGTATGAAAATACTGCAAATATCAAGCAATGTAGGAAAAAAAGTAAATATTTCCTATACTTATAGACTAATATCATAGACTAATATCTTGTCTGTATACTGTAGTACCAAGGTGTTTTCATCTGCAAAAAAATCTATAATACGATTATTGTCAATTCGTTTAAGGTAGATAGTGCCAACATATTTTAGTTCATCCTCAATATCGTATACATCAATCAGGTCACTGGTTCCTCTTGGAAAATTATCTTTGTCATTATCCGCGCTCACATACGAGTTAACAAACAAAAAATTATCGAATGTTTGTACCAATTGATTAACCGGCCTCGGTGCCTTAACGAACTTTGTGATAGTCCCATTTCGAATGGTAACCGTTTTAGGCTCTGTAGTTATGGTATCGATTGTATGATATAACAACTCTTTATTAAGACCGGAGTCTATTAATGCAATCGTATTATTATAATAGTTGACATACAATAGATCTCCGTTATATTTTTGCAAAATACCGTCGTCAGTCATCGACCGCCTTATTATATTGCTCGACTTTATAATATGCTCTTTACCATTTTCGTCAAATTGAATGTGGGTCAGAATGGTTTCATTCCTTTTGTCGCCCTGTATGAACGTATAAAAGCTGTTTTCTGAAGCCCTGACTGCTTTTTCAAAAAATGTTGTAAACACGAATATTGACGTTATTTCTTGGGTCTTGGTATCGAATACGAATATTTTATTGTCATTATTACAATGTATATCAATAAGCTTTTTATCATAGGGGGGTATTGATATACTAAAAATGTTTTCCGGAATTATTTCATTGGGTAGTTGAATGGTTTCTTTCGTATGATCGGGGTTAAATACAACCAAGTTGCTTGCATTTAACTCGTGAATGATGACTTTATCATGATCTGCCCCAACAATCCTATAATATCCTTTATTAAGACCGTATTTTTGTTCAAGAGATAGGTTCAGCGATAAAAGCTTTCTTTCAAAGCCCCCATTTTTCAAATACTGATCGCTTATTCTATTTGTTGAAAAATTATAATAAAGAAAGGCTAAAACGGCCATTGATATTGCAATACCAAAAATTATAAGGTATATGTGTCTTTTCATAGTAAAGGTTTAAAAAAGGGGCTACACGCCCCTTTTCTTAATCAATAATAATGGTGAGAACCCCCGGGATAACTTTATCTTTCAAAGGCCAAGGCAAATGAACAACCATACAAGTGTTTGAGTGCGGAGCCGCACACTCTCCGTCATTTCCTCCTTCAACGTCTGCTCTAACGTTGTTAATTGTAAATGCAGCAACGATTGCAGCAGTTAACCCTAAAATTGTTTTCTTTTTCATGCTATTAACGTTTAAAACTATTCAATGTGTAATACTCCTTTTTTGGATGATATCAATTGACCATCTTTGTTGTAGATGTTGTAGCAAGTGTTTGAGAGAGGTTCTTTACATTTTCCTCCACTACCCCCACCTGACTCAGTGTCTGCCATAACGCCGTTAATTGTAAGCGCCGAAATAATTGCGAGGGTTAATCCTAAAGCTGTTTTCTTTTCCATGATGTTAATAAAATTTAGCGAAAATAAATGACCTGCAAGCTACAATACCGTTTCTGTTTAAAATTTAAACCGATTTTTGAGCCTGTATTGCACTGCAAATATTCTATTTTATTAATGGCAAATCAAAGATATTCAGCTGATTATTTGTTTATGCGCCCTGTTGGTTTGTCAATAGAGGCTGATTATTTGTATTGCTATAGTATCGCAACTCTAAGTATACGATTGCTCCGAAATCGTACTTGTGCTAACACCGTATGAAAGGGTTGCTGAAGGTTGGCGGATCTTGATACTGAATCTGAATCTAAAAATAGTGCCGCCATTTATGATAAAAACTCCCCTTAACAAAACTAAACCAATGCTTTACAAAGTATGGGGTGCTGGGGTCGTTGATAGAAGACTGGAAAACTATCTTTGAAGAAATTGTTGTAAACAAGCTCTAATAAATAAGGTAATATCACTAACAAAATTGAAAAAATCTGATGAATATATCCGTTAAGATAACTTGCCTGGCCGCCTTGTTATCCTTTGGATTAACGATACCATTATCGTGCACCAACCTGCAAGTCGGTGATATCGACGATGTATTGCGGCAAGCCGGAGGAAACAGGGGAGAGTTGGAGTATGTACTTGCCCACTATTCCCGAAACCCAGAAGATAGCCTGAAACACAGAGCGGCGGAATACCTTATTAAAAATATGGCCTTCCATTATTCATTTGTGATGGATGAGACCATTGAAAACTTCCATGCTCAAATAGAGCATGCCATGGACAGCTTGCGGGATGCACCTTTCCCTATCAAGGACAGCGTTTACCAGACTATATTGTTAAAAAATGAAAACCTTAATTACAGGAAAATAGCAGATGCGAAAGTTATTACGGCAGAATACCTAATCAGTAATATCGAGCATTCATTTAAGGTATGGAATAACGAACCTTGGTCGCAGCATCTGTCATTTGAGGAATTTTGTGAGTTTATCCTGCCGTACAAAGTGATTGAAGGGCAGGTGTTGGATGATTGGAAGCAGTTCTTTTATGAAAGATACAACAAACTGTTAATGCCCCTGAGTTATTCGTCAATTTATTCAAACAGCTCGTACAATGCGGCAAATACAATCAATGCGGCGCTGCGGAATGAGATGCACCCAATGTTGAATTCGGAAAGCCATACACCCATCATTAAGCTAAAGACATTGCTAAGTATCCCATCCGGACCCTGTAATGAGTACGGGACGTTGGCCAATGCCGTAATGCGAGCAAACGGCATACCCACGGGTATGGATTTCACCCCGCAATGGCCGTTCAGGAGCCTGGGGCATTCGTGGGATTTTCTTCATGAAAATACCAAGAAAAATACGGTATTCGAAGGGGCTAACTCGACTATTGGAAGCCCCCATAAGAAAGATCACATCATGGCCAAGGTATATCGGCGTACATATGGAATAAATAAGGAATTAGAGTTGTTGATCAAAAACGAACAAACTGTTCCCCGGATCTTTTCGACACCGTATATTCTAGATGTCACGGACGAATACATGTCAACCATTGATATTGAATTAAACGTCAAAACGGATAATGACTACGTGTATCTGGCAGTTTTTAACAATAGGAACTGGGAAGTTTTAGCTTGGGGAGAAAACAAACGGGGTAAAGCGAGTTTTAAAAGCATCGGTAAAGACGTGCTCTACTTGCCCGTTAATTACGGCTATGATGGCGTTGAGCCCATCGGAGCCCCGTTTATCGTCTATTTGGGTAATAAAATCCAAACGATCAAAGCCGACACCTCACGAAAGCAAACGTTGAAACTACAGCGGAAATTCCCGTTGCTTTCGGCGGCCTATCGTACCAACCTGAGAAAAATCGGTGCTAAGATCCAGGGCGCCAACCGGAGCGATTTTAGCGATTCGGTGACGTTCCACGTGTTTGACAACTTCGAGAATGAGGTGGCGCTCAATCCGGAACGGAAGCGATATCGGTATTGGCGGGTATTGTCTGCACCGCATGGTCATTCGAACGTCGCCGAGCTGCGGTTTTTCAAGCGGGGGAACGCGCCTGTCGTAGGCGACATTATGGGCACAGACGGGTCTTTCCGAACAGAGGACGGCTATACAAAACAGGCAGCTTTTGATGGCGACCTGTTAACCTTCTTCGATGCTCCGAATGGTTCGGGTAGTTGGATTGGCATGGATTTCAAGGACTCGGTCGCCATTGACCGTGTAACATGCATTATGCGCGGGGATGGAAACGAGGTTGAAATAGGTGATGAATACGAATTGGCCTACTGGATGGAGGGACAGTGGGTTTCGCTGGGAAAGAAAATCGCAAAAGACCTGGTCTTGGAGTTTGCGAATTGCCCGTCTGATGCGTTATTCATTCTTCACAATAGAACGAAGGGCAAAGAGGAACGAATATTCACCTACGAAAACGGACAACAGGTGTGGTGGTAAATGTTTTTAACGCCAGCCCAGCGCTCCATTCCGAAATATCACCAGTTGTCCGATGCTTACAATGACAGTTTGCGAAAAATAGGAAATAGTTTAAACGATTTAGCTTAACTTTGACATGATGAAAAGACGTTTTATATTATTTATACCGGCCGTTTGTTTTGCATTAATCGGCTATGGTCAGCAGTTGAAGATAGCGTCATACAACGTGCGCAACCAAAACAGCAATGACGCGAAGCAGGGTAACGGCTGGGAACAGCGTTTACCCGCTATCTGTAACTTGGTGCAGTACCATAATTTTGATATCTGGGGTGCCCAGGAGGTACTGCATGGCCAATTGGAAGACCTGCTGGGTTGTTTGTCCGACTATACCTATGTAGGTGTCGGCCGCGACGACGGCAAAACCAAGGGCGAATACGCACCGATTTTCTGGAAGAAGGATAAATTTGAGCTGCTGGAGTCGGGGCATTTTTGGTTGTCAGAAGAGACCACCTACCCCAACAAGGGATGGGATGCCGCACTTCCGCGGATATGCACCTGGGGGCATTTCAAAGAGAAGGAGACGGGTACGGTTTTTTGGTTTTTCAACCTGCACATGGATCACCGGGGTGTAGTGGCCCGGGAGAAGAGTGCCGCCTTGGTACTGGAGAAAATACGGGCCATGGCCTCATCGGATCCGGTCGTGCTAACCGGTGATTTCAATGTCGATCAAACCCATGCGAACTACGCCGTGATCCACGATTCGGGCCTATTGGTCGATGCGTACGAAGTTGCGGCCTTACGGTACGCACCAACGGGTACATTCAACAACTTCGACATCAACCTCAAAACCAACAGCCGGATCGACCATATCTTTTTAAGTCCGACGATTCAGGTTGAGCGCTACGGGTTGCTCACCGATTTTTATTTTTCCACTACCGAGGTGCCCGCAGATTCCGTCAAATCGGCCAACTTTCCCGATGAGGTTTCACTGATTAAGCACCGGGCGCGGCTTCCTTCCGATCACAACCCGGTGGTCGTAACCGTAAATTTTTAATTATCCATTACGCAAAATAACATTCAACTGATGACATACTTGAAAAAATTAGCCGGCTTATTTTTGTTTTTTGCCCCGATAGCGGTGCTCGCCCAGGAACCCGTAGATTACGTCAACCCACTCATGGGTACGATGTCTAAATACGAGCTCTCCACGGGGAATACCTATCCCGTTATTGCCATGCCCTGGGGCATGAATTTCTGGTCGCCACAGACCGGCAAAATGGGCAACGGCTGGTTATACACGTATACCGCCGATAAAATCCGCGGATTCAAGCAAACACACCAACCTAGCCCGTGGATGAATGATTACGGACAATTCGCCATCATGCCCATCACCGGCTCCCCTACATTCGATCAAGATGAGCGCGCGAGCTGGTTTTCGCATAAAGCTGAAATTGCAAAACCTTACTATTACAAAGTGTACCTAGCCGACCACGATGTGACGACAGAAATCGCGCCAACCGAGCGGGCTGCCATGTTCCGGTTTACGTTTCCCGAGACGGAGGATGCATATGTGGTCATCGATGCATTCGACAAGGGATCGTACGTAAAGGTCATCCCCTCGGAGAACAAGATCATCGGATATACCACGCGCAACAGTGGCGGCGTG
The DNA here is from genome assembly GCF_035818675.1 of Parapedobacter flavus. Taxonomy (NCBI): domain Bacteria; kingdom Pseudomonadati; phylum Bacteroidota; class Sphingobacteriia; order Sphingobacteriales; family Sphingobacteriaceae; genus Parapedobacter; species Parapedobacter flavus. The sequence goes on from NZ_JAYKZZ010000001.1 coordinate 203,482, forward strand.
CCGGAAAACTTCAAGAATTATTTTGTGATCCATTTCGATAAGCCGTTTACCTACCAGGCAACCGTGGCCGATAGCATCATCCGTGAGGATGAACTGGAAGCGGAAGAAAATCATGCCGGTGCCCTTGTGGGCTTTCGGACCGAGCGCGGTGAACAGGTCCATGCTCGCGTTGCCTCCTCGTTTATCAGCATTGAGCAGGCCGAGCGCAACCTGAAGGAACTTGGAAGCGACTCCTTCGACCACGTGGCCGAAAAGGGGAGAACTGCTTGGAATGACGTACTTGGCCGCATCGAGGTGGAAGACGACAACATCGATAACCTGCGTACCTTCTATTCTTGCCTTTACCGTTCGGTACTCTTCCCCCGCGCTTTCTATGAAATCGACGGCGACGGCCAAATCGTCCATTACAGCCCCTACGACGGTGGCATTCATCCCGGGTATATGTTTACGGATACCGGCTTTTGGGATACCTTCCGGAGCTTGTTTCCATTGTTGAACCTCGCTTACCCTTCCATGAGCATCAAGATGCAGGAAGGGCTTATCAATGCGTACAAACAGAGCGGGTACCTTCCCGAATGGGCCAGTCCGGGGCACCGGAACATCATGATCGGCAACAATTCGGCTTCCGTTGTCGCCGATGCGTACATCAAGGGCCTTCGGGGCTATGACATCGAACTGCTCTGGGAAGCCCTGAAACATGGCGCCAATAATCACCTGGAAGGTACGGCGTCCGGTCGGGTGGGTTACCAATACTATAACGACATCGGTTATGTGCCCGACAATGTAGACATCAGGCACAGCACGGCGCGTACGCTCGAATATGCCTATAACGACTGGACCATCTATACACTGGGCAAGGCATTGGGGAAGCCGGAGAGCGAAATTGGTATCTATGCACAACGCGCGATGAACTACAAGAACGTCTACCATCCCAGCCGTCGGCTCATGGCCGGTCGCGATGACCGCGGCATGTTCGACCCCGATTTCAATCCCAGCGATTGGAGCTGGCCGTTTTGCGAGGGGAACAGCTGGCATTGGAGCTTTTGTGTATTCCATGATCCACAAGGGCTGATTAATATGATGGGGGGAGACAACATGTTCAATACGATGATGGATTCCGTGTTCATTGTGCCGAGCAACGACGGGATGCAAAGCCGGCGGATGATCCACGAAATGCGCGAAATGCAGGTCATGAACATGGGGCAGTATGCCCACGGCAACCAGCCCATCCAGCACATGACCTATCTGTACAACTACTCCAAGCAGCCTTGGAAAGCACAGTACCGGGTGCGGGAAATTATGGATAAGCTCTATTCGCCTGCCGCCGATGGGTACTGTGGCGATGAAGACAACGGCCAGACATCCGCATGGTATGTGTTTTCTGCGTTGGGCTTCTACCCGGTATGCCCCGGGTCGGATGAATATGTAATCGGTTCGCCGCTTTTCCGAAAGGTGTCATTGCACTTGGAAAACGGAAATACGGTTACGATCTCGGCAGCCAACAACCGGCCGCAAAACCGCTATATCGAATCGTTGACGGTAGATGGTAAGTCGTATGAAAAAAACTACGTAACGCATGAAACACTGACCGGTGGCGCTGAACTGATCTTCACGATGGACAACCAGCCCAACAAGTTGCGGGGAACGGCCGTGGAAGACACTCCCTATTCGTTTTCAAACGGGCAACACGGACCATAAATATAGCGTATGCCGTTTCACTGCTTATGTTTGGCTATGTATTCGCTGGGCGACATACCGAATTGCTTTTGGAAGTTCCGCCCAAAATGGGTCTGTGAGCTGTAACCCACCCGATCGGATACTTCGTAGATTTTGTGCCGCCCTTCGCTGAGCAATTCAGCCGCTTTCTTTAGGCGGGCTACGTTGATAAGGTCGTTGGGTGTTAAATCGGATATCGCTTTGATTTTGCGGTATAATGTCGGCCGGCTGATATGCATCTTTTCGGCGAGGTGCTCCACATCGAAGCCTACGTCGCCCATGTGCTCATGGATCAACGTGTCCAGTTCTTCCAAAAACAGCGTGTCAGCCTTCGTATGTGCCATGGAGATGATGTGTGCCAAGGGTGAGCTCGCGAAATAGGTGCGGATTTTATTGCGGTTGGCAAGTAAGCTACCGATTTGAGCTTGGAGGTGTTCGGGCGAAAATGGCTTTTCGATATAGGCATCAGCGCCATATTCCAATCCTTCGATTTTAGATTGCAGCGTATTCTTGGCGGTTAATAAGATGATGGGAATATGGCTATGTGTTACGTCGGATTTGATGCGCAGGCACAATTCATAGCCATCCATTTCGGGCATCATCACGTCGCTGACAACCAGCTGAACCGGGTGTGCCTCGAGCACTTCCAATGCCTGTTTCCCATGCGCTGCTTGCAGTACCTCATAATCGGCACTGAGGTCGTCCACGATGAAATCGAGGATTTCTACATGGTCATCCACCACCAAGATGGCTGGTTTGTCAGTGGTTGTCGATTTTGATTCCATTTCGTTGTTTCTTAAGGGGTTGTTGCTTAAGGGGTAGTGTCAGTACAAATACATTCATTCCGTTTTCGGGATTCGCTAAATGCAGCGTGCCATTATGCAGCTGTGCCAGTGAGCGGGCCAGCGCCAATCCCAGGCCGGATCCGTGTTGGTTGTCGGTCATCTTCAACCGTACGAAAGTCTCGAAAATCTTTTCCCGCATCGACAAGGGGATGAGGTAGCCGTCGTTTTTAACAAGGATGGCCACAGCATCCGTCGATTCGGACTGCATGATGATTTCAATGGAGCGCTCCGCGTACTTTAGCGCATTGGTAAGTAGGTTGCCGATAATCTGCGTAAATGCTTCTTTGTCTACCGCCGCAACGCACGTGGCGGGCGGGGGTACAAAGGTAAGCTTGATGCCTTTCTGCGAGGCCACGAGTTTAAAAGCCGTATAATTTTCTTTCACGAGCTTGGTCACGTCCATCTCGGTGAAATTCAACCGGTATCCGTTTACCTCGGTTTTCCTGAAATCGAGCAGTCGGTCAGTCAGCTCCAGCAGTCGTTCGGTATTCCGCTCCATGGTCTGCAGGTGCTTACGCACGGTGGGTAGTTCTTCCGCCTTCTTCATCACTTTCTCCAAGGGTGCCTTGATGAGGGTGAGTGGGGTGCGTATTTCGTGCGTCACGTTCGTGAAGAAATCGATCTTGGCGCGGTATAGCTCTTCTTCTTTCCGGTGCCGTAGCTGTTCGAGTTTGCGTTTGTTCTTTTCCCGTATCCGGCGGTGGTAACTTCTTATGGCATACCAAACACCGGCAATAACGAGTAAGGCATAACCTAAAAAAGCCGGGATGCTGGCCCAGAAAGGCGGTAAAATCGTAATGCGGAGTGTCGTTTCCTTGCCCTTGAGATCGCCGTTGCTGTCGACCACATTTACCCGGAATACGTAGTCGCCCGGGGGGAGCTTGGTGAAATACGCTTTGCGATTGGTCTGGATGTGGGTCCACTCCTTATCCAACCCCTCCATTTTGTAAGCATATTCGGTCATGTCTGGCGAGACATAGCTCAATGCTGCGAAATCGATACTAAAGGACGACTGGTTATGGTTAAGCTCCAGGTGGTCGATAAAGGTAATCGACTGTGTGAGCGGCGACCCCTTGCTGTTGATTTCCAATTCACGGTCATATACTTGCAACCCGGTGATGTAGACCGGTGGTTGGAAGGTGTTCTCGAGATAATCGGTAGGGTTGAACCGGATGAGCCCTTTTACACTGCCGAAATACAGGGTGCCGTCCGGCCCTTTGTAGGCCGAGTTGTAGTTAAACTGGTCGCCCAGTAATCCATTGGCTTTCGTAAAGACTTTGATGTCACCAGTTGCCGGCGCAAACCGCACGAGTCCCTTGGAGGTGGTTACCCAAAGCTTACCTTCACCGTCTTCCAATAGCGCGAGGATAAGGTTACTTGGAAACCCTTGGGTGGTACCATACCGCTGGAAATCATTCCGCTGGCTATTGAACTTACACAAGCCCCCCTCGGTAGCCACCCAAATATGGCCGTTGCTATCTTCGAAGATACGGTTTACCCGGTTGCTGCCGATGCTGCCGGGGAGGTGTGCATCATGGGAAAACGAGCCGTTTTCCCCCGACCGGGGATTCGCATAATACAAGCCATCACGCCAGGTACCGGCCCATATCGTTCCCTGGCTGTCTTCAAAAAGCGTGGTATAAAAAATAAAGTCTGGAAAGCCGGGGACCAGTTGGAAGCGCTTTGTCGCAGGGAGATATTCATAAAGCCCGCGTCCCGTTGCCAGCAAGATCCGCCCGTTCCGGGTGCGGCGAATGTTGAAGATAAAATTATTGTGTAACGTGCCATCCTTGTTCTCTGCATTGTAATGGCGGATAACCTTGCCGGTGCGGACGTTGAACAAGTCGAGACCATGTTCGAAGGTGCCTACCCATAGGGTGTCACCGGTAACGAGCAAGCCATGGATGTTGGAATAGGCGAGGCTGCCCGGTTCGTCGGTAGGCCCGTAATTTGTAATGCGGCCTGTACTGAGGTCCATCTTGTTCAGCCCCTCGTCTTCGGTGCCGATCCACAGGTTGCCGTAGCTATCCGGGCATAATTCTCGTACCGCGTTTCCCGATATGGTGTTTCCGCTACCTAGTGGGAAGAATTTTTCGAAGAACGTGTTTGCACGTGCGTAATGATTAATACCGCCGAAGTAAGTGCCCGCCCAGATGCTGTTTTCCTTGTCCTTGCAGAGTGTGTAGACGGCATTGTCCGATAACGACCACGGGTTACCCCGTTCTTTTTTTAAATTGATATACGTGCCGTTGAGGTGATTGTAGACGAAAATACCCGATTCCGTAGCCAGCCAATACTCATCGGGATGATACTCTACGATGTCCCGGATAAACATGTCCGTGCCATCGTCATCTCGCGTCAGCAGATCGGTATACGTACCTGTTTCGGTGTCGAATACTTTGACGCCTTGTTTGGATGTACCGACGAGCAGGTATCCTTTGTTGGTGCAAAATACCCGCTCAACCCATCGCGACACGACCGTGGGCGAGTGGTTGAAGAGGGAGTACGACCGCTGAAGGCCGCTGGTTGCCCCGTAATGCAGGATGTTGCCATTGATGGTCCCCACCCATGCGTCGCCCGTTTCGGTGAGGCCGACAGCGCTTACCGAAACGGTAGCGGGATCTGTCACAGATACCAGGCTATCGGCAGAGGAGTCATAGCGAAATAATGTCAAGTTGTTGATAAACCACACGTTGCCCCGGTGGTCACCTTGTATGTCAAGTATCTCATTGGTAATGGATGGATGGAATATGGAAAAGGTTTCCGACTTCGGGTCGAATAGGTAAATACCCTGGTCGGTGCCCACCCATATGAAGCCCGAATCATCAACGTACAATGCCCTCACGAAATTGCTCCCCAGCCCGTTGGGATTATCCGGATCGCTGTGGAAGACCTTGAAAGAATAGCCATCGAATCGGTTAAGTCCATCTTTGGTGCCGAACCACATGAACCCCATGGCGTCCTGTGCGCTGCACAGCACCGCATTGTTCGATAGTCCGTTCTCTACTTGGTAATGGGTGAAATAAAACGGTTGGCCGTAAACGCAACCGAGGGATGCCCACACACCTATGAAATATGTCAACAAAAGCGATTTCATTCAACTCCCATGTTCTTTAGCCAAAGATAGTGGTAAAATTTGAGGATAGCGTAACGGTCTGGGTTTGGGTATCACTGGAGCGCGTATTGAAAGCTGACTCTTCGCTGTTTTATAAAAAAATGAGATAAATTGATGAATAATTGAGATAAAATGAGTTGTTTTGTATTGTTTATATTATCGTATTTTGTTGTTTTACCATTTAAAACCGTTGATTCAGCGATTAGAGACAGCTAAATAACATATATCGTTTCTTGACTGTACCGATAACATGATAAAATATAAAGTATGTATGGGATCGATTGCATAAAGCATGACATCATTAAGATTGGCAACAGGGTATTCAAATAATGAGCAATAAGACAGAAATAACGATGAATGACATCGCCGCTGCGCTGGGGCTATCACGGTCGACAGTAAGCAGGGCATTGCAAGACCATCCGCATATCAAAGCCGAAACAAAAATACAGGTAGTAAATGAGGCAAAGCGACTGGGTTATCAATACAACGCGGTGGCTGCTGGCTTGCGTACTAGGAAATCCAATACCATAGGTCTCATCGTTCCGCGCATCGCCCGTCATTATCAGTCGGCCGTGATCACCGCCATACAAAACAGCCTTCACCAGCAACGGTATAACCTGATGATCTGCCAATCGAACGAGTCGCCTGAAATGGAGCGAGAGCTGGTGCATGCATTGTTTGCGTCGCGGGTTGGGGGTCTTATCGTTTCGGCTACGCTTTATACGACTGATTTTTCGCCATTTGATATTTTTGCGCAAAGTGGGCGACCGTTGGTTTTTTTTGATCGTACCCCCAAAAGCTACCCCGCACACAAGATCCAAGGGGATGATTACCAAGGCGGCTACTTAGCTACCGACCACTTATTACAACAAGGATGCCGACGTATCGCACATATTGGTGGTGCAACAACGTGTACAATCTATCGGGAGCGCTATGAAGGATATTGTGATGCTTTGGCTAAGTATGGGTTGACCCCCGATGAAGAAATTGTTTTTTTTCACGACCTCACCATAGAAAATGCGATTTCGACGTTTGATCATATCCTAACAAATGAAAAGGGGGTGGATGCTATCTTCGCCGGCAATGATACGATAGCCCTGACACTGGTCACCCACGCCCGAAAGAGAGGTTTGCAGCTGCCAGACGATCTCAAAATCGTGGGTTATTCGAACGACCCGCTGACGGAAGTGGTGGTTCCGTCGGTTACATCGGTCGAGCAGCATCCGTATGAAGTTGGAAATCAAGCAGCCTCCTTAATGTTGGGGCTGATTAACGGCTACATTAAGCCAGGTAAGAATTACATGTCGGTGACGATTCCAGTAGAATTGGTGCAGCGTGCATCAAGTAAACGTGAACTGGATGAATTGATTATATAACGCTAAATGACAATGAGGGAATACGCAAAGACTATTATGCAATCGATACCAATTTCGATAACCTACTATCATGCGTTGCTGATGGTGGTATGCAGCATATGGTGCCTGAGCGTCAAGCTGTCGCTTGCTGACACCGGGAGCAGGCTATGGCTGAAATACGATCGGATAGCGGATTATGCTGTTCTTCAGTCTTATCAACAGCGACTGATAACCATTGATGTTCGTGGTAGTTCGTTGACCCTTGACGCAGCGAAGATGGAACTTCATCGAGGTTTGCACGGACTCATCGGCTTTCCTACAGCTACTGGTTCTTCAACTGGAATCGATTCCAGTACATTGGTAGTCGCTACGTTCGATAAACTTCCCGCACATGTTCGTCACCAGTTCGCACAGGACGAGTTACAGCAACTTGGAGAAGAAGGGTATGTTATCCGAGAAATGACGTCCAAACCGCAATCTCCCATTGTTATTACGGCCAATAAAGACATCGGCGTCTTATACGGGGTGTTCCATTTTCTTCGTTTGCTGCAAACACACCATGACCTCGACGGGGTTTCAATGAGTAGTTCGCCCAAATTGCAGTGGCGGATGCTCAATCATTGGGACAATTTGGACGGCACCATCGAGCGTGGATATGCGGGTCTATCGATATGGGACTGGCAAACATTACCAGACACGTTATCTCAACGTTATGTAGATTACGCCCGAGCTAATGCTTCAATCGGTATCAATGGTGTTGCGCTCAATAATGTAAATGCTTCCCCAAAGATATTGACCCCAGCGTACCTGTCGAAAGTGGCCGCATTGGCGGATGTTTTCCGGCCCTACGGTATCCACGTTTTCCTTTCCGTCAACTTCGCGTCGCCGAAGGTGTTGGGTCCCCTTGAAACCGCCGATCCGTTGGATGCTAACGTACATCGATGGTGGCACGACAAAATCGATGAAATTTATCGCCTCATTCCGGATTTCGGTGGGTTTTTGGTTAAAGCAAATTCAGAAGGCCAGCCCGGCCCTCAGGATTATGGGCGCACCCATGTAGATGGCGCCAATATGCTTGCTACGGAATTGGCGACGCACGGTGGTCTGCTGATCTGGCGGGCTTTCGTCTATGAAACCCGGGGGAATGACCGGGTCAAAGACGCCTATGATGAATTTGTAGAGTTTGACGGAAAGTTCTTACCCAACGTTTTTATACAAACGAAAAACGGACCACTGGATTTCCAACCACGGGAGCCATTTTCGCCATTATTTGGTGCGATGCCCAATACGCCACAGATGCTGGAGTTTCAAATCACGCAGGAATACCTCGGGTTCAGCACCCACCTGGTGTACCTAGCCACCTTATACAAGGAGGTGTTGGATGCAGATACCTATGTGTCGGGTAAACATGCAACCGTGGCGCGTGTGATAGACGGAAGCCTACAGGGACAGCAAATAACGGGTATGGCAGGTGTTTCCAACCTAGGCGATGTAACCAATTGGACCTATCATCCGTTTGGGCAAGCCAACTGGTATGCGCTGGGACGTTTGGCTTGGGACCACCGTTTGTCGGCATCGCAGGTTGCTTCCGAATGGATAAAAATGACACTAACTACCGATAAGTCGGCTGTACAGACCATTTTGACAATGATGATGGAATCGCGCGAGCACCTCGTAAATTACCAGACCCCGTTGGGGTTGAATGTACTAAGCAGCGTTGGCCATCATTATGGTCCGCAGCCTTGGAAGCGGGCGGCCTACCACCGCGCCGACGCAGAGGGCATCGGGTTCGACCGAACGCCATCTGGCAGTAATGCGGTAGCCCAGTATTCGCCTGTCGTCCGCGATTCGTTCGCAGATTTACACCGGTGCCCCGAGATGTTCCTGACGTGGTTCCACCATATACCGTGGGATTACCGCACGGCTTCCGGACGAACGTTTTGGGAAGCGTTGTGCGACCACTATTACCGAGGCGTGGAAGGGGTACGGCAGATGCAGCGCGACTGGGCTTCCCTTGTAGAAGTCATCGATCCCGAAACCTTCCAACAGGTCGGTCGCTTGCTCACTATTCAAGAGGATGAAGCCGTGTGGTGGCGCGATGCATGCTTGTGGTATTTTTCCGGTGTGTCGGGCAGGCAGGTACCAGCGCACTACGAGGCACCCCGGTATCGTGCAGAAGAACTGAAGGAAAAAGAACAAAAAACACGTCATATGAAACCTTTTAGCCATGTAATGAATGATAATCCCTAATACAACCAGATGACAAATTATGTAGTGTGACAACCAATTTAATGAACAAAAATTAATGAACGATGATGGGAAAAGTACTTTTTTTTAAGGGCGTCTTGTTGCGCACCTTGGCAGCGGCCTGTCCCTTTTTCTTGCTAATGCTGGCTTCGCCGGCCTATGCTGGCGATCCACCTTATTTGTTGCAGACGAAAGAAATCCGTGGCGGGGTTGTCGATACGTCCGGCACGCCATTGCCGGGGGTTTCGGTGACTGTCCAAGGGTATACAAGTATTGGTACAACCACCGATATGAATGGACGGTATATATTGGATGTGCCCGAAGATGGGGAGGTCCTAGTGTTCAGTATGGTGGGTTTCGAGTCGCAGGAAATCGTGATCGGTAACCAGTCAGTTATCGACGTGCGGCTGGTGGAGGCAGCCGGACAGTTGGACGAAGCAGTAGTCGTGGCGTTCGGAAAGCAGAAGCGCACGGATTTAATCGGCTCAGTGACTTCGATCAATCCGTCCGAACTCAAGGTCCCATCGAGTAATCTTACCACAGCCCTTGCCGGACGCCTCGCAGGTGTTATTGCCTACCAGCGGAGCGGTGAACCCGGCGCAGACAATGCCGAGTTTTTCATACGCGGTGTCACGACGTTCGGTTACAAGAAGGATCCGTTGATACTGATTGATAATATCGAACTTTCTGCCACCGACCTGGCTAGGCTCAATCCCGATGATATTGCCAGCTTTTCGATTATGAAGGACGCCACAGCCACCGCGTTATACGGCGCAAGGGGGGCAAACGGGGTGATATTGGTGACGACCAAAGAAGGTCGGGAAGGGAAGGCCCGGATTTCGTTCAGGTTGGAAAACTCGATGTCTATGCCCACCAAGAACATCGAGCTGGCAGACCCCGTAACCTATATGCGGCTCAATAATGAGGCGATTCTGACCAGGGACCCCCTCGGCGAACTCATGTATACCGAAGAGGAAATCAATAACACCGTGCCGGGATCGGGGTCTTACCTTTTCCCGACGGTCGATTGGCGGGAGGAGTTGTTTAAGGATTATACGATGAACCAGCGCGCCAACCTAAGTGTCAGTGGCGGCGGAAAGGTTGCGCGGTATTATGTAGCCGGTTCGTTTACCAAAGATAACGGGGTGCTAAAAGTGGATCCACGGAATAATTTCAATAACAACATCGATTTGCGCACCTCATCGCTCCGGGCGAATGTCAATATCAACCTGACTCCATCCACCGAGCTGATTACCCGGCTATCAGGCACGTTTGATGATTACACGGGCCCTATTTATTCGGGCGGTGGGCTCTACACCCGCGTCATGCGGGCCAACCCGGCAAAGTTCCCCCCATATTACCCGATAGACGACGATCACCAGCATGTTAAGCACATCATGTTTGGCAACACCCCCGAGGGCAATTACCTGAACCCTTATGCCGATATGGTAAAAGGGTACAAGGATTACGCACGATCAAACATGAATGCGCAATTTCAGGTCAACCAGCAATTTGACTTTATAACCCCAGGCCTTAGCGCCCGTGCACTGGTGAATACCGCACGGATATCATTTTTTGATTTGGTGCGCCAATATTCCCCCTTTTATTATACAAGAGGGGGGTATAGTATCCGTGACAACACCTACCAGGTGAATATCGTGAACGAGGAAAATGGAACCGACTACCTGACCTATGACCCCGGGCAGAAGCAGGTCAGTTCTACCGTTTATCTGGAAGCCGCACTGAACTATAACCGCGCGTTTGCCGACAAGCATAACCTCAGTGGTATGCTGGTGTACATCCTGCGCGAAGCGCTCGATGCCAATACATCAACCCTGCAAGAGTCGTTGCCGTATCGCAACATCGGTTTATCGGGGCGTGCGACCTACGCTTACGACAACAGGTACTACCTCGAGTTTAATTTCGGTTATAACGGCTCTGAGCGATTCTACAAAACACAACGCTTTGGCTTTTTCCCGTCGGCAGGAGCAGCCTGGACCATCTCTAACGAACGGTTCTGGGAGCCGTTTAAGTCCGTAGTCAATAATTTCAGGCTGCGGGGAACCTACGGGCTGGTAGGGAACGATGCTATCGGCGCTGGCCGGTTCCTATACCTATCGGAAGTGGACGTCAACGACCCCGACCGGTCGGCGGTTTTCGGGCGGAATAATGGGGAGAGCCGCAACGGCGTGTCGATATCACGGTATTCCGATTTGAACATTACCTGGGAAACCGCGGCAAAAACCAACATCGCCATTGAGCTCGGCCTTTGGAACAAATGGAATTTCGTTGGCGAGTATTTCCGCGAGCATCGTACCAACATCCTGCAGACCCGGGCATCCACACCGGCCTCCATGGGATTATGGCAAACACCTGCCGCCAATATCGGCGAGGCGACCGGCGAAGGGCTGGATATGTCGTTGGATTACAACGACCATTTTATGAACGGAATGTGGATACAGGCACGGGCCAACTTCACCTACGCGACCAGCGCCTATAAAGTATTTGAAGAATACGATTACGAAAATGAGTGGTGGAAATCAAAGGTCGGTTATCCGATGAACCAGCAATGGGGGTATATTGCCGAAGGCCTATTTATAGACGATGCGGAAGTGGCCAACTCGCCAAGGCAGAATTTCGGGGAATATACCGCCGGCGACATCAAATATCGGGACATCAACGAGGATGGGCAGATTACCGAGCTCGACCAGGTGCCCCTTGGATTCCCGACCATGCCGGAAATCGTATACGGATTCGGGTTTTCAGTCGGATACAAGGGCATCGATTTGTCGGCCTTTTTCCAGGGAGCTGCACGCGAATCGTTCTGGATCGACCCCCATGCTACGGCTCCCTTCGTGTCGTATTACTACAGCGACGCCGAACGGAACTCCGGTACGAATTTCACCAACCAGTTGCTGCAAGCTTATGCCGAAGACCATTGGTCGGAGGATAACCGCAATGCGTATGCGCTGTTCCCACGGTTCAGTGTCAACCATATCGCTAACAATACACAGCGCAGCACCTGGTTTATGCGCAACGGAGCGTTCCTCCGGCTCAAACAGGTCGAAGTGGGGTATTCGCTTCCCACACGCTGGGCGGAAAGGATGCATATGGATAATGTCAGGCTCTATGTTAACGGAACCAACCTACTGTCGTTTAGTAAATTCGGTCTATGGGATGTAGAGATGGCAGGAAACGGCCTGCGGTATCCCCTACAGCGCGTATTCAATATAGGGTTGCAAGTTTCACTTTAATGATTAGGTTATGAAGAAGATAATAGTATATACATACGGGGTCTTCCTTACCCTGTTTGGAGGATGCCAGAAATACCTGGACATCGTACCGGATAATATTGCGACTATCGAAAATGCATTTAACATGCGGGTATCGGCCGAACGGTTCCTATATAGCTGCTACCATTACCTGCCGCTGTTGAGCAACATCGAACACAACCCGGCTTTTACGGCGGGCGATGAATTCTGGCTGCACGAGTTCTACCGCATGCCCGGCTGGGAAATTGCACGGGGTTTCCAGAATGTAACAAACCCCTACCTCAATTATTGGCAGGGCAATACCGGACAAGGGAGTAACGCCACCCGCGACCTGTATCAGGCCATCCGCGATTGCAATATCTTTCTGGAAAATGTGGATGCGGTACCCGATTTGAGTGAGGGCGAGAAAAGAAGGTGGGTGGCAGAGGTCAAGTTTTTAAAGGCCTATTTCCATTTCTACCTGATCCGGATGTACGGCCCCATCCCGTTAAAGAAAGAGAACCTACCCATCGATGCCGGCGTGGAGGAAGTGAAAGTGTTCCGCGATCCGGTAGACGAGTGCTTTGCCTATGTGGTGGAACTGTTGGACGAAGCACTCCCTGACTTGCCGGCCATCATCAATTCCCAAACCTCCGAATTGGGCCGTATTACACAGCCCATCGCCCTATCGGTGAAGGCCCATGCTTTGGTGACCGCCGCCAGTCCACTGTTCAACGGCAATCCCGATTATGCCCATTTCACAGACAAGCGCGGCACCCAGTTGTTCAACCCCGATTTTTCGATGGAAAAATGGGAACAGGCAAAGCAAGCTTGCGAAGCGGCGATAGCGGCCTGCGAAGATGCAGGCAACAGGTTGTACTATTACAGCCAAAGTGGTCTCCAATACGATGTATCGCCCGAAATACGGACGGAAATGAATATCCGGAACGCCGTGACCGAGAAGTGGAACGACGAGATCATCTGGGGACACACCAATAGCATGACGGGCAACATGCAGCGGCAATCGACACCACGAGGAGTAGACCCCGCTACGCGCGCCAATTCCAATGTCCATGGAAATGCAGCGGTACCCCTCAAAATAGCGGCACAATTCTATACCAAAAACGGTGTGCCGATTGAAGAGGATTTAAACTGGGACTACAACGCGCGGTTTGACCTGCATACCGGTACCGAGGCTGAGAAATACCACATCAAAGAAGGGTATACCACAGCTAGGTTCAATGTGGATCGTGAGCCGAGGTACTACGCTAACCTAGGGTTTGATGGAGGCATATGGTATGGCATGGACCGGTTCGACGACGACGAGACGTGGTTCGTATCGGCGAAAAAAGGCGAACCCGCTTCCAATGTGGCGCGCGATAAATTCAATGTGACCGGCATCTGGGGCAAAAAGCTCGTCAACTACCAAAACTCCATCGGCGAAACCAGTTATACCATCGAGCAGTACCCGTGGCCTGTATACCGGTTGGCCAACATCTATCTGTTATATGCCGAGGCATTGAACGAAATGGATGGGCCGTCGCCGGAAGTTTTCGAGTTCTTGGACCTGATCCGCGAACGGGCAGGGCTGCCCGGCGTGGAAGCCGCTTGGCAGCTCCATTCCAGAAATCCCAATAAACCCCAAACCAAAGAAGGCCTGCGCGAAATCATCCACCAAGAGCGGTTAATCGAGCTTGCGCTGGAAGGCCAGCGCTTCTGGGATTTGAGGCGGTGGAAAAAAGCAATGGACCTATTGAATGCCCCGATTACCGGTTGGGACATCGAGCAGCGTACAGCCGAAGGGTATTACCGCGAGCGGGTGCTTTACAACCAAACATTCGCCATCAGGGATTATCTCTGGCCCGTTCGCGAAAATGAACTTTTAGCGAATAAAAATACGATACAGAACCCCGGTTGGTAACTCTATTTAAACACATAAATCATGAATAGAAACTATATATATCTGATTTTGGGATTGTGGCTATTGGCTGGCTGTTCCGAAGAGAAATATACCTCACCCATTGACGACGATACGGCACCCGCACCCGTGCAGGATGTACAGGTAGAAAACTTACCGGGCGGGGCGAAAATATCGTATGCCTTGCCCAATAGCGAGAGCCTTCGCTACGTAAAGGCAGTGTATTCCATTCGCCCCGGGGTGGTGCGCCAAGCAAAGTCATCACTCTATAGCGACCATTTGGTGATCGATGGCTTCCCCGCCCAACGGGAATATGAAGTGGAACTGTATGCCGTAAGCAAAGGCGAGCAGGAGTCCGAGCCCGTGACGGTCACCGTTAACCCCCTCACGCCACCATTGTTGGAAGCTTTTAACTCTTTGACGTTTGAAGAGACTTTTGGGGGTGTGACCATCGCGTTTGAAAACTCGGGCGAGGCCAGCCTCGCGGTAACGGTACTCACCGAAGAAGAGGGCGCGATGACCGAAGTGGAAACCTACTACACCAAAAGCCCACAAGGGTTACACTCGGTACGCGGTTTTGCCGCTGAGCCCCGGTTGTTCGGGGCAGTGATCCGCGATCGCTGGAACAATTTCTCGGATACCTTGTACGCAGAACGTACGCCGATCTTTGAGGAAGAGATTCCGAAAGATGAGTTTGCCGAGTATCACCTGCCAACGGATACATGGGAGAAGCATATCCCCCAAGGAGACATGTTCCAAATGTGGGACGGGCGGATAGCTCCGAATGGAGGAATCGGTGTGTTCCACACCAAGCCGGGTTCGGCAATGCCACAGTGGTTTACTTTCGACATGGGGAAGACAGTTTTACTGAGTCGATACAAGCTATGGCACAGAGGCCCTGGAACGCAGTGGGCCTACCAGCTCGCATCACCAAAGAAATGGGAAGTGTGGGGTACCGCCGAAACGCCAGACCCCTCCGGTAGTTGGGAGGGATGGACCATGCTGATGGAGTGTGACTCCTATAAGCCGTCGGGTGACGGCCCGGTAACCAGCGACGATGCGTTTTATGCGACCAATGCCGGGGAAGATTTTACCTTTCCCGATGGAACACCACCTGTTCGCTATCTGCGCTTCCGGATGGTGGAAACCTGGGGGTATCTAGACTATATCTATATACAAGAATTGACCTTTTGGGGGCAAATGCAATAAAATATAACCAGCTATGAACGTACGAAAAAATAAAAAAATGGCAGGTGTTGTCCTTTTCGGACTCGCGCTATGCCTTGGGGCATGCTCCAAAATGAACGATACATACAAGGAATTTCTGGAAGGCGGGATGAAGACGTATATCGGAAAGGTCGACTCCGTGTTCGTCCACCCCGGCAGAAACCGTGTCCAACTGGCATGGGAAGTCCCGTCGGACCCCAAGATTACAACGGCCCGAATATATTGGAACAACCGACAGGACTCCGTGGAAGTGGCGATCACGGCAGTGGATACGATGCGCACGATGCTCGATGATTTCGCGGAAGGACCCTATGTTTTTGAGGTGTTTACCTTCGACAACCAAGGGAATACGTCGTTGAAAACCGAAGTGCTGGCCCGGGTTTACGGCGATCGTTACAACCGTTCGTTATTGAGCAGACCCATCGATAGCTATCAAATGTTAGACGATACCCTGATGTTAACCTGGGGTGGCTCGCCCGATCCAACTGCAGTTGGATCGGAAATGACCTATATGGATGAATACGGCGTGCAGCAAACGCTGGTCATTTCGGCCGAAGAAGTGATTACGTATATCGTGCCTTTCACGCCGCAGACATTCACCTACCGCACCCGCTATCTGCCCACACCCTTGGCCATCGATACGTTTTATACCGAAGAAGCCTCCATACGGATTAAGGGCGAACCTATTGAACTGCCAAAAACGGGCTGGATTGCTACGGCGTCAAGCTACGATATTGCCGGTAATCGGCCGGCGTCCAACACCATTGATGGCAACGAGGCCACCATCTGGGTGAACCAAACGCGAGGACCCGCATATGTCTATCCGCATACCATCGAGGTCGATATGGGCGAGGTCCATGATGAATTGGAAGGTTTTGCCATCGTTACCCGGGTAGGGGATGCGGCCGCACGGCCACGAACGATCCAGTTGTTTACCAGCGTGGATGGCGACGAATGGACCGCCCACGGAACAACGATATTGGAAAATACCGGCGACCGGCAGTTTATCGCCTTGGCCGAACCGGTTTCGGCTCGTTATTTCAAGATGACCGCACAAGATGCGCATAACAACGGGAACAATATCGCGCTGGCGGAAATCGGCATGTACTATCGGTAAGCATTAGCATAAGGAACAATGACGATTCGTAATCTTTTCGTTTTGGTTTTCATGGTTTTCTTAGTGGCGGGGTGTAAAAAGGAGACTGCCGATGCAGACCCGGAAACACCCGATCCGGAAGTAACCGATCCGGATGATAGCCATACATTCACCAACCCGCTGATACCCCGTGGCGCTGACCCGTGGGTAACCCAGCACGATGGCACGTATTATTATACCTATACGCAGGGGGGGAAGTTGGTGTTGTATGTAACCAAAAAAATAAGCGAGCTTGACCAGGCCAAGCCGGTTGATGTGTGGATACCGCCGTTGGGTACGATGTACTCCAAAAACATCTGGGCGCCAGAACTTCACGAAATCGATGGCAAATGGTACATGTATTTTGCGGCAGACAACGGCAGTAACGCAAACCATCGCATGTATGTCATCGAAAACGAGTCGTCCAGCCCGTTGAGGGGAGCGTGGGAGTTGAAGGGAAAAATTACAGTGCCCGATGATGAATGGGCGATCGATGGAACCGTATTGCCCTACAACGGCCAACTGTATTTCCTATGGTCGGGCTCCAACCGTGGTGCCGCTCCGCAAAAAATATATATCGCCAAGATGAGTGACCCCTGGACCATCGAAGGCGACCGTGTGGAGTTGACGGCGCCCGAGTATGATTGGGAAAAGCAGAACAGTGCGGTCAACGAGGGGCCACAGGTACTGATCAACCCCGAAGGCAACGTTTTCGTAGTTTATTCGGCCAGCCATTTTACGTCTGATCATTATGCGCTGGGTTTACTGTCGCTCAAGGAAAACGGCGACCCGCTGAAGAAAGAGGACTGGAGCAAACACGATGAACCCGTTTTTTCTATACATGCGGCAAGTGGCGCTTTTGGCCC
Source organism: Parapedobacter flavus (assembly GCF_035818675.1). Classification (NCBI taxonomy): domain Bacteria; kingdom Pseudomonadati; phylum Bacteroidota; class Sphingobacteriia; order Sphingobacteriales; family Sphingobacteriaceae; genus Parapedobacter; species Parapedobacter flavus. The sequence continues at coordinate 221,157 of NZ_JAYKZZ010000001.1, forward strand.
CGGGCACAACGGGTTTTTCAAATCGCCTGATGGCACGGAAGACTGGATCATCTACCACGCCCGGAATCTGCCCGACGGCGGAAGCACGAATTATCGCAACCCGCGGATACAGCGGTTTAACTGGCGTGCAGACGGCACCCCAGACTTTGGAGTACCGGTAAAAATTGGTGAGCAAATCAAGAAACCTTCAGGAGAATAATCGGAGATATGTTACAATTGAATAAATTTTCGTTTCTTTTATGTCTATTGCTGTGGGCGAGCCGCTCTGCTTTTGGACAAGATCGCCCCAACGTCTTGTTGATTTGTATCGATGACCTGTTGCCCGCATTGGGTTGCTATGGAGATGCCACGGCCATCTCGCCCCATATCGATGGGTGGGCTGCGCAGGCGGCCTTGTTTACCAACCATTACGTCACGGTACCCACTTGCGGAGCATCGCGCTATAGCCTCCTCCGGAGCAGTTTGCCGCGTACTACCGGCGAACTGGGCAACGAGATCGCCAATCGTTTCTCCAGCCCCGACGTACCCCCCGTAACCGGCCCGGAAACGTTTATCGAACAATTCCGCAATGGCGGGTACTACACCGTGGGCATTGGGAAGATCAGCCATACGGTCGATGGTTATATCTATCCGTATTCCGCGGCCAAAAGCAATCGCCGGGAATTGCCGCGCAGCTGGGATGAGATGCTTTTCGATGCCGGCAAGTGGGGGGAAGGTTGGGATGCCTTTTTCGCGTATGCCGACGGCGAGAGCCGAACGACAAGAAAGAAGGAGGTACGGCCCTACGAAGCTGCCGAGGTGGACGACAACGGCTACCCCGACGGCTTGACAGCCACCCTAGCCGTCAGGAAACTGGAGGAACTGGCCCATAGTGATAAGCCGTTCTTCCTGGGCGTTGGATTCTTCAAGCCACATTTACCCTTCAACGCACCTAAAAAGTACTGGGACTTGTACAAGGAAGATGAACTCCCCCTGACGCCTGTGCCGGATATCCCCCAAAACGTAAGCCGCGCCAGTTTGCATAACAGTGCGGAGTTTAACCAGTACAAGTTGGGTGCAGAGACGGCTTCGCTGGATAAACCGCTGTCAGATGCATACGCCCGCAAACTCATCCATGGCTACTACGCGTGTGTTAGTTATATCGATGCGCAGGTTGGGAAGGTGTTGCAAGCGCTCAAAGCAACCGGCCTGGACCGGAATACCATTGTTGTCCTTTGGAGCGACCATGGGTGGCATCTGGGCGATTATAGCGTATGGGGTAAGCATACCCTGTTTGGCCGCTCCTTGCGTAGCGTGCTGATGGTCAAAACGCCAGATATGATAGAGGGGACGCAAATCGACCGGGTGGTTAGCACCATCGACATCGCACCGACATTGCTCGACCTATGTGGCGTGTCGCCGATGCCCGAGGCGGATGGGCATAGCATGCTCAGCCTCCTGAATAACCATCGGGACCGCCGATGGAAAGATGTGGCCTATGGGTACTTCCGCAATGGAATCACCATGGTGACACCCAGGTACCGGCTTACCAAGTATTTCCGCGCCGAGCAACCCGTTGTCGAACTGTACGACCATAAGAAAGATCCGTTGGAAACCCGCAATGTGGCTGGGCAAAAAGCCGCCGTAATCCGTAAGCTCAACCCATTGTGGGAACAGGGCAATACCGGTTTATATGAATAATTTTTAATCACTGTCGCGATAGCCAAAAAAATAGTATGAATTTAAGTAGTTATATAAGAGCCGTATTTATACCCGTATTTTGTGTCTTTCTAGCCACGGGCGCCATAAAGGCGCAGGTTTCACTCGTCGAAACTGCAGCTGGCCAAGGGGACGTCTTTCCGCTGTCGACTAAGGGGCAGACAACTAGTATCTATTACGATACTGATGATTTCACGTCCGTCAAAACCAGTACGCAACTTTTTGCCGCCGATGTGGAGCGCGTGACAGGGAGAAGTACGTCTGCACGTGCCACCAACACCCGCTTAACAAAGAATATGGTGCTGGTGGGTTCGCTAGGAAACAATAAGCTGATCGATGAGCTTGTTGCAAACAACAAGCTATCAGTAGCCGAAATCGAAGGCGGCTGGGAACAATACACCATCCAGCTCGTGCATAACCCCTTTGCCGGTGTAGCCAAAGCGCTGGTGGTGGTAGGCAGCGACCGGCGGGGTGCGGCATACGGCCTCTTTTCCATATCAGAAACCATCGGCGTATCGCCGTGGTACTGGTGGGCCGATGTGCCGGTGAAGCAGCGGCGAATCCTAAACTTGCAGGTCAGCAGTTTCTCTTCGTCGACACCTACGGTTAAGTACCGCGGTGTATTTATCAATGACGAAGACTGGGGTTTATTGCCCTGGGCTAAGCATACGTTCGATCCCGAACTAGGCGATATAGGCCCCAAAACCTACGCCAAGGTATTCGAATTATTGCTACGTTTGAAAGCCAACTACCTCTGCCCGGCCATGCACGAGGCCAGCGGTGCCTTCAACAAATACGCCGAAAACAAGGCGGTCGCCGATTCGTTCGGTATCGTCATGGGGTCGGTGCACCCCGAGCCGCTGCTCTTCAACAACGCCAGTGAATGGGACAAAGAAACCATGGGCGATTGGAATTACATGACCAATAAAGAAGGAATCCTGAAGGTGCTCGACCAACGGGTAAAAGAAAACTCGCCATACGAAAATGTATATACCCTTGCATTACGCGGGTTGCATGATAAGGCCATGACTGGCGGTTATAGCTTGGACCAACGAGTGGCGCTCGTAAATGAAGCCTTGCAAGATCAACGGAAGATACTGGAAAAATACATCGACAAACCGATTGAAAAGATTCCACAGGCGTTTACACCCTATAAGGAGGTGCTCGACCTTTACATGGCGGGCTTGGATCTGCCCGAGGATGTCATCTTAGTCTGGCCGGATGACAATTACGGCTACATGAAGCAGCTCAGCAACGCCGAAGAGCAAAAGCGGTCGGGTGGCTCGGGCGTGTACTACCATGCATCTTACCTAGGTATGCCCCACGATTATTTGTGGATATCCTCCACGCCGCCCGCATTGATGTATGAAGAGTTATACAAGGCGTACAATACCGGAGCCAATCAACTGTGGCTGCTCAATGCCGGCGACATCAAGTCGTGTGAGTCTCCCGTTTCGCTGTTTTTAGCGATGGCATATGATATCCATCAATTTGATTTCGACAATGTTTCTGATTACCAAGCCAAATGGTTGAGTTCGATCTATGGGCAATCGTATTACGACGATTTCCGGGAAATCACACATGCGTATAATCGCCTTGCCTTCATCCGAAAGCCTGAGTTCATGGGCTGGGGATACGAGTGGAATACATTCAGCCACGGTACGGAACGACCCACCGACACCGAGTTTTCATTTGCTAACTACGGCGAAGCCGAAAAGCGGATTGCCGACTACAGCCGGATAGGTGCGATGGCCGAGCACATCCTTAATGCGTTGCCCGAAGAAGAAAGGGCATCGTTCTTCCAATTGTTGTATTACCCCGTGAAGGGCGCCGAGCTGATGAATAAGAAATGGCTGACGGCCCAACGCCAGCGCATGTATGTCGCTCAGGGGAGAGCGGGAGCGAATCAATTGCGGGATCAGGTGAGACATTATTACGACACGCTCTATACCATCTCGTATGAGTATAACGATATGCTTGACGGGAAGTGGAAGCGGGTATTATCCATCCGCCAGGGTGTCACAGCTTCCTACTTTAAGATGCCCGAATTGGATTCCGTTGCTATATCACCTGAGGCGGGGCTAGGGATTGCCGTCCAGGGCCAAGAGGTGCTTAAAGGACGAACCAGCTATTATGCCCTGCCTGCCTTTAATCAATTTCTGGATAAGACCTACTTCGTCGACCTGTTCAATACCGGATCGGGTTCATTCGACTGGCATTTAAAACCTTCCCACGATTGGGTTGTCGTGAACAAAACGAGCGGAACGGTAACGCTTGAAGACCGCGTATGGGTGTCTATCGACTGGTCGAAAGTGCCGGTAGGCGAACGGATTTCCGGCCACATCGAAATCTATGCTGGCGACACTAAAGAGGAGGTGCTGGTTTCCGTATTCAATCCCGCGTCCCCGGCGCTGGGTGACGTTCAGGGCCTGTACATTGAAGACAACGGCGTAATATCCATTGCCGGTGCTGACTTCCAAAGGAAGCGCGAAAGCGACGATATAAAGATGCAGGTTATTGATAATCTCGGTGTAGAAGGCCAAAGTGTGATGATCGGTGACCCCACCGCCGAGGTACGTAACCCGAGGGATCCCAAATCGCCCGGGGTGGAGTACGATTTTTACACCTTCCATCGCGGACAGGTGGATGTATATACGTACGTGCTGCCCATCTTCCCGTTGAGTTCGGACCGTGACTTCGGTTTCCATGAACAAGGTACTGGCCAGACACGCTATGCCGTAAGTATCGACGATGGGCCGGTTGCGTTGCCCTCGTCCTCCGCACCAGAATACACCCAGGCCTGGCTGGATAATGTATTGCGCAACGCCGCAGTAAACAAGTCGACGTTCTTTATCGATACACCGGGCAAGCATACGCTCCACATCAAATGTGGCGATCCGGGCATGGTGATCCAAAAAATCGTCCTTGACTTCGGTGGTATGAAAAAATCGTACATTGGCCCATCGTTAACGAAGGTGAAATAAAAAGCTGCAAAAGTGAAAGTACCGTTTGAACGTGCCATTTGGTTGACCATCCTGTTGACTACCGTGGCGCTTACCCCACGTGCGCAGGAGCCCGGTCGCCCTAATTTCGTGCTATATATCACCGATGATGTGGGCTGGGGAGACATCGGATGCTATGGAAGCCCCACGGTAAAGACACCCCATATAGACGCACTTGCAGCCAAGGGGCTGCAGTTTGAGAACACCTACCTCACCACAAGTAGCTGTAGCCCCAGTCGGTCCAGCCTCATCACGGGGAGGTATCCCCATAATACCGGTGCGCCCGAACTCCACGATCCGCTGCCCCCGGGGCAGGTCATGTTTCCGCAATTGCTGAAGACGTCAGGCTATTATACGGTGTTATCGGGGAAAAACCACATGGGTCCACAGACGAAGCATGCATTTGATTATATTTCGTCGGGCAAAGGGCCTGGAGGACAGGAAGATTGGGTTTCTATCATCCGGAACCGCCCGAAAGACCAGCCCTTTTTCTTTTGGTTTGCATCGCATGATGCGCACCGGGGTTGGCAGATTAACGACAAAGGGACGATATACGATCCTGAAGATATTGCGGTGCCGCCGATGCTGTATGATGGGCCGGTAACCCGTAGCGATCTTGCTAATTACTACCATGAAGTGTCTCGCGCCGATTATTATTTGGGCGAACTTATCCAGGAGTTGGATCGGCAGGACTTGCTAGACAATACGTATATCATTTTTATGAGTGATAACGGAAGCCCGTTCCCGCGTAACAAATCCCGGTTATACGACAGCGGAATTAAAACACCTTTTATCGTGTATGGGCCTAACGTGGCGGTGGGACGTAATCATGCATTAGTCAGTACGCTCGATATTGCGCCTACGCTGCTTGATCTGGCTGGGGTGGCGGCTTCAGACAGGATGCAAGGGCGTAGTTTCCGGCCTGTATTGGAAAACAACCTGAAAAAAGGGTATCGTGATTTCGTTTTCGCCGAACACAATTGGCACGTATTTCAGGCTCACGAACGTATGGTTCGTTATCAAGATTGGGTTTACATTAGAAATGCCTACCCCGATCGTGGTAATTATGCGGGTGAGTCTACCCGGCAATTTCCAGCGGGGGAGGAATTGTGGGATGCATATGACCAAGGCCGCACTACCGCTCAACAAGAAGATGTTTTCCTCGAGCCGCGCCCTTCCGAGGAACTCTACAACATTAACATCGATTCTTTCCAATTTGTAAACCTGGCCGATCAGCGAAGGCACCGTAAGATATTGGTATACTTGCGCGGGGTGATGGACCAATGGGTTGAAGAAACAGGCGATTCCGTACCGGAGGAGCCGACGCCCGACAGAGACGATATCTATGGGAAACGTTTGCCCGGGAATTGGGAAAAAGGCGAAAAGCCGGGGGCCAGTAAAAATGCTGGTAAAATTAAAGAATCCGGACCGATCACCGTAGGGGATATCCAATTCTAATCCGACGCGGTTTCGATCCTTATACCGCGTCAACCGCATTCCTTTATTCATTTTCTTTTCAGCGTACTTCCACTTGTTTTGCGAGGAACCAAGTAGGTAATTGGACCCATTTACATGCGTTATACGTTCATGGCGAAGCAGGTGTCAATCGGCTATGAAGCAAGCACGAAGCATTTTGAGACAAAATAGGGAAAGATTGAAACAAATTGGTATCACACCCAGTGGCCATAATGCCGTCCTTTGTTGAGAACAAAATTATAAAGCCGATTTAGTAACCAATGAAATGCCAGCGATGACACGGACTTCTAGTATTTTTTTGACCTTTTTGACTTTGACCATCTTCTTATTATCCGGTTGCAGCACCGGCGGAGGGAGCGTTGACAGCGAATCGCCGAGAGGCATTTGGACGGCCGAGGAAGCCAAAGCGTGGCAGGCTGAGCAAGGGTGGCTCGTTGGGCCCAACTATACCCCGGCAACGGCCATCAACCAGTTGGAGATGTGGCAGGAAGACACTTTCGACCCGGAAACGATAGACAAAGAACTGGGGTGGGCTGCCAACTTGGGCATGAACACGGCCCGCGTGTACCTTCACGACTTGCCTTATGAGCAAGATTCGACAGGGTTTATTTCCCGTATCGAACATTTTGTACGCTTGGCCGACAAGCACGGCATCCGTCCGCTGTTTGTCTTTTTTGATTCCTGTTGGGATCCGTTTCCGGTGGCTGGAACGCAGCGCGCGCCTAAACCGCATGTCCATAATTCGGGGTGGGTGCAAAGTCCGGGGCAACATGTGCTTCAGGATAGTACGCAGTACCCACGGTTGGAACGCTATGTAAAAGGCGTCATTGCCCATTTTGCTGAGGATGACCGCATTCTAGGTTGGGATGTATGGAACGAGCCGGATAACATGACCGGACCTTCTTACGAAGCGGTGGAAATCAAAGACAAAGTAGACTATGTATTGCCACTATTGGAGCAAGCATTCGCTTGGGCACGGTCGGCAAATCCGTCGCAACCGCTCACCTCTGGTATCTGGGCAGGCGATTGGTCTACGCACGAAGGGTTGAAGCCCATCGAAAAACTACAGATCGAGCAGTCGGACATCATCAGTTTCCATAACTATGATACCCCCGAAGATTTCGAAAAGCGCATACAGCAGCTCCAGCGATACGATAAGCCGTTGTGGTGCACGGAATATATGGCACGCCCCAACGGCAGCACCTTCGAAGGATTCCTGCCCATAGCCAAAAAATATAATGTGGCCATGTTCAACTGGGGGTTCGTAGACGGCAAGACGCAGACTATTTATCCTTGGGATAGCTGGACAAAGACCTACACGGATGAGCCGCCGCTGTGGTTCCATGATATTTTCAGAGGTGACGGCACGCCGTATAAGCAAGAAGAGGTGGAATTGATAAAGCGACTAACGAGCAATTAATTAACAAAAACAAGAGCGGTTAACGGTTGCAAATCGTTAACCGCCAAAGAAAAATTATAAACTAAATTTTATGAAACGAAGCATTACAACGGTAGGCCACTGGCCTATCTCCATTCGACTTATGGTCTGCTTGTTTGTCTTTGGTGGCACATCAGTGCATATGCAAGCGACAGCAAGCGAGAAAATGTCGTGGGCGCATGCCGTGGTCGCCCAGCAAGTTACGGTTACCGGACGCGTTGTAGACCAGCAGGGTACGCCGCTTCAAGGAATCAACGTGCAATTGAAAGACAGTGGTACAGCTACCGTAACCACCGAGCAGGGTACCTTTTCCATCCAGGTGCCGAACGACCAAGCGGTTTTGGTGTTTTCTTATTTAGGATACCAAAGTCAGGAAGTCAACGTGGGTACACAGCGAACCCTCAACATCACGCTCCTGGAATCTACGGAGGAGCTGGATGAAGTCGTTGTCATTGGCTATGGTACCGTAAAAAAGCGCGATTTGACCGGCGCGGTGTCGGTGATTGATGTAGACGACATGGCAAAGACAGGTGCCAGTACCATTGCGCAATCGATTCAGGGCTTGGCTTCGGGCGTGAATGTGAGAAGCACGGGCAACGCTGGAAGCGATGCGTCAATAGAAATACGCGGTATAGGTACCTTGAGGAACAATGACCCACTTTGGGTGGTAGATGGTCTCATCACGTCAGCGGGCGCTGATTTCAATCCGAATGATGTGGAATCGATCCAGATTTTAAAGGATGCATCAGCAGCTGCCATCTACGGGTCGCGGGCAGCTAACGGCGTGATTATCGTGACTACGAAAAAAGGGAAAGATGGACCGGCCAAGGTCGACTTTTCGGTCCGGGAATCGTTTGATTGGTCGCCCAGGTATGATTTGATGAATGCCGAGGAGTTTAAAAAGTACAACGACATGGCTTACCGCGAGGGAATTAAAGACGGTACATGGAACGGGACACTGCAAGACCACGCAGACTACGATACCGATTGGCAGGAGGAAACCATGAAAACAGCACTCGTGCAAGACTATAATGTCTCCATCTCCGGCGGGGGAAAAGCGGGTAATTATTTTGTTTCGGGAGGTTATTATACAAATGATGGGATGATGTATGGCAATTCCTTTGATCGCTATTCATTCCGCGTGAATACAGAGGGCCAGAAAGGGATTTTTTCTTTTGGTGAAACATTAAGCTTTACGCAAACGAACCGTGATCCGTTGCAAACCTCTTCATATATCGACGTCGTACGGATGCTGCCTACTATCCCGGTGTATGACGACAACAACCCGGGCGGGTTTGGTTATGGTAACGAGGCAAACGCGCGTACGTTTGGTACCAACCCCATTGCCAGGGAAGAATTGGAAGATACCAATACCAAAATATACCGTCTTCGAGCCACCTTTTGGGGTGAGGCCAGAATCACCGACTTTCTGAAATATAAGCTTAATGTGGGTATCGATTACCTTTTTGATGACTACCGGTACTTCCGCAAACGAGGCAACTGGTCGATGAACCAGGAGTTTCGCGATCCAACGGGCAACAAAAACCGGATCAAAGATACCAACGAACTGATTGAGAATACCCTTGAATTCGACAAGGACTTTGGAAGACATCACGTTGACGCGATTGCGGGGCTTACCTATCAACATTATTATTGGGAGGATGTAGGCGCACAACGGCTCCGGTTCCCATTTCTGGGCGGCGATTACATCACCGTGCTCAATGCCGGACAGGCCAATCAGACGAATTGGAACAGCATCCGCGAGTCTGCATTAATATCGTATTTGGGCAGGGCGAATTATAACTTTGATGGCAAATACATCGCCTCGTTTACGGTACGCCGGGATGGTACATCAAAACTTAGCCTCGATAATCGCTGGGATAATTTTTATTCATTTTCAGGTGCCTGGAGGATCAGCGATGAACAATTTTTTAATGTGCCCTGGATCAATGACCTGAAACTGCGCGCCAACTATGGCCAGCTCGGAAATGCGGCTATTGGGAATTGGGATTATCTGGGCACCATCAGCCCCAGTATCGTCACCGTATTTGGCCGTGATCAACGGTTAGTAAATGGAGCTACACAGGTGCAGATTGTGAATGAGAACCTCCGTTGGGAACGGACGGAACAAATCAACGTTGGGCTGGATGCTAGCTTACTGTCAAATCGATTATTACTAACGGCCGAATACTACAACTCGAAGGTTACGGATATATTAACCGGGATGCAGATTTCGATGACAACCGGCAACCAGGGGGGAGCCCCATTGGCAAACGTCGCCAGCCTCCGCAACACGGGTGTCGAACTGTCGGCAACATGGCGAGACAAGGTGGGTGACTTCGGTTATTCGGTGGGTACCAACATCACCACGCTCAATAACACCATACTGGAATTGGGTTATGGCACTGAAGAGTTTTACACCGGCCAAACGCGAAGCGAAATCGGCCGAGCACTCGGCGAATATTACCTATTGAAAACCGATGGACTATTCCGCACGCAAACAGATATCGATAATTACGTGAACTCGGAGGGAACGCCCATCACCATCGAAGCCAAGCGACCCCAACTAGGCGACGTGAGATACATCGACACGGATGATAACGGGCAAATCACCACGAACGACAGGCAGATTGTTGGCGACCCGTGGGCGGATCTATTGCTCTCGTTCAATCTGGGGCTAACTTGGAAGAACCTTGATTTCTCGATGTTTTGGAACGGTCAGATCGGAAATGATGTATTAAATGGTGGTATGCGTCAAGGGCGGTTATTCGCCGATAATTCCAACTACATCCGGTTTGAACCAGGGTCGGAGCCTTTTCAGGAGAACCCGGAAAGCGATTTTCCTCGCATCATCTATGGGGATACGCGCAATACGCGGGGCGACAGCGATTTTTGGTTGGAAGACGGGTCCTACCTCCGGATGCGTAATGTGCAAGTGGGATATACATTCCAGAATACGGCATTGTCCCGCATGCACCTGAGTGCGTTACGGGTGTACGCGAGTGGCAATAACCTCCTAACGCTCACTAAATATAAAGGGCTAGACCCCGACTTCATCAATAAAGATGTCTGGGACCGCGGTACGGATAACATGGCGTTCCCTAATGCCCGGACATTCATGCTTGGCCTTCAGGTAAGTTTTTAATGATTTCGAAATCGCTAAATAGTACAACGATGAAAAAGATAAAATTATTGATATATGGGTTTCTGGCCGTTGTGGTTACTGCCGCATGCGATAAGGATTTGCTGGATATACCCAACCCGAATGAACCGACTACTGAAACATTCTGGCAGACGGAAGACGATGCTCAAAAAGGACTCAACGCGGCATATAGCCGGTTCTATAAAGAAGGCACGTGGATGCGGTGGTTATCTTTTAGGTACGATCTCGGTTCGGATGAGGGCTGGAGCACCAGTCCGTGGAACGAACTCGCCGATTGGACACGATTCAACTACGTGAATTACAACTTCTGGGAAGGAAATCGCGTTCACTGGGAAGATTTCTATGTGGGTATATTCAGGGCCAATCAAGTATTGAAATTTACACCAGATATCGCTTTTGCAGATGATGTGGATAAGGAACGCGTTATTGGGCAGGCGGAATTTTTGCGGGCGCTGTGGTATTTCCAGATTGCGGTTTTGTGGGAAAAAGGTGCGCTTGTACTGGAACCCAAAGATGCGAGCTATAAGCCCGAGGAGGTAACGGAGGAGGCGCTGTGGGCACAGGTGGAAATCGATCTGAAAAATGCGTATGCCAAGCTTCCACCGGAGTGGGACGACAGCAATACCGGCAGGGCAACGATAGGCGCTGCAAAAGCCCTGCTTGCAAAAGCCTATATGCAACAGGGTAAATTTGCCGAGGCCAAGGCCGAATTACAATGGTTGATCGATAAAGAAGGTTCGCTTTACGGGCTGGTGGATGATTATATGGATAATTTCACCCATTTTAACGAGAACAACATAGAGGGCGTGTTTGAGATCCAATTTAATGACGAGAACAAGGGCGGGACCGGCAACGGTGCTTCGATGGCGACCGGCTTTCAACGCACCCAGTTCTATGCACCAGGTGGTATTGGCTGGCAAGATGGAAAGGCGCGCTCGTGGCTCGTGGGAGAATATAAGAAGGAAACCAATCTGGATGGCGGAAACGATACCCGTTTATACCATAACCTGTACTACAAGAATAGCCCTAATGATTTTCCGGACCTCCCGGCATCGATATACGGCAGGGCATGGGATGACGCTGGCTGGGGCGAACACATGTTTATCCGCAAATACTCTACAAACTATTACCGCGATTTCGAGGATTATTTCGCACCCAACAATTACCGGATCATTCGGTATGCCGACGTGCTGTTGATGTATGCGGAATGTATCGTAGAAACCGGCGGATCGCCGATGGAAGCGTTGCCATATGTGAATAAAGTAAGGCAACGCCCGTCCACCAATTTGCCCGCGTTAGAAAACAGCGTCCATGCAGACGCGTTGTCTTCAGGTGAAAAATTCCTCAAGCGTCTGCAAATGGAGCGCTCGCTTGAGCTGTGCTTTGAAGGCTGGCGTTGGGCGGACTTGAAACGCTGGGGATTATTGAGTTCGCAGGCAGGCATTGATGAGTTGAAGTCACGGGATGCCGATTTCAATAACTTCATTCTCGGAAAGCACCATCGGTTACCTATTCCGCAAATTGAAGTGGACAACGCTGAAGGTAAACTGACCCAGCATTTGGAATATTAAAAGGAATGGTAACGAGTAAGCGAATTCAAGTGGGTTTGGTGCTGTCGCTATCCATGATAGTAGGCAACACCGCCCTTGCCCAACAACCCGATCCGCCCGGGCAGGTGGAGGAGCCCGCGGATGCTGTAATCCAAGCATACTTGTTTGCTCATATGACCCACCAGGATTATGGCAAACTGTATTACTCGGTCAGCACCGATGGCCTCCATTGGCATGCATTGAACGATGGAAAAAGGGTGTTTGAGGATTACCATGGGCATCCTGATATCTGCAAGGGGCACGATGGCCGGTATTACATCGCCGGTAATACGAGTGATTCATCCCCGGATATCAACATCTGGGTGTCTACCGATTTGATCAATTGGGAAAAGCACCATGTTTACACCCCCGATCTCAAAAGCACCCCCGAATATGCCCATGCTTTGCAACGTATAGGTGCTCCCAAGTTGTATTTCGATACACCGTCGCAACAATATATCCTTACGTGGCATACGCCACATAAGGAAGGCACCAAAGAAGATCCCGAACGGTACTGGGCGAGCCAACGTACATTGTATGTGCTTTCCAAAGACCTCAAGACGTTTTCCGATCATCCCACGAAATTGTTTGATTGGGACATGGGCACCATTGATGTGTTTATCCGTAAGGTAGGCAATAACTACTATGCCGTCATTAAAGACGAAACGTATCCCACGTTGTATTGGCCCACCGGCAAGACCATTCGTATAGCACGTGCCCCGGCACTCACCGGCCCGTACTCAGAACCCTTGGCACCCATAAGCCCGAACTTCCGCGAAGCACCGATGCTAATCCCGTCGCCCGATAACGAGGTCTGGTATTTGTATTACGAGCAATACCCCGGTGTGTCCTATGGCTTGTCCATTGCCGATAAGCTGGAAGGACCATGGTATCAGGCGTCCGGATATACGTTTCATTCAACATGGGACAAGTACAGCTTTCCCGAGTCCGTGCGCCACGGCTGCATGGTCACCATTACAAAAGCTGAATACAACGCGTTAGTGAAACATTTTGGAATAGATAACAAATAGGAAATATGTGTATACGGACGATTTTATTGATCCTACTCGCCGTCAGCTTCAATGTACTGGCTTGCTCGTCGAGCAAGAACGGCGAGCTGCCGGAACCGACTCCCGATCCGGTGGAAACCGACGTGTTTTTCGGCGACCCGTTCATTCTGTTGCACGATGACACGTACTATGCCTACGGAACGTATGCCGACGACGGTATCGCCGTGTATGTATCGCAAGACTTACTTACTTGGGAAGCCGTGTCGGGTAACCGATTGGCATTGGACAAAAAGGACTCTTGGGGCGACCGCTGGTTTTGGGCGCCTGAAGTCTATCACGTGGACGGCAAGTTCTATATGTATTACTCGGCCGACGAACACATTTGCGTGGCTACCAGTGATAGCCCACTCGGCCCGTTCAAGCAGGAAGTTCAGCAGCCCATGATCAGCGGTGAGAAATGCATCGACAATTCGCTATTCATCGATGATGATGGTAAACCTTACCTCTTCTATGATCGGTTTAACGACGGCTTGAACATCTGGGTAGCCGAATTGGAAGATAACCTGACCGAAATACGGCCGGAAACGGCAGTCAAATGCATCAACGTGTCGCAAGCGTGGGAAGAGGTGTGGCCGCGGGTCAATGAAGGGCCTTTCGTGTTAAAACACGAAGGGAAATATTACATGACCTACTCGGCCAACAGCTACGAAAGTCCGTTTTATGGAATAGGCTTCGCTACGGCAGACAAGGTGACGGGACCGTGGACGAAGTATGCGGGTAACCCGATTTTACAAAAGCCCGGCGACTTAGTAGGCGTAGGCCATAGCGCCATGTTCAGGGATAAGGCGGGCGATTTGCGAATCGTGTTCCACGCGCATCACAGTGACACGGAGATACATCCCCGTGCCATGCATATCAGCACGGTAACCTTTACCGAAAAAGATGGCAAAACCATCATGCAGATCAATGAAGATTACGTTACACCGGTGCTCTTACAATGATGAGTCGGATAAATCGTTATATTAAAATGAAACTCGCTACTTCTTTTTTTACCGGCCTCATTGCAGCACTCTTAATTCCCGAAATGGAACTCGTGGCGCAGCAAAAGCAAGAACTGTTTTTTGCCGACCCAACGATACATGTTGAAAATGGCAAATACTACCTCACCGGTACAGGGGGAAGCGGAAAAGGAGCTTCGAAAGGGTTTGCTGTTTTGGAATCGACCGACCTGAAAACATGGGCCACACCCGCGGGTACGAGCGGCCCGACACACATGATCCTTACCAAAGGCGAGCAAGCCTTCGGTACCCAGGGCTTTTGGGCGCCGCAACTATTCAAAGAAAATGGCACCTATTATTTAACCTATACCGCCAATGAGCAAACGGTGCTGACGCAGTCGCCCTCCTTACTGGGGCCGTATACGCAAGCAGAAGTTGCCCTCATTGATGGCTCGGAGAAGAATATCGATTCATACATCTTCAAGGATAACGATGGCAAGCATTACCTTTACCACGTCCGGTTTGATAACGGCAATTACCTGTGGGTTGCCGAGTTCGACATGGAAACAGGCAAGATCAAGCCGGAAACCTTAACGAAATGCTTTGGCCAGACCGAGCCATGGGAAGCCACGCCGGCCTATGAGTCGGCACCCATCATGGAAGGGCCCACCGTTATCAAGCTAAAGGATAAATATTATCTTTTCTACTCGGCCAATCACTACCTGAATATCGACTATGCCGTGGGGTATGCCGTTGCTGACTCGCCGTATGGCCCTTGGATCAAACAAAGCGATAGCCCCATCATCCACCGTACCATTGTGGGTGAGAATGGTTCCGGGCATGGTGATTTGTTTGAAGGGTTAGACGGGCAACTGTATTACGTGTACCATGTGCATTTCGATCAACAACAGGTAACGCCGCGGCGGACGCGCATTGTCCCGGTCATTAAGCATTGGGATGCAGCCGCTGGCCAATATACTTTCCATGTGGATGGCGATGGGGTGATTAAGCCTGTGCTGCAAAAATAAAGCTATTGTTATCTAAGTTTGAAAGAAATGATGATTTACAATTTTTTCGTTGTGTTATTGCTAGTGGCAGGGTGTGCGCGCACCGATGAGCAACCGGATACGGGTGATCCAAAGCAACCGGATGGCTCGGCGACGACATATACTAACCCGGTTTTCGAGCCTATCCTTGCAGACCCGACGGTGGTCCGTGACCCCGAAACAGGTCTTTTTTATGCCTATGGTACCCAAGACAACTGGGGCGATGGGCAGGGTAGCCGGCTCGTGCCTATTCTGCGGTCGGCCAATCTCGTGGATTGGCAGGTGGTAGGTGAGGCGTTTGATGAAAAACCCAGTTGGAAAGAAGCCGGCGGGATATGGGCGCCTGACGTATACATCGTGAATGGGAAATACCACCTCTACTATGCCTACTCTACTTGGGGCGACGCCAACCCCGGTATCGGCGTAGCCGTGGCGGAGCAACCAACAGGTCCATTTATTGACCATGGAAAAGTATTCAGCAGCGAGGACGTAGGCGTGCCCAACTCCATCGATGCCTTCTATTTCGAAGAACAAGGAGAAAAGTACCTGTTTTGGGGTAGCTTCAGCAATGCCCCCACGCAAGGCACGTATGCAGTTAAGTTGGCCGATGACGGCCTTTCTGCCCCGGATCTCTCGCAAAAAATGAAAATTGCCGCGGGCGACTTTGAAGCGGTAATGATTCATAAGCGGGGCGATTACTACTATTTTTTCGGTTCAAAAGGCAGCTGTTGCGAAGGGGCCGATAGCAAATACCGCGTGTTGGTGGCCCGGTCGGAAAACCTGATGGGACCGTATGTGGATAAAGGCGGATACGCCATTACCGACCGTGGGAAGGGAACACTTTTGATCGAAGGTAACGCTCGAATCGCTGGGCCCGGCCATAATGCGCGACTGATTGCCGACGACGAAGGAACGGATTGGTTTCTTTACCATGGTATTGACCGCGCCAAAGGCAAGGTGTCGAGCGGCGCGAGCCGGCGGATGCTGATGCTCGACAAGGTCACCTGGCGCGACGGCTGGCCGGAAATTAGTGGCCGTGTCCCGAGCACATCACCGCAGGAAGCGCCGGTGTTTCAATGATACTGATGGTACGTGTCTAGCGCAACCTTCTGGTACTCGTTACGGTACTGGTGGGGTTGTTTGCCCGTGACCTTCTTGAATTGCTTATTGAAATTGGTCATCGATTGGAACCCACAGGCATAGCCGATGTGATCAATGTTCATCTTGTCTTCTTTGAGGAGTTTGCAGGCATATTCGATGCGGATTTCTTTCAGGAAATCTGAAAACGACTGATTGACGCGCGATTTGAAATACCGGCTGAATGACGTGTTGGTCATGCTGGCGATGGAAGCGACTTCCTCCAAATGGATTTTTCGATGGAAGTTTTTCATGATGAATTCATATACTTTATTCATCCGGTCCGTCTCGGCTTCTGTATTGTACGATTTGGAGTGGGTATCCGTAATGAGGAGACATTCATCAGACAGCGCAATCGTATTCAGTATTTTAAGGAGTTGGATGATGCTATCGGCGCCTTTCAACTCAAGCAGTTCAACCATCATGCGCATCACGGCTAGCTTGGTCTTGCCGGTGATCTCAATGCCACACTGCGAGCGCTGAAAGAGGTGCTTGATGTTTTCGAACTCTTCCTTTTCGTGGATGTTATCGCCGAAGAAATGGTCGAGGAAATAGATAACAATTACCGTGGTACTTAATCCGCTGTCTTTTTCAAAATAGCTGTTATGGCTGCGCCACACATGGGGTAGATTGGGGCCAATCAAAACCAGGTCGTTTGCCTTGAAAGGCTTGATACTGTCGCCCACAAATCGGTTCCCTTCACCTTCCATCACATACGAAAGCTGGAACTCGGGGTGCAGATGGAACGTGGGGTCAAAATAGGGCTCTACTTGTTTGCGCACCACAAATGCCCGGTTTTCCGGGATGAGCGCTTTGGGGATGACATGCGTTTTTTTCATCGATTTTGTTTTTTTTTATTGCCGATGAGAGCTCGACGTAAATAATTATTGCCCTGCGTGTCAATATTATTTACGTTCTCGGTTTCATGATTTGTCATTGCAAATATATAAATATATTAAACTATGATATAATTTGACTATAAAGAGATAAGATACCGTGGTTTTCTTTTGCCTTGGCGGCCTACTTTTGTCTTAGTTTACGATTATAGAACTATTTATATGAAATTTATCTCCTACTTGTGTGTTGCCGTTTGCTGTCTGTCCTTAACCCGATGCACGGATACGAGCCGTGATTATCCGCGGCGTGCAGAAGTATTGTTCGTAGGCAGCGCAGATGAGGGCGTTGAAGCCAGTAAGTATGCGTCGTGGCTGGCCATCGAGCTTTTCCAAAGCGGTATTAACCTTACCTACTCCGAAGACCTTGGCAACCTGAACAAGAAGGGGCTAAGCATATATGATGGTGTGGTGCTGTTTGCGGTTTCAGATTCGATCGCAGCCGACCAGCAGCGGGCGGTGTCCGATTTTGTGTCGGATGGAAAAGGGCTTCTTTCGTTCGGTGCCGAATCATTGATCATCAACGGTGCCGAGCCCGCGGAAGCGAAAGAGGGTACAGCCGATGGAGTGCAATACCTGGTCAAGGGCAGTGGTCGCATCTTCCATACCGCCCTCGGCAGAGAAGTAGCTACCTGGAAACAGTTGGATTTCTTGCAGCTAATCAACAGCGGTGCGCAATGGGCATTGGGCGAAGAAGTGATGGGCTGGGTGGCCAAACTGGATATTCCCAGTGTAAGCATATACGAAGATACTATTGCCGACTTCACGGCCCGGCATTTCGTGCCGAAAATGCAAGACCCGCTATCGCCGGACGAGTCGGCCAAGCTTACCCAGGTTCCATTGGGCTTCGAATTGAAACTATTTGCATCGGAACCCGATATCGTCAACCCGATAGCGATGAGCTGGGATGAGAAAGGGCGGTTGTGGATTATCGAAGCGATGGACTACCCCAACAATTTCGTGGAATTGGAAGGCGAAGCAAATGACCGGGTAAAGATTTGTGAAGATACCGATGGCGACGGGGTAGCCGATAAGTTTACAGTATTT
Source organism: Parapedobacter flavus (assembly GCF_035818675.1). NCBI lineage: Bacteria > Pseudomonadati > Bacteroidota > Sphingobacteriia > Sphingobacteriales > Sphingobacteriaceae > Parapedobacter > Parapedobacter flavus. Next base: position 239,654 of record NZ_JAYKZZ010000001.1, read on the forward strand.
GCAGATGGGCTGAATATTGCGACGAGTTTTACGTTTGCCAACGACGGCATCATCCTGTCGATGGCGCCCCACTTCATCTTTCTTAAGGATACCGACGGCGACGATGTGGCGGATCTACGCGATACAGTGATGACTGGCTGGAATAAGAACGACACCCACGCCGGCCCTTCCAACCTACAATACGGGTTTGATAACAAAATCTGGGGCGTTACGGGCTATGCCGGGTTCAATGGTTACATTGATGGTAAGCGGCTGGCGTTTGGACAGGGGGTGTATCATTTCAATCCGGACGGCACTGATTTTGAGTTTCTGGCAACCACCAGCAACAACACCTGGGGATTGGGTATGACCGAGGATAACAACGTGTTTATCTCTACGGCAAACAATACCCACAGTGCCTACTATTCCATGCCCGAGCAATTGGTGCAACGCCGTCTCCGGAACGACGATGAACGGCATCCCGTCAACGCGGTGCAGAAAGTAGATGGTCACTATGAAGTACATGCCATGACACCCAACCTCCGGCAGGTAGACGTGGTCGGTGGCTTTACTGCCGCCGCAGGACACCACTTCTACACCGCGCGTGATTACCCGCAAAGCTACTGGAATAGGACGGCTTTTGTTACCGAGCCGACGGTACGCTTGGTGCACAACGCGATCATCGAACCGGATGGCGCTGGCTTCAAAGAGCACGATGGCTGGAACTTGGCCGTTAGCTCGGACGAATGGTTCGGCCCCATCCATACCGAAGTAGGTCCGGATGGTGCAGTGTGGATACTCGATTGGTATAATTTCATTATCCAACACAACGTGTTCGTGCCGGCACAGGCACCGTCGGATAAGGTGTTGCCCTTTATCGAGCAACCACATGGTCCGGGCAATGCGTTTGATAGCGAGCTGCGCGATAAGAAATATGGCCGTGTGTACCGGCTGGTATATAAAGATGCCAAGCACCGTAATGGATTTAAGCTGACCAAAGAAGATCCAGACGGTCTACTGGAGGCACTGAAAAGCGATAATAAATTCTGGCGTACCCATGCGCAACGATTACTGGTGGAACGCGGGCAAGACGACGTTGCCGAAGACCTCATCCGCATTGCGGGCGACCAGAAGATCGATAAAATCGGTCTGAACGCACCCGCCATCCACGCTTTATGGACCCTGCAGGGGTTAAACCTCATCGGTGAGCGGGACGATGTAGCTGATGCCGTCATAGCCGCATTGGAGCACCCCTCGGCGGGTGTGCGTAAAGCGGCGGCCCAAGTACTGCCGGTAGCCGACAAGTTCCGCGATGCGTTGCTGAACAGCGGTCTACTGGCCGATACCAGCTTGAATACCCGGCTGGCGGCATTCGTGAAGGTAACGGAATACCCGGCATCTGAAGCGGTTGCGGAGGCGCTGCTAGCGGCAACCAACGATCAGGTCAATGAGCAAGACCGGTGGTTATCACAAGCCTTGTTTGCAGCCATAGCACAACATGAGAATCCATTCTTCAAGGTGGCTTCAACACCGGGTGCAAGTAGCTTTGCCACACGTATACTCGAATCGCTCGCTACGGAAGAGTATACGCTCGGTCGCCGGAGCCGTTTCGCGTTCTCGCCCGATGTTTCCAATAAGGAAATCCATCTCCAAATGGAAGTACAGCGACGCGATAACGAGCCCTATAATGGGCTGATTGTAGGGCAAGGTGATAAAGCCGGCGGGTATGCCGTTTATGCAAAAAGCAATCGGCTCTATTTCGAAGTGTACCAACACGGCCAAACCGCAACGGTGGTGTCGCGTGGTAACCTGCCACGCGAGTTTGTCGCCGACGCCCACCTCTCGGCAGATGCCTCGATGGAACTGCTGATCAACGGTGTGAGCCAAGGCACGGCGAAGGCCATGCACCTCTTTGCCGAGTCGCCCCAACTGAACCTTCGTTCAGGGGAGGATTTCGACCAAGCGCACGCATTTGCCGACTATGGTGGCTCATCGCAGTTCACGGGCAACGCGAACCGGATCACCGTGAAGTTGTCTAACGCAAGCCGGACGGCCGTATCGGCACAAGACGATACCCAATCGACCAACCCCGAGGCCAACGTGCCCTCGGAACGGATTGAGTTGAAAGCCGTGAAAGACATTATGCAGTATGATAAAAAACTGATTACCGTCCCTGCGGGCAAGAAAATCACCCTCGTTTTCGAAAACCCCGATGGCATGCAGCATAACCTGCTGATTATTCAACCGGGTACATTAGATATCGTAGGGAAAGCAGCAGATGATATGCTCCGGTCGTCAGAGGCTTACGAAAAGCAGTATATTCCCGATATTCCCGAAGTATTGCACCACACCTCCCTGGTTAATCCGGGCGAGAGCGTAACGTTGGAGTTTACCGCGCCGACCGAGCCGGGCGATTACCCCTACTTATGTACATTTCCAGGGCACTGGCGCGGGATGAATGGGATTATGCGCGTAGTGAAATAAGAAAACCAAATGGATGTTAACATGAAACCTGCCATGTCAGTGCCTAACACAAAGGCGATGAAAATGCAGGTTCCATGAGGCAATTAAAAAAGTAAATTATTAACGAATGAACTCAACGATGAAACGATTAACGGGATTGGCTGTATTGCTGATCACGGCGGGCACAGTGCTCGGTCAGACCAAGCCTATCGAAATTTTGATGGTCGGTGGCGGCGGCTCCCACGATTTTGGCAGGTGGTATGGTCAGGAAGATGCCCACACCATCGAGTCAACAGGCAAGTACAACGTGACGTATACGGAGCATACCGATTCCATATCCGCCTACCTCAAACAAACTGATCTTTTGATTTTGACGAACAATCAGCCAATCAGCAAGAAAGGGCAGGCTGCTATCACCAAATTTATCGAAAAGGGCCACGGACTGTTGCTGTTACATGCTGCGGTATGGTATAACTGGGAAGATTGGCCCGCATACAACCTCAATTATGTAGGGGGCGGCAGCAGGAGCCATGAGCCGTTCCAGGAAATAAAAAACTTCGTGGTCAATGCCGGGCACCCCATTACGCAAGGCGTTCCGGCGAAATTTGAGTTCAAGGACGAATTGTACCGCCACGTGCCCGATCCGGCCGCCAAAGGCATTGAGGTGCTGGTCATCGGCCAGTCGAACGAAACCGACGCAGTGTACCCGGGTGTATTCACCGTGAAGCACCGCAAGGCCAAAATAGTAGGTATTACCACCGGTCACGATGAGCATAGCCATGAGCATGAGGCTTATAAAACGTTGTTGATCAACGCGATCAACTGGGTTGCAAATGAATAAATAAAGATATAATTAGTTAAAAACAAGATTAAAACATGTCACAAATTACTGTCGTTATCGTAGGAATGGGTTTTGGAAAGGAATTTATACCCATTTACCAGAAACATCCGAATATCAAAGCTGTTGGGATTTGCACCCGTAATGAAAATACCCTGAACGAGCTGAAAGCAAAATTCAACCTCGATGATGATTTGATATTCACCGACTTCGAAGACGTCGTAAAACGCGATGATGTAGATGCCATCCACGTGGTCACCCCCGTACCGGAGCACGCCCGCATGACGTTGGCATCGCTCAATGCGAATAAGCACACGGCGTGCACCATCCCCATGGCGATGACGGTGGAAGACTGCGAAGCGATCGTTGCCGCCAAACGCAAATCGGGCAAGGTGTATATGATGATGGAAACCGCGTTGTATACCCGCGAATTCCTTTACGGATTGAAGAAAGCGGAAAACGGTGAGCTTGGTAAGATCCAGTTTGTCCGTGGATCGCACATCCAGGATATGAGCATGGACGGATGGGCCGATTACTGGAAAGGATATCCGCCTATGTTGAACGGTACGCATGCGATTTCGCCCCTGCTGCGCATCAACAACACCATTGCCGAATCGGTGGTTTGCCACGGTTCCGGACGGCTATCGGACGATTTGGCCAGCCGTTACAATGCGCCCTATGCGGTGGAGACCGCCACCTTCAAGCTGAAAGGTACCGACGTGGTAGCTGAAGCCACCCGTTCGCTATTCGATGTAGTACGTCAATACCGCGAGAGCTACGACGTGTATGGAACAAAAGAATCGTTTGAGTGGGAGCAACTGCAAGACGAAGAGCACATATTGTTCGACGGCGGCGAGAATGCGGTCCGCGTAAATGTCCCTGATACGGACGAACTGCTCATTCCGGAGATCGCGTCGTTCACCAAGCGTGAGAAAATAGACGACCCCAACCACGTGTCGTTCCTCCAGGGCGCCGGACACGGTGGTTCACACCCGCATTTGGTACAGGAATTCGTTGCCGCCATCGTGGAAGGCCGCGATTCGGCAGTCGACGCTGCGCTTGCCGCAAACTATACTTGCGCAGGTATCTGTGCGCACGAATCGGCTATGAAGGGCGGTGAGCGTGTCGAGATTCCAAGTTTTGAATAAATACGATTGATTGGTTTATAAGTTAGGTTGGTTTTAAATGATGCATATAGGAATTAGCACGTTTGTTTGGGTTTCTCCGTTTTCAACGGCGTCGTTTGACGTGCTGCGCAAGGCGAAAGACATCGGGTATGAAGTCATCGAAATCGCTGTGGAAGACCGCGATCTGATCGATTGGGTGGCCCTGAAGAAGGTCAGCCGCGAGCTGGGTTTGCGTGTGACGGTCAGCGGTGCCTTTGGCATGGACCGCGATATTTCCAGCGATCGGCCCGAAATCCGGGCAATTGGGCTTTCCTATATCATCGACTGTTTGGAAATCGCCAACGATTTTGAAAGCCCGGTATTTGGTGGGCCATTGTATTCGGCCGTCGGAAAAACACGTCTGGTCCCTGCCGAGCAGAAGGCCCAGGAAAGGCAATGGTGTCTGGAAAACCTCCATGAGGCGATCCGGCGGGCGGAAACGCTGGGCGTCACATTGGCGCTGGAACCGCTAAATCGTTTTGAGACGGATATGGTCAATACCGTCGATCAGGCCATCGAAATCGTAGACGAACTGGATAGCCCGTATTTGAAGATTTTGTTGGATACGTTCCACAGCAATATCGAGGAAAAAGACATCCCTGCCAGTATCATCAAGTTGGGCGACCGATTGGTTCATATCCAAGCCAACGAGAACGATCGCGGAACACCTGGAACGGGTCATTTGGACTGGTTGGGGATACGGGATGCGCTTCATACCATCGGTTACGAAGGAAGCCTGGTCATCGAAACCTTTGGCGCCCCCTCCAAAGAGCTGGCCCGGGCGGCCAGTATCTGGCGGCCGTTGGCCAATAGCGCCGATGAACTGGCATCCGAAGGTTTTACATTTCTAAAGGAGACATTTTGCCCATGACGCGTAGTTGATACATCGGGGATTAACCATTTAAATACCAAAATTATGAGAAGAAGGGAATTCATTTACATGCTGAATGCCGGACTGGCGGCAGGTGCGCTGTCAAAGACGGCTTTCGGCGGAGTGCTGCGGAGCAGGCCGGGGACGTCGCGCATGCAGGAAGAGCTGGCCTACCATACCATACAATCGGTAACGTTCGGTGACGTGCGCATGCAATACCCGCGTTTCGTGGGTAAAAATGCTCGATTGGATGTGCATGGTTTCGGCCCCCGCATCGGCATTTGTACCATCACTACCGACAAGGGAGCCAAAGGGTGGGCTTCGCTTCGGGGTGGCCGTGACGGGGCGCAGCATATCGTTCCCGAGTTGGTGGGCAAGAAATTATCGGAGGTATTCCATGTCGATGCCGGCATCACAGACGACCGCTACCTTCCTTTCGATATCGCACTGCACGACCTGGCAGGCGTAGCACTGAACAAACCGGTGTACGCAATGCTCGGCCGCGACAAGCCTTTTACCACCAAATACTACAGCGGCATGATTTATTTCGATGACCTCGAACCGGCCCACGCGCCGGGAGGTATCGATAAGGTTCTGGCCAACTGCCGTTATGATTACGACTACGGTTACCGCCAGTTCAAGTTGAAAATCGGTAGAGGACACCGATGGATGGCTCAAAAAGAAGGGTTGGCCCGGGATATCGAGGTCACCAAGCGGGTAGCAGCCGCCTTTCCCGATTGTGAGATCCTGGTGGATGGCAACAACGGTTTTACCGTCAGTGAATTTACGGCCTACCTCGGGGGGATAGGTGATACGCCGCTGTTCTGGATAGAGGAACCCTTCCATGAAACCGTACAGGATTACCGTAAACTGCGCGACTGGATGGCCAAGGCCGATGTAAAGAGTTTGCTCGCGGAGGGTGAGGCCGACCCCAACCCAGCATTGTTGGACGAGTTGATGCAGCAAAAGTTGATGGATGTGCACATCTCGGATATCGAGGGCCTTGGATTTACCAACTGGCGGAAACTTATGCCAAAGCTGGTGCAATACGGCGTCCAGGCGTCGCCCCACGCGTGGGGTTCGCTACTCAAAACCTATTATACCGCCCATATGGCCGGTGGCTTGGGCAATACGGTGACGATAGAGGGTGTCACCAGCACATCGGACGACGTGGACCTTAGCGCATACACCATCAAAGAAGGAAGGCTCATTCCGCCGGATGCGCCGGGATTCGGGCTGGAATTGCAGCGATAACCCGTAGGGGAATATCACGGTCTGGTTTGCGCCTTATAAGTAAACCGATTTAGTTGAATAAAGTGTTAATCCATACAGTTATAAACTATTTTTAAACAAAATAACGAACCATGAACAAAAAACCATGACCGTGAAAGGTCATACCAATTATCCGAATCTGAAATAGCCGTCATCGACCTTAGCTAAAGATGATTAGTGAAGGCCTCGCCTGCCAGGCGTACCATGTGTTGAGCGTGAGAATGCTTCTACATGCTAGCCTATTGTTGTCGACGACCGCACTGGAACTTAATGAAATGAATGTTAACCAATAATTATTATGATGAAAATGATGCAAATCATGAAAAGTGATAAACAGCCATTATGCCTGGTCATAGTCGCGTTTATCGTACTGAGCTTTGGTGGCTGCAAGGATAACAATCCAACCGTCGATGCCGTACAACCGTTCGACCCGGCCAAGCCGGTGGTCGTGTCCGACTTTAATCCCAAATCGGGAGGTATGGGACAACGCCTGGTGATCTATGGTGAGAATTTCGGGGACGACCCCGAAAAGGTGTCGGTATTTATCGGTGGGAAGGAAGCGATCGTGATCAATGTGCGGGGCGAATCCCTCTATTGCTTGGTACCCAAGCAGGCGTTTGCCGGCGATATCGAAGTGCGTGTAGCCAACGGAAACAGACAAGTAGTCGGCCAAGCATCCCAAGCATTCGATTACGAGCGTAAGATGGTGGTATCTACCGTCATCGGATACCGCAATGATCGCGGTGACGAACCATGGAAAGATGGTAAGTTCAAGGATCCTGATGAAACCAAGATGGCGAGTGGGTTCTGGGAACCCTCGTTTATGAAGTTCGATCCACTCAATCCGAAGCACCTATGGATGACTTTTGACTTTAATAACGGACTGTACCTGATTAACTTCGAAGACAGTACCGTCACGAAGAAACGCTCGGATTTTGACCGCCCGCGGAGTATTGATTTTACGATTGATGGCCAGTACATGATCATTGCCGAAGACCGCGGTGGCGAAAACGACCGGGCTACCTATCGGTTATCGCGCGACAGGGACTGGCAGGATAGGGAAATACTGACCAGATACAGGCAGTGTAACGGGGCGTCCATCCACCCCGTCAATGGTGAAATGTACTTCAACAGTTACGAAAAGGGACAGTTTTTCCGCTTTGATCTGAATAAATACTTCGATGAAGGCCTCGGTGACAAAGATTATGAAACGCTGTTTGTGGTTCATGACCCGCAATGGGAGTACAAGATTTTTATGCATCCCACAGGCAATTACGCTTACATTCTGGTCATCAACCAGCATTATATCCTCCGGGTGGATTACAATTGGGATAAGAAACAATTTAACCAACCGTACTTGGTAGCCGGGCAGCTTAGAAGTGCGGGATACGCAGACGGCGTGGGTTCGTCGGTTCGCTTACGGAATCCCTATCAAGGGGTGTTTGTTAAAAACCCAGACTATGTTGCTGCGGGTAAGCCCGATGAATATGATTTTTATTTCACCGACCAACATAACCATGCCATCCGTACGTTGACGCCGGAAGGAAGCGTAACGACATTTGCGGGGAGAGGCAGCTCCAGCATCAACAACGATCCTTGGGGTTACGTGGATGGTGACCTACGGGAGGAAGCTAGGTTTGACCGGCCCTCCGGAATCGCCTACAGTGAGGAAGAGAAAGCCTTTTACGTCGGTGACCAGATGAATCGCCGTATTCGTAAAATAGCCCTCGAAGAAATGGATGAAAACCAAATAGACCCTAATAATGAAGGAAATGAAGACTAGGTTATTATTAATAAGTATGTTACTTATCAGTGTAACAATACGTGCACTGGCCCAGGAAATCGTCGAAGTAACCGGAACCGTTGTCGACGAAAATAAGGAGCCGTTAATCGGCGTAAGTGTTTTTGTAACGGATGCTCCCGGGTTGGGTACCGTCACCGATAATGACGGTACGTATAGTATCCGTATGGAGCGCTATAAGAAGCTGACCTTCTCTTATGTCGGCTACGATGCGCAGGAAATATTGGTTAAGGATGATTTCGTTGTCGATATAACGCTCAAAGAATCGGAGATGAGTGTACTGGATGAAGTTGTTGTGACAGGCACCGGCCCGCAATCGAGGTTAACGCTGACAGGTGCCGTCAGTACGGTGGATGTCAATGACATGAAATCAAACCCTACGTCGAGCTTATCGAATGCGTTGGCCGGAAACGTACCGGGCGTGCTGGCCATGATGCAATCGGGGCAGCCGGGAAAGAACATCTCGGAGTTCTGGATCCGTGGGATATCCACGTTTGGCGGCGGTACAGGAGCACTGGTGTTGGTCGACAATATCGAGCGCGACCTCAACGAAATCAATATCGAAGATATCGAGACCTTCACGGTATTGAAAGATGCGGCGGTTACGGCAATCTATGGGTCGCGGGGAGCAAATGGGGTAATCCTGATTACAACCAAACGGGGTAAGGAGGGGAAGATCAATATCAACTTCAAAGATGAGACCATCTACAACACGCGGACCATTACACCCGAGTTCGAAGATGGGTTTACGTATGCAAACCTGTTGAACGAGTCACGTATCACCCGTAACTTCGAGCCAATTTATCAGCCCGAAGAATTGGAAATCCTGCGCTTAGGGCTGGATCCCGATTTGTATCCCAATGTCAACTGGAAAGACCTGCTGTTGAAAGATGGTGCCATGACCTATCGCGCTAATCTAAACATGAGCGGCGGCGGGTCCACAGCACGCTATTTTGCCTCGGGCAGCTACGTAGAGGAAGGCGGAATGTATAAAATTGACGAAACATTAAAGGACGATTACAACACCAACGCCAACTACCGGCGCTGGAACTACCGGTTGAATGCGGATATTGACATCACCCGGTCGACGCTGTTGAAAGTCGGTGTTGCAGGCTCGCTCAGTAAACGCAATAGCCCGGGCTTGGGCGATAATGATTTCTGGGGTGTTCTTTTCGGCTACTCGCCGATACGCACACCGGTGATGTATTCCAACGGCTACGTGCCGGCAATTGGTACCGGAAACCAGACGAACCCCTGGGTGGTGGCTACACAAACCGGGTTCAATGAGAATTGGGGAAACAACATACAGACTAATATCACCATCGAGCAGAATTTTGACTTCATCACGAAAGGCCTCCGTGCCCGCGGAATTGTTGGGTTCGACACGAACAACGACAGCAATATCCAACGCCGGAAATGGCCCGAACAGTGGCGTGCCGAGCGTGCGCGCAACGAGAATGGCGAGTTGGTTTTCAGCCATGTATCCGACCCCAGTGAAATGTTTCAGGCCAGTAGTTCCAGTGGCAACCGGCGCGAGTTCGTCGACGTGATGATCAATTACGACCGAAGCATAGCAACTGACCATAATGTGGGGGCTGTGGCCCGGTTTACGCGCGATGCGTTTGTACAAACTGTCGGTATCGGTGGCGATATCAAAAATGGTATATCCCGGCGAAACCAAGGTCTGGCCGGGCGCCTCACCTATAACTACAAATACCGCTATTTTGTCGATTTCAACTTTGGGTATAACGGATCGGAAAACTTCGCCGTAGGCGAACAATACGGCTTTTTCCCGGCAATCTCAGGGGCTTGGAACGTGTCTGAAGAATCGTTTATTAAAGACAATGTAGCGTGGTTGGATATGTTCAAGATCCGTTATTCCTGGGGAAAGGTGGGTAATGACCAGTTAGGTGGGGGCGAACGCTTCCCTTATTTGTACACACTCTCAGAAATTGGACGTTTTGATGGTGGAAACTGGATACCAGAAGGTGGATACCAGTGGGCAGACTACGGTTATAGCAGGTACTTCGGCGGCATGCGGTACAGCCAGGTGGCTTCTCCCTATGTTACCTGGGAAATGGCCGTCAAACATAACCTCGGCTTCGATATTGCCCTCTTCAGAGACAAGGTGATCGCCAACCTGGATTTCTTCGACGAAGAACGGACAGGGATTTATATGCAACGGAACTTTTTGTCGGCCATGGTGGGTTTAGAAAGTAACCCAAGGGCCAACGTAGGCGCCGTGAAATCCCGTGGTTTCGACGGCCGTCTTGAATATAAGCAGAAAGTGGGCGCGGTAAACCTGACGGCACGGAGTAACATCACCTACAGCAAAAACGAGGTTCTCGAAAGGGATGAGGAGAACAACGTGTATCCGTATCAGAATGAAAAAGGCTACCGTGTAGATCAGGCGAAGGGGTTGGTGGCCTTAGGTTTATTTGAAGATTACGACGACATCCGCAATAGCCCTACGCAAACGTTCGGGCCCTACCAGCCCGGTGATATCAAATATAAGGATATCAATGGCGATGGGGTGATTAACGATGGCGACCGCGTAGCAATCGGTGCGACGAGACGGCCGAACCTGATCTATGGACTGGGGGCGTCGGCCAGCTGGAAAGGATTGGACATTAATGTGCACTTCCAAGGCGCCGGTAAATCCACCTTCTTTATTTACGGAAAGACCGTATATGCCTTCAGTGAAGGGGAGTGGGGGCAGGTAATGAAAGGAATGATGGGCGATAACCGGTGGATTTCGGCCGATATTTCCGGTGACCCGGCCACCGAAATCCCAATGCTTCCTATCCACGCCTCAGTTATGGGGCTAACCCCAACAATTTCAGGGCTTCAACATACTGGTTGCGCAACGGGCAGTATATCCGTTTGAAAACAGTTGATATCGGCTATACGCTGCCGAAGCAACTGGTTAGCCGGATAAGAACCAATAATATCCGCATTTTCCTGGTCGGTACCAATTTGCTTACCTGGTCACCATTTAAGCTTTGGGACCCCGAACTGGGCAGCCCCAGAGGGGAAGACTACCCGTTGCCCAAATCCGTTACACTCGGGATCAGTGTTAACCTATAAAATCAAAAGCGATGCAAAAGAAGATATATTGTATGTTATTGTTGGTGCTTGGCACTAGCATCATTTCTTCCTGTAACAAGGACTACCTTGAGTCGGACCAGTATTTCAAAGACCGGCTCACGGTCGAAAAAGTGTTTTCGAGCAAGGTATACACCGAACAGTGGTTGGCTCACGTATTTGCAGAATTCGCGGGCATAAACGCAGACGTGGCGAGTAAAGGTTTCACGCCCCATAGTTTTGCCGACGACATGTACTACGGCGATCGGGACAGTGACTATGACCCCTCAAAGAACGAGCTGTCATACAACATGTTCAAGATGGGGGATTATAACGAGAACGATAAACAGGGTACGTGGATACAATGTTATCGGGGCATCCGAAATGCCACCACACTGATTCACAACGTGCACATGAATACGGAGATGTCTGACGTGGAGATTGCTGATTATCGCGGGCAGGCACGGTTTGCCCGGGCTTACCTGTACTGGTTGCTGCTCCGCAAATACGGCCCTATTCCGCTGCTGCCCGATGAAGGGTTGGACTACACGCAGAGCTATGATGAGCTGGCCATCCCGCGTAGCACGTATGAAGCATGTGCCGAATACATCGCCACAGAAATGCTGCAAGCCGCAAAAGAAATGGAAACGCTGGGCATGACGCGCGGTCAGGACGGCTCGGCCCGCCCAACCTGTGGCGCGGCACTGGCTACCCGTGCCAAAGCGTTGCTTTATGCCGCAAGCCCATTGGCCAATGGCAATACGGCAGGCTTTGCCGCCACACTGACCGACGATGCAGGGAACCGGTTGCTGTCGGCCGACTATAACGAAGAAAAGTGGGCAAAGGCTGCGGCCGCTGCCCGGGACGTGATCGAACTCGGCGTATACGAACTTTATTGGGTACCTATACAGGAAACGGGCGATGACGCTACGGTGATACCACCGGCAGACAACAATTTTTCAGAAAAAAGCTGGCCGGAAGGCTGGGCAAATATCGACCCCGCCAAGTCTTATGCGCAAGTATTTGATGGTACGTTGCAAGCCTCCGGAAACCCCGAGTTGATCTTTACCAGAGGTAACAACCAAGGTGGCGAAAGCATCGCTGCCATGGTGGCGCACCAGTTGCCCCGCTCGGCAACGGGTTGGAATACCCATGGCGTAACACAAAAGTTGGTCGACGCCTATTACATGAACAACGGGGAAGACGCCCCGGGGAAAGACAAGGAAATCGGTCGCGGTGACGGTTCCGACCGCGTAGGTGGCTACGTAACCCAAGAGGACTATGACGCCGGCAACTACCGGCCGTTGCGGCCCGGTGTTTCGTTGCAATATGCCAATCGGGAACCTCGATTCTATGCATCGGTGGCCTATAATGGCAGTTTCTGGACCCTGCTCAACGAAACACAAGAGCGGAACCGGAACCAGCAGGTATTCTATTACCGCGATGATGACCGCGGAAATGGATTCAACTCATCCAATGCATACTGGTTGCGCACCGGCTTCGGGGTTAAGAAGTTTGTTCACCCGAGTGATACCTACGAGGGCGGGGCCATCAGCCGTATCGTCCCCAAAGCAGAGCCTGCTATTCGCTATGCCGATATCCTGCTCATGTACGCGGAGGCACTGAATGAGCTCGATGGTTCCTACACCATCCCGTCGTGGCGTGGCAGCAATTATACGATCAGTCGCGATATCACCCAGATACAACGTGGTGTTCACCCTGTCCGCATCCGTGGTGGCGTGCCCGATTACCCGGCTGATGTGTACAGCAGTAAAGACGAGTTGCGGAAAACATTGAAACGGGAACGGTTTATCGAGCTGATGGGAGAAGGGAAACGCTATTACGACCTGCGCCGTTGGATGGATGCCCCGGTAGAAGAAGCATTGCCTGTTTACGGTTGCAATATCCTGATGAATGAAAATGAACGGGATCTTTTCCACCAGCCCGTAGCGGTGTGGGCCCTCAAAACCACCTTTTCAGATAAGATGTGGTTTTGGCCGATCAGCCATAGTGAGCTGAAACGCAACCACCGGCTTACACAAAATCCGGGATGGACGTATAATGATTAATAAGGACCTACTAAAAATTACGCTGATGAAAAAGTTACATATAGCGCCCTTTCTATTTTCACTGTTGGTGCTCTGCGGTGCCTGCAACGACGAATGGAAAGACGAGCAGTTTAAACACCTGGTGTCGTTTAAGGCACCCCTCACGAACGAAGGGATATCCAATATCTATGTTCGATACAAAGGCGATGAGAAAACCGTTTTTCAACAACCGCTAGTGGTTAGTGGGTCTACCACGATAGACAAGGGGATGACGGTGCACATTGCGGTAGATGCCGATACACTGGATGTGCTGAACTATGAGCGTTTCCAGAACCGGGAAGACTTTTATTATAGGGAGTTAACCAATGAGTATTTCAGCATATCACCGACGGTTGATGTGCAGGCAGGGGAAAGCACCGCATTGTTAGCCATCGATTTTACCCTCAAGGATATCGATATGACAGAGAAGTGGGTGCTCCCGTTGACAATTACGGATGATCCGTCTTATAATTATCAGGCCAATCCGCGGAAACACTACCGGAAAGCACTTTTGCGTGTTAATCCCTTCAATGATTATTCAGGCACCTATAGCGGTACCGCCTTGAAAACAAGCATGGAAGGTTACGAAGATGAAACCCCCATCGTTAAAAGTGAAATCCGCAGCTATGTGGTGGATGAAAGCACGATTTTCTTCTATGCCGGCAATATCGATGAAGAACGGCAAGACCGGCGTCTGTATAAGGTCTACGCAACGTTCAGTGAAACGGGTGGAGTGACTTTTAGCGCCGATAATCCAGATATGAAGTTCGTGGTCAATAAAGATGCCAGCTATACCATCACGGAGCAGATGGATGCCGTTCGCCCTTATTTGCTACATCGGTATATAACGATCAATAACATCGACTACCAGTTTACCGATTACACCATGGTTCCTAGTGTCGATATCAATTACAAGGTGAGCGGATCGTTGATTTTAGAACGTCAATTGAATACCCAGATTCCAGACGAGGACCAGTCCATCGAATGGTAATTTAACCTGTTTTTTTAACCTGCCTTCCGCCAGCGCCGATCCCTCGGGGATGACGCTGGCGGATTTTTTTTCTATGGCAATGATTCCGGTAACTTTCTTATTTTCGCTGCTATAGCTGGCATATGTACCAGTAACCAATCCGGTTGTTCATGAATGGGTAAAGCATCAATTATGTGTCCATTTTCTATCGCAACCAAGTCTTTATGTTCCGTTTCAGACGTATCGACTACCTTTAGTGAATCAAATAAAGTAAACCGGTCGTTTACCTGCCTTAAATTGCCGTAGAAATTCTCTCTAAGCGTCAATGAATCCACGGAATGGCCTCCCTCGTTGGCGCGGATAAGTACTCGATTTGCAGAAAGCGGAGGGTTATCCAAGCCGAAGAATATCAAATATGCAAGATACCCCCGTTGTTTGAACCGCTCAACAACATGCCAGCTTTCGTCCCGGGAAAAATGACCTTCGTATGCAAAGTCAGCACCTGTATCCAAAGCCTTTGCGACCAATGCCGAAAAATATTGTTCTACAAATTCAGATGCTTGCAATGTTAACTCCTTTTGGACGCGGAGACCCGATTTCCAAAGTTCGGTGCGCTTTTGCAGGTATAATTTATCCCCATCAAAAATATCGTTGATATGATCTGGGAAATATGGCAAACCGACGGTGGATTTTCCCGCACCGTTAGAGCCAGTAATGATAAATAGGTTAGGCATCCATCAATTTCAGTTTTTCTTTAAGTTTTTTCGATTCAGCTACCGAAAGTACATAAATCGTTTCGAAATCGGTGCCATTCGGTGCTTGCCGCACCAAGTGGATACTGCCATCGGGATATTCGAGGTAACAGGTCGCATTGTCCATCCCCTTTACATTAATCATGAAGGGCAAACCTTGGTTAAGCCGTTTTGCCCGTAATGCCCGCACTGCATCCGAACCTTTTTGAACCTGTTCTTTCAATGATAATGTCTGCATATAAAGTTTTTTATTTAACCATCACGTCGTGCTTGCTTTTCAGTCATTTTCGACACAAATCGGCATTGTAAGTTGCTTGCTTTCCTCAAAATCAACCTTTAGGGCTTTCAATACGGCCTTGATTGCCGTTAGCTTTTCGCTGCTGTCCGGATGTAAGATTAAATATCCCATGATTCAAAATTACTAAATATTTTTATCTCCGTGTTATACAGAGGGTGCAATTCCAGGGCAATCGGATCTTAAACTATAAATTTCACCGAGGGTCGGTTACACTTACCTGACCGGGAGAAACCCAATCGGTACTCAATTTTTAAACGGTGGATACGTGCCTGTATAAAGGTAGCCGATAGACATATTGATAGAACAACTGCCGTTTCGAATACGGCTTCGGGACCGCTCCGTGACCGCTCCCAGACTGCTGCGGTGTTCTTGGGTATGTACGAGCTTTCCCCTAGGGTTCCGCGTGCTGTTTTCAGCAGCGAAACAGCAAGGTGATGGCCGGAGTACAGCACGAAGACCCGACCATGATGCGGAGCCTTTCGGGTACCGGTACGCCTGTAGGTGAAATGCATACGGAAGCACCACGCACAGGTCCTATCCCCATATGTGTCGCATATATCTCGGTAAATGGCCCCGCCAGCGGCACTTTAGCGAAGGGTAAGCGGATGCATAGCGGGAGAAAGGCGCATTGGGGCAGGGAAAGGGTAAGGCAGGGCAGGGATCGGATTGGGGTCGTGCTGGAGACCGCTTCGGGTCGGCTTCGGGTCGGCTTCGGAGGTAAGTTTACCCTCCATGCTGCCTTGTACTGCGCTTAGACTGGCGGCGCCAAACGGAGTCCAGTCCGAGTCCAAACCAAGCCCAGTCGAAGTCCAAACCAAGCACCGAAGCCATTCCGAAGGCGATTCCGTAAGAAGATGGAGCGCGAGGCGTCCATTAGCCGCTCGGGATTGGTTCGAATATGGCAGGGCATCGGTACGGCAGTTGCTCGCCATTGCTTCGGCATATTGCTGTGCGATTTCGACGAACGCATGGGTATCGAGCAGCTCCACCAGACCCGCCGGCTATACCCATAGTAACCTCTTTTTGCCGGTACTCGGAGATATAATTTGACTATAAAAAGGTACGATATCGTGGTTTTCCGAAGATACATGCGGCTACCTTTGTGATAAACGCAGTTATACCATCTGGGGAAACGTGCTATCAAACCAAAATAAACCGATCTCGGGTTGCGGGTGAGCGAATAGTCGAATGCGGGTTTAATCAATACAATTTATAACAATTAAAACAAAACAACAAACTATGAGTAAGTTCTTACTTGTGACATTGCTGTGGTGCGTCGGACTATCCACAGCAATGGCCCAGACCCGTTCCATTACCGGAACGGTGCGGGACGCGGAGGGTGGTACGCCAATCGGCAATGCGACCATCAAGGCGCTGGCCAGTCAGCAAACCACATCGAGTTCGGCCGATGGTACGTTTACCATCGAGGTGTCATCTAATGGCGACTCGCTATTGGTGACTTACCTCGGTTATGACCAAGCCGTGATGGGGGTGGAGCCCAATGCCAACGACCTGTCTGTCGACCTGACACAATCTTCTGAATCATTGGAAGAGGTGGTGGTAACCGGGTTCGGCATGACGCAGAAGAAAGAGACGTTGACCGGCGCGATTTCGACCATCAGTTCAGACGATATCAGCAGATCGTTGTCTTCCACGACTTCAGGCGCACTGGTGGGTAAGATCCCCGGACTGAACTTCCGGCAAACCGATGGACGTCCGGGATCAGCTACCAATATCCAAATCCGGAACATGGGAGAGCCGCTATTCGTTATCGATGGCGTACAGAAGGATGCAGGTCAGTTCAATAACCTGGATTTTAACGATATCGAATCCATCTCCGTGCTGAAAGATGCCTCGGCGGCGATCTACGGCGTACGGGCGGCGAACGGCGTTGTCGTGGTAACCACCAAGCGAGGCAAGCGGAATACGAAAAACACGATCAGCCTGACATCCAACTACGGTTTCCAGAACTTATCCACCTTTCCACAGCCTGCGGATGCGGTGAGCTTTGTAGAGAGCTACATCCAATCCGAAACGGTGCAGGGCGTTGAGGACTATCGTTATGATGCGGAAGACCTGGCGAAATGGCGCCAAGGTACGGAAAAAGGCTATGTACCATTTGATTGGTACGACTATATTTGGGAGACCTCACCGCAGGTATACCTTAATGCCAACGTCTCGGGAGGCTCCGATAAAATCAATTATTACTTCAGCTTGGGCCACCTCAATCAGAACGATGTGATTGTCAACTACGGCGGTTTCAAACGGACCAATGTGCAAATGAATATCACCACCCAGATTTCCAATCGATTCCGTGTGGGCGCTAGCTACAACGCACGGCACGAGTATCGCAGAAACCCCGGTGTGCCGGGGGGTGACGACCTTTGGCTGCCACGTTTCGCTACGTTCCGCAACTTGCCCACGGTACGGCCCTTCGCAAACGATAATCCGGACTACCCGGCATTGACTTCCACCGACCCCGGCACAAACTTCGGCTGGCTGAATTATGAATTGTCGGGCGAGCGGACGGAGACCTGGCGGGTTAGCCAGCTCAATTTCGATGCGGAATATGATATCATTGACGGATTGAAAGCCAAAGCATTGGTAGGCTACTACTTCGCTAATCAGCGGATGGACAACCATGAATATACGTATAAATTATATAAGTATAATGAAGCTGAAGATACGTATGAAGTCGATTTTGAAAACAACAATCCTTGGCGTGAGCGTAGGATGGGACATGTGGAAGAAATTACATCCAACGTGCAGTTAAACTACACCAAGTCATATGGTAACCATAACCTAGCGGTCATTGGCGGTGTGGAGAGTATTCTCCGTAAAACGCCGACGACGTGGGTGCATTCCATTCCGACGGCGAACGCTCTGGAGCTGATCGATTACGAAACTATGGACACTTATGATGATGAAGGAGACAATCCGCAAGCGCGATTAGGGTATATCGGGAAGGTTAATTACGATTACAACGGAAAATACCTGTTGGAATTATTGGGTCGGTATGACGGTTCATGGAAATTCCCCACGAATGACCGCTGGGGTTTCTTTCCGGCGGCATCCGCAGGGTGGCGGATTTCACAAGAATCGTTTTGGCAAGATAGTAAAATCGCAAACATTGTCAATGATTTGAAGATACGGGGATCGTTCGGGTTAGTCGGTGATGACAATACCGATGGCTATAATCCGTTCGATTACTTGAGCGGCTATAATTACAAACGGTATCGGAACGCCGATGGCGATTGGGTGGATGTGGCTTCGTCGGTAATCGACGGTCAATATCTGGTGGGTACGCAGCCGCGCGGCCTTCCGGTAACCACGCTGTCGTGGCTGCGCGCCGAGATGCTCAACGTGGGTTTTGACGCGTCGTTCCTCCAGCACCGGTTAACCACCACCGTAGAGTTCTTCCAACGTAAACGTACGGGCCTTCCAGCCTCACGTTATGACGTATTGGTGCCTACCGAAGCCGGCTTCGAGTTGCCTAATGAAAACTTGAATTCCGATATGCACCGGGGCTATGAAGCCGTGGTACGCTGGGCCGATCAAGCAGGCGAATGGAGCTATTCGTTGGCTGGTAACGTCACCTTTTCCCGTTTCTTTGATTGGGATCGGTATAAGCCGCGCTTTAGCAACTCGTGGGATGTGTACCGTAACTCGCTCGTACAACGTTATGGTCACCTCAATTGGGGATTGCAAGCTGATGGACAATTCCAAAGTTGGGAAGAAATTGCCGCATGGCCGATCGATAACGACGGCAACGGGAATCGCCTATTACGCCCGGGCGATATAAAATACAAAGACCTGAACGGCGATAAGGTCATAAATGAGCTCGATTGGCGACCCATAGGCTACCGCCAAGATGCGACGCCTGCCCTTAACTTTGGGCTCAATTTTGCCTTCGCCTATAAAGGATTTGACTTAGGGCTCGATTTCTCTGGGGGAGCCATGTATACGTTCTATAAGGAATGGGAAATGCGTACCCCCTTCCAGAACGGAGGCAACATGCCCCAGTATTATATTGATGGTGCTTGGAAGCTGTCCGATATCTTTGATGCCAACAGTGAGTTGATCCCCGGTGAGTACCCGATGCTGCTGATTGGCAACGGTGATCACAGCAACTACGAAAACAGCGACTTCTGGAAACAAAATATCCGTTACATCAAACTTCGGAATGTGGACTTCGGTTATTCATTGCCTCAGCGCATATTGGAGCCCATTTCCATTACCGGTGTCCGGGTGTATTTTTCAGGGCAAAATCTCCTTACCCTCACCAACTTGATTGGTATCGACCCGGAGATGCAAGATAATAATGGATTAGGTTACCCGACGATGCGGATCCTCAATTTCGGGTTGAATGTGAAGTTTTAACGGCGCGACGCCTTAATCAAAAAGTAAACATGAAAAATTTAAATAAATCCATATTTAAAACGTTGGTGTTAGCGGGTGGACTTACTTGCCTCAGCAGCTGTTCGGACTTCCTCGAACGCCAGCCCGACACCATTATGACCGAAGATCAGATTTTCGGCGACGAGGTGATGATCCGTTCGGTATTGGCCAATTATTACGGCCGGGTAAGTTGGGGGCAACACATCAGCAACGACTATGCGTATACCATCCTGGATGAGGCAGGCAGGTCGGATGGTGGACCAGACAATATACAAGGTTACGAAAATGACCTTTGGCGGGTGTATGATTACACGTTGATACGGAACATTAACCAGTTTTTGAAAGGGTTACGTGAATCAACGGCAGTTGATGAAGAAGAAAAGCTCGTTTACGAAGGCGAAGCTCGATTCCTCCGGGCCTGGACCTATTTCAATATGGCACGTTGCATGGGGGGCATGCCCATCGTGGGCGATGAGGTATTTGAGTATGAAAGTGGCATGGATATTACGGCGTTGCAATATCCACGTTCTACCGAAGCGGGAATATATGACTACATCATCGAAGAGTGCGAAGCCATAACTCCTTTGTTGTCTGATGAGACCAACACCCATTCAGCTCGGGCTAACCAATGGGTAGCGTTGATGCTGAAAGCGCGTGCGGCGATTTATGCGGGTTCGCTTGCAAATTACAACAACAAGATGGCGAGCCCGATTACCACGCCGGGTGGCGAGGTAGGCATCCCAGCTGATCGTGCAGCAGGGTATTACGAGCAGGCTTTGGCTGCGGCAAAGGTAGTGATTGATGATAGTCCGTATGAGTTGCAATTAAACAAGCCGGATGATCTGGAGCGGAATTTCTACGAAGCGTTAAGTGTAAAAGACAACAATAAAGAAGTCATCTGGGCTCATGATCGGATTTATCCCGGATCTGGGCAACAGACACCCTTCACAACGCGGAATATTCCCGGTTCGCACGCTGAAGATATCGACCGCGCCTATGCTGGCCCAATCTTGAATTTGGTGGAAGATTTCGAATACGCCGACGATCGAAATGGCGATATCCACATCCGGGATAACCAAGGGGACTACGTCTTTTACGATGATCCATTGGATGCCTTTGCGAACAAAGATGCACGGCTAGGTGGAACGGTCATTCTACCGAATGCCTTATTTAAGGGATCGCCCGTGCCCTTGCAAGCGGGCCAAAAAGTATGGAACAACGGTTCGTGGCAAACCGTAGTCGGCCAGTCGGACGAGCGGGATGCTGCCGGCCGATTAATTACTTCCGCGAATGGACCTGTCCGTAATAACGATCAGTACGTTAATAAAACCGGGTTCTTCTTCCGTAAGTTTTTGGATGAGGCTGCTGGGGCTTCCACCCGTGGGCGAAACAGCGAGATGTGGTTTCCACGTTTCCGATTTGCCGAAGCGGTGCTGATCGCTGCGGAGGCTGCCATGGAATTGAATCAACAATCGGTAGCCGTAGGTTACATCAACCAGGTACGTGCACGCGCAGGAATACAGCCGTTAACAAGCGTTACCGTGAATGACATCATACAGGAACGCCGGGTAGAGTTTGCGTTTGAGAACCACCGGTATTGGGATTTGAAGCGGTTCCGCAGGGCACATGTGGTTTGGAACGGAGTGGTGAACAGTCCGACGGCCCAACAATATGCCCTGTTCCCCTATTTGGTGGTGGCCCCAGGCACACCGAACGATGGGAAATACGTATTCGATCGCTTGGTGTTTAGTGGCTCTCTGCACCCGCGCAATTTCGAGTTGAGGAATTATTACAATTTCATCAACTTAGATTGGCGGAATGCGAACCCGAAGATTGTTTTAAACCCGTTTCAATAATCTTTATGATAACGATAATGAAAAAATATTTGAATATGTTGTTGCTTCCTGCGATAGTTGCGGTAAGCAGTTGCGGATTGGATAATTACGACGCTCCGGAATCTAAATTGGTTGGCCGGGTCGTTTACAACGGAGAACCTATCGGCGTCCGTGGTACGGGTGAAGCGGTACAGCTCCAACTTTACCAGGACGGCTTTGAGTCGCGAGACCCTATTCCCGTATATGTGAGCCAAGACGGTTCGTTCGAAGCCAAATTGTTTGATGGCGAGTATAAACTGGTGACCCGGGATAATAATGGCCCATGGGTAAACGATCGCGATACGACCGTCATTAACGTGAAAGGTACGGCGAACGTCGATATCGAGGTGACGCCATTCTATACCTTGTCAAACGTGCAGTTATCGCTGGAGGGTAATAGCGCTAACGCTTCTTTTCAAGTCAACGAAGTGGCAGGTGGTAGAGATATTGAGTATGTGATGATTTTAGTGGGTAAAACATCGTTTGTGGATGATGTTTCATACACCGCCCGGGTTGATATCGATGACGCGACGGCTGGCAGCACCCTCACCGGATCGATTGATCTCTCCAATAATGAAGACTTCCAGTCGGGCCGGGCATTATACGCCCGCGTAGGCTTACGACCCGTTGGTAAAGACCAAGCGATTTATTCGCAGGTTGTTAAATTGAGGTAAGTAGTAGAAAAATGCCTTATCGCTAACCGTTACCTGTCATTGTGATGGGTAACGGTTTTTTTTAATCGTGCTTGCAGCTGCCCCGTGTCATAAAACCCACATCAATATGAATAAAAATGATATAATAGGACTGGAAAGAGGTAACATAGGGTGGTTGTATAAAGACGCATTTGCACTACCTTTGTGATACGGACGATTATAACCAAATAAATGCAAAAGAAACTAGCACTTTCCATCGTATTTGCCTGTTGGCTGACGGTAGCGTATATGCAGGAACGGGTACCGCTTCCGAACATGGTCATTTTTATTGCGGACGACTTGGGAGTGAAAGATATCGGGCCTTACGGAAACGACATCGTCCACACACCCAATCTGGATAAGCTGAGCCGCCAATCGTTGGTATTCGACCGTGCTTTTGCGGCATCCCCGACCTGCGGCCCGTCAAGAAGCTCCCTGTTTACGGCCATGTACCCCATGAAACATGGGGCACATGGTAACCATTCGGGCGTGAAAACCGGGACGACATCCATGGTGCAACGGCTCGTAGCGCTAGGTTACCGGGTGGCCATTGCCGGTAAGCTCCATGTAGGCCCACAGGAGGTGTTCCCCTTTGAGCGCATCGAAGGCACCAATGTCCCCGAACAAGGGCATGAAGAAAAGCCCGGCCTATTCTACGACCTGAATTTGGCCCCGGTAAACGAGTGGCTGGGGCAGCAGCGGGCGGATAAACCATTTGTGCTGATCGTGGCCGACCACAGCCCACACGTCGTTTGGCCGGAAACACCGACCTATAACCCCAAGGAGGTGGACATTCCGCCTATCCATATCGATACCGACGATACACGTCGCGCCCGGGCGCGATACTACACTGACATCACGAAGATGGACACCAATGTGGGTAAGCTGATGGACCTGCTAGATGCGCATGGAATGGCCAGCCGTTCGATTTTAATGTTTACGGCCGACCAAGGCCCGCAGTGGGCATTTGGGAAATGGGGACTGTACGATTACGGTGTACAGGTACCATTAATGGTGCGGTGGCCGGAACATATTGAAGGCGGAGTGCGTACCGCTGCTTTGGTGTCGCACGTGGACGTTGCGCCGACCATGGTGGCGATTGCCCACGGAAAGCCTGCCGATAACATCGATGGCCGGAGCTTTCTGGCCGTACTGGAGAACCCCCAGGCCAAACACCGTGAAAGGGTCTTCGCGTCCCACACGGGCGACCGGACCATGAACCGTTCGCCGATGCGTATGTTGCGCACGGACCGCTATAAATACATCGTTAACATCGCGCCCGACATCTTGTACAACACCCATATGGATAAAGCGACCGACCACGACGGCGGTCGGGAATACTGGCCATCATGGCGCATAGCATCGTTCCGAAACCCACAGGCCGCAGCCGTGCTTTGGCGGTATCACAACCGCCCCACTGAAGAGCTGTACGATGTACAAGCCGACCCTTGGGAGCGTGTGAACCTGGCCGCGGACCCAGCGTTCGCCGACTTGCTGGCACAGTTTAGGGAAGAAATGGCAGCCATCCGGAAAGAACAGGGTGACCATGAGACCGGTCCGGAAAATTTGAGCGCGCCGACTAATAACGGCGAACACAAGGGGCCAGTGGCTCCCTACATATTCTGACGGGATATTCCCATGATGACAGCTAACGATAGATATAATGAATGATAAAAGACGCCATAGGCGGCAGCGGCTACCGTTGTTATGCGCCGCAAGTTTAACGGTATTGGCTAGTGGGGCTTGCACAATGGCCGACCAACCCACGCAACCAAACGTACTCCTCATCATGGTCGACGATCTCCGGCCCGCTATCGGCGCCTATGGCGACCCGATAGCCCTTACACCCAATTTGGATAAACTGGCCGCCAACGGATTGCTGTTTGAACGGGCATATTGCAACCAAGCGGTCTGCGGACCCTCGCGATACAATCTTTTGCTGGGCAGTCGGTCTACCTCATCAGGCATCTACCATTTCGGACGTGACTTCCGCGATCCGTACCCGGACGCGGTAACCCTACCGCAATATTTCAAGCAACATGGCTATCATACCGAATCGATGGGTAAGGTGTTCCACATCGGCCACGGCACCTATGGCGATACGGCATCATGGAGTGTGCCGCACCATAAGGACTTAGTGATTGAGTATGTTGAACCTGCGAGTAAGGAGGAGGGACTGACCCGCGAAGAAGCCCTGTTTTCCAATATGGAGTGGGGATACTCCCGGTCACTTCCTCGAGGACTGGCGTGGGAATCGCCGGATGTGGCCGATAGTGCCTATGCCGACGGCCGCGTGGCGGCACGGGCCGTCGACCGGCTACGGGCGCTGAAATCGGAAACCGAAAAGCCGTTTTTCCTGGCGGTAGGATTCGCAAGGCCACACCTTCCGTTTTCGGTGCCCCAAAAATATTGGGACCTATACGACGCGGATAAGCTGCCACTGCCCACATTGACCACCCGGCCGGAAGGTGCACCGCCTTATGCAGTGAAATATGGTGACGAAATAGACCAATACGTGCCGCTGCCAACAAAAGTAACGGAAGAACCCTTCCCAGATAGCCTCAGCCGGAAACTGATACACGGCTACTATGCTGCGGTGAGCTATGTGGATAGTCAGATCGGGACGGTATTGAGCGAATTGGAAGCACTGGAACTTGACGAGAATACCATCGTTGTCCTGTGGGGCGACCACGGCTACATGCTGGGCGAAATGGGCATGTGGACCAAACACGTGAACTACGAATTGGCCAACAACATTCCATTGATTATCGCCGGACCGGGAGTGGGCCACCCCGGTTCGCACACGGCGCAGCTCACCGAAACGGTAGATATCTATCCCACACTGGTAGCAATGGCTGGCCTGCCTGCCCCACACGTGCAACAGCCATTCGATGGGCTCAGCATGGTGCCCGTACTCAACGACCCCGAAACGAGCGTCCGTGATCATGCCTACCATTGCTTCCCACGGGGCGGCCGGTTGGGCAGGGCGATCCGGACCGAACGTTACCGGCTGGTGGAGTGGCGCAAGATGGGGGATGCCTCAGCGCCCGCGGAATATGAATTGTACGATTATAACAACGGATTGATGGAAATCAACAATATATCGGATGAACAACCGGCTGTGCGCGATTCGCTCAAGGCCATATTGGCGCAGCACCCCGGAGCGACGCCACCACGTCCGGCTAATAATCGGTAATTCCTGATCATTTCCCATTTCCGTTTGCATGATGTATTTTTAACGACCAGAATTTTGATATGATTATAAATAAAAAGAAGTATCTGCTGATGGGCTGGTGTTTGGTTGCCCTGGTGTTTGCCACACACGCCCAACAAACCCCCAATACGACAACCTATCACCTCGCCGAAGCTATTAACTATCGCGGTGATAGCGATGATGCCTATGCCAAGGAGCGGTGCGTATTGGATGTATATTACCCCGAAAACACCGAAGGTTTCCCTACGGTCGTCTGGTTCCACGGTGGTGGGATCACCGGCGGCCAGAAATTCATACCCAATGAATTGAAAGAAAAGGGGCTGGCGGTGGTCGCCGTCAATTACCGGCTAAGCCCGAAGGTGAAAGCCCCGACCTATATAGACGATGCCGCCGCGGCGGTGGCCTGGACGTTCGAGCACATTGCCGATTACGGTGGCGACCCAACGAAAATCATGATCTCCGGCCATTCGGCGGGTGGATACTTGGTGGCGATGGTAGGATTGGACAAATCGTGGCTGCAGAAATATGGTGAAGATGCCGATAAACTGGCTGGTATCGTCGACTTCAGCGGGCATGCCATCACCCATATGACCGTTCGTGCGGAGCGGGGAATAAAAGATACGCAACCCATCATTGATGAGTACGCACCGCTTTACCATGTTCGAAATGATGCCCCGCCGTTGGTGCTCATCACCGGCGACCGGGAAATGGAGATGCTTGGCAGGTACGAGGAAAATGCGTACTTCTACCGGATGATGAAATTCGTGGGGCATAAAGACGTACACCTGTATGAATTGGATGGTTTTGACCATGGGGCCATGGCCACACCAGCCTTTCATATCTTACTTCACTATGTAAATGAATTGAAGAAGAAAACAGTAACGCAGCCACCTGTTACACGCACGCAGACCGTCCCCGCCGGGTTCAGTAATCCATTGGATGTGGCATTTGGCGACCCATATGTGATTTATGACGACGGTACAGCCCGGTATTACATGTACGGTACCGGTGGCGGCGCCAAGAACGGCTTTGCTGCTTATTCCTCTATCGATCTGGTGAACTGGAAACCGGAAGGCCAGGTTTACCATGCCGGTAACGCAAATGGCTGGAGCGATTCCACCGCGGCATGGGGCGGTGCGTACTGGGCGCCCGAAGTGTATGCGCATAACGGCAGGTTTTATATGTTTTACAGTGCGCAATGGAAAGACAATCCCAATAAGGAACTGGAAAATTTCAAAATCGGTGTGGCGGTGTCTGACAAACCGACCGGGCCTTTCGTCGACCTGCCGGGCGGCCCCCTTTTCGATCCCGGCTACCCGATCATCGATGCCAATGTCTATTTTGCGGAAGACGGACGCACCTTCCTGTATTATTCGCGTTGCTGCTATAAGCACCCCGTAGAAAGCGAGGTGGCTACCTGGGCGCGGCAGAAAGGGTGGTTCGATGAGATCGAAGAGAGCTGGGTATATGGCGTGGAGCTCAAGCCGGATTTCTCGGGTGTGATCGGGGAACCGGTGTTATGTTTACGGCCACCCGTGGAGATGAACGATACGCAGGCGGAGTGGGAAAGCCGATCGGTGACCAGCCGCGAGGTAAACCGGCGGTGGACAGAGGGTTCGTTCACATTCAAGCACGACGATACCTACTACATGATGTATTCGGCCAATCACTTCGCGGGCGAAAACTATGCCGTTGGCTATGCAACGGCCGAGCACCCCCTTGGGCCATATACCAAAGCATCCAACAATCCCGTGCTCGAAAAGAATACGGCGGATGGTGGCAGCGTAACGGGTACGGGCCACAACAGTGTGGTGTTCCTGCCCGATGGGCGGATGTTGTGCGTATACCATGGGCGTACGAAAAAGACGGGCAAAGAAAGGGTGGTCTTCATCGACGAGATGGAAATCGATGACAGCGGCGTGTTGAAGGTTTTGGGCCCCACAACGGGACGCTGACCTGTCAGGACAGTGCGGGTCGCTTCAGTACAGTGCGGGTTGCCGTTGCGTGTTATTGGATTTATCTTGGGCAGATATATAACCCATTATGAAACACATTCATATATACATTGTACTCGCGCTGTTGTCTGCGAATACCTATTCGTTGGCACAGGAGGTTACGGCGGCAAAACACGGTAGGGATAGCACCTACTTCCGGGATATTTATCCGGATACATGGGTTGCCTCGGACGCGCTTGGTCGTACCATGCCCGATTTTGAAGATGTAGGACCGGCAAAAAATGACCAACGGCGGGTCGTCGGTATTTTTTATATCACCTGGCACCGCGACGCACGTGCCGACCTACCGGCACCGTATGCTGCCGATGTTTCGCGCATTTTGACGGCCGATCCAGAAGCCCGGTTAGATGCCAAACACCCCCTGTGGACAACAGGAGCCTACCACTGGGCTGAACCTGAAATGGGATATTTTCTGAGCAAAGACGCGTATGTCATCCGAAAGGATATGTCGATGTTGGCCGATGCAGGCGTCGATGTATTGGTGATGGACGTAACCAATGCCGTTCGTTACTGGGAAGAATGGGAAGTGCTTTTCACCACCATGCAGGCGATGAAAGCCGAAGGGAATAAAGTACCACGCTTTTGTTTCTGGGCATTCAATGGGCCGGTGATAACTGTGGTGCAGAACCTCTACGAACGTATTTACGAAGCTGAGCGCTTCCGCGATCTGTGGTTTTATTGGGATGGGAAACCGTTGCTTCTATATAATGGCAACCCCAAATATGACGCCAACGGGGTGGACGCCAAGCAACCCAATCTGCACTACGACCCGAAGGCTAAAAGCGACGTCAACCATCCCCATTACGGTGATCCGGCCTATACGGAGGAGTTTTACAGCGACTATACCCAAGAGGTGAAGGATTTTTTCACGCTGCGCACCATGTGGTGGGGCTATCATGAATGGGCAGGGGAACGGTTTGTGGGTACCGAAGACAACTGGAGCTTCGGCTACGATTTGGGTAATGAGGCGGTACGTAATATGGATCCGGATAGCTTGCTCTCCCGGCACCGGGGCAAAAAGGAACAGGCGGCGGTAACGCCGGCCCAACATTCGTCGACACTGATCGGAAAATCATGGACCCGCGAACATGGAGAACCACCCCTGAACGACCAAGACATGCCTGAACCAACGGAAGTACCCTGGTTAGGGAAAACGGTTACCCATCCGGAAGGATATGGCATCTACTTCCAGGAACGATGGGACGAAGCGATTCAGGCCGACCCCCAATTTCTATACATTAACGATTGGAATGAATGGACGGCGGGCAAATACGATACGGAAGACGGGAAAACGCAAAACTTCATGCGGCGCGAAAGCCCGTTTGTCTTTATCGATCAATATAATGCGGAATTCAACCGGGGCATACAGCCCATGAAAGGAGGCTACACCGATAATTACTACATGCAAATGGCGCAGAATATTCGCCGCTATAAGGGCGTCCGACCGATTCCGGAATCATATGGGATTCATCCGGTGGCCATCGACGGTGATTTCGCTGAATGGGATCAGATCGATGTGGAGTACCGTGACACCAGGGCCGATGTAGCCCATCGTGACTATAAAGGATATGGAGGCCTTCATTATACGAACGTGTCCGGCCGGAACGATATCGTAACCAGCAAGGTTGCCGTCCAACGGAAATCGATCGCTTTCTATGTCGAGACTTCCGGTGAGCTATCGCCGCATACGGACGACAATTGGATGCTATTGCTTATCGACGCCGATCAAAACCCGGAAACGGGATGGTTCGGTTATGATTTTGTGGTCAATAAGCAGGTGAATGAAGGGAATAAAACAACGCTCATGCGCTATGATGCAACGCGTGGAGATGATCCATGGTCAAAAGTTGCCGACCTAAATTATCGTTATCAAGGCAATCAATTGGAAGTAACCATTCCGAGAAAACTGCTTGGGCTGAAAGGTAACCACGCAAGCTTTGACTTTAAATGGAGTGATAATGCCGCTGATTTGGTCGATCCGATTTCGCTAACTATCAATGGGGATACCGCCCCTAACCGACGGTTTAACTATCGGTATATATGGCACCGGCAACGATAATTATGCATTGCTATTTGTATTTTCCCAAGGAAGTATGTAGCTTTCAACCATCATTTTGTTACATACTTTATGGGAAATCAAGCAAAGTTCATCGAAAAAGTAACCGCCTCCTACAGCCCTAAAGGTGCTTTTATTTTTCTGGGTGCCGGCTTACTGGATGGGGAAATACTGGCCCCGGCCAAAGTGAACCTACCGCTCAAGATGATGAATCGGCACGGTCTTATTGCCGGAGCTACCGGCACAGGAAAGACCCGTACCCTCCAACTGATTGCCGAGCAGTTGTCGGACGCGGGCGTACCCGTTTTCTTGCTCGATGTGAAAGGCGATCTCTCGGGCTTGCACCAACCGGGTGAATCGAATCCGGCCCTAGTGGAACGGGGCGATGCATTGGAATGGCCGTTTCAGCCCTCGGGCTTTCCGGTTGAGCTTTTTTCCTTGAGCGGAAAAGTAGGCAACCCCATGCGGCTCACTGTTGAGGATTTCGGTCCGGTGATGCTGGGGCGGATTTTGGACCTAAACGATACCCAGACCGGCGTGTTGGCCGCTGTGTTCAAGTATGCTGAAGACACCGGGCTGCCGCTGGTCGATTTTTCCGACCTGAAGAAGCTGCTAAGTTACCTCACCGATGGGCCCGGAGCCGACGAGATAAAGAATACATACGGGCGTATCAGTGGCAGCACCTCGGGTACGATATTGCGCAAGCTGGTGGCGCTAGAGCAACAAGACGTGTCGGATATTTTCGGCGAGAAGGAATTCGAGATCGACGACCTGTTTGGCCGGATTGATGGCAAGGGCGTCATCAGCCTCCTTAATATTTCCGACATCCAAGATCAGCCCATCTTATTTTCGACGTTCCTATTGAGCTTACTATCCCAATTATTCAAGAACCTCCCCGAAGTAGGCGACCTCGATAAGCCGAAACTGGTCTTCTTCTTCGAGGAAGCACACCTACTCTTTAAGGATGCCCCGAAGGCGTTCCTCACCCAGGTGGAGCAGATTGTCCGGCTTATCCGCTCCAAAGGGGTAGGGGTGTTTTTCTGTACACAGTCGCCCACTGATATTCCCGAAAGTGTATTGGGGCAACTGGGAAACCGTGTACAGCATGCACTACGTGCGTTTACACCGAATGATGCGGAAGCGCTCAGGAAAACGGTAAAGACCTATCCGCGGTCGGATTTTTACGAAATAGACCGCGTGCTTACCACGTTGGGCATCGGGCAAGCGCTGATTACCGTGCTCAACGATAAAGGTATCCCCACGGAAGTGGTGGCCACCCACCTGATACCACCGCGCGCGGTAATGGGGCCCGTAGATGAACAAACCTATAGCCAGCTGGTCAGCGCTTCGCCCATGTATGATAAGTACCACCAAGCGGTAGACCGCAGGAGTGCTTCAGAGATACTCGGGGAAAAGTTGCAGGCTCATGAGGCCGAGGAGGCCCGCGCTGCCGAAGCCAAAGCGGAAACGAAAAGCAGATCTCGGCAGCGTACACGGCAAACGCCGTTGGAGGCGGCACAAAAGGCTGCCACGACGACATTGGCGCGGGAAGCGACGAAACTACTCGCCCGTATTGCCAATGGTTTGGTAACGGCAATGTTCAAAAGGAAACGCTGAGGTGTCGTCGCCACACAGGTATTTTTATATCAACGGGAATTTAGCTAAGTTTGACCGTTTGAAGGAAACAAATTCATCATCATAAGTTAAAGTAATGAGTAAACCCACCTTGTTAATTCTTGCGGCCGGTATGGCCAGCCGCTACGGAAGCATGAAACAGATAGACCCTTTCGGGCCCAACGGAGAAACGATTATCGATTATTCGATTTATGACGCCATCCGGGCCGGTTTCGGAAAGGTAAGTTTCATTATCCGTGAGGAATTTGCGCCGAAATTCAAGGAGATATTCGAGCCTAAACTAGCCGGAAAGATTGAGACGGACTACGTGTACCAAAGCTATGATTTGACGCCTTTCGGTATCGATAAGCAGATTGAACGCTCCAAGCCATGGGGTACGGCACATGCTGTCCTTTCGGCACGCAACCAAATCAACGAACCGTTCTGCGTGATCAATGCCGACGATTTCTATGGTTACGAGGCATTTGAAAAAATGGCGAAGTTCCTCACCTATGAGGTGACCGATAATAAGTTCTCGCTAATGGGTTACCAGATCGACAAGACCCTTTCTGATTACGGCTCGGTGTCGCGTGGGGTGTGTAAAGTAGACGATGAAGGGAACATGACCGAAATCAATGAGCGACTGAAGGTCTACTTTAAAGAAGTAGATGGTGAAAAGCGTATTTTCTTTGAAGAAGACGGCGTGGAAACCGAATTGCCGCGGAGCAGTCGCGTATCCATGAATTTCTGGGGCTTTACACCGGCCATTTTTAAGGTGAGCGAAGAATTGTTCAAAGCATTTGTGCCGGCCAATGAGGATAATCCGAAATCGGAATTTTTGATTCCGAAGGTAGCCGATGAACTGATCAAACAGGGCAAAGCAACGTTTAAGGTGCTTCCTACATCACAAAAATGGTTTGGCGTTACCTATCCGGATGATAAGCCCATTGTACAAGAAAGTATTGCAAAATTGGTGAATACCGGGGTGTATCCCGATAAGCTGTTTTAACAGTTAAGAAAACCAACCATAAAAAAACCTCGCAGAGTCTATCCCGCGAGGTTTTTTTAGTTGTTGCGTGTCGCAACCTACGACTCAAAATTTACTTCTTTTCGTCGTCTTTGACTTCTTCGAATTCAACATCGGTTACGTCATCACCGGCATTGTCTGCCGACTGCTCCGCGCCGCCCTCTGCACCAGCTTGTCCGTTGGCTGCACCAGCTTCCTGGGAAGCCTTGTACATATCCTCAGAAGCAGCGTTCCATGCGTTTTGCAATTCGGCTTGAGCCGCATCGATGGCGTCGAAATCTTTAGCCGCATGTGCGTCTTTCAACTTCTTCAGGCCATCTTCAATAGGCGCTTTTTTATCGGCACCGATTTTATCGCCATACTCATTCAGCTGCTTTTCTGTCGAGAAGATGAGTGCATCGGCACCATTCAGCTTATCGATTTCCTCTTTGGCCTTTTTGTCCGCCTCGGCATTGGCTTCCGCTTCCTGCTTCATCTTTTGGATTTCATCGTCGGTTAAGCCAGAAGATGCCTCGATACGGATTTTCTGTTCCTTACCAGAGGCTTTGTCTTTCGCCGAAACATGCAGGATGCCATTCGCATCGATATCGAAGGTTACCTCGACTTGCGGTACACCGCGCGGCGCAGGTGGAATACCATCCAGGTGGAAACGGCCGATGGTGCGGTTTTGTGCGGCCATGGGGCGCTCACCCTGTAAGATGTGGATTTCCACAGAAGGCTGGTTGTCCGATGCCGTAGAGAATACTTCCGATTTCTTGCTCGGGATAGTGGTGTTCGATTCGATGAGTTTGGTCATTACACCACCCATGGTTTCGATGCCCAATGACAATGGGGTTACGTCGAGCAACAACACGTCTTTCACTTCGCCGGTCAATACACCACCTTGAATAGCTGCACCAAGGGCAACCACTTCGTCGGGGTTCACGCCTTTTGAAGGCTCTTTACCAAAGAATTTCTTCACCGCTTCCTGGATGGCCGGTATACGGGTCGATCCACCGACGAGGATGATTTCGTCGATATCGGAAGTGGAGTAACCTGCGTTTTTCAACGCTGACTTACAGGGATCGATGGTCCTTTTGATCAGGCTATCGGCCAACTGCTCGAATTTCGCGCGGCTCAGCGTGCGCACCAAGTGCTTCGGACCAGTTTGGTCTGCCGTGATATAAGGCAGGTTAATCTCGGTGGAAGAAGCGCTTGATAACTCCACTTTGGCTTTTTCCGCAGCCTCTTTCAGGCGTTGTAATGCCATCGGGTCTTTGCTCAGGTCAAAGCCGTCGTTTTCATTCTTGAACTCCTCATTCAACCAATCGATAATCACTTGGTCGAAGTCGTCACCACCGAGGTGGGTATCACCGTCGGTTGATTTTACTTCGAATACGCCATCGCCCAGTTCCAGGATCGATACGTCGTGCGTACCGCCACCGCAGTCGAATACCGCAATTTTCATGTCCTTGCTGGATTTATCCAATCCGTAAGCAAGCGCAGCCGCCGTCGGCTCGTTGATGATCCGTTTTACATTCAAGCCCGCAATCTCACCGGCCTCTTTGGTTGCCTGGCGTTGTGCATCGTTAAAGTAAGCGGGTACCGTAATCACGGCTTCCGATACTTCCTGGCCCAGAAAATCCTCTGCGGTTTTCTTCATTTTCTGCAAAACCATCGCAGAAATTTCCTGCGGTGTGTATTTGCGGTCGTCGATTTCCACGCGTGGCGTGTTGTTGTCGCCCTTCACGATGCTATAAGGCACACGTTTAGCCTCTTTGGCTGCTTCGTCGTACGTGGTACCCATAAACCGCTTGATGGAAGAAACGGTTTTTTGTGGGTTGGTGATGGCTTGGCGCTTAGCAGGGTCACCTACCTTGCGCTCCCCATTCTCCACGAATGCTACAATCGAAGGTGTGGTACGCTTCCCTTCGTTGTTGGTGATGACTACCGGCTCATTACCCTCCATTACAGCTACGCAAGAGTTGGTAGTTCCTAAGTCGATTCCAATAATTTTTGCCATATCTTTATTTCCTTTTTCTACTTGATAAAAATCAATTGCGGTAGTTAAATAACAAGCCTTGTGCCAATCGCGCTTTCGATGCCAATTGTCTCTTCATAACGAAAAAAGCGTCATCCTAAATGACGGGGCCATGACATTGTGTCATTTTAGCGATCAGACAATAGACATTAGACAACAGACAATGGACGTTTGGTTTTTGCAATTCGAGTGATAATACCGATGTTTGATGCATGGCATCCGACGAACGACATACTGCCAACTACTAAATACTAACTACTAAATTAATGCATATCGAACAACTGCGCGAATATTGCTTAACCAAACCTGCGGTAACGGAAAGTTGTCCGTTCGGGCCCGATGCCCTGGTGTTCAAGGTGGCCGGTAAGATGTTTCTCCTAGCGGGGATGGATAGCCAGCCATTATCCTTTAGCGTGAAGTGCCATCCGGAGTATGCGCTGGAGCTGCGTGAACGCCACCCGCACACCATACAAGGGGCGTATCATATGAATAAACGCCATTGGAACCAAGTGGCGTGCAACGGTGAATTAAGTGACCGATCGCTTGAGGAGCTCATCGATCATAGTTACGAGCTGGTGGCGGCAGGCCTGCCGAAGAATGTCCGCGAAAGCCTCGGGGTAATCTGACACTGCCGAGACGTGCCGCGGTTTCGTATTGCTTACCTTTGCATACGGATTTATTTAACTGTCTGCTATGAATTTTCAATCGTATTTGGCCGAATTTGGCCGTATATTGGATAACCCCACGCCACCACCCCCGTACGATAACGCCGCGTACCTGGATTACACCCGGCTCAATTGGTCGCGTATGAATCGCTGGCTGAAGAAAGGCGAATTATCCACGTCGCTTATTGAAGTTGTTAAGGGGATTTCGCAACCCCAGCACTGGCTGGTGATTACCGAGCCTTGGTGTGGCGATGCGGCGCACTCGGTACCTTTCATCCAATTGGTCGCCCAGTTGAATCCGCTCATCTCGGTGGAATACGAACTGCGCGATTCCGAACCTTTCCGTATCAATGATTACCTGACCAATGGGAGCAAATCCATTCCGAAGTTGATCATCAGGGATAGCCAGGGTGCCGACCTGGCCACGTGGGGGCCGCGCCCCGTGGAATGCCAAAAAATATTTGATCGGTTGAAAGTGGAGAATGCCGACTTCGAACAGCAGAAAATCGCTACACAACAATGGTATAATGCCGACAAGGGGCAGTCTGTGCAGGCCGAGCTGGAAACGATACTCTCGGCCCTGTAAGGCAAGGTCACATTTTCAACCCGATTTCCCGTAACCGTTCATCCAGGTATTCTCCGGCCGTCACATCCGGATAGGCCTTGGGATGTTCGGCGTCGATGCAGGAGTCCAAAGCTGCGAGACTCATATTGGCTTTCGGATGCAGGAAGAACGGTACCGAAAACCGGGAGGTTTTCATCTGTTCGCGTGGTGGGTTGACCACTCGGTGGGTGGTCGATTTCAGCTTGTTGTTGGTAAGCCGTTGCAGCATGTCGCCCACATTCACCACAATGTCTTCGCCATGGGCTTTCACGGGGTACCACGTGCCCTCGCGGGTGAGTACTTCCAGTCCATCGGCGCTGGCACCGATAAGTAAGGTGATGAGGTTAATGTCTTCATGGGCCCCGGCGCGCACGGCGTCGCCCGGTAGGCTGTCCGGATCTTCGATAGGGAAGTAATGGATGGCTCGCAGGATGGAATTTCCTTTGATGACCTTGGGTTCGAAATAATCCTCGGCTAATCCCAGATATACGGCAATCGCTTTGAGCAATTCGCGCCCCGTGGTTTCCAGTCGGGCGAATACTTCACCGGTTACTTGCTCGAAACGCGGCAATTCATCCACGGCAGGGTTGTCATCCTGCCCACGTTGCCAAAATTCCTTCAAATCGGGCACCCGGGCATCTTTCGCTTTCTCTTTTCCCTTCGATGTATATCCGCGTTGCCCGGCCATACCGGGTATTTCATAGTTCGATTTGGTGTCTTCGGGTAAGGAAAAAAAAGCCTGCACCACGTGGTACAGCTCGTCGATCAACGCCTTGTCCATGCCGTGATTGGCCACGGTAACAAAGCCTGTTTCATTGAACGCTTTGCCGATTTCCTGCGAAAACCGGTGGCGTTGGTCCGCCGATCCGTTGGTATAATCATGAAGGTTGAGCCTTGGAATATTTATCGTCGCCATGTTTCTTTTTTACCGTAAAGGTACGGGTTTTTGGCGATAGGCTCGACCATCATTTAATTATTTAGCGCAATGTAAACCAACCCATCTTCAATTTTAACTGGATAGGTTTTGATGGCGCATTCGTCGCCCGAGATGCATTTCCCGGTATCCAGTGCGAATGTTTTTTTGTGGAAAGGACAGGCTACCTTCGGTTGGTCGCCAAGCGATCCGATCATGCCGCGGCTCAGAATCATTTGCCTTTTGTGGGGGCACTCGTTTTGGGTGGCGTACCATTCATTTCGCCGTTTGAAATAGAACAGGGCAATCTGCTGGTCTTCCAGCTTCAGGCAAACGCCGCCATTCGCTATCGTGTCTTCTACACGGCAAGCTAATTTCCAGGATGTTGATGTTGCTAACGCTTCCATATGTATATTATTAATGGTGAATAATTTGTTTTCTGTGTTTTAGGGTGTAGCTAAGGTGTTCCAATCGGCTGCTTTTTTCTGTCCCCGCAAGTTTTCAAAGCGCACCGTGTCATCTTTTTCTGCTGGTGCATTTACGAAATGGACGAAACGTTTGCGGATTTCGGGATCCTTCACCGCGACTTTCCACTCGCATTCGTAGGCATCCACCAGCTCTTGCATTTCCTTTTCCCAGGTTTCGGCCATGCCCAGACTATCGTTGACAACGACATTACGCAGGTAGTCGATGCCACCTTCCATTTTGTTCAGCCAGGTGGCTGTCCGCGTAAGCGGGTCGGCCGTCCGGATATAAAACATCAGGAACCGGTCGATATACTTCACGCAGGTCGCCGAGTCGACATCGCTGGCCAGCAATAATGCATGCTGCGGCTTGCTCCCGCCATTGCCGCATACGTAGAGGTTCCATCCTTTCTCCGTGGCGATGATGCCGAAATCTTTGCTTTGGGCTTCGGCGCACTCACGGACACACCCGCTAACGGCAGATTTAAGTTTGTGGGGCGACCGCAATCCGCGGTAGCGTTCTTCAATCTGGATAGCGAAGCTGACGCTGTCATGCAGTCCGAAGCGGCACCAAGTGCTTCCCACGCAGCTTTTTACCGTGCGTAAGGCTTTGCCGTAGGCATGGCCGCTCTCAAATCCGGCCGCGATCAGCTCTTCCCAGATGGCGGGCAGGTCGTTCAGGTGGGCGCCGAACAGGTCGATGCGTTGTCCGCCCGTGATTTTGGTGTAGAGGCCGTATTTTTTGGCTACCTGCCCGATAACGATCAATTTATCGGGGTGGATTTCGCCGCCGGGTACACGCGGCACCACGGAGTAGGTTCCCCCACGTTGGATATTAGCCAGGAAGCGGTCGTTGCTGTCCTGCACCACGTCATTGCCCCGGCCAAGGATCATCTCGTTCCATAGGCTGGCCAGGATAGACGCCACCAAGGGTTTGCAGGTTTCGCATCCGTCGCCATTTCCCACACTATCCAAGACGTCGTCGTAGCTTTTCAGCTGGTGTATTTTCACCAGGTCATACAGCTCCTGTCGGCTGTAGTTGAAGTGCTCGCATATGGTAGAACGTATGTATTTTCCTTGTTGTTTCATGGTGTAGGCGATAAGGTCCCTCACCATGGGTACACAACCGGCACATCCGGTGCCCGCTTTGGTGCACCTGCTTACGTCATCGAAACCTTCGCAGTCCTGGTCGGTCACGGCCGCGCATATCTGGGCCTTCGTTACGCCTTCGCAGCTACAGATCAGTGCCGAATCGGGAAGCGATTCCAATCCCGAGCCGGGGGACTTGCTCTCGGTCTTTTCGCCGAGAAGGAGCACTTCGGGGTCTGGCGGGATGGGCATGTCGTTGTTGACGGTCTGCAGTAGCATGTTGTAACTGCTGGCTTCGCCCACGAGTATCCCACCGAGTAGCCGTTTGCCGTCGGTGCTGATGTTTAGCCGCTTATATACCCCCTTGTGCGTGTCGTCCAGCAGGATGGTCCGCGCGTACGGTTCGGCAATGAACGGGTCGCCGAAGCTGGCTACGTCTACCCCCATCAGCTTGAGCTTGGTGCTCATGTCAAATCCGTTGAACGATTTTTCTTCATCGCAAATGGTGCAGGCGGCTACTTCGGCCATTTCATATCCGGGCGCAACGAGTCCGTAGATCATCTCGTTCGATAAGGCACATTCGCCGATGGCCAGTATGGCGGGGTCTGAAGTGCGCATCGTTTCATCAACGATGATGCCGCCGCGTGGTCCGGTGGCCAGGCCGCATGCCGTGGCCAGCTCATCACGGGGCTTGATGCCGGCAGATATAATCAGGATGTCTACATCGATTTGGGTGTCGTCTGAAAAAGACAGGCCGGTAATGCGGTCCTCGCCGAGTACGTGGCTGGTCGATTTCTGCAACAGGCAGGTAAGGCCCAGCTTGTCCAGTTTTGATTGTAGGGTGCGGCTGGCACTTTCATCGATTTGCCGGGGCATCAACCGGGGTGCGAATTCGATGACCGTCGATTCCTCGATGCCTAAGTCGACCAAGGCCTTCGCCGCCTCCAAGCCCAGCAGCCCTCCACCGATAACGGCGCCTTTCGTCGCATGTGCGGCGTATGCCTTGATCAGGTCGAGATCCTGTATGGTGCGGTACAGAAAGACACCGGCTTTGTCTACCCCGGGTATGGGGGGCACAAAAGCTGCTGATCCGGTAGCCATTACCAGGAAGTCGTAATGGAGGTGGAGCCCTTTTGACGAGGTAATCGATTTATTTTGCCGATCGATAGCCGTAATGGGATCATTAAGGTGTAATTCAATCTTATTTTCGCTGTACCACTGCGCTTCAGAGAGGTAAAGTTGCTCTAAAGGCGCATCGCTGAAGTAGCTGGTCAGGTGAACGCGGTCATATGCTCTAATTGATTCCTCTCCAAACACTACTATTTTAGAAATAATATCTTTTTTTCTAAATTTTTCACAAAATTTATGGCTAACCATGCCATTTCCAATAATTATTATTGTTTTTTGACTCATATTTTAACATACTATTATTAAAAGACCTTAATTGTTGTCCTTTAATGATGCTAAAGTAGTGTTTTTTTTCAAAAAAGAACAAATTTTGTTATTTATTTAATAAAAAAACATATTTTTGTTTATGATTTTTACAGAAATTCATTGTTTTTAATGTCAAATATGCAAAATACATTTTATATAGTAGGCTCTGGTCCGGGTGATCCTGAATTACTTACGCTAAAGGCATACAACGTGTTATCAAAGGCAAGTGTCGTGCTATTCGATAACCTGGTGAATGAGGATTTGCTGGACATGCTGCCCACACATTGTATAAAACGATACGTTGGTAAGAAGCCGTTCGGTGAATATGTGCCCCAATCCGATATCAATGCGTTGATCGCCTATTACTGTCCACGGTATCCGACTGTCGTGCGATTGAAGGGCGGCGATCCTTATATATATGGTAGAGGGTTCGAAGAATGGGCCGTCGCCAAACAGCTGGGGGTCCATGTGGTATATGTGCCGGGGATTACGAGTATGCAGGGCGTAGGGATGTGGGATATCCCGCTTACCCACCGGGGTACCAGTGAAGGTGTTTGGGTGTTGACCGGCATGAAGCGCGATGGGAACATCTCGTCGGATTTGTCGCTTGCCGTGCAAAGCCATTCGACGGTGGTGATATACATGGGTATGCGGAAACTGTCGGAAATCGCACGGACTTACGTGATGCACGGTAAAGGCGATACGCCAGCAGCCATCTTGCAGGATGCAACGAAACCGGAAAGCCGACGGGTCACCTGTGCCGTACGTGACTTGGTGAAATGCAGCCGGGCGGCCAATATGAGCAATCCGGCGATCATCATCATCGGTGAGGTGGTCGCCTTAAATGAAGCGGCTGCGTCCTTGTCGTTAAAGCGCAACGTCGTGTAGTTTAATTAATAAAGGAGTATAACATAGCAGATAATCAAGTGAGCAACCGTTTTTTTAATGATCATATTCGGCTTCCATTTATAGGAAAGCCAGGGGTAGACACCGTAAAAAGGAAACGGGTGTTGGTCATTGGCGCGGGCGGATTGGGTTGCCCCGTAATTTCCGCATTAGCTTCAAGCGGGATCGGCCATTTGGCGATTGCCGATGGCGATCGGGTGGAAACAAGGAACCTGGCACGCCAGTATTTATATACGCCGAGCCAGGTGGGCGAATTCAAAACCACTGCAGCCATAACCTATCTAAAAACCCGGTATCTGGACACGACATTCGAAGCATATCCCGTTTTCGTAGATGCCGAAAATGTCCATTCGCTGGTAGATGCGTATGATCTGGTCGTTGATGCGACCGACAACTTCCGGTCGAGGGCGTTAATTGGCCAGGCTTGTCACGCACTCGGGCGGCCCCAGGTCTACGGAGCTATCTTCCGGTCGGAGGGCCAGGTCACCGCTTTCAACTGCAGCGAACAACAAGGAACTCTATCCGATTTATTCGCCATCGATGGTGCCACTATGGAGGGCACGCCCTGCATGGAGTCGGGCACCTATGTGGTCGGCAGCATGGTCATCGGTGCGCTAATGGCCAATGAAGCCATCAAAGTATTACTGGGCTTGCCCGATGTCCTGGCCGGTAAAATGCTTCTTCTTGACGTGCTCACCCTCCAGCAACGGATCGTCCATTTCCCCAAACCGCTAGTGGATTCCACGGCGCATTTTTCTGAATAGACCATATGAGAGATATCACCCATAAAATCAATACACTTCGAACGGCGTTGGCCTGTGCGGTGGTGTACATCACCGACCAGACCGCGTTAAAAATCAAACAGGGCGAGTTGCCAAAGGGCAACTTGTTTGACGTTGCTCGTGCGGCGGCATTTCTGGGGGCGAAGGCCACCCCCCAACTGCTTCCGCACTGTCATCCGGTTCATATCGATGGGATGGACGTCGATTTCGATTACGTATATCCCGACACGCACCCCGGGTATTTCGTCGGTATGCAACCTGGCCGCGTCGGCATACAGCTTACGGTATCTGCCAAGTCGATTGGCCGCACCGGAATAGAAATGGAAGCGCTGACGGCGGTATCGGTAGCAGCACTCGAACTCTATGACATGCTAAAGCCGATCGATGACCAGTTGGAGATCGGTCACATCCGCCTGGCGGAAAAGACCGGCGGCAAGTCCGATAACGATCGCTTCCTCGCGCCGTTGGCAACGTGTGCTGTCTTGGTGTGTTCGGATGCGACGGCGGCGGGCTTACGACAGGATAACAGCGGCAAAAAGATTCAGGAAATGCTCGTGGAAACGGGCGCACAGGTAGTGGACTACCAGGTTGTAGCGGATGAAAAGGCCGACATCCAGCGTGCCGTCAGTGAATGGTGCAATGCAGGTATCCAGTTCATCTTCACCACGGGGGGCACTGGGTTGGGGCCGCGCGACGTCACCGTGGAAGTGGTGTCCGAGCTCATCGACAAGGAGGCCTATGGCGTAACCGAAGCGATGCGGAGCCACGGCCAGCAACGTACACCGCTGGCGATGATGAGTCGCTCGGTCGCCGGCACCATCGGCACTTCGTTCATTGTTACCCTGCCGGGAAGCACCAACGGGGTGAAAGAATGCCTGGAAGCGGTACTGCCGGCTTTATTCCATGCCAGGAAAATGGTGGTGGGAGGAGGGCACTGATATGTTGAAGTATCTCGAAGCTGTAGCGAAGATTCGCGGATTGGCCAAGCCATTCCCCGTGGAAACCGTTCCGCTCGTTTCCGCGACGAATCGCGTCTTAGCGCAACCCGTTTTTGCCGACCGGGATTACCCACCGTTCAACCGATCGGCAATGGATGGCATCGCTATCCGAACGGCAGATTGGCAACAAGGTATCCGTGAGTTCCGCATTCTGGAAACCATTTTCGCAGGCGCGGAAGCCACCTCGCAGTTGGTTGAGGGGGCATGTTACCGGATCATGACCGGCGCACCTTGTCCGCCAACCGCAGATGCCGTGATCCGCATTGAAGATGTAAGCTTCTTGGATGACCAACATGTGCAGGTGCAAAGTGGACAGGTGTTACCCCAGCAGCATATCGCGCAGCAAGGCGAAGATTTAGCGAAGGGCGACCTTGCGCTTTCCGCACCCCACCGATGTGACCCTTCGGTTATCGCTACCCTGGCTGCCCTTGGAGTTCACCATGTGCCCGTTTATGCCAACCCTTCCGTGGCCATTGTCACCACGGGCAACGAAGTCGTGGATGTCGGACAACAGCCCGATGGTTTTCAGATACGGAATAGCAACCAATACCTCCTGCGCTCCCTATGTGAGCAGTGGCGGCTGCCCGTGTCGTTTTGTCAGCATGCCCGCGACGAGCGCAGCTCGTTGTCAAAGATGCTCGGGGCGGCGTTGCAACATCATGTCGTCATTGTAAACGGCGGTGTATCCGCCGGTGATGCCGATTACGTGCCACAGGTGCTGGAGGAGCTTGGTGTGGATGTGCTATTTCATAAGGTGTTGATCAAGCCGGGTAAACCGGTGCTGGTGGGAACTGCACCGACCGGTAGTATCGTGTTTGCACTGCCCGGAAACCCGTTGTCTTGTTTGGTGACATTCAAGCTTTTCGTCGAGGAATACTTGTGGAGCGGTTTCGGGCTTGGGCAAGCACGGCTACGGAAAGCGAAATTGTTAAATGCTAGATCGAAAAAAACGTCCCTCGATGAATTTTTCCCCGTTTTCCGGGAAACACAGGCCGATGGGTACACGTGGCGGCCCCACCATGGTTCGGGAGACATTACTGCCGCAATCGGGTGCCACGGTATCGGTTGGCACCCGCAGAACAAACGAGACATCAACGCGAACGAGGTGATTTCCATCCTCCCTTTATCTTACTTTTAAGCCATAGCATACGATGGGCCACAAGCAGCAGCCACTCACCAGACTCAACATCTTCTCGTTTAAAAGTGCGCAGATGCGGACCTTCCACATCACGTGGATCACGTTCTTCTTTTGTTTTTTCGGCTGGTTTGGGGTAGCGCCATTGATGCCGATCATCCGCGATCAGCTGGGGTTGACGAAAAGTGAGGTTGGCAACATCATCATCGCCTCCGTATCGGCCACCATCATCGCGCGGCTCGTCATCGGGAAGCTGTGCGATACGTGGGGCCCACGCCTCACCTATACGGTTTTACTGGTGGTCGGCGCCATTCCCATGATGCTCATCGGCCTGAGTACGGATTACGCATCGTTCTTGATCTTTCGGTTCCTCATTGGTATCGTCGGCGCCTCTTTTGT
This sequence comes from Parapedobacter flavus, assembly GCF_035818675.1. Classification (NCBI taxonomy): domain Bacteria; kingdom Pseudomonadati; phylum Bacteroidota; class Sphingobacteriia; order Sphingobacteriales; family Sphingobacteriaceae; genus Parapedobacter; species Parapedobacter flavus. The sequence continues at coordinate 283,534 of NZ_JAYKZZ010000001.1, forward strand.
CATCACCCAGTTCCATACCTCGATGATGTTTGCGCCCCAAATAGTGGGTACCGCCAATGCGGTAACCGGTGGGTGGGGCAATTTGGGCGGTGGGGTCACCAATCTGCTGATGCCATTGATTGCGGCGGGGTTCGCGGCGATGGGACTGGTGAGTGAAGCCGATTCATGGCGGCTGGCCATGGTCGTTCCCGGCGCCATCCTCCTCGTTATGGCTTTTGTTTACTACCGGTATACCACAGACACCCCAGCGGGAAACTTCAGGGATGTCGCACATCGAGGCACCACCCGGAAAGAGAAAGGTGCGCTGAAGGTAGCCCTACGTGATTACCGCGTTTGGATACTCACCCTGGCCTATGCCGCTTGCTTTGGCATCGAGCTAACCGTGGATAATGTGGCGGCTACATTTTTCATCGACCGTTTCGGTACCGGTATCCTGATGGCGGGTGCCCTCGCTGGCATATTTGGCGGCATGAACGTGTTTGCGCGGGCCCTCGGCGGTATCGTCAGCGACCGTATTGGGCAAAAATTCGGCTTGAGGGGGAAGGGCGGGTTGCTCGGCCTACTTTTGGTATTGGAAGGCGTAGGCATTACGTTCTTCGCCGCGTCAAACACGGTGTGGTTCGCCGTCGTTTCCATGTTGGTATTCGCGTTGTTTTTGAAAATGGCCAATGGCTGCACCTACGGAATCGTGCCATTTATCAACAGGGACAATATTGGAGCGGTGAGCGGGATCGTGGGGGCAGGGGGAAACCTGGGGGCCGTGCTGGTGGGCTTCCTTTTCAAAGCCGAACAGTTGACGTATGCCGATGCTTTCCAGTATATCGGCATCGGCGTTGTTTTCATTGGGGTGCTGGTTGCCGTGACCCGATTCCAAACGAAGCCGGTCGCCGACACAGCGCCCCGCGAATTGGTACTTGAACGATAATAAGATAAATGAAAGACCGGCGTATACGATGAAGAAAAAAGAGGTAACCAGTACGTGCTGTTATTGCGGTGTAGGCTGTGGGGTGAAGGTTCAACAGGATGCGCATGACCTCATTACCGTAACCGGCGACGAAGGCCACCCGGTAAACCGCGGCAAATTGTGTAGCAAGGGGATGAATCTACAGTATACCGTCAACGATCGGTCCGACCGGCTACACCACCCCCAAATGCGCTACCATCGAAGCATGCCCATGCAGCGCGTAAGCTGGGACGATGCCCTTACCCGCACGGCCGCTGTGTTCCGTTCCCTTATTTCTACATACGGGCCCGACTCCGTCGCGTTTTATGCGTCTGGCCAATGCCTTACCGAAGAATACTACGTTATCAATAAGCTCGTGAAAGGTTTTATCGGGAGCAATAACATCGATACCAACTCGCGGCTGTGCATGAGCAGTGCCGTAGCGGCCTACAAGCTGAGTTTGGGAGAAGACTCCGTGCCAATTTGCTACGATGATATCGAGCTGGCGGATTGCCTGTTGGTGGAGGGGGGCAACCCCGCTTGGTGCCACCCCATCCTGTGGCGCCGGGTGGAAGCGCATAAGTCACGGCACCCCGATACGAAGATCATCGTCGTCGACCCACGCAAAACCGATTCCGCGGCCATCGCAGACCTCCATCTGCAGATCCAGCCCGGTACCGATATGGTGCTGAACTATGCGTTGGGGCGGCTGCTGATTGAAAATGGCGACATCGACACCGGTTTTATCGAGCAACATACGGAAGGGTTCACCGCGTATGAGGCGCGGGTATTTGAACGGACCGTCGCCGAGGCGGCCTGGATCTGCAGGGTGCCCGAAAGCGAGATCCGCCAAGCCGCTACCTATATCGGTACGTCCAGAACCCTCTTGACCCTGTGGACCATGGGGCTCAACCAAAGTGTGAAAGGGGTAGATAAGAACTTATCATTGATCGACCTCAACCTCATCACCGGCCGGATAGGTAAGCCGGGATCGGGGCCCTTCTCCTTAACCGGCCAACCCAATGCCATGGGTGGCCGGGAAGTGGGTGGCCTGGCCAACCTGTTACCGGCGCACCGGGACCTGAAGAACGAAGTCCATCGGCGGGAGGTTGCCGATTTTTGGGGTGGCACCGCGATATCCGGTATGCCGGGATTAACGGCCACCGAGATGTTCGACGCTTTGGCCGATGGAACGCTGAAAGCCATTTGGATACTCAGCACCAATCCACTGACCAGCCTCCCCGATGCCCGCAAAATCGAACAGGCGTTGAAGCGCGCCAAGTTTGTTGTCGTCCAGGAGATCAGCAATAAACCGCAGACCTTGGATTTCGCCGATGTGATCCTGCCCGCGGCAGGCTGGGCAGAGAAAGAAGGAACCATGACCAATTCCGAGCGAAGGATAAGTCGCCTGCACAAAATCGTCGACCCGCCGGGTGAAGCCCTCCCCGATGCCGAAATCATCTGCCGGTTCGCACAAAAGATGGGGTATGCTGGATTTGACTACACAAATATGGAAGCCATCTACCGCGAGCATGCGCGGCTCACAGCGAAGACGTCGATCCAGATCGACGGACTGGATTATGAGCGGATAGATCGCCATCGGACCATCCAATGGCCTTACCGGAAATCGCGGGATGCGGGAACGCCCCGCTTATTCGAAAACCACCGCTTTTATACCCCTACAAAAAAAGCCATCATCCACAGTCCAGGTACCGATATGCCGAGCGAGCAGCCCGATGCCGCGTATCCGTTCATTTTAACGACGGGCCGCATCCGCGACCAGTGGCATACCATGACCAAAACGGGGAAGGTAAGCAAGTTAACCCAGCACATCAAGGAACCCCAATTGGAAATCCACCAAAACGACGCCCGGCGACTGGGAATCGAAGAGGGGCAATTGGTAGCGGTCACCTCACGCCGTGGTCATGTGCGGGTAAAGGCGACCATCGGTAACACCATCAAACCCGGCTGCGTATTCCTGCCCATGCATTGGGGAAAACGGTGGGAGTCTGACCTCAACCGGGCAAATAACCTAACCAATCCGCTGCTGGATCCCATCTCCAAAGAACCCGATTTCAAGTTTTGTGCGGTGCACGTGGCCCCGTACAAGAAGACGTTCGAACGGATTGTCATCGTCGGTGCCGGTGCGGGCGCTTTCGGGTTTGTGAAAGCATTCCGCGCAATCAATACGGTGGACGACATCACGGTGTTGAGCAACGAAGACCTGCCGTTTTATAACCGGGTCATGCTGCCGCATTATGTAAGTGGCGACCAGCAATGGCGTGAGTTGGTAAAAATGCAAGACGCCGAGGAACAGGATGTGTACCGCATTAACCACATCCGGGGCGTTACGGTTACCCATATCGACCGCGCTACGAAATGTGTGGAAGATTCCAGGGGGGTGAAGACGCCTTACGACGTGTTGATTTTGGGCACGGGCAGTCGGCCGACGATGCCGAAAGGTATCCCCACGATGCCGGGCATATTCAGTATGCGGCGGCGTGCGGATGCGGATAACCTCCGGAAGTTTCTCCGCAAAGACGCATCGGTCGTGATCATCGGCGGGGGGCTGTTGGGATTGGAGATGGCGGCGAGCCTCTGCGAAATGGGCATGAAGATCACCGTGGTGCAGCGGGTATCCCGTTTCTTGAATCGGCAACTGGACGCGCTGGGTAGCCAGATGCTCCACGAGGAAATGGTGGAGCTGGGGTGCGACGTGTACTATAACGACGAAGTCCAGCTGTATTATGGCCGGAACAAGGTGAATAAAGTCGAGCTGAAAAGCGGCCGGCAAATCAAATGCGATGCCGTGATCGTGGCCATAGGCACCACGCCCAACATCGAGTTGGCCAAAGCGGCAGGTCTCCAGTGCCACCGTGGCGTGGTGGTGAACAATAGACTGCAGACTAGCGCCCCCTCCATTTATGCCATTGGCGAGATTGCCGAGTTCGAAGGGACACGCTACGGCATCACGGCAGCGGCAGAACAGCAGGGGGCCGTGGTAGCGCGGTATCACCATGGCGATGTGGGGAGTGTCTATGAAGGCAGCGTGTTCATGAATATCATCAAGATACAAGGGTTCGACCTTTGCAGTATCGGCCTGGTGGATTGCCCCGACGATAGCTATGAAGAGATTGTTTTCATCGATAAGGCCAAACGGTATTATAAGAAATGCATCATTCACCAAGACCGGCTGGTGGGGGCCATCTTGATTGGCGACAAAAATGAATTCCTGGAGTTCAAGGACCTGATAACCAATAAAACGGAGCTCAGTGAGAAGCGGTTGCAGCTGTTGCGGAGTGGATCAACGAAAGAACCCGTCATCGGGAAGCTGGTCTGCAGCTGTAACCAGGTAGGTGAGGGGAACCTGAACAACCTGATCCAGTCGGGATGCACCGAGCTGGATGCCCTATGTGAAGCCAGCGGAGCGGGTAGCGGTTGTGGCTCATGCCGACCACAGGTGGCGGCGATTTTGGAAGCTTGTTTAGCGGAAACTGAAAAAATGGAGGTGGTCAATGGCTAAGCCCATGCAAGCTGAATTGCAGCGCGTCAAAGTGAACCTCCCAGGTGGTCTGGTGCCGATCGGTGATTTCAGTACGTTGCTAACGGCAATCGCATCCGTTGGGATCGAGACGGTAAAGGTAGGCGCCCGCCAACAGTTGCTTTTCGCGGCGACGCCGGAACAGATCGAAGAACTAACCTACGACTTTTTCAGTCAGGAACTGCTCCACGAAGTAAACACCGACTATTACCCCAATATCGTCAGTTCCTATGTGTCGGATGGCATCTTTAACCAGCCCCGGTGGCTACGGGAAGGGATTTACAAAGATATTCTAGCCTCTTTTGCGTCTGTGCCTAAACTGAAGGTCAACATCGTGGATGCGAACCAATCGTTAGTGCCCTACTATTCGGGCAACCTGAACTTTGTGTCGTCCGATGTCGGAAACTTCTGGCACGTTTTCATCCGGTGGCCCAAAACCAATCGGATATTTGAATGGTCGTCGCTCGTTTACTCCATGGATATCGGAGAAATTTGCCGGGAGTTGGAGGCCTTGATGCTCGATGATGACGGCCTTCCGAAGATGGGTGATGCCGGTGTGGGAGCCGCTCTCGAATCGAAGGTGAAGGCAGTGGTACCATTCCAGGATCAGGAGCCGGTTCAGCCATTTGTCGAGTCCGAATTCCGCCTGCCCTACTACGAAGGGTTCAACCGGTACGATGAGAAGTTCTGGTTGGGGATATACCGCCCCGATGAAACCTACACGGTTTCCTTTTTATTGGATGTCTGCGAGGCTTGCCAAGCCTCCCGCATCGGCCAGTTGTATACGACGCCTTGGCGCTCGTTGATCATCAAGGATATCCGGCAGGAGGATCGGAACGTATGGGACCATATGCTCGACAAGCACCGCGTTAACCTGCGCCACGCATCGAACGAACTGAATTGGCAGGTTGAAGATTGGTGCGAGCCCGCCCTGCAGCTGAAACGTTCGATTGTCCGGTATTTCGATCGGTGGAACATCCGGACGTACCGGCTGTGCTTTGGCATCAAGCTGGGCTCGAACAGTGGTATCTGGGGCTCTATTATCTTAAAAGCGGTAGCCAAAGAAGGCCACGAGCCACGCTTTGACGTGTTGCATACGCAAGATTTCAATGCCAATTCCCGTGTGCTTATTCCCTATAGGCGAGGGGTGGCCAAACAGGCACTGCCCAGGGTACTCAAGGCACTTTGCGACGGCTTTTACGATTCGTATGCTGCCGATAGCGACTTGCCTGCCAGCCGGGCCGCCGCGCAGTTGCCCGAGGCGGAGGGGCAGCCCGTACTTCGGCAGTTCCAGTGTGCGCACTGCCTGAGTATTTACGATCCTACGTACGGTGATGCGCTGGCGGCGGTGCTGCCCGGATTGGAATTTGATGATTTGCCGGGCGACTATACCTGCGGACTTTGTGGCGCGCCGAAGACAGATTTTAAACTATGGAGCTCTATATTGCATTGACCCTATTCATTGTCGGCTTTTTATATGCGTCGGTTGGCCATGGCGGTGCCAGCGGATACATTGCCGTCTTTTCGATTTTCGGCATTCCCGTTATCCAATACAAGCCACTCATTTTGGTGCTCAACATGCTCGTGGCGGGCACCGGCTTCACCCAGTTCTGGCGCGCCGGTTACCTCAAGTGGTCCATTTGCTGGCCGTTTCTGATTACCTCGATCCCCGCAGTATTTCTTGGCGCACGATATGCCATTGTAGGGCATTTATACTTCGTGCTCCTGGGCCTTGCGTTGATTGTACCCACCATCCGGTTGCTGGGCATCACGCCGAAAGCGCACGTCCAATCGAAACCCGTGCATGTGCCGTTGGCGTTGCTGATGGGAGCGGTCCTCGGTGGACTGGCCGGTATGCTGAATATCGGCGGCGGCATCTTTTTGAGTCCGCTGCTCATCCTGCTGGGCTGGGCGAATGCCAAGGAGGCCGCTGCATCCTCGGCAATTTTCATTACGCTGAACTCGCTGAGTGGTTTGCTGGGCAGTACGTCGCCCATCTATATCGATAGTCAGATCGGTTTTTGGTTCTGCGCAGCCGCCACAGGCGGGTTCATGGGCGCCTATTTCGGTAGTGCCCGTTTCCCGATGGTGACGGTGCGTACCCTGTTGAGTGTGGTGTTGATGATTGCTTGCTGCAAACTGTTATTTTTTATGTAATGGCATTGTTAAAAGACGATATCGGTCGGTCATTCCGTGTGTTGCGTGTCAGCCTGTTGGATACCTGCAACTTTGCGTGCACCTACTGCGTGTGCGACGACCAGCACCCCACCCGAAAGGCCCAAGCGAACACCCTGTCGGTACACGAACTTACCCGGTTGATTGGCCATCTGCACCGGACCCTCAACCTGCGGGCGGTGCGTTTAACGGGAGGCGAACCTTTGCTTTACGCTGATTTGGTGCCCCTGATCGAGGGCATCCGTTCGCTGGGCATCCGCGACATCAAGATGACCACGAATGGGTTCTTGCTGGCACGGAAAGTTGAAGCACTCCAACGCGCCGGACTGCAGTCGATCAATGTGTCGCTGGATGCGCTGGATGAGCAATGCTTCTTCCGGGTGACCAAGCGGGTCGGGGTTGAGCGGGTGATCGCAGGTATTGCGACGGCGAAAAATGCCGGAATGGACGTCAAGATCAATACCGTTGTGATGCGGGGTGAAAATGATCACGAACTATTGCCCTTGCTGGATTTCGCATTCAGACACGGACTGAAAATCCGCTTGCTGGAACTGATGGGAATGGGGCATCTATACGGAACGGGCGACGGGAAGTTTTTTTCGAAACAGGAGATGTTGGTCCGGATTGCCAGCCGGTACCGGATCCGGGAGCTGGCCAAGCGGCCCGGCGAAACCGCGACATACTGGGCGACCGCTTGCGGCCATAGCTTCGGGATTATTGCCAATGAAAGCCAGCCGTTTTGCTCCGACTGTAACCGACTGCGATTGGACATCAACGGGAACATCTACGGTTGCTTGAGCAGCAATACGCCCATTCCCATTGCGGATATCGCTACCCAAAAGGGGCTGGAAGCCAGCCTGGATGCGGCCTTGGCACAAAAGCAACTGAAATTCACAGGAAGTGAGATGAGTATGTTAACCATAGGAGGATAAAGAATGATTACATTAACATTTTATGCCGCATTAAAGGACCATTTTCCGGCCTCGATGGCGGTCGGCGAGCCGCTGAGCGATGTACGGTCACTACGCACGTACTTGACCGATAAAAAGCTGACGGCTTCGACGTTGCTGGCCCAGTGCCGGTTTGCCGTCGCTGATACGTTTGTTGACGACGGGTATACCCTACGTGACGGCGATGTGGTCTTGGTCATTCCACCGAGTAGCGGGGGGTAGGCATGGAACATTTAAGCACGGAACGCATCGATGTGCTTTCGTTATGGCAGCAGTGCCACCACCCCGAAGCGGGGGGAATCGTCTTATTCAGCGGTGAGGTACGGAACAACCACCAGGGCAAAGCGGTTTCGCATCTTTACTATGAAGCAGCCGAACCCATGGCCAACAAGCTGATCGATGCATTGCTGGAGGAAGCCAAGCAACGGTGGGGACTGCAGGTAGCTGTCGCGATACACCGGTTGGGCGAGGTGCCGGTGATGGAAACGGCGGTGGTGGTGATTACGGCGGCAGCCCACCGCAAAGAAGCCTATACGGCAAACCAGTACATCATCGACCGCATCAAGCACCATGTACCGATATGGAAGTGCGAATGCTTTGCGGATGGGGAGCGGGTTTGGGGCGGACACTGCTCCTGCCCGGATGAGCACATGGATGAACGAAAACTTAAAGCGGAGTAAATGGGTGTTACCATGCGGAATTTGATAGGGCTCGTGCTCTGCGGCGGCAAAAGCAGCCGGATGGGGACTGACAAGGGAACGTTGGTAAGAGACGGTTGTACATGGGCCGAACACATGCGGGCGAAATTGCGGCAGCTGGATTTGAAAACGTATGTTTCGATTAATCCCTTGCAATTCGAAAAATATGGACAGTTTTTTTCCTCAACGGCAATGATACCCGATGCGGTGGATGTCAAAGGGCCTTTGGGAGGGTTGTTGAGTGCACACCTGCGTTTTCCAAAAAAAAATGTCCTGGTTGTTCCGTGCGATATGGTCGACCTTGACGTGTCTTTACTACAACGGCTGTTGGACATTCGCCGACAGATTGTGCAAGCGGATGTCTATTTATACGGGCATGCGGAATTTACCGAGCCGTTGTGTGCAATTTATACGGCTTCGGGTCTTCGGAAGCTTTTCGTGAGCTACAACGAAGGGAACCTGACTGACTTTTCCGTAAAGCGCGCCACGCAGTCGCTCAGTGTGGTATATCTACCCATACCGGAACACACGGATGGTTTCCGCAATTACAATACGCCGGAGTGTGTTGCCGAATGGCAGGAAGCTGATTGTATGGATAAGGGTGTTTCCGTTGTTTACCCTGAGTTGTAAATCGCAGAAAAACGGGGTTTGCTACACGTCCCTGTACGCTTGCACCCAAACCCTGTCGACAACACGAGGTCAACCGGTAGGGTGCTTAATTTTTTAGACAAAGATGAACGTATTTGAACCGAAATGAACTTATTTGCACTTCGGAAGCGATCGCATGCCATTGATGATGTGTATGAGCAGGTGTGATGCATATGACTTGTGGGAAAAAACTGTTACCTTTAAATGAAGTAGAGCAATCAGCTATGCATGAAGTCACGATAAAATACAAGAGCCGGAAAACGCTCAAAGCCTTAACTGCGTTGGGGGAGTACTTGGGTTTTACCATTTCCGCCCCCGAAGCTAAGAGCGAGGCAGCTACATATTCGATCAATGGTGTACCTGTAGAAACCGGCGATGCATCTATTAACATCCGCGAATTGGATACGGTATTCACGGGTAAGAACATGGATGCAGCATCATTGCGAAAATCGGTATGCACCCCATGCTAAACGTACTTTCGACGATAGTCCCAATTGATATTCCGTCGTTTCTCAAATTTTCCAAGGTGCATTCTGGGCCCATTCATCAGGAAATCCTAAGTTCCTAACATCAATTTTATGATGCGCAATAAGGCTTTCTATCTTCGAAGTAAAGGTATTGGTCGGATTAAAGCTCGCTAATAAATGGTTTACGGCGATGATGGCCCCATATAGATTCGAATTAGCGAGCTCCGGTATGTTCCCCTCGATTTTATTTTTTTTACGAGAGGGGAAAGTGAGCTTATTCGCTGTAAATTTTCTATTCCAAAGCCTTGAGTGGTGGGCACAGACGTTTCGGCCACCGAATGTGGTACCGTCTATGAATACTGTTTCATCCTGCTAGTTCTGCAGAAACATATAACCACTCAATCGGTAATAACTGACACTTTCTAAATATCGTTTAGCCCTATCCTCATCATCAATTTGCAGATTCCGTTTTAACAGGAGGGCTATCTGCTCATCAATCGTTAATGCTTTTTTGGAATATTTCATAATTAGGTCGGCTTTCAGCAAAAAAAACCCCTGCAAGATGCGCTTGAGTCAGAGGCGTGCAGGGGAATAACATTGCAAAGTTAACTTATTTGTTGATAAATGCAAAATAGTTTTAAATTTGGAATGGGCTCTGCTGAATATTATTTCTTACATTTCCTCTATAAAAGTTGTCCCGCTTCGGCAGAGGAGAGATCGATAAAGTTGCTTTTTTATTTCACGCATTTATAGTTGTATATCGCAGCAACTTTATCTAAGTTTATTTCGGAAAACATCATGATATTATAAAGTTGCACTTCGAAATGTCATGATATAATTAAGTTAAATTTCCGTATATTCAGGTGTGTATGTTTTCAAAAAAGCAGGGGTTTTTCCCGATGTTACATTTTAAATCCATCGACAGCAGGATGATCGTAGCCCATACGATAGATGATGTATATGAGCAGGTGTAATCACCCAAATCAACGATCGTTGATTACAAATCCACGTCCGTTGATAACGAATTAACGATCGTTGATGGTCGATAAACGAACAGCGATGGCAAATCCCCGTCGGGGGAGACCCACCCCCAACCGTTGACGGCCCGCCCATGTCCGTTGATAAGGCATCCCTGTGCGGTGCTGCGTTATCTTCAACCGTTGATGCCGTATTCCCGTCGGGAAAATAAAACCCACGTCCATTGGTTGCGATCAAACGATCGTTGATGGGTGATTAGCGAACAATGATGGAAAATCCCCGTCGGGAAAAGTGCATCCACGAACGGGGAGGCGCTTTTCCCATTCGACGATGCCGCATTCCCGAACACGGATAGCCGACCAATGCATGCGGAAACGCCTCGCATACGCGGGTTAGCGGTGTAAGCGCCTTCTGCGGTAGGGCAGGCAAAATAGGCGACAAAAAATTTGCATTCCCAAATTATTCCACCTAAATTTGCTATGCATGCATAATAAATTGTGAGCAAAACCGGGTATGAACGAAGATAACTCGATAGACTATTACTTGAAGGCCGCGTGGCAATCGGCAGCGAATAAATACAACCAGATTGCATCCCAATTCGGTATTACCCAAGCTACTGGTTACGTACTCATCAATATCCATAAGGAAGGTACGGCGGTCTCGCAGATTGCCAACCTGTTGGGGGTGAAGACCACAAGTTTGTCGCGCATACTGAACAACCTGGAAGGTTTGGGGTTGATTTATAGGGAGACCAACAGCGCCGATAAACGCTCGGTAAAAGTGTTCCTGACGGAACTGGGCAAAGAGAAAAGGGAGCGGGCCAAAGACGTCGTACGGAAATTCAACGCGTACCTCGACGAGCACCTGTCGGACGAAGAGCGGACATCGACCATACGTACATTGAAGCACATCAATCAATTGGCGATACAGTATAAACCAGAGTAAGACGTGAGACATTAGATATGAGACTTCAGATATGAAACACGAGACAATAGACAAAAGGCGAATCACAAAAGTGGCTGTATTGGGTTCGGGTGTAATGGGCTCGCGCATCGCCTGCCATTTTGCCAATATCGGCGTGGAAGTGTTGCTGCTCGATATCGTTCCCAAAGAACTGACACCACAGGAAACGGCTAAAGGCCTGACACTGGAAAGCAAGGCTGTACGTAACCGCATCGTGAACCGGTCACTCCAGAGCGCTATCAAAAGCAATCCGTCGCCCGTATTCAGTAAGCGCAGCGCGAAGCTGATCACGACCGGTAACTTCGACGACGACATGAGCGCAATCGGTTCGGCCGACTGGGTCATCGAGGTGGTGGTAGAGCGACTGGATATCAAGAAACAGGTGTTTGACCAAGTGGAGCAACACCGCAAAGCCGGCACGCTGGTGACGTCCAACACCTCGGGTATCCCCATACACCTGATGGCCGAAGGGCGAAGCGATGACTTCAAAGCTCATTTCTGTGGTACGCACTTCTTCAATCCACCCCGTTACCTGCGGCTGCTCGAAGTGATCCCTACCCTTGACACGAAACCGGAAGTGGTCGACTTCCTGATGCATTATGGCGACAAGTTCCTCGGAAAGACCACCGTTTTGTGCAAAGACACACCGGCGTTCATCGGAAACCGTATCGGCGTGTATTCCATGCTGGCGTTGACCCACTTGGTGGAGCAGCTTGGTCTCACGGTGGAGGAAGTGGATAAATTTACCGGTCCGGCCATGGGCCACCCCAAATCCGCCACCTTCCGCACCGCCGATGTGGTGGGGCTCGATACGTTGGTGAACGTAGCCAATGGACTGGCCGAAAACGCACCGGATGATGAAGCCAAAGGTGTTTTTCAACTGCCCGACTACATCCGGCAGATGGTCGATAAAAAATGGCTGGGCGAGAAGAGCGGACAAGGATTCTACAAGAAGATAAAAGACGAAAAAGGGAATAGCGTCATCCTGGCGCTCGACCTGAAAACGCTGGAATATCGGCAACAGGACAAGGTGAAGGCAGCGACGCTGGACGCTACGAAAGGGGAGGACGATATCCGCAAACGCATGAAGGTGTACGAGCAGGGCACCGATAAAGCCGGTGAATTCTTCCGTGCCATGCACTACCCGCTGTTTGAATACGTTTCCCGGCGGGTGCCCGAAATCACCGACGAGTTTTTCCGCATCGACGATGCCATGCGTGCCGGGTTCGGCTGGGAGCTCGGTCCGTTTGAAGTGTGGGACGCGCTGGGCGTGAAGGAAACCCTAGCGAAGATAAAATCGGAAGAGAAACGCGTCCCCGGCCACAGCGGCGAGGTAGCCGGATGGGTACAGGACATGCTTGCGGCAGGCCACGACTCCTTCTACAAGGTGGAAAACGGCGTGCGGCATTATTACGATATCGGCAGCCAGTCGTATAAGCCCATTCCGGGTACGGAGGGCTTTATTATCCTGGATAACATCCGCGGACAAAAAACGGTCTGGAAGAACAGCGGACTGACCATTACCGATCTCGGCGATGGCATCCTCAATGCGGAGGTCCATACCAAAATGAATACCATCGGTGGCGATGTGATCCAGGGACTGCATAAGGCAATCGATTTGGCCGAAAAAGACTTCCGCGGACTCGTTGTAGGTAATGATGGAGCCAATTTCTCCGCCGGCGCCAATATCGGTATGATCTTCATGATGGCTGTAGAACAGGACTACGACGAGCTGAACATGGCGGTAAAGACCTTTCAGGACACGGCCATGCGACTGCGCTATTCGGCGATTCCTGTTGTGGCCGCGCCGTTCAACCTCGCCCTGGGCGGGGGCTGTGAGTTTTCCATGCATGCCGACTTCGTGCAGCTCCATGCCGAAACGTACATGGGGTTGGTTGAATTTGGCGTGGGCGTGATTCCGGGCGGTGGCGGCTCTAAGGAGTTTGCCTTACGTGCATCAGACGAATTCAAGGAAGGGCAGATTGTGCAGCAAACGCTGCGCGACCGGTTCCTTACCATCGGGCAAGCTAAGGTGTCTACCTCGGCGGTCGAAGCCTTTGAACTGGGCTACCTCCAAGCGGGCAAATATGCCATCAGCATGAACCGCAGTCGGCTGCTGGCCGACGCCAAGGCGAAGGCCGTTGAACTGGCCGAAGCGGGCTACACCCAACCGGTACGGCGTACCGATATCAAGGTGCTGGGTAAGCAGGGGCTGGGCATCGTGTATGCCGGAGCCAATTCGATGCGTGCAGGCAACTACATCTCCGAACACGACCAAAAGATTTCCGAAAAGCTGGGCTGGGTGATGTGCGGAGGCGACCTGTCATCGCCAACCGAAGTGTCGGAGCAATATTTACTGGACTTGGAGCGCGAGGCATTCCTGTCGTTGTGTGGGGAGCGGAAAACGCTGGAACGGATCCAGCACATGTTAACCAAAGGAAAAGCATTAAGAAATTAAGATGATGGAGGCGTATATAGTTGCAGGATACAGAACAGCGGTTGGAAAAGCCCCAAGAGGCGTTTTCCGTTTCACGCGGGCAGACGATTTAGCGGCAGATGTAATCAAACATCTCGTTGCATCGGTACCCAATTTAGATAACGAACAAATCGACGACGTGATTGTGGGTAACGCTACTCCGGAGGCAGAGCAAGGGCTCAACATCGGTCGGATGATTTCGCTGATGGGCCTGGATACCGAAAAGGTGCCGGGCGTAACGGTGAACCGTTACTGTGCATCCGGCCTGGAAACCATTGCTACGGCCGTGGCTAAGATTAAGGCAGGCATGGCGGACGTGATCATTGCAGGTGGCGTGGAGGTGATGTCGGGCATGCCGTTCGGCGGCTGGAAGCTGGTGCCCAATCCGGAGGTGGCCAAGAACCATCCCGATTGGTACTGGGGGATGGGGCTAACGGCAGAGGCTGTCGCCAAGGAATACAACGTAAGCCGCGAAGATCAGGATGAATTTTCGCTGAAGTCGCACCAGAAAGCACTGGCAGCCATTGAAAACGGGAACCTTAAGGATGGCGTGGTGCCGATTACGGTGCAGGAACGGTATTTGGAAAACGGAAAAAAAATCAAGATACGCGAATACGTGGTGGATACCGATGAAGGGCCACGGGCGGATACCAATATGGAAGCTTTGGCCAAGCTGAAACCCGTCTTCGCGGCAGGTGGTTCGGTTACCGCGGGCAATTCCTCGCAAACATCGGATGGCGCTGCATTCGTGCTGGTGGTATCCGAGAAGAAAATGAAAGAACTGAATGCCGAACCCATCGCCCGGTTGGTGAGCTACGGCGTAGCCGGCGTGCCGCCGCGCATCATGGGCATCGGACCTATTTTTGCGATTCCAAAAGCCTTGAAAATGGCGGGGATGAAACTCGAAGGGATGGAGCTGATCGAGTTGAACGAAGCGTTTGCCGCCCAGTCTTTGGCCGTCGTCCGCGAGCTCGGCATCAATCCCGATATCTTAAATGTAAACGGCGGTGCCATTGCATTGGGGCACCCGCTGGGTTGCTCGGGAGCTAAGCTTTCCGTGCAACTGTTCCATGAAATGAAACGCCGGAACCAGCGGTACGGCATGGTGACGATGTGCGTGGGAACGGGGCAAGGTGCAGCCGGAGTTTTCGAGCTTTTATAATCATATAGATATAATGGAAAAAACGAGGAAAACAGCGATAAAAGGTGGTGAGTTTGTCATCTGCGAGACGGACTTTACGGACATATTCATTCCCGAAGAATTCGATGAGGAACAGGTGATGATCCGCCAAACGTGCGAAGATTTCCTGGCGGCTGAGGTTTTTCCCCACCTGGATCGTATCGATGCACAGGAGGAGGGGTTGATGGAAAGCCTGCTCGACAAGGCCGGCGAACTAGGGCTGCTGGGGGTTTCCGTCCCGGAGGCCTACGGCGGATTCGGGAAGAACTTCAATACCTCCATGCTGGTGGCGGATGTCATCGGCGCCGGCCATTCGTTCGCCGTGGCCCTTTCGGCCCATACGGGCATCGGCACGCTACCCATTCTTTACTATGGCAACGACGCGCAAAAGGATAAGTATGTGCCCAAGCTGGCCACGGGCGAGTGGAAAGCCGCTTATTGCCTCACCGAGCCCAACTCGGGTTCGGATGCTAATTCGGGGCGTACCAGTGCCAAACTCAATGCCGAAGGGACACATTACCTACTCAATGGCCAGAAGATGTGGATTACCAACGGGGGATTCGCCGATGTGTTCATCGTATTTGCAAAAATCGATGACGACAAGAACCTCACGGCATTTATCGTAGAACGGGATTTCGGCGGTATCACCATGAATCCCGAAGAACACAAGCTGGGCATTAAAGGATCATCTACCCGCCAGTTGTTTTTCAATGACTGTCCGGTGCCCATCGAGAATGTACTCTCCGAGCGGGAGAACGGGTTCAAGATTGCCGTCAACATCCTCAACGTGGGGCGCATCAAGCTAGGCGCGGCCACCATTGGCTCGTCGCGGCGGGTCATCGATCAGGCTATCAACTACGCCAATGAGCGGGTACAGTTCGGCTTGCCGATTTCCAAGTTCGGCGCCATCCGCTATAAATTGGCCGAGATGGCCGTGCGGAACTATGCCGTGGAAAGTGCCGCTTATCGTGCAGGACAGAACATTGATGATGCCTATGATGCCTTGGTGGCGGGTGGCATGGATGCGGCGAACGCCAAGCTAAAGGCCACCGAACAATTTGCCATCGAGTGTGCCATATTGAAGGTATGGGGCTCGGAGATGCTCGACTATGTGGTGGATGAGGGGGTGCAGGTGTACGGCGGCATGGGTTACTCGGCCGACGCGCCCATGGAACGCGCTTACCGTGACGCCCGCATCAACCGTATTTTTGAAGGCACCAACGAAGTGAATCGCCTGCTCATTGTGGATATGCTGCTGAAACGTGCGCTCAAAGGCGAGCTCGACCTTATGGGGCCGGCACAGGCAGTGGCCGGTGAGCTGATGGCCATCCCCGACTTCGGGGAGGCGGATGATGCACCGTTCGCGTATGAAAAGAAACTGCTCGCCAACCTTAAGAAGGCGGGACTGCTGGTGGCCGGCGCGGCCGTACAAAAGCTCATGATGACCCTGCAAAAGGAGCAAGAGATACTCATGAACATTGCCGACATCATCGGGGAGGTGTACCTCGCCGAATCGACCTTGCTCCGTGCCGAGAAACTGGTGCAACAGCGGGGAGAAGAATCCGTACAACGGCAGGTGGATATGGCACGTATCTACCTGCATACCGCGATAGACCGCGTATACCTCGCTGGCAAGGAAGCGCTTCATTCCTTTGCAGAAGGCGACGAATTGAAAATGATGTTGGTCGGCATCCGGCGCTTCACCAAGGCCGAACCCTATAACATCAAGGAAGCCCGGCAACGGGTAGCACAAATGTTAATTGAAGCAAATGGCTGGTGTTTTTAACGTCTATTAACGTTCAATAGGCGCTTAAAGATTCACAAACACATGAAACGGAACCGGGGCGGGGAAACTTGCCCCGGTTCTTTTGTTAATAGAAAGTCGGGTATATTTCGTACGTTTGGTTAACGTATCATTGATGGCATCAGCAGTTGAAGAACAGAAACTATTGGTCAGTTACCGGGAAACCGGCGAACTACGTTTGCTGGGCAAGCTGTACGAGCCGTATATGCCGCTCATTTATGGATTGTGCTTTAAGTATTACAAAAACGAGGCAAAGAGTGAAGACGCGGTGATGCAGATTTTCGAGTCGCTCATTACGAAGCTGCGGGTCCATGAGGTGAGCAACTTCAAGAGTTGGCTATACACATTGGCGCGGAACCATTGCCTCATGGACCTGCGCACCACCAACCGCATCAATACCGTCGATATCGATGACCATCTTGTGGAAACTGACGCTTTTCTGCATCAACATCATAAGGGGGAGGGAGTCCCGGAGGAACAACTTGCGTTGATGGAGTCTTGTTTGGACACACTTAATGACGAACAGCAAACCTGCGTTCGGCTATTTTACCTTGAGCAGAAATGTTATAAGGACGTTGCCGACATCACCGGTTACGACCTCAACAAGGTGAAAAGCCATATCCAGAACGGCAAGCGTAATCTGAAAATCTGTATGGAGAGAGATAAGCATGGACAATAGTTACCACATTGTACGTATACAGCGGTACCTCAACGGCGAACTCAGCCGGGATGAAATGTATGAGCTCGAACGGGAGGCGCTCGACGACCCGTTGTTGCAAGACGCCATTGACGGCTATCGGATGCAGAAGGAGGTCAGCCATCGGCAGCTGAGCCTTTTGCAACAGCGATTGGCCGACCGCATCGCGGGGCAAGCAAAGGAGCGCAACGCATTTTTCTTTGGGTGGCAACGCCTTGGCGTAGCGGCTACCGCATGTGTGCTTATGGTGCTGGTGCTGGTATTGCTGTGGATGCGCAATCAGCCCACACAACAACCATCAGCCGGTAAAGAGGTACAAGTAGAACTAACGACTCCGGAACTTCCTGGAAACGTTCATGTGGTCGCAGCGGCCGGCCCCGGACTGGATGCCTATCCGGAAGGTGGGTGGGACGCGCTCAATGCCTATATAAATAGTGGCCTGGCCGGTGTTTCGCTGAAAGGGAAAGCAACATTAACTTTTGATATTGATGCACAAGGGTTGCCGACAGATATCCAGGCAGTAGGAGAGGCCGACATAGCCTTGCTTTCGGAGCTACGGCGATTATTGGCGGAAGGACCGAAATGGAGCGGTAGCAGGGGGCAAGCCGAGGTTACCTTCGAATAACCGATGGGTCGCGATACGTCGTTTTTTTTGTTCGAGCGCTTGTCTTTGCTATATTTGTGTTACAATGTCAAAAAACCGTGCTTGGAGTGATGAAGAATTGATAGCGGCCTTAGCCGATAGCGATCAGTTCGCATTCACCGAAATCTATGAACGTTATTGGAAAAAGTTACTGGCGATATCCCTTAGACACACAGAAGATCAGACCCTAGCTGAAGAAATCGTCCAGGAGGTATTCATTGCCCTTTGGAACCGTCGTAATCAGGTTGTCATCCGGTCGTTAGACGGCTATCTGGCCACCGCGATAAAGTTTGGTGCGTTAAAAAGCATATACAAGGCACGTAGGCATCAGGAAATCGAACAGACGAACGTTTACCATGCGGATCAGCAGCTTGACGAAGAAAAAATAGATGCCCGTTTCCTCAAGGAATACGTGGATGGCATTATTGAACAGTTGCCCGAGAAATGCAAGCTGGTATTCCGCTACAGTCGCGAAGAATACAAGTCGAATAGGGAGATTGCCCAAGCGTTGTCCATATCCGAAAAGGCGGTTGAGGCACATATAACCCGGGCACTCCGGTTTTTGCGATTAAATCTACGCAAAGCCGGTATCTTTTGCCTTCCTTTCTTTTTCTTTTAGTGCGCTCCCCTTTTTTCTGTCGTGCTGATTTTTTTTTCGAATCGGTATAGGGTTGCTTGTGCTATTGTGGTACATCCTATTATACAGCACCAGAAAAAATGGTTTATGCACGATAACGAACGCCACGCCCTTATCGGAAAATACCTGTCGGGAACCGCCACGAAGGCCGAGGAAGAACGGTTGCTAGCCTGGTATAGACGCCGCAACGACGGAGAAGAGGTGGTCTGGGATGCCGATACGCCGGATGGTGAACACGAGGTTAGGTCGCGCATGCTGGCGCGGATTACCGCACATGCACGTCTAACTGTAGGCCAACAGCCTTTGAAGCGCTTCCGCCGTACGCGGGCCATCGGCATTGCGGCCGCCTTATTGGTGGGGCTGTCAATGATCGGGGTGCTTGCATGGTATCTGGGGTTAGGTGGCATCCGGAGTCAACAAGTCATTGCCATAGCACCCGTTAAGCAGGTAGAAAACCGGTTTATTATCCTGCCGGATAGTAGTAGGGTGCTGCTGAGGCCGGGAAGCACCTTGGTATACCGATCGGACTTTAAGGGAGCTACGCGTGAAGTGGCGCTCACCGGTGAAGGCTACTTTGATATTAGAAAACAGGAAAATAAGCCGTTCATCATCCATACGGGAAAATTGAAAACGACCGTGTTGGGTACGGCATTTACCATAAAGACAGATAAACACCAACACGAGGTGTCGGTGACGGTGCAGCGGGGAAAGGTTAAAGTAGAGGACGATAAGCAGGTACTCGCCGAATTGACGGCTAACCAGCAGATGGTTTATGATGCGGATGCTAAGCGGTCGCAACAGGAAGCGGTGGTGGCGGTCGATGAACTGCAATGGACACATGAAGATATGCGATTTGACGCCATGCCATTCAGCGAGCTGACAACCCGGTTGGAACGCCGATATGGCATAGCGATTCGTTTTGCTCACGAAGGGCTCGGCAATTGCCCGGTAAGCGGGTTGTTCCGCGGTACCGAAACGTTGGATGAAGTACTTGATATCCTTTGCGCCACGCGGAATGCATCTTATACAAAAACCAAAGATGGCCAGGTATTGATTGATGGCACAGGGTGCCGCTTGCAGCAGGGTTAAGCGGAATAATGAAAAAGGGTTAACGACAAATAAAATGAGTGGATAATGATAAAAAAACTCCCCCGCCGTGGAAAGCTTGAGGGAGTAGCGATCTAAAAAATTCGGTAATAATTTTAAATCTAACACAAATAATGCAAAAATACTTGGTTTTTGCAAACGGGTCGGTACAACGCCGGTTTACCCCGTATTCGCGAACTAGTTTTCTGTTCTTTATGAAGGTCAATTTCATTTGTGTGGCATTGCTGACGCTAGCGATCAACCTATTGGGTGCAACCGAAAGCGTTGGGCAGGGTATCCGCGAAAAGCAGGTACAATTACGACTGAACAATGCCCCGTTAAAAGCCGCACTACTAGCGTTGGAAGAGGCAACGGATATGCCGGTCTTCTTTCCATCGGAAGTTGTAGAGCGTTACCAGGCGCCATTGTTGGACGGCCGGACGCGATCGGTGGCCGAGACGCTCGATCTATTGTTGGCAGGCACGCCATTGGGTTATGCGGAGCGCGATGGACGTATTATACTATCGGTCAAGCAACTGGCCCAGTCGTCCGGCCAAATACTCAACGCCACCGTACAGCAAACCATCCGGGTAACCGGCATGGTGGTAGACGAGCGGGGGCAGCCGGTCTCGGGCGCCACGGTGATCATCAAGGGGTGGGAAACGTTACCCCGGGATGTCGCATCGAGCACGGCTACCGACGTGAACGGCCATTTCGGGATCAATGTGCCGAATGAGCAAGCGGTGCTCGTTTTTTCGCTGTTGGGACACAAGGCGGTGGAGGTGGTAGTCGGCAAGCAGCGCTTGTTGACAGTTACGCTCGAAGAAGACGCCGCCACCTTACAGGAAGTGGTGATTACCGGTTTGTTCGAGCGGCCCAAAGAAATGTATACCGGTGCAGCGCGGTCGTTTACCCAAGAAGATCTACAGCAGGTAGCCAGTAGCAACATGCTTGCAGCATTGAAATCACTGGATCCGTCTTTTCAGATGCCAGAAAATATCAACCTCGGCTCGAATCCCAACGCCCTGCCCGACGTTACACTCCGGGGTGGGAACAGCTTGATCGACCCGAGCGCTTCGTCGTCCAACCCGTTCCATTACGAAAATAATCCCAACACGCCATTGTTTGTCATGGATGGGTTTGAAGTGTCGCTTTCGCGGATCAATGACCTTGACCTGACCCGCGTTAAATCCGTTGACATCCTAAAGGATGCCACGGCGACTTCGATCTATGGCTCCCGCGCAGCGAATGGAGTGATTGTCATTGAGACCATCCGGCCGCAGCCCGGAGAGTTCCGGGTGTCATATAATGGTAACCTCACGCTGGAAGCGCCAGACCTTTCTGCCTATAACCTGCTGAACGCCCAGGAAAAGCTCGATATTGAGGAAAAAGCCAACGTATATGATTTCGGGTGGAACTTCCGGGACCAGCAGCTGGCCCATTATTATAACCACCGGAAAGCGGAAATCCTTAGGGGTGTCAACACGGACTGGATGGCGCTCCCCTTGCGTAATGGCGTCGGCCAGCGGCACAACCTTTATATCGAAGGGGGCAACGAATCCGTACTCTACGGCGTAGGAACCGTGTTTTCCAACACGGCCGGGGTAATGAAGGCATCCAATCGCCAAACGTTCTCGGGCAATACGTTCCTGTCGTATCGCACAGAAAAACTGAACCTGCGTAACGACCTGACATTGACCAGTAATGTCGGTAACAACTCGCCTTATGGCAGCTTCGAGCAATATACCCGGCTCAACCCCTACTGGACCCCCTACAACGCCGACGGTTCCCTGGCGTATTACCTCGAGACGGTTTACGACGAGTATGGCAACCGGCTTACGTTGTTCGACCAGTATGACAACCTGGATGGTACCGAGCCGGGGAGGCCGACCAACCCGTTATATAATGCGAATTTGGGCATTACCGACCGGGCCCGGTATACCAACGTAACAAACAATACCGCTTTCCGCTGGCAGGCCATGCCTTGGTTGCGGCTCGACGGTAGCCTCGCCCTTCAGTTCCAATGGGACGAGTCCGATAAATTCTTACCGGCGCAACATACCTCTTTCGCAGGCACCGAAACCTTTGAGAAAGGGTCGTATGAAAAAGGTGACGGCAAGAAAACCAATTACGACATCAACCTATCGGCCAATGTGAGCGAAACATTCGATAAGCATATGCTGTTTGCCACCATGGGCGTCAATCTGCAGCAAGTAAGGAGCTTTACCAATTATTTTACCGTTGTGGGTTTCCCCAACGCACGCTTAGACGACCTGACCCAAGGCCTTAAATTCAAGGACGATTCGCGGGTTACGGGAGAGGAAACCTACAACAGGTTGATGGGCGCGTTTGCCAATGCATCGTATGCATACGATAATCGGTTCCTCCTGGACCTGTCATACCGGCTGGATGGCTCATCGCAGTTCGGAGCCAACAACCGTGTTGCCCCGTTCTGGTCGCTGGGGGCCGGTTGGAACCTGCATAACGAGCCACTGTTTGCCAACTTGGATTGGTTGCAGCTTTTAAAGGTCCGGTATTCTTTTGGTTATACCGGTTCGCAGAACTTTGCATCGTACCTGGGCAAGACAACATCGCGATACTATGTAGGCAAGGATTACCGCGGTATGATTGGCTCCTACCTATTAGGGTATGGAAATGATGACCTATCCTGGCAAAAGACCAGGAAAAGCAATATCGGCTTCGACCTGACGGTGGCCAAGAAGCTGAATATCTCTGCCAACTATTACATCGAAACCACCAAAGGGTCTATCGGTACCGTCAGTACTGCACCGTCATCGGGCTTCAACTGGTACTCGGAGAACATCGGCGACATCCAAACCAAAGGGTGGGAGCTGTACAGCCGGTATACCCTCTTCAACAATGGGCGCAACAACTGGTCTGTATTTGCCAACCTCTTTTCCGTAGATAACAAGATTTCGAAGATATCCAACACGTTGGAAGCACTCAATGCATCTGCCGACACCACGTATGCATCCACGCCCATCACCAGGTATGCCGTGGGGCAGTCTACCACCGCCTTGTGGGCCGTCCGGTCGTTGGGTATCGACCCGGCTTCCGGCTATGAAATATTCTTGAAAAAGGATGGCACAACCACCAATATATACGACCCGCGGGACCAAGTGATTATCGAAAACGCACGGCCCAAGCTCGAAGGTACGTTCGGGACGAATTTCGAGTATAGGGGCATCGGTGCCAACTTGTTTTTCCGCTTTAAGCTGGGCGGATACGCGTATAACCAGACATTGGTAGACCGGGTAGAGAATGCCTCGGTAAACCGTTACAACGTAGATAGCCGCGTGGCCGAAGAGCGTTGGCTGCAACCCGGCGACCGTACTTTCTTCAAGGGACTGATCGACTATTCGGGTAGAGCCATCAATACGTTGACCTACAACTCGTCGCGGTTTGTACAGCGGGATAATTTGCTTTCGCTGGAGAGCGTGTCCATTTACTACCGGTTTAGCGACCAGTTGAATAGCCGACTGGGGTTATCCAATACCCGGATTACCTTGTATAGCAATGAAGCCCACCAATGGTCGTCCATTCGGCGCGAACGGGGACTGGATTATCCCTTTGCCCGGTCATTCACCTTTCAGGTATCTACATCTTTTTAAAATGAATTGTTACATGATCATGAAAAGAAAGTCGACCCTATATTTCTCCCTCCTTATATTCGCCTGTTGTGCGACCTCTTGCGAGCAATGGCTCGACGTAAAACCTTCCAATCAATTTGACGAAGGCGAACAGTTCGAGACTGAGCAGGGATATCACGATGCGCTTATCGGGATTTATCAATCCATGGCTGTCGACAGTACGTACGGCGCGGACCTCGGGTTCAAATTTATCGACGTGCTGGCCCAGCTTTATCAGAACAAGCGGTTCGTTTCCGACTATTACGGACATACGGCGCGTTACGACTATGCCGCCGGCAGCGATGAACAAGACAACCCCAAGCCCGCCATTGCCGATATATGGCGGTTCCAGTACCAATCGATCGCCCATGTTAACTACCTGCTGAAACACCTGGACCGTAAACCCGACGCCTTGGGCGAGCAACGTTTCGGCTTGGTGAAGGGGGAAGCCTTGGCGCTGCGGGCGTTGCTGCATTTCGATCTGCTTAGACTATATGCACCGATGTATACCGAGAGCACGGCATCGGCCCCCGGCATCCCCTATATGGAAGCATTTACGGTGCATCCGCAGGAGCGGCTTACCCTCGACGAGGTACTGGCCAGGATTTTGGATGACCTGGAGGAGGCCGTGGAGTTGCAATCCGTTTTCACCGAGATCGACCCGATTGCTGGCAACCAAGGAGCCACATCGTCCGAACTGTTTCTGATGTTCCGGCAAAACCGCATGAACTACTGGGCAGCGAAAGCGCTGCTGGCACGGGTATACCTTTACAAGGGCGATAAAGCCAATGCATTGGCGATGGCGGACGAAGTTATTAACTCCCAGCAATTCCACTTTGTCAATACCGCCAGTCTCAATACCGATGAACGGATGGAAGGTTCCAACACCATTTTTTCATCAGAGCACATTTTTTCGATCTACCGTTCCGATTTGTCGGGCGTGGCGGACCGCTATTTCAAAACCCAGCAAACGGCTGCGGAGGCGAGCGACCTGTTCAGCACCGGTGCCGCGCTGGACGAATGGTATGAAGTGAGCCGCGAAGGGTATGGTGTAGATATCCGGTCGCCCCTGGCCACGGCCAACCGGTGGAATGCGTTCAACACGGGCACGGTTTACACCAAGAAATATTATGCTGATCATCCATCCAATGTGAACCAACGGCTTATTCCATTGATCCGCCTGCCCGAGATGTATTACATCGCAGCCGAGGCGGCCACCAGCATCGACCAGGCACTCACCTACCTGAATGCGGTGCGGACGGCGCGGCTGCTTCCCGAATTGACCACAGCTACGGTAACCGATGGGGAGCAATTGGAAAGCGAATTGTTCAAGGAATACCGCAAGGAGTTCTACGGAGAGGGCCAGCTGTGGTATTACTACAAGCGGCACAACTACGCGAGCATTCCGAATAGCCCGGTGTCCACCATGACACCCAGCCTGTATACATTCCCCATTCCGGATGACGAGTTAACGTATAATGTGAATTTTTAACCGAGAGATATGAAGGCAATGAAATATAAGTTGTTTTTTCTGGCGATACCGATGCTCATTTCCGGTTGTTCCGAGGACGATCGGCTGCTTTTTGACCAAACAACGAGTGTTTATTTCAACAATAGCGATTCGTTGGAGTATACCTTTGCTTTTGAGCCGGAAGCGGTATCATCGGATACCATCTACCTGGATTTCCGGATTACCGGTATGGCTGTGGATGTTGACCGCGAAATTGGCATCGAGACGGACAGCCTCACCACGGCAAAAGCGGGCTACCATTTCGATATCGTCAATCCCGTGATCCCCGCAGGCACGTACGAAGCCAGTGTACCGGTGGTATTGTACCGGCGCCCCGGTTTGGTAGATTCCGTGGTTACCGCCTACCTTCGGATCGTCGATTCGCCAGACCTGCTGGCCGGGTATGACGATGCGGCCTGGAGTTGGCCGGTTCTGCGCGCCAAATACAGCCGCCGGCGGTTTAAGTTTACCGTAACCGACCAGCTGAATAAGCCGGCCATTTGGGATAGTTTCTGGATGAGCTTCTTCGGTGATTACTCGCGCGTGAAATTGCGGTTTTTAGCCCAAGCCACCGGATACACCAATTGGAATGCCGGGGTTTACCTGCCGCAGGACCGGAATTTCATGATTCAGGCGGCGCGTTATGCCCTTTACGAATATGAACAGGCCAATGGCCCCATGTTAGACGAAAATGGAAACCGGGTTGTGTTTCCGTAAACAGTGAATAAGCAATGAGAATACGCGATATCAACGTGTTGTGCCTGCTCGTCCTATTCGGGCTTAGCGGGTGCTTGAAAGATAAGGGGAACTACGATTACCAAAGCATCGAAAAAGTAAGTATCAACGACCCCGCGCAGTCCAGCCGGATATATATCGAGCCCGGGCAGACCCTTCAGCTCAATCCGGTGCTCAGCACCGCTTCCGAGGGCTTGAGTTACCTTTGGTTTGTTTATAACAATTCGCCGCAGTCGCCCTATAACCTGCCGAAAGATACCTTGGCGAATACAAAAGACCTCGACTACGCACTCGATCCCGCCATTTTTAAAATGGGTGAGGACTATCGGCTGACCTATAAGGTAACCGACGATGCAACGGGATTGTCGGCTTTCTATTTTTACGACATTACCGTATCCAGTAAGCTCACCAACGGGTGGGTAATGCTGGAAGATAAGGCCGGGAGCGCCGACCTGGCGATGGTGCTGGATAACGGTGAAGTGGTTTATAACATTTTTACGGACCGCCATCCGGATTACCGCGTTGCCGACCCACTGTCGATTTCGATATCCGCAAGAGACGTTACCGACGACGTGAGCACACCCGGTAAAAAGATTTACCTGGTAGCCCAGTCGGATGCTTTTGAAATCGATCCCACAACCTTCGAAAAGCGCTTCGATTTCGATTTCTTGTTTTTCCAGTCCCCTCCAGCCGTAGCACCCACCATGATCGCATGGCCGTCTACCGGTACCGGACTGTTGATTAACGAAGGGAAGTTGAGTACCAACCTCACCGGCGGTTTCCCCAATGCCAAGAAATTCGGATTATATCTAGCCACGCCCAACGGGGATTATGATTACGATATGGCGCCCTATTTCGCATCGCGTTTTGCGTATGCCGATACGTACCAATGCATCATGTACGATCAAAAACACCAACGATTTTACCAGGCGTCATACGATGCGCTGACCGCTTTCCCGAGCAACGCCAGCGATACCGATATTTTTGATATGAATAATGTGGGGCTAGATATGGTCAAGATCGACTCTTCTAACCTGACTAACACATACAACGCGATCATGAAAGATGAGGCGCAGGCGTATATCCTACAGTTCTCGATGGTTGCTACAGAAGGTAATCCGGTAATAACCAAACTCAAACAGCCGATGAACGCACCGGAGTTGATGACCTCGGCCAGCCAGACCGCATCGACCATCACACCACACGTTTTTTATGGTGCGGGTAGCGCACTTTACCGGTACGAAATATCTTCCAATTCGTACCGCACCGCACATACTTTTCCGGCAAACGAAAGTGTCACGGCCACCCAGTTCGTACGCAATGGTTACGGGTTGAATGCCCCGAAACTACTGGTCGCTACGTGGGATGGCACCGAGGGGAAATTATACCATTTCCGCCTTTCAAATGCGGGCCACGTAGAAGGCGTGGACCGGACCGACGCTGGGTTTGGGAAAATCATAGACATGGCATACAAGAATTAATAACGATATAAACACCTTACGACATGAGATATTTGAAATTTTTGGCCATCGGCCTGCTGATGACAACAAGTGGAATTACACTAGCCCAGCAGGCGCAAGACCCCCGTATGCAGGTTGCCCGTGAAGGGACACCCGAAGAGAAAGCCGCCTTGGAAGCAGACTTACGCGGAGCGGTCGGCTCGTACACGAATGAAGACGAATACCGGACGGCACAATACCTCTTCTATGCATTGGGTTACCAGGATGTCGCCGACTCCCTCAACCTCGTGGCCGTCGAAAAGTTTCCGAAAGGTCGTGCGGCGAGATCGGCGTTTGTGACGGATGTGTTTTATGAAGCAGAAGACGTCAAAGCAAAAGAGAAGGTATATAAGAAGATTTTAAAGAAATGGCCCGTAGCGAAGTTCGCGGGCGATGAGGTAGTTTACGACTACATGACCGCCAGTCTCTCGAGGGATTATGCCGAAATAGGCGATTTCGACAAAGCCATCGAATACCTCGGGGAGCTGCGGGAGCGGTTTTGGCGGGGCAACGGATACCTACCCGTTGCGCAGGCCCTACTCACGGCAGGCGATACGGCCCGCGCGTTGCCATTAATCCAACTGGTTGAAGAAGACGCTTATTATTTCCTGACGCTGCCCGAGGAAGAGAAGGATAACAAAGCCCGGTTCGCGGCAGTGGGATACCCCGGTGCGGTATCCATGCTGGCCGATGTATACACGAAACAGGGCGATTACGAAAAAGCATTGCAGAAGATCGAAGAAGCCATACAAGCCGCCCCCGATCAGGCCGACCGGTTTGCCGCTTCATATGCGGTTTGCCTGGAAGCGGCGGGCCGGAAGCTGGAAGCCCTGAACGAGCTGGCCAAGATATACAAAACCGGGCAGTTTGGTGTGGCCGATAAGATGAAGGAATTGTATGCGGAATTGAATACGACAACCAAGGGATTTGAACGGTACCAATCCGCATTACAGGAAGGAATGGTGGCCAAGATACGAGAGCACATCAAAACGTTGGAACAGTACAAGCCGGCACCCGACTTTGAGTTGCTGAACTTGGACGGGCAAAAGGTGGCCCTATCCAGCCTGAAAGGCAAAGTGGTGGTGCTCGATTTCTGGGCGACGTGGTGCCAGCCGTGTATCCGCTCGTTTCCGGGGATGAAAGCTGCGCAGGAAATGTATGCCGACGACGATGCGGTGGAATTTCTTTTTATCAACACATGGGAGCGTACGGAAGACTATAAAGAACAGGTTGCCGCGTTTATCGAAAAACATGCGTACCCGTTTGAGGTGCTCTTTGATGACCAGGTCGACCCCGCCACCAAGCAGAACCTGGCGGCTGCGTTCGGCGTTCAGGGGATACCGGCTAAGTTCATCATTGACAAAGAAGGAAACATCCGCTACGCGCTGACGGGGTCATCGCCACAAGTGGAGTACATCAAAATGGAGATGAAAGAACTGATAGAGGCAGCAAAGGAGCCGATGTCCGCCCGCTAGCGGATATCCTGTTTACTCGTCTACCCAGTGGACTTTGCTTTCAACGGGGAGTCGGTTCGCTTCCCGTGGCGGCTCATCGTGGTAACCCATGTAAAAGAAGCCGAGGCATTCTTCATGCGGTGCCATGTCTAGGAAATCACCGATGTGATGGATGATGGTACTCGGGCTGCTCCAGTAGCCGCCGATACCGGCCGCAGACGCCGCAAGCCAAAGGTTTTGCACCGCGCAGGCCGTGGCGGCCAGTTCCTCCCATTTCGGTACGGCACCGCTGTACGACACGATGATAGCCGCCACCGCTCCGGAGCGCAGCACTTTGTCGCGGGTGTTTTCCAACTTTTTTTGCAAGAACTGCTCCGGTGGTGTTTGTGCTTTGTAGAGCGATGCCAGCTGGTCCGCCAGTCGCGCCAGCCCTTGTTCGCGGAACACGACGAACCGCCACGGCTGGGTGAGTTTGTGGGTAGGCGCTGCATTCGCGCACGCCAATAACTCGGTTAGCAATTCTTTGGGTATAGCTTGTGCGGTATAGCTCGGTGGAAAAATTGCCCGGCGATGGTTGATTACCTGTTTGATGGTTTCGAAATGAGTTGATGGCATGTGAATGAGTTATGACGTATGGTTTTTCTTACGATGAATGTCGACTTCCGGCTAGTTCAACAATATGCAAAATGGTCCGGACAGCCTTTTCCATATCCTGTACGGATACCCATTCCACTTTGCCATGGAAGGCATGGCCGCCCGCGAAGATATTGGGGCAGGGGAGGCCCATGAACGACAGGCGTGAGCCGTCCGTGCCGCCGCGGATACTCCGGCGGATCGGTTCCATCCCTGCGCGGTGGATGGCCTCCAAGCCGATTTCCATGATTTGCGGGTGGCGGTCGACCACCTGCTTCATGTTGCGGTACTGTTCGGCTACTGCAAACCGGTAGCTGCAGCCGGGATGGTGGGATAGTACCTCTTTTACGATAGTTTCCAGTTCCAGTTCATGGCGATGTAGATTTTCATCGGTGAAATCACGGACAATAAACTCGATGGTGGCCTGTTCGACGCCCCCTTTGATGGACACCGGGTGCACAAAACCCTCGCGGTTGCTGGTTGTCTCGGGTGATAGTCGATCTTTGGGCAGCGAATCGATGACGGTGGCCGCTATTTTCAGGGCACTTTGCAACTTACCTTTGGCAAAGCCGGGGTGTACGCTGACGCCATCGATGGTGACGGTGACCCCGTCGGCCGAGAACGTTTCATCCTCAATGGAGCCTGCCGTTTCGCCATCCAGGGTGTAGGCGAAATCGGCACCCAGCTTGGCTAGATCTGCTTTGTCCACACCACGGCCGATCTCTTCGTCGGGCGTAAATAAGATTTTGACGGTTCCGTGTTTGATTTCCGGCTGGGTCATCAGTGCCTGGACGGCGGTCATGATTTCCGCTACCCCAGCTTTGTCGTCGGCCCCCAGCAAGGTCGTGCCACTGGCCGTAATGATGTCGTTTCCCAGTTGGTTTGCCAGGTCGGGGTGTTCGGCAGGTTTGATGGCCACGTTGGGGTCATCAGGCAATGCGATGTCTCCGCCGCCGTAATTCCGGTGCACGATGGGCTTCACATCGGTTCCCGAACAATCGGGCGCCGTGTCCATGTGGGAGCAGAAGCAGATGACCGGTACGGCTTTGTCGATGTTGGCGGGGATGGTGGCATACACGTAGCCATGTTCGTCGAGATGGGCATCGGAGACGCCCATGGCGAGCAGTTCGCCGACAAGTATCCGGCCGAGGTTTTTCTGCTTCTCCGTGGAAGGGCAGCTTGCGGAAGTCGGGTCGGATTGGGTATCTATCTGTACGTAGCGCAGGAAGCGCTCCTCAACGCTGGATATAGGGATATTGTTTATGATCGAATCATTCATGGTAGCGCCAAACTTAGGCAAATTTCTTTGCACTACGGGCACCCAGCAAACAAATCACTAATCCCTTATTCATAATTTAATGTCGCCGTAGCCCGGCAATCCGCATGGCTAACCAGGCGGACCCAACGGGTCTGGAAAGCCTCGGGAAACACATAATCCACGTTTTGCCCGGGAGCGACCTTCAGTTGCTTGTAATCTACCCACATGCCCTGACCGGTAGGGTCTGCCTGCAACGTGAAAGTGACCTCTTTTTCCGAATCATGCAAAAGATGGAGGCTGCGTTTGTCATAAAACGCAATAAGATAAGGGTCGGACGGTACATTTGCCTTCACTTGGCTCCGATTCCACGGGCCGCCGTGGCCGGTCGGTTTCCCCAGCTTCCACAGATCATCGATCGCTCCCACCCAAACGGCCGCTTTTCCGTCGTCGGCCACGATGATATGCTCGCTGCTGTGTGACTTCATGCGTTCGGGGTTGATACCGGTCATGACCAGCATGCCCCGATAGGATGCATAATCTTGGATGCCATACGGATGTGAAGTGACCGGCCTGATTTTAGCGTAGCCATCGGCATTTTCGGCAGGAAGCTCGTAAAAAGTACCGTGACACGAAAACAAATCGCGCTCGGTGGCTACTTCGCGGCATACCCGCAACGCGCCGCTATGGGTGGCGGCAGTGTAGGGGGAGGGACCGAAAGGCAACCTCCAGCGCCGTCCTTTGTCGTCTATCACCAACACCGATGCCTGATCGATGGTTACCACTTGTTTGGGAATGGCAAACCGTTCCCGGATGAAAGATTCTGTCGTGTCGTCTGTTTTCTTTACCAATTTCAAGTGTTCATCGAGTTCGTAGTAACCCGTCGGGCGGGATGTGCCCTGCGCTACGGCTGTTGCTGCCAGTCCCAGTGCGCGGCGATCGTTTCCCAGGCCGTATAGGAGCCCCCCGGTGTACGTCGATTGTGCGATAGGCCGCAAACCCAAAAAAATGGGGTCCGGATCTTCATTCCTTTCTTCAACATCGGTATAGTTGAACTGCACGGATAATTTCGCGGGTGCACTTACCCGAGCACGAATCCACTCCCCTTGGTCACGATTGGAAAAAAGGTGGGAAGCGCCGTTTTTCGCAGGCACACGCACGGAGCTTAGCGTGGTCCATTCGCCGGTACCCTTAGCATCCACCTCAAACGTCACATTTACATCGTGGTCGCTCTCATTATGTAGCCAAGCCATGCGCCGGTCCCATCCTGCAAAGAGAAACGGTTCGGAAGGCGTTTCGGGTTTGACCTCCTCAGCCATCCAAACGGCGCCTTCGGCCGTCGTAGGGCCCAATTCATCGGGCACTGTGTACGAGGTGAACCACAAATTGGAATTGGACTGCCCAGGCCCCCCAATATCCCCTTTGGCTTTCCGCTTGTTGAGGAATTCCCGCTGTGCCGAATCGTCGCAACCGAACACCAGTCCACCCCCCCAACGCGTGAAGTCGCCAATGACCTTCAGATATGCCGACCTGGGGCGTATGCCCGCACTGTTGGTGGAACGGAACGTGCCCGGGAATCTCCAGAACATGCCGTGCATAGTCATGAGGTAATCGGGGTCCGACTCCGTCCCAATATTCCGTATCCGGGGCCACTCCGTATTCCACCCGTGGGCCCCGTCGTAGCTATGGCTGGCTTTCGGTAGTCGGTAGAAGTGCCATGATCCATGGTCGCGGACACCCAACACCAATGAACGGTGATCCCAGCCAATGGTCCAAATAGGATCCGATTCCGGATGTTGGTTGCCGTGGATACCGCCCGGGCCGGTAACTTCGGTAAATTGCATTCTACGAATCAGCTTCCAGGAATTGCCATCCCATTCGCTTAAGCCGCCCGAGCGTGCGTCGAATTCTTCAAGTGCCTGTTTTCCGCGCTCGCCGTTGTTGCTATATACCACCACGCCTTGGCCGGAATACATCCCTTTGCCATGCCAACCCACAAGGTTTGCCCGCGGTACCCCCCGCGTATCCGTGTCTTTAAGGTTTTCATCCGACGTGATCCAGGTAGGCTTGAGTGTATGCACATCGACATCGTAAAACCCTTCCTCCATGGTGCCATAATAAATGCGGTTGGCAGGGTCCGTAAGGTGTCGGGCATTGCCTGTATGTCGGCCGGGCATGTCGCTATAGGGAATCGTACGAACGCTCCCGTTACCGTCAATAGCGTAAGGGCCAATGAACAATTGGTTGCTTTCGGGGTGAATCATCCGGTTGGCAGGCGTGCCGCCAATGCTTTCCTCATGGATAGTCCGTGTAAAGTCTGGCGCAATCTCATACAATTTATCTGACGACCCGAAGGGTAAATGCGGACCGTAAGTAACTGCCCATAGCTTACCCGCCCACGGTACCACGGCGCCGGTGCCGCATTCACCTTCATGGTTATACATGGCCAGATGCGGATAGATGCCGCTAACGGATAGGGTATCTGCCGGTTGCTGAGCTGGTCCCGCTAGCGGAAATAAAAGTCCTGCGGCGAGGAAGGCGCTGGTCATAAAAGTAAATTTACTGAAGTCTACCATGGTTCATGCTAAGATAGACAAAAGTAGCCTATTTTTAAGAACTTTACCAGACCCCTTGCGGGCGCCTAATCAGAAATTTAGGCAATAAAAGGAAGACTACGAAAGACCCCCTCAAAGTCTTCCAAAGGAGAAAAGCAAATAAAAGTGCGCCAAAAAGATTTTCGGGGTACCCCGAAAATCTTTTTGGCGCACTTTTATTTGTGAATGTGGTCTAGTTGTGTCAAAAACATCGATTTTTGCGTTTTTTACCGCGGTAGAATCAGACACCTTACCCCATCTCATCGGCACTCGGTCCGTAGCTGCCCGGTATGGGGATGTCCAGCAGGCGCAGGAAGACACCCAATTGCGCACGGTGATGTATCGTTTGGCTGAATGCATGACGAACCATACCATACTTATTTGTGTCGAGGTACACCACATCACCACCCCGCATCGTCCAGGGCTTGTCCAGCAAGTTTTCGGGTAAACGTTCCAATGCCGACTTGCCGGTCTGGTACGATTTTTCAAACAGCGCCAACAGGTCGGCGTTGCTGTCGATCGGTGCCGGTGTGTAATTCCCTTCGTTGAAGTCCAGCACATCCTGGTCTACAGCCATTGCATACCACGATGGGATTTCGGCGATATGCGTAGCCAATTGTTTTAAGGTCATACTTTTCGGGTGTGGTGACCAGTCGAACCGATCTTCGGGCACGAGCGCAAGCATTTTCCGGGTAATTGCCGCTTCGCTTTCCAATTCTGTCAATAGTTCTTTAATGATGTCCATTTTTCTATATTTATTAATTTCTTATTGCAAAACTAGCTTCGGTCAGTGACAGCCCTATGGCAGGATGAAAAAGGAGAAAATTATTTTGTCTTCTCCAATGATTTGATGCGTTGTTTCAGCGACAATCTTGGTACAGGTTATAGTCCGCTGCTAATCGGGCATGCGACCGCCATTGATGCGAAGTATCCGCCTCGTCAAAAGCGTGGCCCTGCCGTTTGGGTTGATTCGGCAAACGATTCCCATATATTGGTAACGGCGGTGCAGACGGCTATCCCACTCCCTGTACCAGACGTCTCCAAGGGATTGCAGTTTGGACCCAATCATGTCGGAGACTTCCGAAGGAATTCCCGTGCTCATTCGAAAATCGACCAGCAAGCCGTCTTCCGAGATCGCTCCGCCGAAATTATAAACAGAATCGTTCGCTGCCTTCCCGTCGGGTAATCGATATTTTCGGCTCAGGATGCCGTTCAAGTCAAGGACGTTTCCCGCAAAGCGGGCAATGGGATTTGGACGGGTATGAACATAGGTAGCATTTGCTGCGACCGGCTTATACCAATGGGAAAAATCATAATGGATGGAATCAACGGTAACCTCGGCCTGGATAGTATAGTAATTGTTGCTATCCTGCAGCCCGGTAATATCGGCTCCATAATCGATGGCGACTTTTGGCAGTGGTGGCAAATCGATATAACCCAACGAACTGCTGTACCCTCGGGAGGCCTCTTGGCTCAACGGTTCGACCTGTTCTTTGTCGGAATGCCGTACAAATGCCACGGAAGTGGGTACTTCCGATTTGTAATCGACAACAATACGTACAATATCCGGATGTTCTGCAAAAAACGTTTGGTTTGACGTGCTTGGAAAGCCCAGCTTAAACATGGCTTGGAGGTTTTGTTGCCCCATGGTGCTGACCGCGAGTGCGTTGCAAAGAAATGCGAGATACCATCTTTTGTCCATATACAGTTGTTGAGGTTAATCACTTGCCATTGACAGGGCAGATGGTGTTGGAATGATCGTTACCTTCCCATCGGCTTCCAATCGGACATACAATTTTATTGGGACACGCATTGGCCTGCCTGATGAATAGTAAATCCCTGGTGTCCATTTGCCTTGTTCGCGAATGGTACCCTCGGATACGAATATTGTTTCGAGTTGGGCCTTTATCCAATCGGAAAAGGAGGTCGCATCACCGGACAGCAGGTCCAATGTCGGCAAATGTCCCGCTCTGTTGACGATACCGCCAAAGACCAAAATCGAATCCCCTGAGGCTTTTACCCCGCTTACCTGGAATGCGCTCGTTATCCTGTGACTTGCCGTATCCATTTCGCCTTTGAATCGGGGTGTAAAGCTGTCAAAACCGCTTCCGGTTTTACCGATTAACTGGTACGATTCATAACCATAATATACGACGGAATCGCGATGGATGACCATCCATGTATTTCTGCCCGTTTTTCCGGGATTATTGTCCCCGTCAATATAAACAGCCGTAAAAGACGGCGTTACAAAATTGATTGGGCTGTATAGTTTCCGGAATAGGTAGGTATCACCTTCATATTCCATATCAAACGGTTCGCCATGTCTCCCGTCGGTCATAGCCGTGTCAAACTGCAAATAGAAAGTGGTTGGTGGATTCGCACCGAATCTTGCCCTGATCGATTTCACGAACGGGTACTTTTTGAAGAAAGCGTTATTGGATGTATCCGGCTGCACGATATTCCAGGAAAGGCGTGGGAACGAACCGACGACGTAAGGCTCCCTGTTTCGCTGTGCAGTTGCCGTGAATAGGGTGCTAACAAATAATAACGTGATGATAATGTATTTCATCGTGGTTAGCGTTAGCGCGTAGTTTTCAATAACCTTGTTACAAATCTAATTAAAGTTGCCGTAATGTGCAAACATACAATGGGATGCAATCAATTGATTGACGAGTTTTTATTGCCCGTCACAGCGTTTTCGTCCTACCAACCATATACCCACTTTTCCTTATCTTTGTTGCCCCGGTGAAACAATCCACGTCTCGCTCGGTTTCTTAAAGTCCGTAGTACATGAAATTCGAACTCACATCTGAATATACGCCCACGGGCGACCAGCCCGAAGCGATCCGACAACTGGTAGAGGGTGTCAACGCTGGTGAAACATACCAGACCTTACTCGGCGTAACCGGATCGGGGAAGACATTTACGGTGGCCAATCTTATCCAGCAGACCCAACGGCCCACGCTGATATTGAGCCATAACAAAACGTTGGCGGCACAGCTATACGGTGAGTTCAAGCAGTTTTTTCCGGAAAATGCCGTCAACTATTTCGTTTCCTACTACGATTATTACCAGCCGGAAGCGTACATCGCTTCGTCCAATACCTATATCGAAAAGGACCTCGCCATCAATGACGAGATTGAGAAACTCCGCCTGCGCACCACATCGGCGTTGATGTCGGGCAGGAGGGATGTGATTGTGGTTTCGTCCGTATCGTGTATCTACGGTATGGGCAACCCGGAGGATTTTTCGCGCTCGGTATTCCGCTTCGCTGTGGGAACCGTCGTTAGCCGGAATGCCTTTCTGCACCGGTTGGTGGAAATATTATATGCCCGTACGACCACCGATTTCAAGCGGGGTACCTTCCGCGTGAAGGGCGACACTGTCGATATTTTCCCGGCCTACATGGATGAAGCCTACCGCATTTCCTTTTTCGGCGATGAAATCGACGAGCTTAGCGTCATCGACCCCATCTCGGGAAAAACACTGGAGAAAATGGAAGATATGGCGCTGTTTCCGGCAAACCTGTTCGTTACGCCGAAGGAAAAATTCACCGAGTCGCTATGGACGATAGGTGAGGAACTGGAAATGCGCAAAGAGCAGCTATTGACTGATGGGAAGCCGCTGGAAGCCAAACGGCTTGAAGAGCGCGTCAACTACGATTTGGAGATGATGCGCGAACTGGGCTATTGCAGTGGCATCGAAAACTACTCGCGCTTCTTTGACGGGCGGCAACCGGGCATGCGACCGTTCTGCCTGCTGGACTATTTTCCCGACGACTACCTCACGGTCATCGATGAAAGCCACGTTACGCTTCCGCAGATACGGGCGATGTATGGCGGAGACCGTTCGCGGAAACTTTCCTTGGTGGAATATGGGTTCCGCCTGCCAGCGGCGCTGGATAACCGCCCGCTGAATTTTCCCGAGTTTGAATCAACTGTTGGCCAAACTGTTTATGTGAGCGCTACACCGGGCGACTATGAGTTGCAGCAGACAGAAGGCGTGGTGGTAGAGCAGGTGATCCGCCCTACGGGACTGCTCGACCCGATGATCGAAATACGACCGGTGGTCAATCAGGTGGATGACTTGCTGGACGAAGTGGACCGGGTAACCAAAGAAGGTGGCAGGATACTGGTAACTACCTTGACCAAACGCATGTCTGAAGAGCTCACCAAGTACATGGCCAAGTTGGGTATCCGCGTGCGGTACATCCACTCGGAAATCAAAACGCTTGAACGTGTGGAGATTCTACGTGGACTGCGGTTGGGCGAATTTGATGTGTTGGTGGGTATCAACCTGCTCCGGGAAGGGCTGGATCTACCGGAAGTAACATTGGTGGCGATTCTGGATGCCGATAAAGAAGGGTTCTTAAGGTCGGAGCGTTCGCTCATACAGACCATCGGCCGTGCCGCCCGTAACGACAAGGGCCGCGTGATTATGTATGCCGATACAATCACGCAGAGCATGCGGGTGACCATCGACGAAACAAACCGGCGCCGTGAGAAGCAGATCCGTTACAACGAAGAGCATGGCATCACACCCCGTACGGTGGGTAAATCGCGGGAGGCGATCCTGGAGCAGACGTCGGTGGCCGATTTCAAAAGTGGTGACGTCAAGATTTACGTAGAGCCGGATCCGAAGAGTAGCATCGCCGCTGATCCGCTAATTCAATACATGAGTAAGCCCCAGCTGCAGCAAGCGGTCGATAAAGTGCGTAAAGATATGAACAAAGCGGCCAAGGAGATGGACTTCCTGCAAGCGGCCAAGCTGCGCGACGAGCTGTTTGCACTCGAGAAGACATTTGCTGATTTATTTGGTGAGTAGTGATCGGCTGTTCGGCCTATTCTTTTTTTCTTTTTTTATTGGTTAAAGTTCGTTTAAAATGTTACATTCGCTGACAAGTTAACTGATTGTTTTCTGCCAATCCTTATGTTATTTGATTAGATATCTATACGAACACACGCTTGCTCTGGGATTGACTTGTTTGCCGCAACCATCGTATGTGGCTTGTCATTGCTCAGCCACTTATCGCCATGTATTATTGTGTCTATTTGTTCCCAAAGCTGGGAAACCATTCAATAGTGTAGGGTGGGTTGATGTTTTCTTTTGGCATGCTAGTAGCGTACACACTACAATTTTCGTTATGAATCAGAAGCCCAGCGAAAAGCTGGCAAGTTAATTGAAGCAGTTTAGTTGTCGATGCGCATTACTTATTGATAAAATTACAAGCTACATGACGGTATTTAACGGGAAGAAAATTATTTTAGGAGCGCCAACTGCGTACGGGTTTTCTGAAATTATTGAACAGGAGCTGAGACATCAGGGCTTCGAGGTGTATAACTTGTCGTGTGTTCAACATGAATTTAAATATAAGAATATTGCTGAGCGTTTGAATTGTTACTTTCATAAAAATTTTCTGGGTCAGAAGGATTATAAGACCTATCTGAAATTCAAGCGCGTCGAAGACGAACTGTTGGATCGCGTGGCAAAATTACCACGGGTGGATTACGCTATGCTGATCCGTCCGGATCAGTATTCCGAAGATATCATCAATATGATCAGCCTAAAAGCGGATAAAACGGTCGGTTACCAATGGGACGGTCTGAGCCGTTTTCCAGAAGTGTACAAACGGATTAGTCTTTTCGACCGTTTTTTTGTCTTCGACCCGAATGATGCCGTACACACGCAAGCTCTGCCTGTTACCAACTTCTATACCAATTCTTTTGACGTCAGTTCAAGCAAGAAGCACGAATCGGATGTGTACTATGTGGGGACTTATATGAAACGGCGCGCCTCCCAGTTAGAAGAGATCATTACTACCCTTCAGCATCAAGGGCTTTCCGTCAAATACCATATCTGCAAATTTAAAAGCCGGAAGCCGAGTTTTAAGTATTTGGAGACAACTTCTTTCGAATTGGGATATCACGAGAACCTTCAGTTTGCGTTCAACAGCAAAATTTTGTTAGACGTACCCACTACCCATCATAATGGTTTGTCCTTCCGGATATTTGAAGCGATTGGGTTTGAGAAGAAACTAATTACCACTAATAAGGCGGTTAAACATTATGATTTTTATCATCCAAACAATATTTTTGTGTGGGATGGTCAATCGCAGCAAATGTTGGGCGATTTTCTTGATGCGCCGTACGTAGAATTAGCTTCCCATATCAAAGAGAGTTACAGTTTCAGCAGTTGGATCAAAGCTTTGCTTCGTGAGGAGCAATACGTGCCCGTTGAATTTCCAAATACAGAACTGCAGCCAGTTTTAACATACTAAAATTTGGTTTGCGACCTCAGAGATAACCAAATGTACCGTAGTCAAACACCTGTGCATCCAATAGTTTTTTATTTGCCTCAGTACCATCCCATTCCCGAAAACGATGATTGGTGGGGAAAGGGGTTTACGGATTGGGCAAACGTGGCTAAAGCCAAACCGAAATTTAAAGGGCATTATCAACCTCATTTGCCGGCCGATATGGGCTTCTACGACCTTCGGGTGATTGAAACGATGGAAGAACAGGCTGAATTGGCAAAGTCTTATGGTGTTCATGGGTTTTGTTATTACCACTACTGGTTTAACGGGAAGCTTCTCCTCGAGAAACCGTTGGAGCAGATGTTAAATAGGGGCAAACCCGATATGCCTTTTTGTTTATGTTGGGCAAATGAAAACTGGACGCGGAGATGGGATGGCCAAGAGCACGAGGTGTTAATTGCCCAACAATACAGCCCCGATGATGATTTGGCCCATATCCGGTACCTGATACCGTTTTTTAGCGACAAGAGGTACATCAAAATCGAGGGGAAGCCCGTATTTTTAGTGTATCGGTCCGAGCTTCATCCAGACATAAATAAAGCCACCCAAATCTGGCGGGATGAAGTGCGAAAGGCAGGTTTTGAAGATCTATATCTAATAAGGGTAGAAAACTTCTTGCGGAATCTCGACCCAGCGACACATGGATTTGACGCTGGTACGGAATTCGCACCGGATATGGCGCATCGTGGCCCGAAGTATTTTAAGAAACGGAACCTAGTGAAATACGGTATTTCGAAGTGGTTGCACAACTGGAGTATTAGAAAATCGGGATATATCGAAAACGGCGTATACGCTTATAATGACTTGGTGGATAACATGCTCCGTAAGCCTTCGGTGCCTTACAAGCGATTTCGATCGGTTTGTCCATCTTGGGATAATTCCGCTCGTAGAAATACAGATGCGTTGATTCTACAAGGAGCTACACCAGAACGCTTTTCAGAATGGGTACGTGAAATAGCCATTCAAACAAAAGACATGTTTGACGACGATGAGCGGCTGATTTTCATCAACGCGTGGAATGAATGGGCAGAAGGGTGTCATTTGGAACCGGATAGACGATACGGACTACGTTATTTGGAGGCTTTGAAAGCCGGGCTTGAAACTACATAAAATTAGTGGAGACAGGTTATGCAAACGCTTCCCTTGGTTTCGATAGCTCTTTGTACATACAATGGTGCTGCGCATCTAAAGGAACAGCTCTTATCCATTCTCAACCAGCGTTATAAAAATATCGAGGTGGTAGTTGTTGATGATGCATCGACGGATGATTCATGGTCGATTGCTAAAAGCCTGTTGACAGACCCTGCCCTCAAAGGTCCACAGGTGAGACTTTATCAAAACGAACGGAACTTGGGTTATTCAAAAAACTTCGAGCGTGCGATTTCACTTTGCAACGGGGAGTTCATCGCATTGTCAGATCAAGACGATATATGGAACGTAGAAAAGGTGGAGAAAATGGTTGCAGCTATCGGTAGCCACAGTTTAATATACCATGATTCAGCGTATATCGATGAGGCGGGGAATAGTTTGCATAAGTATACGTCGGACCGGTTTCACATGTATCAGGGACACGGTGCCCGCGCGTTATTGCTAGAGAACTGTGTGAGCGGACATACCTGCATGTTTCATGAAAAGATACGTAATTACATACTGCCAATACCTGCGGGCGTTTTTCATGATTGGTGGATTGCTTATCAGTCGGCTACTTTCGGTTCTATTGTGTATTTGCCGGAGCCTTTAGTCAAGTATCGTCGCCATGCAGAAAATGTTACTTTTACAGGAGAAAAATTTGGTCGTAAGGCGCAACGTGTCTTAAAACTTTCGCAAAAGAGAGAACGTGCCATCAATGAAGCAATACGCTTAAAGGCATGTGCTGATTTTGGGAAAAATCCGGATAGAGACTTTGTGCGCAAACTGCATGACGTGTTAAAAGGTCGGATTGATCATTGGCTTAATTTCCGTGCTTTCATTTTGTTGTCTTTGCACCGCCAAGAACTTTTTTCGGTTTCAAAGAAAGCCGCCAAACGGCCACTGTCGTTTGTGTTTGACCGGTATTTTCTGGGGTTAAAGTTAAAAGCATATTGGTATCGGTTGATTTCATAGTGCGTCAAAGATGGCGGGCGCTGAATCGACCCTTTCTCGACGAATGGTAGAGGTACAATGACAACGCGACTAAAGCGTGGTAGAGGTCGAAGCGCTTGTAAAAAACCTCGGCGGCTTTCTTCATGTTCTTTCTGAATGGAAAAAATGGGTTGGTTCGCAGTTTGCTGCCAAAATATCGAATGACATTTGTCCACATGTCCTGAATAAATAGCTCGTCTTCATTGATCGAACTGAACCCTCCAGAAACGAAGCAACTGACCACTATCGGTATGTATTGGACATGATACTTCGCTGTACAGAGCAGATTGAAATCATAATCTGCGCAAACGCGATATTTGGGATTATACCGATGCCCATCATCGAAAATACCACGGTGATAAAAAGTAGCCTGGTGGCTGTAGTTGTGCAGCATCAATTCGGCGGCGCTGGTTTCTCCCCGGTACATCGCGCCATCTTTTGCCCACGGCGTGTCTCCTACCATTTTTACGTTGCCGTATACAAGCTGCGCGGTGGTGCCGGTTAATGCCTTCCGTATATCGGCCAGCACAGCGGGCCCGTAAAGATAATCATCGCTTCCTAGAAACAGCAGCCAAGTGCCCGTACTGCGCTCAATGGCTTTATTCATCGCATCGTAGATGCCATTGTCCGGCTCAGCGAAAAAATGGATGCGATCCGTATCAAAACCTTCAGCTATTTGTGCAGTGTCGTCAGTAGAGCCACCATCCTGAATGATAACCTCTATATCGGTGTCGGTTTGTTTTAAAATGCTTTCCAGGCAGCGTGACAATGTCCGTCCGGCATTGTAGGTAGGGATGATGATACTGAAAAGAGGTGGACTCATCTGCCTAATATTTTTTTCCGAAGACGTTTGAACCATAACGTTTTTCGCGGGGAGAGGTAATACTTCAATGCTTCCCGGTCTTCACCGATTGGCTGTTCGTGCTCGTCTATCCGCTCGCCTATAAAATGATAACCCGTTCTGGGTACCGGAAATGGTTTGCGTTCGAAAAAATCGTCGTGTATCGTTTGCGAGCGCCCGAATGTCCGATAAACTTCCTGTAGGAAATTCTGGTCGACCCCGTATTGATCGCGCTGCTCGGTTATAAACCCCCTGATGGCAGACTCCATGGCGTAGCTGCCACCCCGTATTCCCCACATACCTCCCAGAATGCCCAACCCTTGCGCACCGAACGGCGTTTGGTGATGTGGATGGTCGCGCATGACATGCAGTGTGTTGCCCGACTTGATCCATTCGTCTACTGCTTTCTGTTCCCGCAGGCTGATCCGCGAATCTGTATCCCTGAAAATGGCGTGGGAACAGTCTTCAATATCGGCGGCAAGAAAGCGCCAGAATAGCGAATAAATCGGACTTCCGGTCATGTCGATTAACTGAACATTCAATTGTTGTAATTGAGTGAGGGTTTCATCGGGGACGGTGTTGTCGTGATAGACCAGCACGTGCCAATCAACATAGATTTCGCGAGCCAGCTCCGCATTGCGGATAGCGCCTACCGTATAATGGGGTTGGTCGCCCCATAAGCTGAATGACAAGTATTTAACCGTATTGTCTCTAATCATATTCTCTTCAAAGCTTTCGATGCAATCAAAGTTACTAAACTGACCGACAATCTCAGGTCAAACGTCATTATTTCCAAAAAAGCTACATTTGTAGGGTATTCTAGTCCGCACCGCGTATGCCAAATAAATTTGCAAAGCAGCGTTCTCCTCGCGTTTCCGTACTTATGTCTGCTTATAATGCGGAGCGTTATGTTGGTGACGCTATTCAAAGCATACTTGATCAGTCATTCAAAGACTTCGAGTTGATTATTTTTAATGATGGTTCTACTGACAGCACTGCGTCTATAGTTAGGCAATATTCGGATCCTCGCATTCGCTTTATGGATAATTCCGTAAATAAAGGATTGGTCTATGCTCGCCGCACCACACTAGAAGCTGCAGTAGGCGAATATG
Organism: Parapedobacter flavus; assembly: GCF_035818675.1. NCBI lineage: Bacteria > Pseudomonadati > Bacteroidota > Sphingobacteriia > Sphingobacteriales > Sphingobacteriaceae > Parapedobacter > Parapedobacter flavus. The sequence continues at coordinate 327,137 of NZ_JAYKZZ010000001.1, forward strand.
TAGCGATTTTGGATAGCGATGATATTGCGATGTCGGGACGTTTGGCGCAGCAATATGATTTTATAGAAAAGTACCCTAATGTGGTTTTATGTGGGGGTAATGCTGTTTTAATCGATGAAGAAGGAAAATCAACGGGTAAGCTCCTGCACCCGGCCTACCGAGCATCCGAATTAAAAGCCCGGTTTTTTTGGAGCAATATTCTGGTTAATTCAAGTGTGATGTTCCGCAGGGAGCAAGCTGTTGCAATCGGGGGGTATCGGGATATGGCGCCCGTTGAAGATTATGATTTATTTGTACGATTAGCAGATCAGTATTCGATACATGTATTCAATGAGCCGCTGGTTTATTATAGGATACATGGGCAAAATATTTCGCAAACAAAGTATGATAAAGCAATTGAATACCTGCGAATAATCAAAGACCAACAGTTACAGCTACTGGGGGCCGATCCTGATATGCTTGGCGCTGTTTTTGATGCATTGCTTTGGAGACGATTTACAGACCATGCTACCGATGACTTCTTTACATTATTGATGCAGTTGAAATCGGCAAACCGCTTGTCGGGGAAATTGCCTATCAGGTTTTTTGAAAAAGAGTTGTTTAATCGATGGTATGACGTGGTGACCGCGACAATACCCAAAAGTCGAGCAGCATCGTACCTGCTTAGGAAAGGTCTTTTTAAGGTTTCCTTTACTTCATTCAAACAGAAGCGCCGCATCTTCAAATTTTGGTTGAGATTATTAATTAATTAGCAATGCGATTCGAACGATTTTGGTCGAGGGTGAGAGGAAAAAGAAAAGGGCTACCTCGTAACTTTTTCTTGCAATATGAAAGCTTATCCGAGCAGGAACAAACATCGAACGCCCGGTTTCGTATATCGCCGGATTTGTTTTACCCCTGTTTAACTGATGCTACCAGCAATACCGCTTTCGATAGACATTATGTCTATCACCCGGCGTGGGCAATGCGCATCATCAAATCCATTAATCCCGACCGTCACGTCGATATTTCTTCCACATTGCATTTTTGCAGCATGCTTTCTGCTGTGGTACCCACCGACTTCTATGATTATCGTCCAGCTGATTTGGTGTTGGATAACTTAACCTCATCGTTTGCAGACATAACATGTTTGCCTTTCCCCGATGACAGCGTTCTGTCATTGTCTTGTATGCATACTGTAGAGCATATCGGGTTAGGTCGTTATGGAGATAAATTAGATTACGATGGAGATTTAAAGGCCATTTTCGAATTGAAACGTGTCATCGCGCCGGGCGGTTCACTGTTGTTCGTCGTGCCCCTGGGTGGCGAGAGTGTAATCTGCTTTAATGCCCATCGGATTTACGATAAGCAGCAGGTACTGGCGCTGTTCAGTGATATGGAATTGATGGATTTTACCTTGATTCCCGAAGATGGTGCGGATGGTGGGTTGGTCCACAATCCATCAGACGCGTTGTTAGCCAAGCAATTCTATGGTTGCGGTTGTTTCTGGTTTAGAAAGGGGGCCACACAATGAAAGTGGTGAAATTTCTCGGTGGTTTGGGTAACCAACTTTTCCAATATGCGTTTTTCTGTCGGTTACAACAAACATTTCCCAAGGTGAAAGCCGACCTATCAGGTTACGATTCGTACGGTCGTCATAATGGCTTTGAGCTCAATCGAATTTTCGGTGTCCAACTACCCCAGCTGACATCTTTTGAGCGTAGGCTTTTTGACTGGCAGGACCGCAGATGGGTTTCGCGCAAGCTACGCCGGATTTACGGAACAAAAAAAGCATATTACGAGGAGAAGCAGTTATTTGGATATGATAGGCAAATCTTTACTGACCCCAACCATCGTTATTATTGGGGGTACTGGCAACATATCAGTTATATCGAACCGGTGGCGGACCGATTGCGTATTGACCTTCGTTTTCCAGATTTTTCAAATTTGGAGAATGTCAAGCTCGTTGAAGTACTCGCCGATGAAAATACTGTAAGTGTACACGTCCGCCGAGGCGATTATTTAGGTGATCCCTTGCTGGGTGGGATTTGTGATGCCGATTATTATCATCGCGCGCTCGACTATATGAAACGGAATATTGACCAGCCACGTTTTGTCTTTTTCTCAGACGATATACCGTGGTGCAAGGCAAATTTTCCGCTTACAAATGCACTTTTCGTAGATTGGAATAAGGGGTTGGAGAGTTTTCGGGATATGCAATTAATGAGTTTATGTAAACACCATATCATTGCCAACAGTAGTTTCAGTTGGTGGGGCGCTTGGTTCAATTCGGATCCTCACAAGATTGTCGTCTCGCCTAGCCACTGGGTGACAAAGGAAGGGTTGGATGTCTCTGGAATAATTTTGCCCCGATTCTGTGTTTGCTAAACCTTTCATCGAGGATTACGCGACTACCGATTGACTTGTGTGTTCTCTCGGTGTTGGAGAAGTGCACGTAATCCTTCACCTATTTATACAAGTCAACCTCGCCATTGGATGGATTCAGATAGATTTTCTCGCTCTGTTTATTTGTTTATAATGTGGAGATTTGGCTTATATAGTTGTCTCTGGGTTAAAAATTTGTAATATTTGGATATTTAACGTAAAATAATTGATACAATCAAAAGATTGGCGGTCTTAAGCGTTAATTCACGATTAAAATAGCTAACAAAGACCCATTAACAAATATTGAAACATTTTAAACCATTAAAAGGTCATGTTTATTCTTGCTGTTGAATGGACTACCGGGTAGCAGGGTTTACTTAAATTCTAGTATCATGGCTGGCCTGTCCTCCGCTCAGCGGCAAAGTCTTATTGTTCATGAATTGGGACATGCGATAGGCTTCAGGCATACCAATTGGCAACCATTGGGCGAGCCTAAAAGCGGGACCCTGCCGGATAACGGTGCAAAGTTTCAAGCTGCCAACCTGCTAGGTACACCAACAGGCGCGGATGTCAATTCTATTATGAATGGTGCAACGTGTGGCACAAGTCCCGTTACACTGTCGAGCTATGACATTATTGCCTTTCAGTTTATGTATCCTGCTAACCCACCAGTGTTTGGAGCAATTCCTGTCTTTAGATATAATCACGACAGTAACCGCAACCATTTTTTTACTACAGATATCACTGAAAAAGGAAATGGATCAAACAATGCCTATGTTTTTGAAGGAATTGGGTTTTTTGCCGCACCACCATTTGCTCCGGGGGCCATTCCTATTTATCGCTATTATCATTCTGGAGTGAAGGATCATTATTATACTAGGACACCTGGTAGTTATAATGGGTACACAGCGGAAGGAGTTGCATTTTATGCCTTCTACCCCTCGTCGGCTGGGAGTGTACCCATATATCGTTATAATCATAACGGAGTGCGTGATCACCACTACACGAAAAATCCAAATGAGGGCCCAATGCCTGGTTATGTATACGAAGGAATTGAGTTTTACGCATACTAAGATTTAGAAAGTCTTGGAAGTCTTCGTTCTTGCGTCAGACAAAATTGTAGTAATTAATCTATTAAAAACTATTTTATTGTGCGGGGGGGCGAAATGGGTAGGTGTGTCCTGCTAGCGACAATGTTTGTTTTGTGTGCATGCAAAAAGGAACACAAAAACGAACCTAGGTATTTGGACCAAATGGTACTTATATATATCGCTGCTAATAATGATCTAAGAACTGAGGCACTAAATAGCGTGAATAAAATAGAGAGCGCATATGAACCGAGCCTCAATTTACTGGTGTATTTAAAAATAGGTTCGGAATCGTCGGTTATTTTGAAGGTCAAATCTGATAATACATCGGAGATCGTAAGTGATACCATTGCGATATATGGAAATGAAAACTCCTCCGATCCTTATTTCTTGTCTAGAGTGGTTAACGACGCTAGAAAACTCAGCCCTGCTTCTTCGTACGGGTTGGTTCTTTGGTCGCACGCAAGCTCATGGGCACCCCCCCTGGAAATAAGATTAAAATCATTTGGTCAAGACAATGGTTTGGAGATGGATATTATTGATTTAAAACAAGCGTTACCGTCCGATTTCCGGTACATTATTTTCGACGCTTGTTCTATGGCCAGTATCGAAGCGATCTACGAATTGAAAAATAATGCCCGCTACATATTGGCGTCTCCGACCGAGGTTTTGTCGTCGAGTTATCCTTATGGGCAAATCGTACCGTATCTATTTGGTGGAAAAGAGGAGCTGATAAAGATCGGACAATCATTTATAAGTTATTATCAGTCGTTAGGAGGAGAATATGCATCTGCGGCGGTTTCGTTGATTGATACAGATTCCTTGTCGTTGTTGGCTCGAAAGATGAAGGTTTTATTGAGTTCGAAAAATTTGAAAATAGGGTTTGACAAGTCGGTACTTCAGCGATTGGATTTCGACCCAAACTCACGGGTTAAGGCTTATGATTATTTGGATTTTCTTAGAAAAGGCTTCGAACCGGAAGACTACTACGCTATAACGGAACAAGTAAACGCTGCCGTTTTGTACAGGCAAAGTACAGAGGCTTTTTTGAATAAGCCAATAACGCATTTCAGCGGATTGAGTATTTATTTGCCCGAATCCCATGACCCACTTCATTCGTATTACAGTAAGCTTGAGTGGTATAGCGCTAGCGGGATGTCCGTATTGTTTGGCAACTGATCTCGAGAGTTGTCTTTAGACTTATTTTTGCTAATTGGGTGTATTTGTTCGGCTCATTTTTTGAACCAGCTATAAATCACCGTATATTTATCCGGTTTTTTGATTAGCGGTATGAGTAGCAATCTTAGAAGTCTAAAAAAATCTGTCACCTTATTTTTCAATGCGTATGGACTCCGGGAGATTCAGATGTTATTGAAATATCACAGATTTTCCTTGGTCCGATCGGATAAAATACCAATGCTCATTTCGATGATTGACGATCGAAGGTTGGGAAAGGGACTCACGGATCGTTTTAAGGGGATTGTTAGTGTTTATGCATTAGCGAAGGCGATAAATGTACCATTTCGTTGTATTCACAGTCATCCTTTTAACCTAGGCGAATTTTTTGCGCCCAACAAGTACGATTGGCTTCCAAAACCAGAGGAGCTAAGCGACACGATCGGTGACGTCCGTTTTAAATTATTACGAAAGCAGCATACCATAAAACGGTTGTTGAACGTACTGCCGTTAAATAAGCAAATGCGTGTATATGCAAATTTGGACTATCTTGATGAAATAAACGAAAAGTACGATCGGCAATACCAGTGGGGGCAGCTTTTTAACGAACTCTTCAAACCGACGAAACTATTGGATGATCGTCTGAAAGAGCACCTCAATCATATTGGAAACCCGGCCTTTATCGCTTGCGTATTCCGCTTCCAGAATCTTTTGGCTGACTTCAAAGAGTACCAATTCAAACCGCTGCCACCATCCGACCGACAAGCGTTACTATCCAAAAACGTAAATGCGCTGAAGCGCATTTCGGAACAGAGCGACGTGCCCGTGTTGGTTACTTCGGACAGTTCTACCTTCCTTGCCGTGGTGAAAGATCTCAAGAACATCTATACCATTCCGGGTAAGGTTGTCCATATCGATAATGTGATCGATGCAGAAAGCGAGGTGTATCTGAAATCATTCGTCGATTTCCTGATGTTGTCGCGGGCGCAAAAGATATACAGCTTAGGCACTGGCATCATGTATAAGACCGATTTTCCGAAATACGCAGCCAAAGTGCACGACATTCCGTTTGAGCGGATTTTAATCGAATAATGCGCTTCAAAAATAAAATCCCTATTTTTGACCGTTTAACGGGCCGCAATGGATATCGATTTTGTAATTACCTGGGTGGATATGAACGACCCGAAATGGCAGCGGGATTTCGCTGCTTATTCGGGTAAGATAGACAACAAGAAGAATGAAGTGACCGAGGCCCGTTTCCGGGACCATGGTCTGTTGAAATATTGGTTTAGAGGCGTCGATAAATTCGCTCCATGGGTGCGAAACATCCATTTCGTTACGTGCGGTCAGCAACCCGATTGGTTAAACACAGACCACCCAAAGCTACGGATGGTTAATCATGAAGACTATATCCCCAAGCAATTTCTACCATGCTTTAATTCGAGCCTCATCGAAATTTACCTGCACCGTATACCGGAGCTGGCAGAGCACTTTGTTTATTTCAACGATGATTTTTTTATCATCAATGACCTCCCGCAATCGCGTTTTTTTACCGATGGGGTGCCCAACGATATCGCGGCCTTCCGCATGAATATGGGGCTCTCGCTATGGAGCAAATGTTTGAAGAATAACATCGAGATCATCAATCGGCGCTTTGACAAACGGGAAGTGATGGCGCGCGATCATGATAAATGGTTCCATGAAAGTTACGGCAAACGTGCTCGACTCACGCGGCTCCTCAAGCCGTATGGCAAGTTCGTAACATTGCGGACACCGCACAATGCGCAGCCATATACCAAAACGACGTTTGAAGAGGTATGGGACTACGCCAGCAAGGAATTGACAGCAATGTCATCGCATCGTTTCCGTAACCCTGAAGATTATACGCAAGAGCTTTTCCGTACATGGCAGATATGCCGCTCCAACTTTGTGCCCTACAACACGTACGCGGATACCAAGATGTTTCCCCTCGTTTTCAGGGCACCGAAAGCGATCAAGGCGATACGCGAGCAATCGTATAAGTTGGTCTGCGTAAACGATAGCGAACACATTGTTAATTACGATAAGACCATGCAGGCAGTCAGCGATGCATTCAACCATATTTTACCCGAAAAATCAAGTTTCGAGCGATGATTGTGCCTGTGTAGAACTCTCATTTCTCGAACATTGACGGAACGGGGTAATGGTTCGCTAAGAAAGGCCTGATTTTTTGTCGATCCCGGTCGTCTACATGCTGGTTGTCATTCAGACAAAAAAGCTTAGAGCCATGTTCTTCAAGATATCCAGCAAAATTATGTTTGTAAACGAGGATTCTGCCCGATTCTTTTCTTCTCACGTACTTCATGTGGCCCCGGCCTATCGCCAAAGCATAATATGAAAACGCCGAACGGTGGAGGTCCCCATATGTTCGAGTACGGTGCGTCTGCGATTGTAATACTTGCTCGCTGAATACCTCCTCCACTGCTTTGAGATAGTCCGATTTGCGGTAAGCATCTACATTATGATGTGGTACCCCTGCGTAATATTTTCCAAATTTTTCTTCTATTAACGCTGACGCATCCGCAACCATTCTCGCGTATTGCCCCAATTTCTTTCCCACAAGACCTTTTATTCGGTGACGCCATTTACCAAGCCGTTTTCTTTTTAGCCGCACAATGGGGTGCCCATCTGGTGCGAAAAAGAAATCAGCCAGGAGGTCAGCATTGAAGAACATATCGTCGTTCGCAAACAAGAAATGTTCGGATAGATTTGGGATTCGATATAGAAAATACTCGATGACGCTGGAATTGAAACATGGTAATGATTCTGAAGGTAGGATTTCCCTATGGTCAACTAACTGTATTTTGGGATGGTTGGTGTCTAACCAATCGGGTGCCTGATTGTCGGTAACGATGAATATCCTTCGGATCCAAGGGACATGTTGAGCCGCTGACCGAAGCGAGTATTTCAATTCCTCATTATTCGCATAGCGTCCTTTGTTGTTCGCTTCCGAGTTATCATCTACTTGGTCTGTGAAGGCTTGTTTTTTCGCTAACCATTTAGGATCGCTGCCATCCACCCACAGATAAACCAAGTCTATTTCAAAGCGCAGGTTGTTCATTTCGTAAGTATATTCCTAATATAGTAATATTTGGTAGTTTATGAGAAATCACAAAAATATGATAATTGTAGCATATTTGCTATTTCTTTTGTGTTACTTCGATGGCAACGTCACCAAGGGTGATACGGACATGGTGGAACGGGACAAGTTTGCTCAAAATACCGAAGATACTACGAAATCGGTAACGAAAAACTTGAAAAAAGCGTTTTCGGTACGGCGGTTGCTAGAAATAAGTAGTTAGGAAATAAATAGCGGGAGCATCATGGCAAAGCATTTATTCATTATAAGGCACGCAAAGTCGGACTGGGGTTTCGATGTGAGTGATTTCGACCGCCCGCTTAATTCGCGTGGCTTCAAAAATGCGCCTAAAATGGCCAAACGGTTGGCCGATTATACCGTTAAACCCCAACAATTGGTCAGTAGTCCCGCCAAACGGGCCATCACCACGGCGCAGATTTTCGCTGAGCACCTGACTATTCCGGTGAACGAGATCAAGCTCGAACCGCGTATATACGAAGCATTGCCCAACACCTTGTTGCAAATCATCAATGAATTGGACAATGGCATTGATCGTGTAGCTTTTTTTGGACATAACCCCGGCCTTACCTTATTGGTTAATTCGCTGGCAGACGAGCATATCTATAACCTCTCTACGTGCAGCATCGTTCATTTGCGTTTTGATGACGTAAGCGAATGGGCATCGATATCGAGTGGAACCGGAACCAATGTCTGGTTTACCGAGCCCGGCAAGGAAGAGTAAGAAGGGACGACAACCGTTCTCCATGTTCGGTAGAAAAACATTACCTTTATCGCCAGATGCCGAATAAACTCCATAGTGAGACCTCGCCTTATCTAAGGCAACACCAGTTTAATCCCGTTGAGTGGTACCCTTGGGGTGATGAAGCCCTGCAAAAAGCTAAAACCGAAAACAAGCTCATCATTGTTAGCATTGGATACTCCGCATGCCATTGGTGCCATGTGATGGAGCGCGAAAGCTTTGAAGATGAGGCCATCGCCGCACTGATGAACGAACATTTTGTTTCCATCAAAGTGGATCGGGAAGAACGCCCCGATATCGACCAGATATACATGGTCGCCGTGCAGTTGATGACAGGTCAGGGTGGGTGGCCGCTCAATTGCATATGCCTGCCCGATGGCCGGCCCATCTATGGTGGTACCTATTTCCAACCCGAACAATGGACGCAATTCCTGAAACAGCTGGTTGCCATGTGGAACGAAAACCCCGCATTGGCCAATGACTATGCCGAGCGGCTTACCACTGGTATCCAACAGAGTGAACAACTGCCTTTTGTGCCGATTCCGGAAAGCTATACGAAAGAAGACTTGGCTGCAATCGTTACCCCCTGGAAGGAACGTTTTGACAAACAGGAGGGTGGATATAATCGAGCACCTAAATTTCCGCTGCCGAACAATTGGCTGTTCCTGCTGCGTTACGGTGTGCTGATGGATGACCCCAGCGTGGTGGATCACGCCCATTTCACCCTACGGAAAATCGCATCCGGTGGTATTTATGACCATGTGGGTGGTGGCTTCGCACGATATTCGGTAGACGCGCGCTGGCATATCCCGCATTTTGAGAAGATGCTGTATGACAATGCGCAGTTGGTCAGCCTGTATGCTGAGGCCTGGCAACAACAGCCTGTTGCACTGTATAAACGTGTGGTGAGCGAAACGTTGCAGTGGGTACAGCGTGAAATGACCAGTCCGGAGGGCGGTTTTTACTGTGCACTGGATGCCGACAGCGAGGGTGTGGAAGGGAAGTTCTATACCTTCCAGCAGCATGAAATCGAAGCGGTGCTCGGTGAAGATGCGGAACTTTTTATCCGCTATTTCGGTGCGACGAAAGAAGGGAATTGGGAAGAAGAACACACCAATGTACTGAAGATAGATATTGAAGCAGACGGCATGGCCCAAGAGGCTGGATTTTCGGTGCACGAATGGGAAACGGTACTCGCCGATGCCAAGCGGAAATTACGCGACTACCGCAGCAAACGGGTGCGTCCGGGATTGGATGACAAGCTGCTGACGGCTTGGAACGCCATGATGCTGAAGGGATTTGTCGATGCATACCGAGTTTTCGATATACCCGCATACCTCGATGTGGCTTTGGCCAATGCCGCATTTATAAAAACGCACCTCTATGCCGAAGACGGCGGTTTGTGGCGCCAACCTCCCACAAACGGCAAAGCCATCGCAGGGTTTCTCGATGATTATGCATTTACCATCGAGGCCTACATCGCATTATATGAGGCCACCTTCGACGAGCATTGGCTGCAGGAGGCGAAACGGCTGGTAGCCTATGTACTGGATCATTTTTACGATGAGGAGACTTCGGTATTTTACTATACATCGGCACACGCCGATCCGCTTGTCGCACGGAAAACGGAGACCATGGACAACGTGATTTCTTCTTCTACCTCTACCATCTCCCGGCAGTTGCGGTGGCTGGGATTGGCTTTTGACGAACCGCATTATACCACTATTACCGCACAACAGCTGGCCAAGGTGGTGCCGCATACCGCGCCGTACGGATCGGCTTATGCCAATTGGGCCACCCAGTTGCTTGATGAGGTAAGCGGGAACTTAGAAGTGGTGCTCACCGGACCCGGTTGGCGGGCACTGCGCTGCGAACTGGACAGGCATTACGTGCCCAACAAAATGATATTAGGCGGAACAAAAGGAAGCCTCCCCTTGTTGGCAGGGCGGATAGGCGACGTAACTAGGGCGTACGTGTGCCGTAATAAAACATGTAGCCTGCCGGTAGCGCAGGCCGACGAATTAGTGCAATTAATTACAAGTAGATAAACCGGTCACGCGTGACGCATGACCACAATTTTAAACACAATGACAATAGCACCCAACAGCGTAGTAACGCTGACGTACAAACTCCACACCGTCGAAAATGGTGAAAAAACCTTTGTTGAAGAAGCTGGAAAGGACAATCCGCTGGACTTCCTGTTTGGCGCGGGAATGATGCTGCCGAAGTTCGAAGAACATATCGCTGGTTTGGGAGCTGGGGATGCCAAAGATTTTGAATTGGTTGCCGAAGATGCGTACGGCGAAGTTAATGAACAAGCCATTGCTCCGCTGCCGGCCGATATGTTTAAGGAAAGCGGCCTTCCTGCGGTGGGCGAAGTCCTCCCGTTGCAAGACAACCAGGGCAACCAGTTCAGGGGTAAAGTAACCGAGGTAAGCCCGGAAACCGTAGTGGTAGACCTCAACCACCCCATGGCCGGGCAGAACCTGCACTTCGCCATCGAGGTGCTGTCCGTCCGCGAAGCTACGGAAGATGAGCTTTCCCACGGGCATTCGCACGGACCTGACGGTACGCACGAGCATTAATCACTTATGGTTTAGTATTTCGTTGCCCGGAGCATCTCCCTTTTACCGGGTGCTCCGGGCACTTTTTCTATGGTAAATCCAAAAGACTTCAGCGTGCGCTTGAGGTGACCGGTAATGGCATAGGTAACGAAAATGCCACCGGACTTTAAAAATGTGCAGACATGCCGTAGCGTTTCTTCCGTCCACATCTCCGGCTGGTGAACCGCTGCGAAGGCATCGAAATATAGCACGTCAAATCGTTTCTCAGTGGTAAATTCCAGTACTTGCGAATGGGCGATTTCAAGCGTGCACCCATCTAGAATGGTCTGCGGTGTTGCCAAACCGTCTGCGTATCGGGAGAGGAAGGCGACCCATAGCGCGGAGCTTACATAGTCGCCGTATGCGGTTTGCGATAGGGTGGCGGCCGGCAGCGGGTACGCCTCCACACCGGTGTAATCGAGCCCAACGCCTTTTGCGAGGCAGTCATCTGCGGTAAGAAGAAAATTGAGCCCTGTACCGAACCCGATCTCCAGTATACTAACTCTTTGCGGCTGGTGCTGCACCACGAAATGCCCTAAGCCCATGCCGAGGAATACGTGCTTGCTTTCCTGTACCGCGCCGTGGCGCGAATGATAATGCTCGCCGATGGCGGGATGATACAGCGTTTTGGAACCGTCAGACGTGACAACAAATTCGACCATGTCGTGCAAACTTAAAATAAATCCATTACTTTAGCCTCCTAAATATGGAAAGGCAACAGTCCAATTTCTTGCAGAACTACGGCAGCATTTTACTGTTGTTGCTGGGTATCGTGGTGGGAAGCATTGTCGGTGGTTTCTTCCCCGGCACGGTGACTTGGCTTAAGCCCTTGGGCGATATTTTCCTTAACCTGCTGTTTGCCGCAGTTATTCCCTTACTGTTTTTTGCTATCGCCGCTGCGGTTGCCAACATCGACGGTTCGCAGAAGCTGGGCCGTATCATTTCGGTGATGGCGGGTGTGTTTCTGGGCACCATTGTCATCGCAGCGGTATGCACGATAGTGGCACTCTGGTTCTTTCCGGTCGAAGCTCCGCAGGCTGTGCAGGAGGCGGGTAGCGAACTTTTCCAGGGCGATCCGGGCGATACGTGGGGCGCTAAGCTGGTGCGGTTTGTTACGGTAGACGAGTTCTACAAGCTGCTGTCGCGCGAGAATATGCTCGCCTTTGTGATTTTCTCCTTTCTCGTGGGGATTGCAGCTATGCGGGCGGGGGAGACGGGTGGTGCGTTCCGGAAGTTCCTTTCTTCGGGCAATGAGGTGATGAAGCATTTGCTCATCCTGATCATGAAAATTGCGCCCATTGGTTTAGGGGCTTATTTTGCCTACCAAGTGGGCACCATCGGCCCGGAGCTCTTCGGGTTTTATGCTAAGCCGCTGGGCCTGTACTATGTGCTCGGCGCCGTTTATTTCATCGTCTTCTTTAGTATTTATGCATACATTGCCGGGGGTAGGCTGGGCATCAACCGGTTCTGGAAAAACAACATCTTGCCCTCCGCTACGGCCGTGGGTACCTGTAGTAGCATCGCCACCATGCCGGTGAACCTTTCGGTGGCTTTCAAGATGGGCATCCCGCCCGCTGTGGCCAATGTGGTCATTCCGCTGGGGGCAACGTTGCACAAAGATGGCTCGTCGATGTCGAGCATCGTCAAGATCTACGTGGCGTTCGTATTGATTGGCTGGGATTTCTTTGACCCGATGACCCTACTCACCGCTATCGGCATTACTGTATTGGTCAGTATCGTAGCCGGTGGCATTCCGAATGGCGGCTATATCGGCGAAATGCTGATGATTTCGGTATATGGGCTCCCTACCGAAGCGATTCCGGCAGTGATGATCATCGGCACATTGGTAGACCCGATGGCGACACTGCTCAATGCCACGGGTGATAATGTGGCGGCGATGATGGTGGCGCGGTTTGCCGGTGGTAAAAACAGATTGAATGTAGCTGGTGGATTGAATACGGATGATACGGATTGACATAGATTCATTACTCCCTTTCGTGCAGTTCCAAACATCGCGGAGCGGGGGTGCTGGCGGGCAGCACGTCAACAAGGTGGAAACCAAGGTTACCCTGCTGTTCGATATCGCTGCCGCGACCGTATTTTCCGAAGAAGAGAAAGCGCGTATCCACAAACGCCTATCTAATCGCCTGCAGGCCGAAGGTCTCTTGCAGATCAGTAGCCAGGAAACCCGAAGTCAGCTGCGCAATAAGGAGCTGGTGCTTCAAAAGCTGGGGGAGCTCCTTTCAAACGCCCTGAAGACCGAGAAGCCTCGTAAAGCGACGAAGCCCTCCAAAGCAGCCGTGCAGAAGCGCCTTGATACCAAACGATTGCAGGCGCTACGCAAAATCAATCGGCGGAAAGATTGGTTTTAAAACCGGTATCCCACCCCCACCGAGCCATACCGATGGCGGAAAAACATTCCCGGAACCTCCTTGGTGTAAAAAATGTACTGGAAATGCAAAGAAAGTGCGTTTTTGGCATACATTACGCCAACTTGGTTGTACCATACCCATCGGGCAGGGGTATAGGTTACGGGTCCTTTGTCGTGCAGGAACATACCCCCTTGGAGCGTGGCGTCGTAACCGACGAAATGCAACCGTGGACTGTAGTACAGGAAAAGCTCCTTGGCCATTGTATGGCCACGTGCCTGTAGCCGGCTGGAGGTGTATACCGACCGGTGAAGCGGATTGATACGGCCGAATCGGAAGCTGGGCGACGCAGATAACCCCGTGTGGTTGAGCCCCAAGGTAGCGGTTGCTCGCCACGACATATCAAACCAGCGGGCCGGGTTGCGGTAGAACAACCCGCCATAGTGCACAGCCGCATCTATGCCGAAGGCGTTTTTCAGCTGGTATTGCCAACCCGCGATGTCATATAGGCGGAAAGCCTTGTGGAAGCTTTCCTGAAACTCCTTGCCGAGTGCCCGCTGCCCGATGGTACCGGCTTCCACAGTGACGGACATGAACCGCTCGCTTTCAAAATAGCGATCGAAATTCGCAGCGAAAAACAAGTAGGCAGTGATCGGCCGATCTACTTCCTCGATGTGGCGGATGTTGGCCGTATAGGCATTGTACATTTTCTGTCCGACGGTCAAGCCCCAAATGCGGTTGGCTTCATTGATCGACAACTTCGCGCTATCTGCCGCTTTGCGGATATTGAAAAACACCCCATTGGTGTAGTATTGGTCTTGTTTGTTGAACAGGTATAGGTCATTGTCGTTCCTGAAATTGAACTCCGTGCGGGGAAAATGCTGTGCCAAACACATGGAATAGCCAAACAGCAGTGCCAGGGCCATGCAGGCTTTACCGATGTGGTGTAGTGGGCTGGTCATTATTTAGTTAATGGTCTATCAATCTTCCCGAAAGCAAACATACGGATTTTTCTACACGTTCTGTTTAGAACGATTCTAAAAGAGCGCAATCACTTGCTTTATTCGTACCTTCATTTTCCAATTCGTAATTTTGCATTCCGGTATTAATCCATTGGGGGATAACGACATGAAGAAAAGTTCAGTAATAGGTATTATCGTTATCGCAATAGCCATCGCTATGATTATTGTGATATATGCAGATTCGAGTACCTACTCCAGTTTCACGGAAGCCAAGGAAAAGCAAACCGAATTATACGTTGTGGGTGTGCTCAACAAAGAGAAGGATTTGCATTACGATCCGAAGGTTGATGCCAATCACTTTTCGTTCTATATGTACGACAATGACAGCACCGAGTGTCAGGTTATTTTCCGGGGTGCAAAACCGCAGGACATCGAGCGCTCTGAACAGATTGTGCTGACCGGCAAGATGGTTGGGGAGAATTTCCATGCGAGCAAGATTTTGATGAAATGCCCATCCAAATACAACGAGGATGAGGTAGAAGTGATAGAGGCGACAACGGCCAATACCCTGGGCTATGTTGCGCCGCCAACCGGTAATCGTTAGTATAGATGGATATAGCTTATGTAGGCGAGCGCCTGTTGCCCGGGCAAATCGGCCAGTTCTTTGTCATTCTTTCCTTTGGCTCTGCGTTATTGGCCTGCGTGGCGTATTACTTTGCCACAAAAAATAAAGAAGACCATTCGTGGCTACGCATAGCGCGGGCTTCCTTTTGGGTTAATGTCGTATCGGTCTTGGCCATAGGTACTTGCCTGTACTATATTATTTACAATCATTTATTCGAGTACCACTACGCGTGGGCCCATTCGTCTAAGTCGTTACCCACCCACTATATTATTTCGAGTTTTTGGGAAGGGCAGGAGGGGAGCTTCTGGCTTTGGATGTTCTGGCAGGCACTATTGGGCGCTGTGTTGCTATTTAAAGCCAAAAGCTGGGAAAGCCCGGTGATGGCTGTGGTAATGCTCTGCCAGGCCGTGCTAGGCTCCATGCTCATCGGCATCGCCATTTTTGGCGAGCGTGTGGGAAGTTCGCCGTTCATCCTCTTCCGGGATGCGATGGACTTACCTATCTTTTCGAATCCGAATTATGTCAACATGATTGCGGATGGGAGTGGCCTGAACGCCTTGCTACAGAACTATTGGATGGTCATTCACCCACCTACGCTGTTCCTCGGGTTTGCTGCAATGATTGTGCCCTTTGCCTATGCGACTGCGGGATTATGGACGCGGCGTTATAAAGAATGGATTACGCCGGGTTTGCCGTGGGCGCTCTTCGCGGTGATGACCCTGGGCGCGGGTATTATCATGGGCTCCTTCTGGGCCTATGAGGCGCTTAACTTTGGGGGCTTCTGGGCTTGGGACCCGGTGGAAAATGCCTCCATTATTCCGTGGTTCACACTCATTGCAGCGGTACACGTTATGGTGGCCTATAAGAACTCCGGGCATTCCTACTTTACGGCTACATTTCTTGCTATGGTGAGTTTTGTGCTGGTTATTTATGCCTCTTTTCTCACCCGTAGTGGCGTGCTGGGCGAAACATCGGTACACTCCTTCACCGATCTGGGGTTGTATTGGCAACTGGTAGCCTTCAACTTGATTTTTCTCGGGGTGATGGTTTACTTCCTGGTGACCCGCAAGCGCGAGATGCCGTCGCATCAAAAAGAGGAAGACATCTATTCGCGTGAGTTCTGGTTGTTTATCGGCGCTTTGGTGCTCACGGTGGCCTGTGTACAGATCATCGCTTCCACGTCGGTGCCGGTTTTCAACGCCATCTTCGGTACAAACGTGGCACCGCCCATCGACCCTATACAGCATTATAATAAGTGGCAAGCCGGATTTGCCGTCGTGGTGGGGCTGCTTTCCGCAGTCACACAGTTCATGAAATACAAACGGACCGACGTCCGTAAATTTTTCGCGGCGGTCATCGCATCGTTGGTTGCCGCAGCAGTGCTGACGGCGGCGGTGGTATACGTCACCGAGGTATACACCAATTTCATGTATATCCTGCTCGTGTTTTCGGCTGCCTATACCATCGTGGCGAACGGGCGGATATTGAGCGACGCCATCCGCGGAAAGTGGAAGCTTACGGGATCTGCAGTAGCACATATCGGTTTCGGGTTATTGCTTATCGGCGCACTCGTAGCGGCAGCAACCAACGAGGTGATTTCCGTAAACAGCGCCAACTACATTGCCGTAGCGGGCTTTGACCAGGTGGAAGACCCGGGCGACAACCTCTTCCTTACCGAAGGCGAACCTGTGCAGATGGGCGACTACCGCATTACTTACGTGGGCGATAGCGTGGCGCCGCCCAATGTGTATTACAAGATCAACTACGAGAAGGTCGACGAAGAGTCGGGCCGGGTGACCGAAAGTTTCCAGCTGCGGCCGTTTGCACAGAATAATCCGGAAATGGGTGGATTAATCGGTACGCCGGATACACGCCACTACCTTACTCACGACATCTATACGCTCATTACTGCGGCCATGTCCGATTCGCATACCCAGGCCCAGGGAAATGGTACACAGACCGGCTTTGAAGATTTTGAAGAGCCCGCTGTGTATGAAACCAATATCGGCGATACCCTGCGGTACCGAAACGGGTATATCGTGGTCGAAGGCATTAATCGCAATGCAACGGTACAGAACATTCCGCGGCAGGAAAACGATGTTATCGTCGGACTGAAAGTCAAGATCCATGCCGCAGACGGCGAAACATACGATGCCGAACCGGTGTTCCTTATCCGCGATGGCAACACATTCGACCTCTTTAAAGATGTGGAAGCGCAAGGGCTCCGGCTCCGCTTCAGTAACATTATGCCCCAAAAGGATAAACTGGAACTGATGGTGTACCAGAAGCCCGTGCCGGAGAAGCGGTGGGTGGTATTCAAAGCGATCAAATTCCCGTATATCAATTTCTTCTGGTGCGGTGCTATCGTGATGACAATCGGTTTCTTCATGTCCATCCTACGCCGCAGCAAAGAAGCCAAACGCCAAAGCGTCTAATGGATATCGTACTGCTTGGCAGCGGCAACGTGGCGACTCACCTGGGCGATGCGCTGGTGCAGGCAGGTCACCGCATCACGCAGGTCTATAGCCCCACTGAGGCCCACGCGCAGGCACTTGCAGACCCGTTGGGAGCGGCAGCGATAAACCACCCAACGGCTATCGACGTACAAGCGGATATCTATATTATCGCAGTAAAGGACGACGTGCTCGCGACCGTAGCAGCACAACTGCCAAACACCTTGCGGGGTACAGTCGTACATACCGCCGGTAGCGTGGATATGGCCGTGCTTGCTGCCCACACCGCCAATTACGGCGTGCTGTATCCTGTGCAGACATTTTCAAAAGCAAAGGCGGTCGACTTTTCAACCATACCCCTCGCAGTGGAGGCATCGGGCGAAGCGGCGTTAGCGCGACTGGAGGAATTAGCGGGCAGCCTATCCAAGCGTGTTTTCCGGTGCGACTCCAAGCAGCGCCTTTCGCTGCATACCGCGGCTGTATTTGCCTGCAATTTCACCAACCACTTCTACACCATTGCCGCCGATATCCTGAACGAGCACGGTTTGGAATTCGACCTTATCCGGCCACTTATCCTCGAAACTGCACAAAAGGTAATGGAGCATGCGCCCAAGGATGCACAGACCGGTCCGGCCGTGCGGAACGACCGGCATACCATGGAGAAGCATTTGGCGTTGCTGGAAGCGAACCCCGCATTAGCAAAACTTTACCGGCTCATCAGCGAGCGGATTCGTTGAATTGCCCCTTTATCCGTTCCAGGTTATCGATCATTTCAGCAAGACGTGCGTGTTCGTTGCGGATGTACTGCTTCATGAAGACGACGTGGCAAACCACAAACCAAAAGATGACGAATACCACTAAGCCGATGAATGTCCACAAAGACAGGGCGAAATACATCTCAATGCCGTACAAAGCGAATGCGACACCAATGCATGCTTCGTAGATGGTGTAATTGCGGGTATTGAACCGATAACGCTTCTGCTGGAAGGTCTTTAGGTAATGGATGTAATCCTGCGGTTTCGACAGGAGGTCTTGACTGTTATGGATAGCGCGGTAGTCACTCAGCTGGCTCGCGAAATAGTAACCGATGCAACCGACCATGATGGCGATGGCCAGATAGGTGGTCCAAGTCGAGAAATCGACGGTTAAACATATCCAAATCAGAATCGCCACGGCGATACCCATTGAAATACTCTGCCAGAACAGCTTTCTGGCCAATGCGGACCGGCTGCTTTTGACCCGTTTCAATACCGTCTCAAAGCTAACGTTTGAATCGGGTGCCTGCCCGTGCCAAAGTTGTTGTATCTCCTCAAACCCTTTCATTGCTATTGTATATTTCTGTTAGCTTATGTTTTATCCGGTGTATCTTTACCCGTAGATTGCCCTCGGAGATACCTGCCACTTCGGCGATCTCGGCGTAGGGCACTTCATCCAATACCATGGTGATGATGATCCGCTCGTTTTCTTCCAGTTGTGCGATGGACTTATATAGCTGTGCGATTTGCTCCTGCTTTTCCGAAGGCTCTTCTGTGTAATTCTCGATGATGCTGTCGTTCAGCTCATCGGTGGCCCGTCGCTTTGCGCTGCGGAGGTAAGACAGGCAGGTGTTTATGGCAATGCGGTATATCCACGTGGAGAATTGAGACTGGTTGCGGAACTTATCCAAGTTCTGCCATACCTTAATGAACGTTTCCTGCATGAGGTCGTTCGCCGAATCGCTGTCACCGGTATAGCCATAACACAGGTGGTAAATCCGATTGGAGTTTTCTTCAAATAATAGCTGGAACAGTTGTCGTTGGTTACTCATGAACGGCAGTTACATGGGTTAGACACCAAAAGAGAGTTGGTGTTACAAAATTATTTCCTAACTTTAGGTCGATGGAAACGTTTATCCCCATAATCATAGCGATTGTCGTTTTTGCTTTCCAAGCGTATGCCAATTACCAAAAGGAACAGGATAAAGCGCGCAAACGGAATCCGGCCCAGCCACCGCTGCCCGAAGATAATGCCAAACAGCTGCGTGATATCACCAGACAAATGACCCCAGCCCCAGTCCCCGCTGGTACCTCGATGCCAACACCGTCTCCAGCTGTTAGGCCCGAATTTGAACATTATTCGGGTGTGATGGGCCATGAGGAATCTCCACGCGGCGCCCGCCGACGGCCGTTAATACCGCAACGGTTGGCCGTGGAAACCGCAACCGATGTGCGGCCGGCATTGGATGCAGAGGAATTTGACCTGCGCGATGCCGTCATCAAGTCGATCATCCTTGATCGGCCGTATAAATAGCCCCGGCCCATGACTGAACTTACGACTTACTTACGACGAGGTTAAATGTATCCATATC
Organism: Parapedobacter flavus; assembly: GCF_035818675.1. Classification (NCBI taxonomy): domain Bacteria; kingdom Pseudomonadati; phylum Bacteroidota; class Sphingobacteriia; order Sphingobacteriales; family Sphingobacteriaceae; genus Parapedobacter; species Parapedobacter flavus. Next base: position 347,002 of record NZ_JAYKZZ010000001.1, read on the forward strand.
TTTAAGGAATGGCAATTCCTTGCGCGTGTCGTCCAAATCTCGCCGATAGATGGTAAACGTATAGAGATCTTCGTATTCGGGCTTATAATATACCACGTCACCAGCGGGCGAAATGCACATCGATCCACCCGAATAGTAGATTTCGTTGCCGTCGTGCCCCACGCGGTTTACCCCGATAACGAACGATTGGTTTTCAATGGCCCGGGCCGGAATGAGGCTCCGCCAGTGGCCGGAACGTTTATCGGGCCAGTTGGCGATATAAAGTAAGATGTCGTAGGCGCTATCGAGGTTACGCGTCCAAACGGGGAATCGCAGGTCATAGCAGATCATTGGGCATATCTTCCACCCCTTGAGGTCTACAATAACCCGTTGCGTTCCCGCGGTGAACACCTTGTCTTCGCCTGCCATGCCAAACAGGTGCCGCTTGTCGTACGTCACGTAGTTGCCGTCTTTGGTCATCCAGACAAACCGGTTGTAGTAGTTGCCTTCCTCTTCGATGATGAGGCTCCCCGCTACTACGCAATCGTATTTTTGCGCCATCTCCAGCATCCAATGCATGGTTTTTCCATCGGCCTTTTCAGCGCATCGCTCCGCATCCATCGTGAATCCTGTATTGAACATCTCGGGCAGAATAATTAAATCCGTCTTTTCGCGGATTGCCGAGAGTTTCAATGCGAGGTTGCTTAGGTTTTTGTCGGTATTTTCCCAAAAAAGGTACGCTTGGAAAGTCGTGATTTTTAATGCATCCATATCGGTAAGCGATGGGGTCCTTATTCGTTGCCAGTGCGAAAAGCACAAGTTAGTAATAAATCGATAAACACAGAAACTGATCGCACGTATCTCTGCAATTATGCTGCCAGTTATACGAGTATCCGTCCGCCTGTTATTGTCCGCGGTTGAGCAGGGCGTGGGCAAGTTCGCGCAAAGGGGCTTTACGGGTAATCGCTACAGGGATGGTATCCAAGGCGGTATAGGCCTGTTCAATGTGATGCTGTTTGGCGGTTTCCACTTGGGTGCGTACGCCGAGCGCATCGTATATGGTGGTAATGTTGCTGATTTTATCCGATGGGTTCGAGTAATCGGCCAACCAATCGTTCAGCTTCGATAGTGTCGCCCTATCGGCCATCTCCAACGCTTTCACCAAGAGGTATGTTTTCTTGTTGGCGAGGATGTCGCCACCGCGTTGCTTGCCGAATTGCGCCGGATCGCCATATACATCCAGAATGTCATCTTGCAATTGGAAGGCGATGCCCACGCCGACGCCAAAATCGTAGATGCGCTGGGCATCGGCTTCTTGCGCACCAGCCAAAAGGGCGCCTATTTTTAACGCTGCACCCAACAGTACGGATGTTTTGAGTCGGATCATGTGGAGGTATTGGTCAATGCTCACGGCGGTGGCCCGCTCAAAATCCATGTCCAGCTGCTGCCCTTCGCAGACTTGGGCAGCCATTGTATTGAAAGTTTCGAGAATAGCCGGAAGGTAATCGGCAGGGCATTTTGCCAACTGTGCATAGGCCATGATGAGCAGGTTGTCGCCCGAGAGGATGCCGACATTTGTATTCCATTTCTCGTGTACCGTTCGGTGTCCACGGCGTAGGGGTGCATTATCCATGATATCATCATGCACAAGGGAGAAATTGTGGAACAGCTCAATGGCTACTGCGGCCGGTACGGCCCCCTCCATGTCTGCGATGGAAAACAAGTCGGCAGCCATTAAGGTGAGTAATGGCCGAATACGCTTACCTCCGATTTGCAGCATGTACCGCACCGGATCGTATAGGTTGGCCGGGTGCTCAGGAACGTTGAGCTCCGACAATCCTTGGGCGATCTGCTTTTGCAATGCGTTGGTATGGTACATGTATGTGTAATTTAGCGGCTAAGATAGGAATGGGGGCACCCATTTCAAAATCGAAAAAAATATCTTAGGTTTGGAGGGATGTATGGGTTACTATTTGGGCAAAATCGTATTAATCAGTGAGAAAAAGGAGGAAGTCTCTTGCACCGGAATCGGATGCCGCAACCATTGAGGGCGTGGCGCGTGGTGATACGGGGAGCTTGGAAGGGCTGTACCGCGATTACTTTCCGATGATTCTAAACATGGTGCTGCGAAATAGCGGCACTGAAGACGAGGCGAAAGATGTCTTCCAAGAGGCTGTTATCGTTCTTTATGACAACGTCAAACAACGCGACTTTGAGTTAACCAGTCGGTTGAAGACGTACCTCTACTCGGTATGCCGCCGGCTTTGGCTCAAGCAATTGGCAAGCAAAGATCGCATGTTTCGCGATGAGGGGGCTTATGACGACGTCATCGCGGTTGAAGAGGACCTCGCGAGGCACGACGAGAAAGACCTCCAGTTGACGATGATGGAGCAGGCACTGGACGAATTGGGCGAACCTTGCCGGACGATTATTCGCGATTATTACATCGCTAATCTGTCCATGCAGGAGATTTGTGAAAAATTTGGATATACAAATGCGGATAACGCCAAAACCCAAAAATACAAATGCCTGCAACGGTTAAAGAAATTGTTTTTTACAGCGACAAAGTAAGTTGATACGGATATGATGGAGAATGAGCAAGAATTTATAAAAAGGGTCGATCGGTATCTGAATGGCGAGATGGACGACGTGGAACGGAATGCCTTTGAACAGTACTGCCGAGATAACGCTACCGCAGCCGAGCAATTGGCGACCCATCGATTGTTCTTACAGCAGTTGAAGGACCATGCCAATCGGCTGGCGTTCAAGCACACGCTCTCTGAGGCAGCGGCGCGGTATCACGCCGGCGATACGGAATTAACCGAACGGCCGGAGCCGCTGGTGGTAACGCTGTGGAACAAATTTAAGGTGAACTCATTGGTGGCGGCCAGCGTAGCCATCGTTGCGGTGTTTTCCACGTTGTGGCTTTCGGGCTATTATAAAACCATGGAAAAGACCACAACGAATTACAGCGCATTGCGGCGGGACATGAATAACGTGAAGAAGAACGTGAATGCCCAGAATGCAGTCATCCGGAATATCAACAACGGACAGCGTGATGACCGATCGGCCAGCAATTTCGGGGGTACCGGTTTCATGATTTCAGCCAATGGTTATGTGGTTACCAATTACCACGTGGTAAGAGGTGCTGACTCGGTACACCTCCAAAGTACGAAAGGGGAGTCGTTCAAGGCAAAAGTCATCTACATCGACCCCACGCACGACCTCGCGATGCTGCACATCAATGACAGTACATTTGCACCGTTGAAAAGTGCCCCATACACGTTTAAGGAGGCTCCGTCAGAACTTGGTGAGGATGTGTATACCATTGGATACCCGCGCGATGAGGTGGTCTACGGACAGGGGTACCTGAGTTCGCGTACCGGTTATGCCGGAGACACCACGGCGTATCAGATATCCATTCCCGTTAATCCGGGCAACAGTGGGGGGCCCGTCCTCGATAGCAAGGGCAACGTTATTGGGATCATCAGCGGCAAGCAGACCGGAACTGATGGGGCGTCGTTCGCCATCAAAACCGAGGCACTGCTGAAGTCGATTGCCGCCGTACCGACAGATTCGCTGGAAAGCGAACTGGTGATTAACAAAAAGAATGTGCTTGGCGGACTGAAACGCACGGAACAGGTGAAGAAGATACAGGATTACGTGTACTTGGTCAAAGTATATTAAAGGGCACCGGTGAAGTAAATAAATAAAAAAAGCGATTGATATAACACCAATCGCTTTTTTTTATGGCTCGTCCGCCCCCTGTTAAATATTTGGTTGGGGGGTAGTACGGAGATAAGGCTTGATGACCTTGTGGCCCTTCGGGAATTTCGTCGGGATATCTTCCGTTGCGATAGCGGGTGATACGATGACGTCTTGCCCATGTTCCCAATCGGCCGGAGTGGCTACGCTGTGGTTGGCCGTAAGCTGAAGCGAGTCGATTACCCGTAGGATCTCCAGGAAATTACGCCCTGTCGAGGCCGGATAGGTGAGCGTTAGCTTAACCTTGCGGTCCGGGCCGATCACGAATACCGAACGGACGGTGGCTGTAGCCGATGCATTGGGATGGATCATATCATACAGCTCGGCAACCTTGCGGTCGTCGTCGGCAATGATCGGAAATTCAACATTGGTGTTTTGTGTTTCGTTGATGTCCTTTACCCACCCATGGTGGCTGTCGATGGGGTCTACGCTCACAGCAAGTACCTTGGTGTTACGCTTCTCAAACTCGCTGTTCAGCTGTGCGGTACGCCCTAATTCAGTTGTACATACCGGTGTGTAGTCTGCTGGATGTGAAAACAATACCACCCATTTGCCTTCTGTGTAATCATAGAAGTCGATTTCTCCTATCGTCGTTACCGCCTTGAAATTTGGCGCGGTATCGCCTAATCTTAAACTCATATATTATTCCTCCTATTATATGTTAATGAATTTGTAGTCTACAAAGTTAATAGATTTTCTTGTAATACAAAGGGTGGCTGTATTTTTTGTAACAATGCCGTATAGGGGATGTCAAACCGTTAGATGGAACAAGACTGGAGTGCGGACATGTCGCCGCTGTATCGGAAAAAGGTAATGATCGAGTTGGCCTTCTGGAAGCACAAAGTGACCAAGAAGCAGCCAGTGGGAGCGGTATGGGCCAAAAACATACAAGCGAAGTTGAACGACTTTATCCCAGAAAAGGTTCACCAAGCCATTACGTTTACGATTGAGAAAATGGTAAAAGGCGTATTGTTCGGTGCTACATATACCATCCCTTCGCCACGGGCTTATGAAAGTTTCCAGCTTCGCGAAGCCTACGTCAAGAAATTTATCGATACCTATAAAAAGACTGCTTCAGTGGAGGGTGCCGTAACGGGTGCCGGCGGTATCCTGATGGGGGTTGCTGATTTCCCTGCATTGCTTGCTATTAAGATGAAAATGTTATTCGATATTGCGTCAACCTATGGTTACGATGTGCGGCAATATAAAGAACGGCTTTTTTTGCTTACCCTATTCCAGTTGGCATTTTCGAGCCATAAGCACCGGGCTGCGGTATATCATAGGCTGTGCAATTGGGAGGCCTATGCCGAAAGCCTTCCCGACGACATCGACAGTTTCGATTGGCGTACGTTTCAACTGGAATACCGCGATTACATCGACCTGGCTAAAATGGCTCAGCTGATTCCGGTCATCGGCGCTGCCGTGGGGGCGGTGGTCAATTACCGCTTGGTGCAGCAGCTTGGTACCACCGCCATGAATGGCTACCGCATGCGGATGTTGGAGACAAGCTAAAAAAAGGGGACCTTTGCCCCATGGCGTTTTCCAAGGATATCATAAGGTGGTATAATCAGCATAAGCGGGATTTGCCCTGGCGCCATACCACCGATCCATATATCATCTGGCTTTCTGAAGTTATCTTGCAACAGACGCGGGTGGAGCAGGGGCGCCCTTACTTCGATCGGTTCCTGTCGCATTTTCCCGATGTTGCTTCGTTTGCATCGGCCTCCGAGGGCGAAATATTGGTGCATTGGCAGGGCCTTGGTTATTATTCAAGAGCACGCAATATGCACCGTGCGGCCCAAGCGGTGGTGACGGAGTATGCCGGCGTATTCCCTAGCCGCTACGATGACCTCATCAAACTGAAAGGCATCGGTGAGTACACGGCGTCCGCGATTGCCTCTTTTTCGGCCAATGAAGCACGGGCGGTGGTTGATGGCAATGTGTTCAGGTTGTTAGCAAGGTATTTCGGTATCGATCAACCCATCAACTCCACCGCTGGGCGGAAGGTGTTTATGGAGGTGGCTCAAGAGCTACTCGATGACAGGAAACCCGGATTGTACAACCAAGCGATTATGGAATTCGGCGCCTTGCAATGCAAGCCTAAAAATCCCGATTGCGGAAACTGTGTGCTGCGGCTAGATTGCAGGGCATTGCAGGAAGGACGGGTTAACGAATTACCGGTCAAGTTGAAAGGAAAAGCAAGCCGGAATCGGTACTTCAATTATTTCGTGGTGGAGGATGGCGACCGGATCTTGATGAATAAACGGGGGCATGGGGATATCTGGGAGAGCCTGTATGAGTTGCCGTTAATCGAAACACCCCACCGCATGGACCTCCGTGAGCTGGCTACGGATGAGACGGTTGTTGCGCACTTCGGGCCTAATGCCGGTCTACGGCTATTAGGAGGGCCGGTGAAGCATGTGCTAAGCCACCAGAACCTACACGCTCAATTCATCGCCGTGGATGGCCACAGCGGGTTTAGCGATAAAAAAATGGAATGGAGTTATGTTTTTATCAAAGATTTGGGTACATTAGCTAAACCGAAGCTGATTTATTCTTTTTTAAAAGGATTGTATGGTTAACCAAAAAGTACCTAAATTATGTCAGGCATCAACAAAGTTATTTTAGTAGGCCACTTGGGCAAAGACCCCGAAGTGCGTCACTTGGAGGGAAATGTTACCGTAGCTAGTTTTCCATTGGCAACCTCGGAAATGTATAATAAGGATGGCCGCCGGATAGAGCAGACCGAGTGGCACAACATCGTGATGTGGCGGGGACTGGCCGAAGTTGCCGCCAAATACTTGTTTAAAGGGAAGCTGGTCTATATTGAAGGCAAACTACGCACACGGACATACGAAGACAAAGAAGGGATAAGGCGCTATACCACGGAAGTGGTGGCCGACAATTTTACGTTGCTGGGACGGCGCAGCGATTTTGAGGTTCCGAGTAACCCGAGTACTACACAGGCCTCAACGGGACAAACCGTTAAGCCGGGAAAAACCGCTGGAACGGACGAATCCGGAGACACATCGGTCGATTTCAAAGAGAACGAGGGCGACGACGATTCGCTGTTTTAAAAAATTTTATTTTTTTCCTGTATATTTCCTCTATTACAGTTGCTTTTCAGCGGCAGAGGAGAAATCGATAAATCCGCTTTTATATTCAATGCGATTATATTGCATATAAAAGCAAATTTATCTAAGTTTGGCGTCATGTTGGACGAGAAGATAGCGCAGTACGCACAGGAAATCGAGCAGTTTACACCAAAATCCCAAGCGGACGTAGAAGCCTTCCGGTTGAAGTTTTTGGTGGCCAAGGGTGTGATACGCAATTTGTTTGAGGCGTTTAAATCCGTTTCACCTGAAGAGAAGCGTATGCTCGGTAAAAGCCTGAATGAGTTAAAGCAGGCAGCCGAGCAAAAACACAAAACAATACAAGAGCAGTTTGCCGCGGATCCGACCGTCAACAAACGCGACATCGACGACCTTACCCTGCCCGGCGAAGGGTTTGTCGTGGGGTCGAGGCACCCACTCTCGTTGGTGCGCAAAGAAATTGTCGAAATATTCAAGAAGCTAGGCTTTGTCGTAGCCGAAGGGCCGGAGATCGAAGACGATTGGCACAACTTTACGGCACTCAATTTCCCGCCAGAGCACCCGGCGCGGGATATGCAAGATACGTTCTTTATCAAGAAACAAGACGGTAATGATATTGCGCTACGTACACACACGTCGTCCGTACAGGTGCGGATGATGGAGAACGGGCAGCCACCATTCCGTGCCATCATGCCGGGGAGGGTATACCGCAACGAAGCGATCTCGGCCCGAGCGCATTGCTTTTTTCATCAAGTGGAAGGGCTGTATGTCGACGAGAACGTATCGTTTGCCGATTTGAAACAGACGCTGTATTATTTTGTACAGGAACTATTCGGCGAAGACACCAAGGTACGCTTCCGCCCGTCGTACTTCCCGTTTACCGAGCCATCCGCCGAAATGGATATCAGTTGTAGCATCTGTAAGGGCAAGGGATGTGCGATGTGTAAGGGAAGTGGTTGGGTAGAGATATTGGGTTGCGGCATGGTTGATCCAAACGTGCTTGAGAATTGCGGTATCGACGCAGGGAAATACAGTGGCTTTGCATTCGGTATGGGCATTGAACGCATCACCAACCTCAAGTATGAAATCAAAGACCTCCGGCTGTTTTCTGAAAACGATGTCCGTTTCCTGAGCCAGTTTGAGACGGAGCTGGTTTAATTGTAATCGCATGGCCAAAGGTCCGGTATTTGTACTGTTCGTTGCATGCCTGTCGTTTCATGGATGTAAAAAGGGCGGATGCAACGTGGTGGATTACATTCCATTCCAACAGACTATATCGTTGGTAGCATTTAATGAACTTCATCTGCTCATGCAGCCGGTGGCCCTCGGGCCCGAATATGGTGGGGTTGCCGGGCTGATCGTTATGCAGGTGAGCGAGGGGGAGTACGTGGCGTTCGACAGATGTAGCACGGTAAACCCAGAAAAACGATGTGCGGTAGAACTAGAAGGGGAGGGGCCGGTAGCGGTGGATCCGTGTTCTGGAGCCAAATTTATTTTAACCAACGGTTCGCCCTCGGCGATTGCAGAATGCCCGCTCAGACCATACTATGTAAGGCGGAATGGCGAAATCTTAACCGTTTCAAATTGATTAATGGAAGCTGATAAAGTAAAAGAATCAATCAAAAAGGCCGCTCGCGAGCTTTTCAGGCGCTATGGTTATAAAAAAACCAGCGTCAATGAAATCGCCCGACGGGCAAAAATTGCCAAGGCGACCATTTATAAGTATTTTGACAGCAAAGAGCTCGTGCTGCACGCCATCCTGATGGATTATATCCGCGAGAGCGTAGCCGATTTATTGAGCAAATACAACAACCAGGCCGATCTCGAAACCTATCTGGGTAATACCATCCTGCGTGTAAGTCGCCTTACCTATGCAATATGCAATGAATTTCTGGGGTGGGACTTTGTCCGCGAGTCGGCCAACACGCAAGAGTATCTGCGTACGCTCTCTGATGATCTTGAGTTTCTGCTGATCAGCTCTTTTATCAACAATGCGGAGATCGGTGGGGCGGTGACACCCGAAAAACTGACCTTCCTTATCAAGGCTAGCAAAAATATCGTTTTTTCATTCGCATTCACCTCGGTAAGCGAAGCTGATGTACGCAAGAACTTCGTTTCTTTCCAGAAGGAAATCCTACCATACCTGGTGAAGGCTACGGTAGATGGCGACTAAAACCGGTACCCTACGCTGATGTGGGGTAGTGCGGCCACGGAATTGTTGTTAAATGACCCTGCTATGCCCGTGATTCCTATCCTTGCTGTTACCCCCCGCGAAAGCGGTTGGTACCGATAGCCCGCACTTAGTGAGCCGAAAACCATTGATCCCGCTTCTGAGGGACCAAACCAGGAGTCGCTCCGATCGCCATGGAAATAGGTGGCGCCAGCGCCGGCTTCGAAAAAATGTCGGGTTCTGCCCAGTAAATAGTTCACTTGTATGGGCACCGAAATGTTGTTGATGCCTTGGCTCGGCAGAAAGCCAATACCTGCACGGAGTCCCCAGCCGTTGTTACTGCGCATAAAACGCGTATCATAATTAACCGAATAAATGGCCGAAGGCCCCCCATATTCCACATATACGCTTTTTGCGCGTGTAGAATCTTGTAGAGACTGTATGTTGGCCAGTGGATTTGACTGGGTAGTGAATATGCCGGCGAGTAGGACAAATTGGGTAAGCAGTGCACGCATGACGAATGTTTTTTCTCATACCCCCACAAAACGCGTACCTTTGTACTTTTTATGAGCAGAAAAAAGTTGACAGCCGAACAGCGATTGCTGGCAGGTGTTTCGATTGTGGATATAGCCGAAGGGGGCAAAGGGGTAGCGAAGGTCGATGACCTCGTGGTGTTTGTCGACAAAGCCATCCCGGGCGATGTGGTGGATGTAGAATTGATCCGGAAGAAAAAGAATTTTGCGGAAGCACGCGTCCGTCAAATCCAGGAATCTTCCGCACATCGGGTAGCACCGTTTTGTGATCATTTCGGCGTATGTGGGGGCTGCAAATGGCAACACATGGATTACGCAGCGCAGCTCACCTATAAGCAAAAAGGTGTGGACGAAGCCCTTACCCGCCTGGGAAAGGTAGATACATCCATGATGGAAGCGATACTGCCAGCTCCGCAGGCGCGGTATTACCGCAACAAGCTGGAATATACGTTTTCCAACAAACGGTGGCTCACGGACCTCGACGATGCCCATGAAGGTCTGGAGATGCGCGCACTGGGGTTCCATGTGCCGTCCCGTTTCGACAAAATCCTCGATATTGAACATTGCTATTTGCAGCAAGACCCCTCCAACGCCATCCGCAATGGGCTTCGCTCATTCGCACTGCAGCACGACATCTCGTTTTACGATCTACGGCAGCACGAAGGGGCATTGCGTAACCTGATTATCCGCACGGCATCGACCGGCGAACTGATGGTCATCGTTGTTTTCGCGTACGCCGATCAGGAAACCATTGAAGTAACGATGGCCTTCCTTCAGTCGGAATTTCCAACGATTACGTCGCTATTGTACGTGGTCAATCAAAAGAAAAACGACACCATCTTTGACCAAGATATCCATGTGTACGCCGGGCGCGATCATATTTTCGAGGAAATGGAAGGTTTGCGCTTTAAAGTCGGAGCCAAATCCTTCTACCAGACCAACTCGGCCCAAGCTTACGAACTCTACAAAATAGCCCGCGATTTTGCGGGTTTAGAAGGGTGGGAACGCGTGTATGATTTGTACACCGGCGCGGGTACGATAGCCAATTTTGTTGCACGGCACGCGGCTGAAGTAATCGGCGTGGAGTATGTACCGTCGGCCATTGAAGATGCGAAAATCAATTCGATGATCAACGGTATCCAAAACACGAAGTTTTATGCCGGGGATATGAAAGACGTGCTTACTGCCGATTTCGTCGCCGCTCACGGACAACCGGATGTGGTCATTGTGGATCCGCCGCGGGCCGGAATGCACGCCGACGTTGTAGCAAGGTTGCTTGAGATGGCTGCACCCAAATTGGTGTACGTGAGCTGCAACGCAGCTACCCAAGCGCGCGACCTGGCTTTACTGGCCGAGCGGTACGTAGTCAAGCGCATTCGCCCGGTAGATATGTTTCCGCATACGCAACATGTTGAAAACGTGGTGTTACTTGCGCTGAAAGGTTGAGTTGACGGCCCACGTATTAATGATTAATTGTTATGGATTTAAAAGACTTACTTGCTGCACAAGCTGGCGACGATGGGCAGCCGAAGAAAGAAAGCCCACTGAAAAGCTTACAGATAGATTTGGACTTTTACAGCGAGTCGATCAAGGAAGTTGCGGTCGAAATCATGGCCGAAGGCTTGTCGGCATATCCTATTTTTATCGCCCACCAGCATGAAGTCGCATTGGGCGAACTGATACTGGATAAGGAAGAGCTGGGAACGAATTGGTCCATCCATGCCGCTACTTTCGAAGAGTTTGTAGAGCGGAGCGTAATTAAGGAAGATCGGAAAGCACACTTCATCAAAAAGTTCAAAAAACCAGAGGAGTTTATGTGCTTATTCGTTATTGTGCCAGAAGGGGCCAACTTCGTGTTTTACCCTTATAAAAAATGACGCGTTTTTTGATAACGTGGGTTGCTATTAAACGTTTGGCGCTATAACCAGTCCAATAAATTGATGAGTTACCGTAATCTACTTGTGCTGATGGTTTCGATGTGGGCACTGCCGATGGGGCTGATGGCCCAGGAAGCTGGGCTTATCCGGGGCATCGTCGTAGAAGCGGGCACGAGTAAACGGTTGGGTAGCGCGACAATTTCCAACATCAATACTGGCCAATCTACAGTGTCAAACAGCTTGGGTACCTTCGAAATCAAAGCTACTGTAGGCGATTCGCTCCAGATTGTACTAATGGGGTACACGACTGTGCTTACGGAGATCAAAACGTTAAGCGACATCCTCATCGATATGCGGCTGTCCAGTATCCTGTTGGAGCAGGTCGATGTAAACCGGACCAGTAAGGAGGCCGAGCTTCGCGATGCCATGCGTGGATACCGCAAGCAAGGCGTCTATTTCAATGGCAAACCACCGGCGCTGGCATACATTTTTAATCCGATAACTTCATTGTACGAATTGTTTGGCCGCACACCCCGGAATGCACGGCGTTTCCACAATTATATGGAAAAGGAGCTTGCCGAAACGGATGTGGACCGGAAATTCAGCAAAGCCAAAATCGAAGGGCTCACCGGCCTTACAGATGATGACCTAACGAATTTCATGTTTTGGTATCGCCCTTCTTACGAGAAAACCCAATACTGGGGCGAGTATGATATAACCGCTTATATTATGCAGTCTTTTAAGCAATTTGACCGTGACGGGCGGCCAGCTGCACCTAAACTCCCCGAGCTGCCCAAGCCAGACCCCAATTCGGTGAAGTAAACAAATCAACAAATCGAGCCGGTTTGGCACTGGGTTTGTGCTTATTCCAGAAACAACACGTTAACGTTATGATTAGGAATAAAGGAATCGTATTATTTGGACTGTCCGTAGCCACTTCAGCGATGCTGTTGAGCAGCTGCGGCACGATCCAATCCATGAGTAATACGCAGAAAGGTGCTGCCACCGGTGCTGTAGCCGGCGGCGCGTTAGGCGCTCTTATCGGAAATAAGGCAGGCAACACTGCTGTTGGTGCTATTGCGGGTGCAGCCATCGGCGGCGTTGCGGGCGGGCTCATCGGCCGGAAAATGGACAAGCAGGCGGCGGAAATTGAACGTACCGTAGCCGGAGCGGAAGTGATAAAGGCAGAAGAAGGTATCATCGTCAAGTTTGATTCAGGTATCCTGTTCGATTTTGACAAGACCGACTTGAAACCTGCGGCTGAAGAGAATATTGCCAAACTGGTCGAATCGTTAAATAACAACCCCGATACGGATATCTTGGTCATCGGCCATACCGACAACAAGGGGGCGGATAAGTATAACCAAGGACTTTCCGAACGTCGGGCCAGAGCGGTAAAAAGTTTCGCGACATCCGAAGGATTGGCGGGGCGTCGGATTAAAACGGAAGGGCGTAGTTTCCACGAACCCATTGCTGATAATGATACCGATGCAGGCCGGGCCCAAAACCGCCGTGTGGAAATCGTGATCGTGGCTAACGATAAGATGAAAGAAGAAGCAATGGACCAAGCGGGTTCATAGCGGGCTATACAACACAAAACAAATCGAAGGAATGCGGTCTGCGTTAAGTACGGCCGCATTTTTTGTTGTGTTTCACATGTGGTTTCACTAAGTTTGTGATATGAACAACGATTACATCATTCCCGCAGACACCCGCATTGGCCACATCCACCTAAAGGTGTCAGACCTCGAACGTTCGCTAGCGTTTTATTGCGGACTGTTGGGGTTCGAACTGACCACACGCTACGGTAATCAAGCCGCCTTTGTGTCGGCTGGCGGATACCATCATCACATTGGCTTGAATACGTGGCATAGTGAGGGCGCACCGCCAGCATCCGTGGACGGAGTGGGGTTGTATCATACTGCTATTGTTTATCCGCAGCGGAAGGACCTTGCTGTTATCCTCCGCCGTCTCGTACAAGCAGATTATCCCCTAACCGGCGCAAGTGATCATGGCGTTTCAGAGGCCCTTTACCTGGATGATCCCGACAAGAACGGTGTGGAGCTTTATTGGGATAGACCAAAGGAACTTTGGCCATCGAAACCTGATGGTTCGCTGGAAATGTACACGCGCGCACTGGATATGCAAGGGCTGTTGCGTGAGTTGGAATAGTAGTCTTGATGCTATGCTTGCATAGTATTTTTCGCTATCTTTGCCTGCAAAACCTCCTGATTATGATATTCGAACTCACCGAGGAGCAACGGATGGTACGGGACGCTGCCCGTGACTTTGCACAACAAGAATTGAAGCCTGGTGTCATTGAGCGCGACGAACATCAGCAGTTTCCTGCCGATCAGGTGCGGAAGCTTGGCGAATTGGGTTTTTTGGGGATGATGGTCGATCCGAAATATAACGGTGCCGGACTTGATGCTGTTTCGTACGTGCTGGTGATGGAGGAGCTTTCTAAGGTCGACGCATCGGCGTCGGTGGTCGTATCCGTCAATAATTCGCTCGTATGCTACGGCCTTGAGGCCTATGGCACCGAGGAACAGAAAGAAAACTACCTTAAACCCCTGGCAGCTGGTGTGCACATCGGCGCATTTTGCCTTTCGGAGCCCGAAGCGGGGTCGGATGCGACTTCCCAGCGTACTACCGCCGAAGATAGAGGTGATCATTATCTGCTCAACGGCACCAAAAACTGGATTACCAATGGCAGCACGGCATCCACCTATTTAGTGATTGCACAAACAGATGCGCTAAAGGGGCATCGCGGTATCAATGCACTCATCGTGGAGAAAGGAACGAAAGGCTTTACCGTAGGGCCAAAGGAGAATAAGCTGGGCATCCGCGGGTCGGATACACATTCCCTGCTGTTTGACGATGTAAAGGTGCCGAAGGAGAACCGGATCGGCGAAGATGGGTTCGGCTTCAGATTTGCCATGAAAACCTTGGAAGGCGGGCGTATCGGCATTGCCGCACAGGCGCTTGGTATTGCTTCGGGCGCCTATAAACTTGCCCGCGATTATGCCAAAGAACGCCAGACATTTGGCAAGCCCATTGCCAATCACCAGGCCATTCAGTTCAAGTTGGCCGATATGGCCACCCAGATCGAAGCTGCGCGGCTATTATGCCTTAAAGCGGCGTGGCTCAAAGACCACGGCCAGCCCTATACCCAAGCGGCGGCAATGGCCAAGCTATACGCGTCTGATGTGGCCATGCGGACCACGGTGGAGGCGGTGCAGATACACGGCGGCTACGGCTACGTGAAGGAGTACCACGTGGAGCGCCTGATGCGCGACGCGAAAATCACCCAAATCTACGAAGGCACCTCCGAAATCCAGCGCATGGTCATTGCACGCGAGCTTTTGGCCGACTGAAGGGGCACGATTAGCCGGAGGGATTAAGGTGGTGTTATTCCGAGGTCGCTAGAAACTTATACACCAGCCCCAGCATGAAATATTGGCGCAAGGTTAGGCGCTCGCTATAGTAGTTGGAGTTGCCACTGCCCCCCATGGAGATACTTTGATTTTGATTAAGGATGTCAAAAGCTGTTAATTTCACCTCGCCTTTTCGTTGCATGATGGGGTAGTACAGCGACGCATTGATGAGGTGCAGGTTGGTGCGGTCGTTGCCCAGACTTCGGGGCTGGTTTCTTACGGTATAGGAAGTCTCCAAGCGGAATTTGCGGATGTTATCCAGCCGCAGCATGCCGCCTATGCTGTGGTTTACATTTTCGATGTCGCGGAAGTTAGCGGTTTGCCGCTGATTCTTACTTTTGTTAAAGCCAAACCCATAGGTAGGTAATACTGTAACGTTGTTTTTGTAGGTTACCGTCAGGCTGCTGTTGAGGTTGCCGTAAAGGCGTTGGGTACTATTTTCTTCGCCATTTACAATGCTGTACGATTCGCTCGTCGACCCGTTCCCGGAGACGTTCCAATTGATGTTCCATGTCTTATTTTGCACAATGCGTTTGTTGATACTGGCATACCCATACCAACGCGCGGTCCCGGGGGCCTCGTAGTAGGTTCGCGTATTTTCAGAACTGCTCACATCATACGAGGTGTTCGATCCGATCGATGAGTCGTAGACCGTATAATTTACATTGGCATTGAAGTTCAGGTGGGCATTTGCAAACCGTTTGTAATAGCTTATACGTCCCGTTTGCTCCAGCTGGTTGTTGAAGTACGGGCTGGCGATGGTCAGCGAAGTGGGGTATAGGTCTGAGTTTACGGCGACAATCCGGTAGAAGGAGGGTAGCCGTACCTGTTTGTTGTACGACAACTGCAGGCCGGCATAGCGCAATGAAACGTGAGGCAGCCAATAGCGGTGTCTGTCGTCCAAATCGGCTACTTTTCCGTAATAATGATAATTGCGGCTCAGATCGAGCTGTTCGATCCCGACGGTGATGCGTAGCTTTTTCTTAAACAACGAAGCGTTTGCACGGGTGCCGATATATAGGAAATTAAATCGCCCTTGTTTGTTATTGGCTACGTCATTCCGGCTCGAATACGTATCCGTATTTATTTTGCTGTCTATTTCCTCGATATTGCGGTCGAGCTCCCAATCATAGCGGGCATACGCATCCCAATTTAGCAGTTCGCCGATGGGTATCTGTATATTCAAGGTATTACGAATAGACCTATTATTTCCGCTGGTTAACTGCAGTATCCCTTGGTTCACCGTGCTGTCGTTAAACAGGTAATACCGATTGAAGGAACTGCGATTATTGGTGTTTTCCGATTGCTGGATGTTGGTGTTTTGTCGGAATGACAGGAGGATCTTTGATGTGGGCAGTTTTTTTTCCGCATAGAAGTTATATCGGAAGTTCCGGTTACCCGAGGAGCTGTTGCTGTTGTTTTCGCTTTCCTGTACCTGTGTCCCTTCATCACGATGCCTGTGCGAGTTGCCGTGGTTGTCGTTCAGGTTCCGGCGGAATGCCATATTGACGTCCATCGACACCGTAGCGGTCGTGTCGGGCTTGTACCTTGCAAATGCGCGCACGCTATGGTTATAGTTTTTAAACGTTGCATTGTGGTGGTTGTTCGCGATTTCAGTGACCGACTCGTAGAAGTTTGAATTGGTGCCTTTGTTGTCTACGTAATCATTCTGCTGCTCAAACGTATACATCAAATTGGCTTTCAGTTTTTTGGCAATGTCATAATTCGCATTGATGCCGATGGAGATTTTATTTTGTAATCCGCCATAATTCATATAACTATACGAATTATTCTCTGCGCGGTTCATCCCGCCATACTGGCCCAGCTCACTGTAATTAAAACCCTGCCGGCTAAGGTTGTTTGCGTAGCCAATAAAACTGATCTGAAGGGTGTCTCGAAAGGTGTTGACCAAAGCGCCTGATTCGTAGCGGTCGCGCGACCCACCGCTAGCATAAAATTTTCCGAAGTTCGCCTTTACAAATTCCTTCTTTGTTTTCAGGTTGATGATGATGGGCAGGTCTGTGTCGTCCAGTATTTCCCGTTTAGATTCACCCTTGTCTTTTACCACCTGCACGGCGTCAATCAGCGAAGCATCCAGGTTGCGCGTCGCGATGGTGAGGTCGTGCGAGAAGAAATCTTTGTTATTTACCCTTATCCCCGAAACTTGCTTTCCCTGGTAATAAATCGAGCCATCCACATTGACCTGGAGGCCGGGCAGCAATTGGAGGAGTTCCTCCACATTGGCATTGGGCCTGGTTTTGAAATAATCGGCTTTGAATTCAAGCGTATCGCCGATCAGCCGAACGGGCGCTACCTGCGTTACCACCACTTCGTCGAGACTAACGCCCGCCATGACGACCGTGTCGAGCGCAAGCGTCTCGTTCGGCTTTAAGTTGATTTCGCGGCTGTAGGGCGAACTGCTCACGTGGGTGATGTGGACCATCAATTTTTGCGCCGTCGGTATCTTAATGAGATTGAACTTGCCGCTGTTATCTGTCAACGAATAGGTGACAACGATCGAATCTGTTACGGAGACGATCGCTATGGTCGCTTTTTCCAAGGGTTGGTGGGTCGCGTCTACGACCATTCCCTTTATCGCACCGTTGTTTTGTGCGGTAAGCAAAAAGGGCAATGATAAGAGACAAATGCTTATAAGAAAGGGCCGCATAATGGTTCCAAAGTGATTAGTATCGGTTTATTAAGTCGCTAATATATTAAAAATATTTTCCACTTTCGAGGCCTTGTTCGGGTAATGCCTGATGAACGATAGCTATTCTTGGATTTATAATAAGAATTATAGTAATTTCGCCGTGTCTCAGAAAAGTCTCAAAGCAAGGAAGAAGAATGATACGGATAAGTAAGGTTAATGCGTCTTTACGCGGTGCATTTTTAGCAATGGTAGGTGTGATGGTAGCTACGACCGCTGCCTTGGCCCAGTACACGGTCAACGGTAAGGTATTGTCGTCGGATAACCGCGGCCTGGCGGGTGTCAGTATACAGGTGTTGAATTCCAATCTGGCAACCGCCACCGATGAACGGGGAGATTTTGTGTTGAGCCCCGTCCCGTCTGGTAGACACGTCATCCGGGTAAGCGCCGTGGGCCATGCCACCGAAAACCATACCGTTATTGTTGAAGGGGATTTAGCGATCGACGTGCAGTTGAGCAGTATCGAAAGCCGCTTGGACGAAGCGGTGGTTACAGCCCAGAAAATGGAAAGCGACCCGCACGATATCCCCGCAAGCTTATCGGTGGTTGGCAGTAAGGCGGTAGAGCAGCAGTACATGTGGAATATCATGGACGTGACGGCTGTGGTGCCGAACCTCAATATGGCCAATCCGGGCGATGGCCGGAATGTAACGTCGCTACGGGGCATTACCACTACGTCATACAACCAGGCAGTGGCGACTTATGTGGATGGGGTAAGCCAATTTGGTTTGGATACTTATATCCCGTATTTGCAGAATGTGGAGCGGATTGAAGTGCTCCGTGGCCCGCAGGGCACGCTTTACGGTCGAAATGCGATGGGTGGAGTCATCAACATCGTCACCAAGCAGCCTACCAACCAGACCAGCGGCCTGGTGGAGGTTAACCTGGGCAACCACGGCCAACAGCGCTACCTGGCCGGGGTGCGCACCCCGTTTATTAAAGACAAACTGTTCTTTGGCGCATCGTTGCTATACAACGGCATGGATGGGTTCTACACCAACGATTTTGACGGATCGCACTACGATAAGCAGCAGACCGTGTATGGTAATTATTACCTGAAATACCTGTTGGACCCCCAATGGGCAATGACACTCAACGTTAAACATGTCTCCAATCGGAACGATGGTTCGTTTGCGCTGATCATGGGATTGGAAGATGCGTTTGAAAAGCCATTCCATTTGAATCAGAACGCGAAGACAACCATGGTTGACGAGTCGCGCAATGTATCACTCTCCATCAACCACTTTGGCAATACACTCAGTTTCAGTTCGCAGACCGCGTTCCAATCCAACCACCGGTACTACCGTACCCCGATCGACGCAGACTTTATGCGGCTCGACGGTATGTCGGTTGTTAACGACTATGGGCGCGATTGGAACAACGTAAAGGTATTTACCCAGGAATTCAAATTTTCCTCTTCGCCGTCGGCAAACACCCCCATCAGTTGGACCGCCGGAACATTTTTATTCCACCAAGATGCACCGACCAAGCAGGGCACCTATTTCGGTGCGGATGCGCCGTTGCTCGGAGACGACTATCCGAGCCATGCCACGAGCATCTTGTCCAACTCGGCTGTCAACCAAGGGGTAGCCGTTTTCGGGCAGTTAGGATACCACTTTGGGGACGGATTGGAGTTACAAGCAGGACTTCGGTATGATTACGAACATGCGGCGTTGGATGCCCGTGGCGAGTTCCAGCCTGATGGTGGTGACCTGATGGTGCTGCAATCGGATACGTCAGCTTCTGCCGATTTCTACGCGCTGAGCCCGAGCTTCAGCGTCAAGTACGCATTCCACGACCGTAGCCAAGTGTATGGTAGCTATACCCGTGGGTTCCGTACAGGGGGTATTTCGCAGCTTTCTTCCGACCCTAGCGAAGCATTGCTGCGACCATTCGATCCGGAGTACAGCGATAATGTGGAAGTTGGCACCAAAAATAGATGGTTTAATCGACGGCTTGAAGTGAATGTGGCGGCATTTTATACCCGCGTGCATAATGCGCAGGTACCAACGCTGGTGCTGCCCGATGCCATCACCGTGACGCAAAATACGGGCCGCATGGAGAGCATGGGGCTTGAGGTGGAAGCCACCGCACGGGTGGTGCGTAACCTTAGCCTCTGGGGCAATGCGGCATTTACCCATGCCCGTTACCTCGATTTGAATACGGCAGGCGAAGAGGGGAATGTGCAACTGAAAGGCAACCGCCCGGTATTTACACCGGATTGGACCGGTTTTCTAGGTGCGCAATATGCATGGCCAATCGGTACTACGCAGCAGTTACAGTTGGGCGTATACGGTAAGTTCATCGGCCAGCAGTACTTCACTGTCGAGAATACGCTGGGGCAAGAAGCATATAGCCTGTTGAATGCCAATATAGGCTATTCACTTCGCGGATACGAGCTTATCCTATGGGGACAGAACCTTGCCGATAAGCGCTATGCCGACTATGCATACGACTTTGGCTTCGCTGCTGTACATTTGGGACGGCCGGTTACCTATGGGGTGACGCTGAGGAAACGGTTTGGGTCGTAGCTCAAAGTGTCAAAAACTTCTGACGGTATTCCGTGGGTGTCATCCCGATAAACGTTTTGAACTGCTTATTGAAATTGGATAAGGTGTTGAATCCCGATTCGTAGCAAATCTGTGCGATGGTCTTCGCCTCTTCCGTAGAAAGCTGCTTGCAGGCATTACGGACACGCAGTTCCGTCAGGAAATAGGAGAATGATTTACTGGTTTTCATCGTGAAATAGCGGCTGAATGATGTCGGTGTCATATTCAGCAGCGAGGCAACCTCTTCTAAAGTGATCTTGTATTTGAAATGCTTGGCCACATAGTTGTAGACGATGTTGATCCGGTTTGTTTCAACGTCTTTTAACTTGTATTGCACCATGTCATCGTGCAGCAGGTGATATTCCTTGCTTTTGGCAAGCAAATCGAGTATCCGGAATAAGTGAATGATGCTTTCCATGCCGTGTAAATGCACGAGTTCGTGCATAAGCAGCGACGTTTGGCGGGCAGTTTCACCGTGGATTTCCATCCCGCGGTGAATTTTTTCCAGCAGGGTTTTCAGTTGGTCGAATTCCTGTTTCTCGATGAGCTGCCCAAGTGCCGCGCCGTTGAAATAAATGACCAGCCCTTGGCTGATTTTTTCGCCGTGTGGGTTGAAGTAACACTCGTCGCTGCGCCAAAGGTGAGGGATATTCGGTCCAAGGAACGTCAAATCGCCACCATCGAAAGGCTTAACCGTATTGCCGATGAATTTGGTGCCGGTGCCTTCCACAACCAGAAAAAGCTGGTATTCCGAATGGGCGTGCCAAGTAGGGTCGAAATGCCTATCGTGCAACTCACGGATAAAGAATATGTTCGATTCCGGTATTCTGGTTTTTTTGATAGCCGTCTTTTTCGAAACAACATTCATCATAACTCCTCATTTGGTTCTATTGGTCCCTCAAAAGTAATTAAACGGCTGCCGTTTCCATATATTGTAAAGAAAATGTTAGCTAATTATCCATTTGTACAGTAGTGGTGGTGTTATATAGATATAATACAGTCAATATTTGTTAATTAATAGGTGTTCCCGGGCGTGGTAAACCGCTACCTTAGCGGATACAACAGCACGTTGTATAAAAAGCTTAAAGTCAACGAATATATAAATGGCATGGTTTAAATATGGCATTAGACGTTAAATTGGGGGTAAGTACCTGGTTGTGGACATCGCCCTTTCGTGCCGAGGAGGCCGCCACGCTGTTTGAAAAAATCGCTTCACACGGTTATGACGCGGTGGAAATCGCAGTGGAAGATCCGGCACTTATCGACGTATCCACGGTGAAGGCGGCACTCCAAGCGAACCAATTGAAGGCAATCATATGCGGCGCCTTTGGTCCAACGCGTGATTTAACGAGCGATGACAAACTGCTGCAACGCACCGGACTGGATTATATCGAAGCGTGTTTGGACATCGCCGGTGCGCTTGGCTCACGGGTTTTTGCCGGGCCCATGTATTCAGCAGTGGGCAAAGCCCGGATGGTTGCCCCGGCACAACGCGCCATCGAGTGGGAGCGGGCGGTGATTAACCTCCAGGCAGTTTGTGAAAGTGCCGCTACCAGGGGATTGGAAATCGCATTGGAGCCATTGAACCGTTTTGAATCGGATTTGGTAAACAATGCGGATGATTTGCTCCGCCTCATCGGCGATATCAACCATCCTGCGGCAAAAATATGCTTGGATATGTTCCACATGAATATCGAGGAACCGGATCCAGAGGCAGCCATCATCAAATCGGGAGACAAGCTTATCCATGTACAGGTATCCGAAAATTATCGGGGTACACCCGGAACGGGTAACGCCAGTTGGGATGCCTACCGGCGGGGCTTGGAAGCCATAAACTACCAAGGGGTGGTATCGATAGAGAGCTTTACACCGGCGAACAAGGAACTGGCGGCGGCGGTATGTATTTGGCGCAACCTAGCGGAAAGCCAAGATTCCTTCGCCCGCGACGGGCACGCATTTTTGAAAGGGTGGATAACAGGGGGGTGATGGAATTCACATTCCTCGGTTAGCAAACGAGAGAAAATGCGGAAATGTAGAAGAAGTAACAAACAAAACATAGAAAAGCAATAAGCATGAGCAAAAAACCAATCAACGTAGCTATTGTCGGCTTGGGTTTCGGCGCGGAGTTCATCCCTATTTACCAGCTGCACCCCGATGCCAATATGTATGCCATTTGCCAACGCAATGAAGAAAGCCTGAATGAAATCGGCGACGCGTTCGGTATCGAAAAGCGGTACCGCGATTATGACGAGCTACTTAAAGATGATCAGGTCGACGCAGTGCACATCAATACCCCTATACCCAACCACGCGGAGCAATCGCTGAAAGCATTGCGGGCGGGTAAACACGTAGCGTGTACGGTCCCGATGGCCACCACGGTGGAGGAATGTCGGCAGCTGGTGGAGGCCGTAGCAGAAACCGGCTTAACCTATATGATGATGGAGACCGTGGTTTATGCCCGGGAGTTCCTTTTCATGAAAGAGCTTTACGAAAAAGATGAATTAGGGAAAATCCAGTTCCTCAAAGCCAGCCACCAACAAGATATGGATGGATGGCCGAATTACTGGCCGGGTTTGCCACCTATGCATTATGCGACGCATTGTGTAGGGCCGGTACTGGGGCTTACACGCAACGAGGCGGAGTACGTTTCGTGTTTCGGGTCGGGAACGATCCGCCAGGAACTGCACCACCATTACGGATCGCCCTTTGCTGTCGAATCCGCTCACATCAAGTTCCGCGATTCAGATTTGAGCGCCCACGTGTACCGGTCACTGTTTGATACCGCCCGCCAATACAGGGAAAGTTTTGAAGTTTACGGCTCCAAGAAAGCAGTGGAATGGCCGTTGATTGAGGGGAACCCTTTGATTGTCCACACTGCTAAAAAAGAAGAACATGAGATTCCCGAGGAGGTAACCTGTCCTGATTACGCCCACTTGTTGCCCCCCGCTATCCAGCATTTCACTACCGGCGGTGTATATGATGAGGACGATAACCAACACCTTTCCTTTATCCAAGGTGCGGGCCATGGTGGCTCACATCCGCATCTGGTGCACGAATTTGTTAGCGCATTGATCGACGGCCGCCAGCCATTCCCCAATGCGCAGCAGTCGGCCAATATCACCTGCGTAGGTATATTGGCACATGAGTCGGCCTTGAAAGGGGGCGCCCTGATCCCATTACCCGAGTTTACCCTGACCGGTCGCTGACGCAACCCGATGGTCGGATAGCCTTCCCTTGGCGGGAAGGAGTATATGCATTTACAAACCAATACATGTCATTCGAACGGTAAAATGAAAAAATTAACGAAGCTACTTGCGTTGGTCATGCTCCCGTTGTTGTTTTCGGGTTGTGGCGGCCAGCGCCATAACGATGATGGACCACGACGGCTGGAGTTGTTTTTTCTTGGCCATGCGAGTAAACATCATGATTCGGAGTTGTTGGCCGGTATATTGGCGCAGGAGTATTTCCCCGACGGGATAAACATTACCTATTCGGTGGACCCCGAGGACTTGACGCGTAAGGATCTCAAGCGGTACGACGGACTTATTCTCTATGCCAACCATGACTCCATTAGCCCTGCGCAGGAAAAGGCATTATTGGATTATGTGGCCTCGGGCAAAGGGTTTATTCCGCTGCACTCGGCTTCCTATTGCTTCCGCAATTCACCGGAGGTGGTGGCGTTGACCGGGGGGCAGTTTAAGCACCATGGCGGCGGAACTTTTTCAGCCGAGGTGATCAGGCCTGATCACCCGGCCATGGAGGGGGTGACCGCCTTTGAGACGGAATGGGACGAAACCTACGTACATGACCACATCGCCGACGATATCGTGGTGCTGATGGAGCGGATGGACAGCGCGGGCCGCGAGCCTTACACCTGGGTGAAAGAGTATGGCAAAGGCCGGGTGTTCTATACTGCCTTTGGTCATGACGAGCGCACGTTCCGCAATCTCGGTTTCCTCCAACTGATCAAAAGCGGTATCCGCTGGGCGGTCGGCGACGAAGCGGTGGCCAAGATGGATGCCTATACCGTTGCCCAACCACAATACGAGGAGGGCCGTATGCCGAACTACGAACGCCGCGATCCGCCGCCGCGGTATCAGCTGCCGCTTAGTGCGGAGGAGTCGCAGACGCTGATCCAGGTGCCTGTTGGCTTCAAACTGGAGCTTTTTGCCAGCGAGCCCGATATCCGGAAGCCCATCGCCATGGAGTGGGATGAGCAGGGGAGGTTGTGGATTGTGGAGACGGTCGATTACCCCAATACGGTGCGTAATGACAAAAGCGTGGGGGATGACCGCATTACCATCTGCGAAGATACCGACGGCGACGGCAAGGCGGATAAGTTCACGGTTTTTGCCGAAGGATTAAACATCCCCACGTCGTTTACTTTTGCCAATGGCGGTATCATCGTTGCGCAGGCACCCGAATTCTTGTTTCTCAAAGATACCGACGGCGACGACAAGGCCGACGTACGGGAAGTGCTGATCAATGGCTGGGGCACGTTCGATACGCATGCCGGCCCGTCGCACCTACAGTACGGGTTGGACAATAAAATATGGGGAACTGTAGGGTATTCGGGGTTTGAAGGTACCATCGGTGGAAAGCCCTTCAAGTTCGGCGCAGGGGTATATCAATTCGCTCCCGGCGCCGAGCACTTCGAGTTTCTGGGCAGTACCACAAACAACACATGGGGACTCGGCTTTTCGGAAGAATTTGATGTCTTTATATCCACGGCCAATAATGAACATAGCGACTTCTTCGCCATACCGGCGCGGTATTATGAAAAGGCAAACCTGCATGAGCGGGGCATTGAAAAGATCGATGGCCATTATGGCATGCATGTGCTTACCAAGGAGTTGAGGCAAGTAGATGTGCATGGTGGATTCACCGCTGCCGCAGGGCATGCCCTGTATACCGCGCGTGCGTTTCCGGAGGAATACTGGAACCGGGTGGCATTCATTGCCGAGCCGACGGGAAGGCTGGTGCATCGCCACGTGCTAGAGCCAGTAGGCGCTGGGTTTAAAGAGAAAGGCGACGGTTGGAACATGGTGGCGAGTTCGGACAACTGGTTCGGACCGGTAGCTGCCAAGGTAGGACCCGATGGCGCTGTATGGATATTGGACTGGTACAACTTTGTTATTCAACACAACCCTACGCCGGATGGCTTTGACAACGGCGAGGGGAATGCTTACATCGATCCCCTTCGTGACAATACCAGGGGGCGCATCTACCGGTTGGTTCATGAAGACGCCAAACGGTACACGCCTGTGAAGTTAAACCCCGATCGGCCGGGCACATTGGTCGATGCACTGGCGAATGATAACATGTTCTGGCGGCTTACGGCCCAGCGGTTGCTGGTCGAGGCGGGCGACACCGAAGTGGCGGCCGACCTGTACGACCTGATCCGAGATGAATCGCTGGACGAGGTGAATACCAATGGACCAGCGGTACACGCGATATGGACCCTGCATGGATTGGGTTTGCTGGATGGCCATGACCAGGAGAGTCTGGCGGTGGTTGCCGGGGCATTGAAGCACCCCGCTGCCGGTGTACGACGGGCGGCAGTACAGACGCTCCCGATTAACCATGAGGGCGTGGTGCAGCAATTGCTCGCCGCGGGCGTAACCAGGGATCCCGATCTGCGTGTGCGTTTGGCGGCGTTCCTCGCGCTATCGGATGCAGCGCCATCGGCGGAGGTCGGCAGGGCGGTTTTCGACGCTGCGCAGCAATCTGAAAACACCGAAGATAAATGGATTTCACATGCGTTACTCATTGCCCGGGCAGCGCATCGACAAGCAATCGCGGGTGAACATCTCCGGGAGATCGGTCGCCCCGCCCACTCGGATGCCGACGGGTCATTGGAAGACCATATTGTTGCCGGTGCGGCTGATCAGACCATCACCATTAAGGCTGTCATCGGCGAAATGAAGTACGATATCACCCATTTCACCGCCAGGGCGGGACAGACATTGAAGATCATTTTTGACAACCCCGACCACATGCAGCACAATATGCTGGTATTGAAGCCCGGCAGTTTGGAGCGGGTGGGCGCAGCCGCCGATGTGTTGGCGCAAAAGCCCAACGGCGTGGAAATGCAATATATTCCCTCTACATCGGACGTTTTGTTCAGCACGCCGCTGGTCAACCCCGAGGGGCGGTACGAGCTGATACTTACCGTACCCGACACACCGGGCGACTATCCGTACGTGTGTACCTTCCCTGGCCATTGGCGCATCATGCATGGCGTGATGCAGGTAGTGCAATGACGGGAATGCCGGTCTGGAGCTCTCCCGGGGGGAGGTTGATGTACGCGGCGCAACGCGCGACAAAAATTATAGTTGGTTGTTTTATATGCCGATTTTCCTATTATCTTTGTGGAATAGGCATTACTAACCTGATTTTAAAATAATGATAGAAAAAGCAAGTAAGTCCATTGCTGTTGTCCTCGCCCTAGCGGGTGTGTGGGCTTGTAATCCCCCTCAGGAACAATCGTCGGCTACCGACGCATCATCTGTTTTGACCGTTTCGCCGGCCGATTTCCAAGCTGAGATCGATGGCGACTCCGTTAGCTTGTATACGTTGACCAATGGTGAGGTGGTCGCTGCGATTACCAATTACGGGGCCCGTGTGGTGAGCCTGCATGTTCCCGATCAACATGGAGATCTTGTTGACGTGGTGTTGGGTTATGAAGGTCTGCCAGCATACCGGCAACCGGGTGATGGGTTTTTCGGCGCCGTTGTAGGTCGGTACGGCAACCGCATTGCCAAAGGCCAATTTGAGCTGGGGGGTGAACACTACCAGTTGGAAATCAATAATGGTCCAAATTCCCTGCATGGCGGTACCAACGGATTTTTCTCTAAGGTTTGGGAAGTGAAGCATGTGACCGACAGCAGCCTTGAGTTGCAATACCTTTCGCCCGATGGTGATGCTGGTTATCCCGGAACGCTGGAAGCGACCGTGGTTTATACGGTCACATCAGATAATGGCTTGGAACTTGCCTACCATGCAACAACGGATAAGGCAACGGTGGTCAACCTAACCAACCATGCGTATTTCAATCTTAGCGGTGAGGGTGATAGTACCATCTTGGATCACCTGTTGACCGTGCGTGCCGATGGGTATACGCCGGTCGACGAGACATTGATCCCCACGGGCGAAATTGCCGCTGTTGAAGGCACTCCCTTTGATTTCCGGCAGCCCACAGCGATAGGTGCGCGTATCGACGCTGCCGATGGGCAGCTGTTGCTCGGTGGAGGGTATGACCATAACTTTGTGGTGAAGAAAGACCCTGGCCTGCAGCTGGTGGCAACGGTAGAAAGTCCCAAGACCGGTATTGTGATGGATATCCTGACGGAAGAACCCGGCTTGCAGTTCTATAGTGGCAACTTCATGGATAACATACAGCACGCCAAGGGAGGCAAAGTATACGGCTACCGCTCGGCGTTTTGTTTGGAAACCCAGCATTTTCCCGATGCCCCGAACCATCCGGATTTCCCGTCCACGGTATTAGAGCCAGGCAGTGAATACGCTACCAAGACTGTGTACCGGTTTAGGTAACCTCATTCGGTAAATTACCCTTTCTAGGGTGTTTCCGATGATTCGAGCAATTCGTTTTTGACGTATCGGTAGCTTTGTGCAATGCTTTCAAAAGGGGGTATCATGATGACATCCTGCTCTACAAAAGCATATTGCAGGCCCGCTGTTTTCGCCTCGTCCATGATGTGCTTAAAATCGATACTCCCGGTTCCTACCTCGGCATATGTGATGCTGTCGACGATTTCCATGAACGGCTTCGTATCATAATCGCCCCCGATAATGGTCTCCGAATGGTGTTGATCCATATCTTTGATATGCCAGAGGGGAAAGCGTCCCGGGTATTTCTCGAAATATGCGGCGCTATCTGTTTCTGATTTCTCGCTCCAGAACAAATCCAATTCGAAGGCGACCAGTTCTTTGTCGGTATTTTCGAGAAGAATATCCATCCCCCTGCTGCCGTCGGCGAGCGTGCGGAATTCCCAAAAATGATTATGATAGCCAATCTTTAGGCCCGATCTGGCCGCGAGTTCGCCACCGCTATTGAGTTGGTCGGCCATGAAGCGGTAATTATCGGGTGTTAGTGTGTCAATCAGCAAAATCGGCGGCACGGGCGCAATCAGGTAATGTTGCCCCAGCGTAGCGGCGGTATCGATATAAGCTTTTAGCGCATCTTGGTTGCCATCGCCGGGTGTGAGAAAGGCACCTAGGTCGTAATGGCCACTGTATGTTTTCAAGTGATGGTCGCTGAGGTGCGACGACAACGTCTGTGCGTCTAGCCCCCAGAATGTAACCTTGCCGTCGTCACCGATTAATGCGTCGAAGGTCTCCACATGGTTGTACCCGATTTCGGCCACACGGGCAATGGTAGCAACCGCATTGGTGGCCACTTGGTCGCGCAGCGTATAGAGCTGCAGACCGATTTCGGTCAGGGTGGCCGTTGATTTCCTTTGCGGTGCGCATGAAGCAAGGAGCGAGGGGCTCAAATAAGCGGCAGCCATGCCTATTCCCGCTTGCTTCAAGAATGTACGTCTGTTGTTCATCGTTGGATTTTTATCCAGCTAATGTAAACGTTTGAGCCGGTAAATAAAAATCACAGCTTCCGCTAAGAATCGATATTTTCTTTAATATTACAGTACCGAGATGTCTTTTTGCTTAAAGCCTTGCAAATTGTAATCGCTGGGATCTAATTCCGTAATGAGGTAGTCTATGGCAGCAGCGTCACATATATTCAGCCATTTTGCCGTATTCAGTTTTTCAGAGATGCTTAAGACAGCACTTTTTTTCGCAGATCGTATTAATGCTTTTTTCACCTGTACAATCTCCCAATCATGATCAGTGAGGCCCTCTTCGAACGAAAATGCGTTTGCACCCAGTAAGCACAAATCTGCTTTGATATCGGAAAGTTGGTTTACGACACTGGCTCCCGTGTATAAGTTGGCATTCTTAACGAGCTTGCCGCCAATACCGATTACCGTTATATTCTCATGCTGGGTTAAGGTAATCGCGACTTGGGGGCTTATGGTGATGAATGTTGCTTTCATGCTATTGGGTATGATTTTCGCCAGCTCGGTAATGGTTGTGCCGCCCTCGGTGAGCACAATCATGTTATTCTTGATGAGTGAGACGGTTTTTTCGGCAATTTTTCGCTTGGCCTCTAGCGCATAAACCGTAGAATCGTTGTTAAATGGAGAACCGAACGATTTGCTGATCGCCCCACCATGCACTTTGATGACTTTACCGTCTTTTGCAAGTTCATGCAAGTCCCTTCGGATCGTGTCGTCGGATACTTTCAATTGCTCACTGAGTTCCACTGAAAAAACCTTGTTATGAAGATCGATCTCCCTAAGAATGATTTCTTGTCTTTTGTTTTTTCTCATGATGGTTGGTTAAAGTGAAGCGAACGAAAAAGAATTTATTTTGATGTTAACCTACGGTTATCCGCAAATATACATCATATTCCTTAAGTATTGCGACATTTACGACCTGGAATGGTTAAAGCAAACGCCCGGAGGCGGCATACGTAAGAGGTGACGGTATCGTGAAATTCTATTTACGGGTTTTTTGCGTTTTTATTTGTTAGTATTGTTTTATTTGCTGATATTGCGCTGTGTTTACAGCATAAAAGGAATGCGTAGGCGGTTTAAATGCAGGTTTGATGACGGTATCTGATCGAGGTCAATGTTTTTCGAGTCGCTTTACGCTATACATTCGTAATATTGATAACCACAAAAGTTTTATAAACCTAGTTCGTTTTAAATATGAAACCATCATGATTTATTCAATCACACAGAGGAATGAATAAATCTGATAGCTTCATCACCATTAAAAAATAAATGATATACAGATGAAAAATACGTTAAATCGCCGGGGCTTCATTCACCAGGCAGGAGTCATCGGATCGGGATTCGCTTTATTAGGTGGATACCCGCTTTTGGCAATAGCCAAGAGGGAAGGGGGCAAACCGGCTCTTTTGGGAGGGGCAAAGGCTGTGCAGAGCGGATTTTCGCGTTGGCCAATTTATGATAAGACCGAAGAGAATGCTATTGTTGCGGTGTTGAAGAGCAATAAGTGGGGGCGTCTGCAAGGGGCGGTGACGGCAAATTTCGAAACGGCCTATGCTAACCTATTGGGCGTTGGCCATAGCCTGGGTGTATCAAGCGGTACCGCAGCCTTGACAACGATCCTCGGTGCCCTGGATGTCGGTCCCGAAGACGAAGTGATTATGCCGATATATACGTTTATAGCAACCTACAACGTGATTGTGCTGAATTATGCGTTGCCGATATTCGTCGACACCGATGTGGAAACTTTCCAGATCGACGCGAATAAAGTCGAAGGTGCTGTCACGTCGAATACGAAAGCCATCATGCCGGTACATATCGGTGGGTCTCCGGCAAACATCGATCGTTTTTTGGAGATCGGTGATAAAACGAATCTGCCGATCATTGAAGATGCTTGCCAAGCTCATCTGGCGGAATGGCGGGGCAAGAAAGTGGGGTCGTTCGGTTTGGCGGGAGCTTTTAGTTTCCAATCTTCCAAAAACCTGAATTGTGCCGAAGGCGGAGCGGTGACCACCAATGATGAAAGCTTCGCAAAACGTTGTTATAATTTCCATAATCAGGGCCAGGGTGGAAGAGGAACGTCCTACGGTACCGGGGTAGGTACCCGTGGAAGCAATTTAAGGCTAACCGAGTTCCAAAGCGGGTTGTTGTTGGCTCAAATGACCCGTTTAGAAGAGCAATCCCGGCTAAGGCACGAGAATGCGAAATACCTGACGAGCCTGCTGGAAGAAATACCGGGTATTGAACCGGCCAAGCTCTACGAGGGTACAGACCGGTCTGCATACCATTTGTATATGTTCCGGTATTTGAAAGAGCATTTCGACGGATTGAGTAGAGCGCAATTCCTGAAAGCACTCGCGGCCGAAGGCATTCCCTGTTCTTCCGGATACACCTCGATGAATAAAGGAGACTATGTGAAAAGCCTGGCAACCAATAGACATTACATCAAGATTTACGGCAAAAAGAAAATGCATAACTGGTTGGAACAAAATCAATTTCCGCAAAATGACATCATTGCCGAGGAACAAGGAGTTTGGTTTGTCCAGACCGTATTGTTGAGTTCGCGTAAGCATATGGAGCAGATTGCCGAAGCGATCATGAAGATAAAAAAATACGCGAACGAACTTAAAGCAGTCTGAATTTTTTTGCTATTTGATATGAGTATTCGTATTACAGAAAGCCCTTCTTCGTATAGACACCTGGAGGAGAAATCCATACAGGAGATCACTGCATCTATTAACGGAGAGGATGAAAAGGTGGCTCCCGCTATCCGGGAAGCATTGCCCCAGGTGAATGAACTGATTGCGGCTATTGTTGATAAAATAAAGCAGGGGGGGCGTCTATTCTACATCGGAGCCGGTAGCGGCGGCAGGCTTTCCGTACTGGATATTATTGAACTGCCTACAACCTATGGCATACATAAAGGTGTTTTTAATGTGATCCTGGCCGGCGGTATGAACCGTTTGACGGAGGCACGGGAGGAGAAAGAAGACGACCGCGAAGAAGGTTGGACGAAGTTGGTGGAAGCCGGCGTGAGCAACAAGGATATTCTTGTGGGTGTGTCAGCGAGTGGAACAACGCCTTTCGTCCATGAGTCATTAAAAACAGGTAAACGCGAAGGGGTGACCACCGGTTGTATTGTCAGTAACCCGTCTTCTCCCATCGCAGCGTTATCAGACTACCCCGTGGAGGTGATTACCGGACCGGAATTTATTACCGGTAGTACCCGTATGAAGTGCGGGACAGCCCAAAAAATGATTTTTGATATCATCAGTACGACAACAATGATCCAATTGGGAAGAGTAGAGGATAACAGTATGGTACATGTGGCATTGATCAATGATAAGATTATGGATAGAGCCGTCCGAATGCTTCAGGAGAAATCAGGATTGGAAGATTATGAAGAAGCTAAACGTGTTTTGTTGGAACACGGTAGTGTGAAGAACGCATTGACGGCATTGGCTTCAGGCAATGTTAAATCCAAAGGCTCCGTCTGGTAACTGAAAAAGTAAAAAATAAACAGATGAAAAACAACAGACTGTCTAGGCGTGGGTTTATCGGGAAGACCGCTATGATGGGGGCTGGTATTGCCTTAGCGCCATCGTTGATGGACGCCTCGATGGTGCAGGATAAACCGGCTATCCTGGGTGGTAAAGCCGTAAGGAACAAGCCATGGGCCAAATGGCCGCTTTGGAAGCCTGAAACAGATGAAAAACGGCTGTTGGAGGTTATGAGGAGCGGCGTATGGTCACGGAATAAGGTGGTAGCTGAGTTTGAGCAGGCGTGGGCAAATGCCACTGGGGCAAAGCGTTGCCTTACCGTGGTGAACGGTACCAATGCGCTTATTACCGCGATGGTTCAACTGGGTATTGGTGCTGGGGATGAAGTGATTCTCTCTCCTTATACTTTTATTGCGTGCTCGGCAGCTATTTTGGCCACAGGGGCCATACCCATTTTTGTGGATGTTGATCGGGAGACATTCCAGATCGATCCGGCTAAAATCGAGGAACGTATTACTGATCGGACGAGAGCCATTATGGCGATTCACATATTGGGGTTGCCTTGCGATATGCCAGCCATACTTGATATAGCCCGCAAGCACGACTTATTGGTGTTGGAGGATGCTTGTCAAGCGTGGCTTGCCGAAATCAATGGGCAGAAAGTAGGTACGTTTGGAAATGCGGGATGCTTCAGCTTCCAGAACTCGAAAAGCATGGCCATAGGCGAGGGCGGCGCGATTGTCAGCAATGATGATAGGTTCATGGATCGATGTTTTTCTTACCATAATTTTGGTACCCCCTATGGGACGGTTTCCAATCCCGGTACGCATGGGCCGGTGATGATGGGTACTAAACTGAGGTTGACCGAATACCAAGCAGCTATTGGTTTGTCCCAACTGACGCGTTTGGAGGAAGAAACGAGGGTGAGGACCGAAAACGCAAATTACCTGCACGACCTAATCAAGGAAATCCCCGGTATTATGCCCTATCGATTGTACGATCACGTCACTCGTGCGGTATTCTTCTTGTTTCCATTCCGCTACCAACAGAACCAATCGCATGGATTGACCAGGGAAGGCTTTATCGAAGCCCTCCGGGCCGAAGGAATCCCCTGTTCCAGCGGATATGCACCATTGAATAAAATGCCCTATTTAGCCCATGCTTTTCAGACCAAAAACTTCAAACGGATGTATACGGCAGAAGAGTTGGATATCGATGTATACAATAGACGGAACCATTGCCCCGAAAATGACGCGCTCTGCGATAAAGAAGCGGTATGGTTTACGCAAAATATGCTCTTAGGGCCGCGGTCGGACATGGAAGAAATCGCATTTGCCATGGAGCGTATTCAGCGGAACGCCGCCCGAATTGCCCAACAACGCTAACAGAGTTTTGATATTTTGCGGTTTTACGACTCGTATTTCGCTTTTTCTGCGCAAATAGAGAAAAAAATCATAAAAACATTGCATTATTAAAATAGTTTATCTACTTTTACGTTGTAAAACCGCTTATAAACCGCATATTGAATTTTAGGGTTTTACTTATTGTGTGTATGGTTTGTTGAAAGAGCGCGGAGTAGTCGCTTTAAAATTCGAAACCGATTGGTTGGCCATTTAAAAACTTGGAAGTCAAGCAGGGAGCGCTTGGTAAGCTTAGATAGGTGATCCATTTTCAAAATGCTATAAATTATGAAAAGTAAATACAACATCAATTAGTCGCATACACAGCTTTGCGATAGCCAAATTATAGGTCGACCGGTTTGATACATCGGTTTACATAACTATTTAAACCCACAATAACTATAAATTATGAAAGGTAAAATCTACAAATGTGTGGTTCTTGTACTGATTGCCTTGTTACCGTCTGCGTGGCTTGCCGGAAAGGTAAGTGCCGATCCGGTTGCCTCTTGGTTGCAGGAGCGAACAATCACCGGTCGCATTATGAATGCGGAAGAGGCGGGAATAATCGGCGCAAGTATCAAGATCAAAGGGACAAGTGTTGGTACGGCCTCGGATTTAAATGGCAACTTCTCGTTGACGGTTCCGAATGACGATGTCATATTGGAGATCAGCTCGGTAGGGTGGGTGTCGCAGGAAGTGCCTATCAGAGGACTGAAGGAAGTCCGTGTCACGTTGGAAGAAGCAACCGAGGGCATGGACGAAGTGGTCGTTACCGCTTTCGGTGCGGTGCAGAAAAAAGAAAGCGTCGTGAGTGCAATTTCGACCATTAATCCTGCGCAGCTGCGCGTTCCTTCGAGTAACCTGACACAAGCGTTTGCAGGCCGGATGTCTGGTGTAATCGCTTACCAACGGTCGGGCGAGCCGGGGTTGGACAACGCGGAGTTCTTCATCCGGGGGATTACCACATTCAGTACCGGGGGTAAACGGGACCCATTGATCCTGATCGATGGGATCGAGATGAGCACCAATGATCTGGCTCGGCTGAATGTGGATGATATTGAGTCTTTTTCTGTGTTGAAAGATGCCAGTGCAGCGGCGTTATACGGCGCGCGCGGCGCCAATGGGGTCATCCTGGTTACCACCAAAGTGGGGAAGGCCGATCGGCTGACCATGAATGTCCGGGCCGAGCAGACGACTTCCATAAACACGAAATTGGTTGAGTTGGCAGACCCCATCACGTACATGCGCCTCCACAACGAAGCGGTGCGTACCCGGGACGCGGAGCGGTTACTTCCCCACCGTCTGGGCGATATCTATGAGACCGAACGGGGTTCGGATCCGATAAGATACCCCAACGTTGATTGGTACGACTATCTGCTGAAAGACCACGCGACCAACCGGCGCGTTAACCTCAATCTCACTGGCGGGGGGCAGTCTGTACAGTATTACTTGGCAGCGGGCTACCAGAATGACCAGGGTATTTTGAAGGAAACCGAAAAGAACCTGTTTGACAACAACATCAACATCGACCGTTTGCAAATCCGTTCCAATGTGACCATTCGGTTTGCGCCGAATACGACCGGGGTTGTACGTGCCTATGGATCGTTTGACGACCGTACTGGGCCCAATGCGAGGACTACTGATTACAAGGGGAAGACCATATCCGGGGGTGCCGCTGTGTTCCACTGGGCACGCAATGCTACTCCAGTTAAGTTCCTGCCCTACTATCCGGCCGATGCGACTTACAACGGTGTGCAGCATACCTTATTCGGCATGGGGCCAGAGCTCGGCGAATACGTCAACCCCTTGGCTCAGGTTGTCAGCTCAAATCAGGAATCGAAAGAATCTACGATGCTTTTGCAGCTGGAGATGGAACACAAGTTCCTCGGAGCGTTGGAGGGGCTAACGGTCCGGGGAACGTTCAACGCCATGCGCAAAGCCTATTATGCATTGGAGCGAAACTACCGACCGTTTTTCTATACCCCCATGACGACCATTGATGGCTCCTATCGACTTCAGGCCCTCAATCCGGATACGGGTACAGAGTATTTAATTTACGCAGGCGATTCAAGGTCTGTTAATGCGACGCAATATGGCGAACTCCGTTTGTCGTACAACAAGTTGATCAATGACGTACACGACATCAACGCTTTGGTGGTCGGAACCATGCGGAACGAAACCGGAACATTGAATTTTTCGAGGGTGTATGACGACAACAATGCGACATCCGATCCGATCCAGGCTTCGCTGCCCATGCGGAATATTTCGACAGCGGCACGGGTGGCTTACGGTTACGATTCCCGTTATTTCGTCCAAGTGGATGTCGGGATTAACGGGACTGAGCGTTTTGCTGCGAGAAACCGATGGGGTGTTTTTCCTACCATTGGTGTTGGCTGGGCGATCCACAACGAGCGTTTCATGTCAAATTCGCAGGAGCTCATCTCGAACCTGAGGTTGCGCGGTACGTATGGTCGCGTAGGGAACGATGCTATCGGACACGTCAATGATCGGTTCTTTTACCTTTCCCAGGTCAATATGAGCGGGCCAGGATATTGGTTTGGCTTACCCGGGGGCGGTAATATCGATTATTGGCGGACGGGTATACAGATTGACCGTTATGCGAACGAATTGATTACCTGGGAAATCGCTACTAAATCCAATATCGGTTTGGAAATCGGTTTGTTTAATAATGCGTTTACCCTCAATTCGGATTATTTCTGGGAAACCCGGGAGAACATCCTTCAGACACGTCCGGATATACCAACCAGTATGGGCTTGCGGACGATTCCGCAGGCCAACCTCGGCATTGCGTCGGGTAAGGGTTTCGAGACCGAGATGAAATACGAGAAGAACTTCAGCAGTGATGTTTGGCTGTTGATGAACGCGAATTTTACATACGCTACTGCCAAATACAAGTACATCGAAGAGGCGGATTACAGCGATGTGCCCTGGCGTTCGTCTATTGGAAGGAAACTTAACCAGCCGATGGGGTATATTGCCGAGCGCCTGTTTATTGATGAAGAGGAGGTGAATAACTCCCCCAGTCAATTCAGTGGCCAATACCTGGCTGGGGATATCAAGTACAAGGACATCGACGGGGACGGTCTGGTCAACCAGGATGATATGGTGCCAATTGGGTACCCAACGGTACCGGAGATCATCTATGGGGGTGGTTTTACCTTTGGATACAAGGCGTTTGACGTCAGTGTGTTTTTCCAGGGATCCGCCCGCTCGTCGTTCTTCATCGAACCGGCTGCTGTTACGCCGTTTGTCAATCAGGGCCAACGTGGCTTGCTGAAATATATTGCGGAGGACCACTGGTCTGAAACCAACCGGGACATTTATGCGTTCTGGCCCCGGTTGTCGGATTACAGCATTGCTAACAATAACCATGAGAGTACCTATTGGATTCAAAACGGTGCGTTCGTTCGGCTTAAACAGGCAGAAGTTGGATATACGCTACCGCAGCACTTTACGAATCGGTACCACATCAATTCCTTACGGGTCTATGCCAGCGGTACTAACTTAGCCCGTTGGTCGCATTTCAAGATGTGGGATCCCGAGATGGCCGGTAACGGTTTGGGGTACCCCCTCCAGCGGGTGTTTAACCTTGGCGTGAGCGTTGGTTTTTAACGAGGACTGAAAAGTAATATGATATAACGATGAAGAGTTGTAGAAAAATAATAGCACTCACTGTCCTGATGGGCATGATGGGATGTGATTTTCTGGACGTAGTACCGAATGACACGGCAACACTGGACCATACATTTTCGAACCGTTCGGTGATGGATAAGTTCCTGCGGACCGTGTATTCCTACCAACCCGACCCCACCCATCCGCACCATTACCCATCCTATTTCACCAGCCGCGATGAGTATGACTGGCGGACGGACACGCGGGCGGGCAACCTGCCTGCTGGCCAGATTTCCCAAGGGAACCAGAACGCAAGCACGCCCTATCTGGATTATTGGTCGGGCCGCAATGGTGGCAAGCCCATGTACGAAGCGATCCGGGCTTGCAATATTTTCCTGGAAAACGCACACACCCCCCAGGATATCGATGAGGAGGAACGGAAAAAATGGATTGCCGAAGCCAAGTTCCTGAAGGCATATTATCATTTTTTCCTTATGAAACTTTATGGGCCTATTGTCATTGTACGCGAAAACATACCACTGGGTGCCACCACTGAGGAGGTTATGGTGTATCGTGAACCGATCGATGAAGTGGTCAGCTATATTGTAGAGTTGATCGACGAAGCCGTGCCCGATTTACCGCTGGCCATTCAGAACCCATCTGCCGAGCAAGGGCGTATTTCGCAGGTGATCGCCTTGGGTATCAAAGCCAAGGTACTGGCGTGGGCCGCTAGCCCCTTGTTTAACGGAAACCCCGACTATGCCGGATGGATAGATAACCGGGGTGTACAATTGATTCCGTCGATACACGACCCCGCCAAATGGGAAAGGGCAGCGGAGGCGACACTGGCTGCTATCGAGGCAGCGCACGCCGCAGGCTACCGGCTCTATGAATTCAATAAATTTGCCCAGCCAGGTACCTTTGCGATGAGCGATACACTAGTGACCATGATGACGGTCCGCAAGTCCATTACAGAGGCTATCGATCGAAATACGGGGGTAATCTGGGCGACCCAAGAGCAGTTCGCCAACGGTAAAGGCGGGCCTGGATTGAGTATTTTAGGCAACATGCTGGCAAGCACCTTTCAGTTTTTGTATGCTACGGACCAACCGCTTCTAATCAATTACATGTCGGCTTCTTGGCATATGGGCAATCTATTTTATAGCAATAACGGGGTGCCCATTGAAGAGGATCGATTTTTTGATTACGCCAACCGGAATAACCCACGGCGTGCTACGCCGGGGGATAACCACGCGGCCTACATCGCCACGGGCGAGGTAACAGCCTCCAAGCACTTTAATCGTGAGCCGCGGTTTTATGCCAACCTCGGTTTTGACCGTGGCTTTTTTGAATTGCTTTCCACTACAGAGGACGGAGGAAAGACCTTCGCCCCATTCATCAAGAGCCGTCCCAATGAGATCGGCCCGGCTGCGGGGCACTCTGCCTATACGCCCAAAAAAATCCATGCTTACGAAACCACCGGAAGCGAGGGAGTTACCGGACGTACGTACCGGCAACATAATTACCATTTCCCCTTGCTCCGTCTGGCCGATTTATACTTGCTCTATGCAGAAACGCTGAACGAAATCAAAGCGCAGCCAGATCCCGAGGTGTATTATTGGATTGATACGATCCGGGCGCATGTAGGGCTGAAAGGGGTTGTGGAATCCTGGCGGGAAGCAGCATATAACGCGGAGGCGCCAAGCAACAAGAACGAGATGCGCCGGATTATTCAGAAGGAACGCCTCATTGAGCTGGCCTTTGAAGGGCAACGTTACTGGGACATACGCCGTTGGAAAACTGCCGAGCAGTACTGGACGTTGCCCCCCACCCGATGGGGCGATGGCGGCGTCAATAATTCAGACGAGGCATTCTATGTGCCTACGGTATACAGTACGATACGACGACAGGTTACGTTCCGGGATTACCTGTTCCCGATCCATATAAGTGACCTACGGACAAATACCAATCTGGTACAGACCTACGGATGGTAGGCATGTTTTAAGAATTAGTAACATGTTAAAGCGTTTTACAATGAAAAAATATAACTTAATACTGATATTCATTTCGGTGCTGGGTCTCTTCCTCGGATGCAAGGAGTTGGATGACCGGCGTCCAGACGGCGGGGACTGGGGTTCTGAAGCATTAGAAGGGTACGAAATCACACCTATCAATGGCGGGGCCGAAATCCGTTACAATATACCTGATGACCCGGACATTTTGTATATCATGGCGGAGTACGAGCGGAACGGTCGGACATATACCGAAAAGGCTTCCGTGCATACCAACTTGTTGACCATTGAAGGCTTTCACCGGGTAGACCGGGTAAAAGCGACACTGTATAAGGTCAACCGGGAGGAGAAACGGTCCGACCCGGTGGAAATCGAGTTCGAGCCGCTGGAGTCGCTGATCGATATCGGGGTTAGTTCCCTGGAGATGGTACCCGGTTTCGGTGGTATCGTTGCCAGCTGGGAAAACCCGCAGTCAACGGAATTGGGTGTACGGTTTATGAAAGTGGCGACGGATGGCGAGGTGGATTATGATGAGATGTATTTCACCACATTGGAAGAGGAGCGCCGCGCATTCAGAGGCTTTGACCCCGAGGAATCGACATTTGCCATTTCTTTTGAGGACAAGTGGGGCAACGTTTCTGACACGACCTATCTAACGGTTACCCCCTTTTATGAAACGATGATACCCAAGCCCTATGCGGATTTCCGGGGGAATATCCCCTATGACAATACCACCGATTTGTCAGGGCGTACCACAGCTACCCTTTGGGATGGCGTTGTGAACACGAGTCGGCATGGGTGGCTCACGAACCCGTCGGGTAGCGGATTGTCCATGACTTTCGATATGCAGCAGGTAGCCAAGCTTAGTCGTATTGTTATCCACGGTTATCACATTAATTCAGTTTATGGGCAGGTCAATATCACAAAATTTGAATTGTGGGGTACGGATGAGATCGATGGTGACCGCTTTGCCGACCGCCCGTATTGGTTGGATGAGACCAGTGTGCGTAACAGCGCGATCCATGGAGTGGACAACACAACGGTGCTGCCAGACCAAACCTTTAAGGAGGATTGGGAGTATCTGGGCTGGCATGAAATTCCCCGCTATGACCGTATGGTGCCGCCCGATCCGCAGGGTGTATTAAACTTGTCGGCCAATGGAACGGAATACGAAATGCCAATCGATGCCAAACCCGTGCGGTATATCCGGCTTTTCGTCCGTGAAGCTGCCGGCGTCATGCCGCCGCCCTCCAATAATTATTTCTCTATGGGCGAAATAACGTTCTATGGGGATAATACGGCAGCGGCGCAGAATGAGCAGCAATAACATGGATAACGATAATGTTAAGGCCTTTGGCGATGGTTTGCCTACGGCGTTAGCTGATCATTGAAGATTAAAGAGAAACTGATGAAAAAGATTACGAAATTATTCTCCCCGGCCTGGGGGCTTCTAGCATCCTTGCTTTTCGTGTTGTCATCATGCGACAAAATGAATGATATCCAGCAGGAATATGCCGAGCGGACGGAGAAGGTGTATCTGGGGAAAGTGGACTCTATCGAGTACAATCCTGGTTTTGGCCGGGCAAAAATCACTTGGTACATCAGTGCCGACCCCAAGATTGAACAGACAATTATCTATTGGAACATGCGGCAGGATTCCCTCGTAAAAGAGGTTGTTCGTAGCGAATCAGGCGTATATAAAGATTCAGTCATCTTAGAGAACCTGCCCGAGGGCAGCACCCTGTTTGAGTTCCGTAACGTGAATGATCGAGGCGAGTATTCCCTCTATTCCTCTGCCTCGGTGTCCGTGTGGGGTTTGGAATTTGGCGACGGGCTGCGAGCCCGCAGGTTGCAGGCCTTTGACTATGATTACCAGCAAGCCATTTATAACCTAACCTTATCCCCTTCGGCGATAGGAGACAGTGTGTTGTTCTCTGAGATTACATATATCAACAATCTCTCGGTCGAAAAGACGGTTAAGATTGAGCGAGACATCAATGAGGTGGCCTTGGCCGACTTTCCCGATGGGGGCGATTTCCAGTTCCGTACGGTTTTCTTCCCACCCCAGGGCATTGACACGGTCTACAACGACTTCCAAACGTTCGAGGGGCCGACCGTGGTGTCCGACAAAGGAGTGGAAATTGCACTGCAGGGAAATATGGAAAGCAAGTACTTTGGCAAGTACGGGGAGTTGTTATACGAATGGAATGCCAATGGCGATTTGATTGAATATGCCATTGGTGCGAATGGAGAATTAAGCCAATCCGCGTCGTATCCCATGCTCGCACCCAGGACAACCTACCGGGATTTTTTCTTTTACGATGACGATAAGTTTATCGGGATAACCACAGGTAATGGAGTAGCCATGGTGCAGTTTGAAAATGGTGCGCTGAGTCAGGTAGGAGCGGCAACATTCGGGTCAGGCTTTGGTTTTCCCCAATTCCTGCCGACGCGGGGCTTCTTCTTTTCCCGGTCCGATGCCGGCGCACTACAAACTTGGGTTGCCCGGAACGACGCTACTTGGGGTACACCCAACGGTACGAACCGGGGCGATGGATACGAAACATATGGCATAATGACTGTATTCAATCATGAAGTGCTGTTGGCGGTGGATGAGAATGGATACCTGTGGAGTGTCCCATATTCGGTGAGTGGTACGCTGGGATCCAGAAGTCGGGTTGGGAGCGGCTGGGGCCGGTTTGAAAAGATATTCAGCGTGGGTACGGCATTGTATGGCATGGAAGCCGACGGTGATTTTTATGTGTTTAACGACTTTAATGTCATGGAAACCTTTTTGGTGGTAGATTAAGGATGATAATGCGATTTTCACCCACTTGGCGGAAGTGCTCACAACGATGGCTTTTCATTTTCTCCCTCCTTGTTTCTGCTTGGAGGGTAAGTGCACAGGTTGCGCCATTCGGGATAGATTCCATTCCGGTGGTCAATGGGAAAATCGTATTCCAAGCCGAGTTTGTGACGGATATGGACCAGGCGACGGTACGGAACAGGGTAAGTTTATATTTGAACGACGTCTTAAAGCCACACACGGGTACGGTTTACGTGAATAACGATAACCATATCCGGTGCAGGATAACAGACTATATTAACATTAGCGCAAGTTTGTTGCAGTCTGTCGGCATGTATATGACTTACGATTTGAGTTTACAATACAAGAATGGAGGGTGGACCATGCTTATTTGGGACATCCTGTATGTAGAGAAGCAATATTACGAAGCCCAGGAGGTCTCAAAACGTAAGCTAGA
This sequence comes from Parapedobacter flavus, assembly GCF_035818675.1. Classification (NCBI taxonomy): domain Bacteria; kingdom Pseudomonadati; phylum Bacteroidota; class Sphingobacteriia; order Sphingobacteriales; family Sphingobacteriaceae; genus Parapedobacter; species Parapedobacter flavus. Next base: position 389,513 of record NZ_JAYKZZ010000001.1, read on the forward strand.
TATACCGCAATACTCGGCAGAAGATATTATATTGGGCAATCAGTACAAATTAATTCTGATAAAGAACGCTTCAAAGCGCATTGCCGAATCATCGATTGAACGAATAAATGGGATTGTACGGGACTTGGATGTACTGTTTTCCGAAAAGGGTTGAAAGGGACGCCGAAGAACGAATGACCAAATTACAAGCAGCATTTTCAAGAAAGGATACAGATGAAAGAGTTTAGTCGCCGAAAGTTTATTGGAAAAGTGGGGCATGGAACACTTGCCGCCCTTGCCACATCAGCATTGCCCATATATGCATCGGGTTTTTCTAAAGATGCCAGTAAACCGGCGGTATTGGGTGGCACGGCAATACGCCATAACAAAACATGGCCACGATGGCCATTTGTGGATGAGAAGATGGTCGAAAGCATCGTCAAAACAACCAAAAGTGGGATTTGGAGCAGGATACAATCCAAGACGGGTACAGTACCTACTTTCGAGAAGCGGTTTGCAGAACTGATCGGTTCGGCATATTGCGTGGGCACCGGCTCGGGCACCCAAGCGCTCAGTACCTGTATAGAAGCGTTGAATATTGGTCCCGGAGACGAAGTGATCACTTCGCCGTACACCGATTTCGGTACCATCTCGGCTATTTTGACGAGCCGCGCATTGCCGGTATTGGTTGATCTGGACCCCGAATCGTTCCAGCTCGACCCTGATGAGGTAGAACGGTCTGTCAACGCGAATACGAAGGCCATCATGCCGGTACATATCATGGGGTTACCGGCCAATATGGAGCGGATTATGGGCATTGCCCGGAAACATCGTCTAAAAGTCATCGAGGACGCCTGCCAAGCTCCGTTTTCGAAGTACCAGGGCCAGGCTGTTGGATTGATCGGTGATTTAGGATGTTTCAGCTTTCAGGCGAGCAAGTCTATCGCTGCCGGTGAAGGTGGAGCAATCGTAGGGAATGATGAGCGATTGATGGACGAATGTTACACCGTGCAGAATCGGGGTACATCTAAGGCAGGTGCCAACGAACGGATAGGTCCAAAATACCGTATGAACGAATTTGAAGGTGCCATATTAATGGGCCAATTGGACAAGGTTAAGGAACGCTTTGAAACCCGGAATTCGAATGCGGAGTACTTGAACGAAAAGTTAAAAGACTTTCAGGGTGTTATTCCTCAAAAGCAATACCCCGGCACAGAAAGTGGCGCTTATTACAATTATGCGATGCGGTACGATAAAGCTTTCTTTGATGGATTGGAGCGAAGCCAGTTCCTAAAGGCGATACAGGCAGAAGGGGTTCCCTTCACATCATATATACGAAAAGGGTTGCATAAAGACAGCTGGGTGGATACCATTCTGGCGCAACGTGTGTATCAGCAGTTTTTTAGTGACCAACGGCTGAAGGACTATCGGGAAGCATTATATCTACCCAAGTGCGATGAAATCACCGACGAGACACTGATTGCTTTCTGGGCGTCGGGCGTACTACTGGGTAGCCGGAGTGATATGGATGATATTGTAAACGCCATCATCAAAGTGTACGAAAACAGAGCATCATTGAAAAAGGTATAAACAATGCAATACATCATTATTTCATGGTTAAGGATCACGCTGCTTTTTGCAGTGACGGCCTTGATGTCTACACCTGTTTTTTCCCAACCCGGCGATTCGCTCATTCCACCTCATCCATCAGCTGATCTTGTATCGGTTAGCACATTTGATGTTGATGCCACCCCACCGGTGGGTAGCTATCTCACCTACGATGTGATGACCCATACATGGGATATGGGGCTCCGGGCAAGAGGAGTTGTCATTTCGGGGGCGGGGGACCCCATCGTACTATGCTCGGTAGATTGGATAGGGATTGCCAATGAGGGGCAGGATGAGTTCAAGCGTGTTTTGGCGCTCGCAGCCGGCACGACACCCGACCGTGTAGCCGTCCACACCGTGCACCAGCACGATGCACCTACCTGTGATTTCGGGGCCGAAGCGTTGTTGCTCTCCAAAGGACTGGACCCGATTAATTATGAAGGAACCTTTGCGCGCCAAGTGCTGAAACGGCTCGAACGTGCGGTTCAACAAGCCATGGAGCACCCCCAGCGGGTTACTCACGTGGGCTTGGGGTCATCGTTTGTACATCAAGTCGCATCCAACCGACGCATTCTCGATGAGCATGGCAAGGCGACCATCAGCCGTACATCAGCTACCGCACGTGCAGACATCAGGGCCTATCCTGAAGGGATTATTGATCCGGAGGTGTCGTTGATCAGTTTTTGGGACGAAGATAAGCCAGTCGCAGTACTTAGCTATTATGCCTGCCATCCGCAGAGCTATTACCGTACGGGTACGGCCAATCCTGATTTTCCGGGGATTGCCCGGTTCATGCGGCAAATGGCGGTGCCCGAAGCACTGCATGTGCATTTCAATGGCGCGGGTGGCGATATCACGGCAGGGAAATACAACGACGGGTCAAAGGCTAACCGGCTTGAATTGGCGAAACGACTAGCCGCAGGGATGGAACGCGCTTGGGAAAATACAGAACGGAGCCCGCTAACGCCCAGCGACATCGGCTGGGCATCGACCCCGCTGAAGTTGCCCATTGCACAGACGGCCATTGCTCTTGAAGACGAACTGGCCGACCATAACCCTATTTTCCTGGCCAACAATGTATATAAACTGGTGCTTGCCAAACGGCAGGAACGGGGGCTGTTCATTCCACTTTCGTGCCTCAAGCTGGGGCGCGCCAGGATATTACATCTTCCTGGCGAACCGTTGGTGGCGTTCCAACTTGCTGCCAAAAAGATGCGGGAAGATTTGTTTGTAGCGGTGGCTGGGTATGGCGACTATGGTCCGGGATATATCTGTCCCGCCTCGGCCTATGAGGAAGGAGGCTACGAAGCTGGGCCGGCATCGGGTGTCACGCCAGAGGCCGAAAAGGTAATGATGGCGGCAATGGAGAAGCTATTGAAAGATTGACCGCACGTTAATAAGCAGATAAACGATAGATCAGAATCAAAAAATCAATGATTAAGAATCGACATTCTAGAAGAGACTTTATAAAAAATGGCGCATTGGCCGGTATGGGACTTGCACTTGCCAATTCATTGCCGGTGCCGGCGTGGGCCGCCAACGAGGAGCCACTGATGTTTTTTGACGGGTTTACCAATATTGGCCCCAAGCGAAATAAACATCCGGCGGAACGGTGGAGTCTGAAACATTTGGTAGAAGAAATGGGGCACTGTTCCATTTCCGGTGCACTCGTGGCATCGGTGCTCTCTGTAACCTATGACCCGATGTACTCCAACCTTGAGCTGAGTAAAATGCTCAAACCGTACCCCTATCTTTTTGCTGTATGGAATCTCATGCCAGCAAACACAGGGGAATTTCCCGCACCTGCGGAACTAGGGCGGCTGATGAAGGAGCATGATGTTCGCGCCGTAACGGTACATCCCGCAGGCAATAACTGGGATTGGCATACACCTGAGGCATCCGAATTGCTCAATTGGCTGCGAGACAATCGGATATTGACGATTGTCCGTGCCGATGAATTTGGCGGGCTTGGCGGTATCAAGGAGTTACTCAACACACATGCCGATCTTCCGATACTGCTGACAGGGGTGTACTGGTCCGCCCAGCGCACATTGTTGCCCATGCTGGGGGTCTACAAGAGTCTGCATATCAGTTTTGATAATTTCCAGATCAATGAGGGGCTTGAAACCCTGTATGCCGATGGTTATATTGATCAACTGGTCTATGCGTCTAATGCGCCTACGATGTCCATCGGTGCCCACCGTACCTACGTGGACTATGCTGCCATTCCCAAAGAAGCCAGAGACAAAATCGCCGGGGGCAACCTAATCCGTCTTCTGCATGGGCAACGCCCACCCGCTATCCGGGAGAACAAATCAGAAGACATCCTGATGAGCGCCGTGCGCCACGGAAAACCAGTGCCCACACCGATCATCGATATGCATATGCACATGTTACACGAAGGACTCAATGGTACCGGATGGCATTACCGTATGCACAATGGCGGGCCCAGCGGCGTCTTCGAACTGGTGAAACGGCTGGGGTACTGCGGCGGAGGGATTATGAGCTGGAATGGAGTAGTTAGTGTCGACTCCAAGGGCGGTAACGTAACCGCCACGCAAGCCTTGGATGCGGCACCTCCCGGCTATTGGGGGTTGGCGAATTTCGATCCGGTCCATTATACCCAAGAAGAGCTGGCCGTCATGATCCCCGAAGTATATAAAGACAAGCGCTTTATCGGTATGAAGCCCTATGTCCATTATGGCGTTCCTTACCACGATCCGTCCTATGATATTTGGTGGAAGTATGGCAATGAACACCAGTTGTATGGCTTATTGCATAATACCCGATCGGATTTGCAAGAAGTAGAGACACTCGCACCAAAATACCCCAATGTCCGCTGGGTGATCGCCCACGCAGGCAGCAACTTCAGGTTGGCCGACATGGCGATAAAGGCCATGAATAAATATCCAAATGTATACGCAGAAATTACGTTAACCACCGTGTATCTAGGTATCATCGAGTACCTGATCGAAGGAGCAGGGGAAGACCGGATTTTATACGGGTCAGATCTACCTATGCGTGATCCGCGTCAGCAGTTGGGCTGGGCGGTGTTTACGCGATTACCCCTGGCAGTGAAAAAGAAGTTGCTTGGTGGAAATGCCCTGCATGTGATCAAGCCCAAATTGGAAGAGATGCCCGTATATAACATCCCCGAGAATTTCAGGACAAAAAAAGGGTAATGAATTACGCCGTAAAGCAAATAAATATCCAGCTCGTTGTTGTCGGACTGTTGCTTGGAATTTCTTCCGGGGTAGACGCACAACAACACGCTGAATTGGATACCATACCATTCGCGTTGGTTGCACCGCGCACGGCCCAATTTCCGTTAAAAACGGACCGGATGTTCTATTCCGACGATGAAATAGCCTTGGCTAGGCACCACGTAGCTACCCATGCCGGCGCGAAAAGAATAGCCGACAGGATCATTAAGGCCGCTGACTATTGGGTAGACTGGAAGAACCAGGACATCGTAGATGTGATGGCCGGTGCGCAGGTACCCCGGGCGTTCGACTTGAATGCTAAAGGATGCCCTATCCATGGTTCGGAAGTTTTTACCGTGGGGGGCGCCTACCCTTGGATTGTCGATCCAAAACATCCCTTCCAGGTGAAATCGCCCATCGACGGACGTATGTTTCCCTCCAATGATTTTGCTGCGTACTATAAAAGCGGATTCCAGCAAAAAGCTGGATGGGATACCGAGTACGTGGATGACGGTTGGGGGTGGGTGGCCCCAGATGGTGAGCGCTATTGGTTTGTAGCCTACGCGAACCACTGGGTGTGGCATCGCCATGTCATACCCGGGATACAGAAGCTCGCCCGGGCATATCAGTTAACGGGCGATCAGCGATATGCGGATAAGGCTGTATTGATGCTGCACCGATTGGCCGAGGTATACCCTTCGATGAACTATGAAGAGCAGTCGCGGTATGGCCAGATGATGAAAGCCCGTAATTCCGTATACAGGGGCAAGGTGGTGAACGCCATTTGGGAAACGGGCACGGTACTCCGTTCGGCCGAGGCTTATGATGCCGTGTGGGAAAGTATTGACGGGAATGAGGCATTACAACAATACTTGGGCAAAACCGGTCCGGAAATCCGCGAATACATCGAAGCCAATTTCCTCGAAGAAGCCCTGCGGGCATTTGAGGAAAATAAGGTGCTGGGCAATTTCGGAATGCACCAGGGAGCGGTGTTGGCGGTAGGGTTGGCACGCCAGTATGCGGATCCTGAAAAATACATCAGGATGATACTGGACGAGCCGGGGGAGAATAGAAGCAAGATGGGGATCAATTATGCACTATACAACCAAGTGTTTAGAGATGGGTTCCCACTCGAATCGCCCCAGTATAATTTTTTATGGATCAGGTATATTGGTATCATTGCCAACCTGTTGGACAAACAAGGCGTTGATCTGTTTGCCTTGCCTAAGGTCAAAAGGTTACTGGATGGACCGATCCAGACACTAGCTATCGGACGCTACACGCCAGCATTGGGCGATGGTGGAAATGTGCTCGGGGACGTTACCGGCAGGAATGCCGAGACTTACCAATCTGCCTTTGCCGCAATCGGCGACTCGACTTATATTTCATGGCTGAATCTTTCCCGCGACCAATATTTCACGACGTATGAATCGTTGTTCAGGGAGGTCGTCGATGTTCCCGGATTGGCTTCGGGCAATCGGATACTCCCCCCTAGCAAATCCAGGCTTTTTGCAGGTTATGGGTTCGGCATACTTAACAATAAACGCGATGAGTCGGCTCTGGCTACAACATACGGCATGCATTACGCACACTACCACTGGGATTTTCTCAATTTTGAGTTGTTTGCTAACGGGCAGAAAATGATGCCGGATATCGGCTATCCCGATGCCATGAACAGTTTTGTAAAGGAAGTGTATACTTGGTCTTTAAATACGGTTTCTCACAATACGGTGGTTGTGGACGAGCAACGGCAGCGTGTGAATCTGCCAGGTACGCTCCATCATTTTTCGGAGGGGGAGTTTGCCCAAAGCATCGATGCGCAGTCCCCCGCGTACCGGCAAACCAACCAATACCGGCGCAACCTCGTCCAGATAGCGGGCGATGATGGGCAGACCTACGTGGTCGATTTCTTCCACGTGCAAGGAGGAAAACAACATGATTATTCACTGCACGGGCCGCCGGGTGAGGTGGTGTTCACGGATCATGTGTGGGGAGCTGTACAGCCCGGTACATTGGCTGGCGCCGATGTCGGCTGGGGGGAGATTTATGATAACTCGCTGTTGGAAAGCAAAGGAGACTCCATTGGCTATAACGGCTATGTGGGTTCAGGATATCAGTATTTATTCAACGTGCAAAAGGCGGCGGCAAGCGAAGCGTCGCTGGTATACAAGCATGTCAACGATACTAACGCACGGTTGAAAATACATATGATGCCGCACAACGACCAGCAGGTATACATCGCCGATGCGTACGGCAAACCTAGGGCAAAAAACCATGTGCTCAAGTATATGATTGCCCGGAGAAAGAGCAGGGAACAAACACCGTTAAACAGCACGTTCATCGGCGTATTTGAAACGTATCAGCACCGCCCGTTTATACAGGCCGCCGAACGGTTGGCGCTGACGGGAGGCAACGGCACAGCCCTGGCCGTGACACGCCAACAACATGTGGATGTGATTGTGCGAGATACGGTAAACACCATCAAGACGATACGGGAATATGGTATAGAGACCGATGCCAATACCGCGGTTGTGACCTTCAACATGGAAAATAAGCTCCAACGGGTTTACTTTACAGATGGCACGTACTTGAAAGTAGGGGGCGACACGTTTACGGACCACCCGATACAGGGGAAGATTCGAGCGGTAAACTTCGCAGATAATGAAGTGCTTATAGATTTGGTTTCGGGCGATTTGGAGGACGTTTCCACGGGTTTCGATGGCATCTATCATTTCACCAACCCCTACCGCACCACGGTGCACCCTGCCCACGTGGCCGACCTAACGGGGAAAACCCTTCGGTTAAAACTGCACGACGATATCCTGGTCGGGTATTTCGGTGTGGCTACGGTTAAGGATCATAGCCTTACATCGGACACGGAGTTGAATTTTTTTCATCAATATGGCGGTACCACGCTTTTGGATGCGAATCTGAACCCCATTGGTCAGGTCGTAAAAGCGGGGAGAAAGCATGTCGAACTCGCAGATGGTTTTTCCAGCCCCCCGGATGAAGCCGATAAGGTATGGATAGCCAATATATGGAAAGGGGATACCGTGACGTTTAAAACCGTGTTTTCATGGCAAACGGACGACAAGGAGCAGGAAAATTTCAATTAAAGTCACCGTAAATGATGGTTTCGACGCACATGTTCCGGTTTTGTATCTTGGTCATCCTGATTTTCTCGATGGTTTGGCTTGGCTGGTCCATGGTGCCCCAACATTTGGGCTTATTGACGTATATTGATGATGAGGGCGTTGTGAAGGAGGTCCGCACGACAGCCGATTGGGAAAAAAAGCGGGAACAAATCCGGACGCGCATGCAACTGGTGATGGGCCTGCTGCCTGCCACGTCGGAATTGGGCACGCCGTTGGTGGATACCGTCTCGCAGGAAAAGAGGGACGGATATACCCTGTTCCATATCCGGTTTCTCGCCGCTCCCGATGAGTGGGCCACGGCCTTTCTATATATCCCCGACCCACGGGAAAGAAAATCTCCGTTGCCCGCAATGCTCGTACTGCATGGCACCGGCGCACCGGGGAAGCGGTTGGTGGATGGTGAGAGCCGGCTACCCAACCGTGCCCACGCCAGGGAACTCGCCGAAAGGGGTTACGTGGTGATCGCCCCCGATTATCCGAGCTTTGGCGATTTAAGCGACCATGATTTTTTGTCGGATCGCTACGTGTCAGGAACGATGAAAGGCATCTTCAACCACATGCGGGCGGTAGACCTGTTGGTCGGATTGGAAGAGGTTGACCCCGAGCGGATCGGTGTGATCGGTCATTCTCTGGGAGGGCACAACGCCATTTTCGTCGGGGCTTTCGACGAGCGCCTAAAAGTGGTCGTCTCCAGTTGCGGCTGGACCCTTTTCGATTATTACGATATCGGCGAGGCGGGTACCAAACGATACGGAGGAAAACTCGGCCCTTGGGCCCAGGATCGATATATGCCCCTGATGCGAGACCGTTACGGTTTGGATGCGGCGAGGATACCATTTGATTTTGATGAAGCGATTTCAGCGATTGCACCCCGGGCATTTTATTCGAACGCGCCGGTCAATGATGCTAATTTCAGTGTGGAAGGGGTGAGGCTGGGTATCAGCCGAATTTCCCAGGTCTACCAATTATACGACGCGGGAAACAACTTACGGGTCAATTACCCTGACGCCGGACATGATTTTCCTGTAACGGTACGGTTCGAAGCATTCGAATTCATTGACCGTATATTGCATGTAGAAAGACCGTTGTGAGGCCGGGTTGCCTTTGAGTAAAATGAATAAATGGACCGATAAATAACGAGTGATGAATAGACTGACTTTAGCGCTTCTTTTCGTGGGTATGACACCCTTTGTTACCGGTCTGAAAGATGGGGGCATGTCCGTTTCTACGGGAGAGGGCCAGTTTTTGGAACATGGCGTCGCCTCCCCTTTTTCAAACGACCGGGGGATTGTCGCGACTGTAGACGGTGATGGGAGAAATATCGTCATGCTGTGGCTATTTGACCGGAGGGGAGGGTATGGGTTATTGGTTATCGATGCGGCAACGGGAAAAAGCGAAACGTTCCCCATGCCTTTTGATGTCGGAGGTGATGCCCCCTATTCTTCGCTGTTTTCATCACAAGGGAAGTTATACACGCTTTTTAACGGCAACTTTGTCGAATTTGACCCTAAAAAAAGAGCATTTACATTCAGCCATAAAACGGCACCCCGTATGGCCATGGGCATGACGGAAGATGATCAAGGCAGGATCTGGTCAGTCACGTACCCCAATAGCGGTGTGGTTTGCTACGATCCGAAGACCGGCGAACTGACGGATTATGGCCATGTCCATAAAGAAAATTGGGCCCAATACCAACGGTATGTGGCCACCGACGACCGGGGTTGGGTATATTTTGCCGTAGGAAATACCGATAGCCATATCATTGCGTTGAATCCCGAAACAAAGGCGGTAACGCCCTTGCTGCAGCCTACAGAGCGCAAGCGGGGGATGGCCTATGTATATCGTGATAACAATGGGAAAGTGTACGGAAAGGCGCTTGGGAATCAAGACGAACCATGGTATGAGTTGTACCAGGGAACGATCAAGCTGATCGGGCATGGTCATACGGTGGATGAAAAGGAGATTATTACGGGTTCTCAAGCCCTCCGTGTATTAGCCTTTCCCAATGGGCAGCGTGTGGGTGGTATTGATTTGGTCAATAGAAAACTAACAATTACCAATCCTGGTGGCAAGGAAGACCAGACTGTAGCTATTGATTATGATACGGAGGGAACATGGGTGATGGGTATCGCGGCATCGCCGGATAAAAAATCCATCATTGGTGGAAGCGCATTCCCGATGCGTTTATTGGAATATGCCGTGGCAACGGGCGAATGGGGGCACGATGCGGCTTACGGTCAGTATAACGCATTGACAACACATGGAAAATATGCGTTTTTTGCATCCTACCCGAGAGGTGACTTAATCGTTTGGGATACGGAGAAACCATATACCGGTGCAAAGCGGGGTGACCCCCATGCCAATCCCAGGTTATTGGTTTCATGCAGCCCTGTTATACATCGCCCCCATCGGGTTTTGGCACATCCCGACGGCAAAACGGTGATCATGGGAGGTACACCTGATTATGGCTATACGGGTGGCGGGTTGCTGTTTTATGACCTGGATACCGATGAACATGTACTGATGACAGATAACGAGTTGGTGCCCAATCAGTCCGTGATGAGTTTGACTGTTTTGGATGATGGTAAAATATTAGTCGGAACTACCACAGCGCCCGGTACCGGGGGAGAGAAGAAAGCCAACTTGGCAAGACTGTATATTATCGATAAAGATAGCAAGGAGGTCGAATGGCAAAGTGCGGTTATCGCCGGCGCGCAGACCTATACCGATTTGACGACGAGGGCCGACGGTAAGGTGTATGGTTTTGTCAATGGGAAAATATTTTTCGTGTTTGACCCCGCTAGTAAAAACGTGATTTACCAAAAAGATATTTCGCACGAGTTCGGTCGTACGGTGGCGGAGCAATCTCCCCGGGTTTTTGTGAAGGGCCAAGGAGAGAACACCTATATTCTTTTCCACCAGGCTATTGCCCAGGTAGACCATCAATCTTACGCGATTAACGAAATCGCCCGCCCACCCTTGCCAATCCGTGCAGGGGGAGGCTTTTTAAACAATAGAATATATTATATTAGCGATTCCCGTTTATACAGCTACGGATTATAGTGCCTTAATGAGTTTTGATTTTTTGGATTTTTTAATCGCCTTATGGATACCCACGAAAAAAAGTATACGACGTCCCCTTTCAAACGCTGGCTTTTGGCATTGGCACCGGGCCTTGTTACCGCGGCCATCGTATTTGGCCCCAGTAAGGTCACCATTACCTCCAAAATGGGGGCCATGTACAGTTACGATTTGTTGTGGGTTATCGTTGTAGCCATTTTCTTTATGGTGATTTTTACGGCAATGGCATCGCGGATAGCGCTGGCTACCCATCAGTCCCTACTGTGTACCATCAGGGACCGCTTCGGTAAGTGGGCTGCGATATTGATCGGTATCGGGATATTCCTGGTGGCCACATCTTTCCAGGCGGGCAACTCCGTAGGTGTTGGGATTTCGATCGGAGAAGCCACGAAGACGTCGCCGGCCATCTGGATTGTTTTGTTCAACCTGATTGGCTTCGTGCTGTTGTTTTTCCGGAATTTCTATAAAATGCTGGAACGATTGATGATTGCCATTGTTGGCCTGATGCTGTTTGCGTTCTTAACGACGATGTTCCTGTCTAAACCCGATATTGCAGGTATCATAAGCGGATTTACAACTCCCTCGGTGCCGGCCGGTTCGCTTGGCTTGGTTATCGCTTTTTTTGCGTCCTGTTTTTCAATTGTGGGCGCGTTTTACCAATCGTATCTGGTCCAGGCCAGAAAACGAATCAGTCCCGATTTACGGCAAGATGGCCAAAACAGTTTGGTGGGGATGATCGTCTTGGGGCTGATGAGTGCGGTGGTTATGATCTGCGCGGCGGCGGTGTTGCACCCCCAGGGAATAGCGGTGGAGAAAGCTTCGGATATGGCCCTTGCCTTGGAGCCCCTGTTTGGTAACTATGCCGCCCAACTGTTTCTGGTGGGGTTATTTGGAGCTTCATTTTCTTCGTTAGTGGGTAATGCCACTATCGGCGGCTCGCTGTTGTCCGATGGTTTAGGGTTGGGGAGTGTATTAGACTCCTTTTCGGTGAAAGCACTTATTGCTCTGGTGATGTTGGTGGGTGCCCTTGTAGCGATTGGTTATGAACGCCCGCCATTGGAAATCATCGTTTTTGCACAAAGCGTGACCATTTTCCTGGTGCCGTTTATCGGGCTATTCATGTATTTGATCTCCAGTGATAAGCAGATCATGGGGGAATACGTTAACCGTGGGTTTTCTAAAGCGGCGGGATTGGCAGGATTGATTGTGCTGGTGCTGCTTGCCATATATAATGTGAACGAATTATTTATAAAGTAATATAAAATGATGTCAAAGTTAGCGTCCTTGGAACGGGAAATTTTAGCGCCTTCGGAGGCGTTGGTGGCAGATATGGCTAAAATCGATGGCGATATCCTGTTGTTGGGTGTTGCCGGCAAGATGGGGCCTTCCATGGCAAAGGTTGCAAAACGGGCAGTGGAGGCGACAGGGGTCAAGAAGCGGATTATCGGAGTGTCACGGTTTTCGAATCCGGCGACCAAGGCTGATTTGGAGGCTGCAGGAATAGAAACCCTCTCGGCCGACCTGTTGGATGATGCGGCGTTACAGGCGTTGCCGGAGGTGCCGAACGTGATTTACCTAGCCGGCCAGAAATTTGGAACGACGGGTAAAGAAGCGTTTACATGGGCGATGAACACGTACTTGCCCGGGCGGGTGGCTGAAAAATACCGTAACGCTCGTATTGTCGCGTTTTCGACCGGGAATGTTTATCCCTTTTCGCCGCTTTCACAAAATGGATATTCCGAAGAGCATCCCGCAGAGCCCATAGGCGAATACGGGCAGTCCTGTTTAGGTAGGGAACGGATATTCCAGTATTTTTCCGAGAAATACGATATTCCCACGCTGATATACCGACTGAATTATGCCGTGGATTTCAAGTACGGCGTCTTATTGGAAATTGCCAAGTCGGTCCAGAACGGCCAGCCCATCGACTTACGTACAGGGCACGTGAATGTGATCTGGCAGGGAGATGCCAATGAGATTGCGCTACGTTCCCTGTTGCATTGTCAAACGCCTGCCAAACTACTGAACGTTACAGGGCCCGAAACGGCATCTGTCAAATGGCTGGCATACCAATTTGGACTTTTGTTTGGCAAAGAGCCGATTTTCGAGGGACAGCCTCACGATAGTGCATTGCTTAGCAATGCGTCAGAAGCACATCGCTTGTTCGGCTATCCGCGGGTGACATTGAAACAGATGATCGAGCTGATCTACCAATGGCTGGTAGCGGGCGGAGAATTGATAGAAAAGCCGACACACTTTCAGGAACGTGCCGGGAAGTTTTAATGCGCGGAAGCCCCGAAAGCTTCCAATTGATTGATGAGTTTAAGCTGAGGACAAATACAAAATGAGTAAATTATCACGACATAAACACGCTTTGTTGCACGATGGGACGTTTATTCCGGCACATCCGTTGGCATTGGATAGCCACAGGCAATTGGATGAGTTCAGGCAACGCCGCCTAACCCGTTATTATATGGCGAGTGGAACAGGAGGTATTGCAGTAGGCGTACATAGCACGCAATTTGCGATTCGCGATCCACAGATTGGTTTACTGGAGCCGGTATTGAGCTTAGCGGCCGACGAAGTAAAAAAGGCAGGTGTTGCGAGTACTTATCTACTGATCGCCGGACTTTGTGGACCAACGGAACAAGCGGTAAAAGAGGCGGAATTAGCGCTGAAGTATGGGTACGATATGGGGTTGCTGAGCATGGGTGGCCTACAGGGATGGACGGAGGAACAGATCTTGGATCGGACCAGGGCCGTTGCACAGGTCATTCCGGTTTTGGGGTTTTACTTACAGCCCAGTGTGGGAGGGCGTATTTTTTCCTATGGGTTTTGGAAGGAATTCGCAGAAATTCCGGGGGTCGAGGCCATTAAAGCCGCTCCTTTTAACCGCTACCAGACGCTTGATGTCGTCAGAGCCGTTGCACATTCGAATCGCCGCGATGACGTTGCACTATACACCGGCAATGATGATAACATCGTAGCAGATTTATTGACAACATACACCTTCGATGTGGACGGAGGGCAGGTTAGGAAAGGGTTTGTGGGCGGGTTATTGGGCCATTGGGCGGTCTGGACACAAGCATCGATTCGACTGTTGGCAGCCATCAAGGCTGCGAAAAAGAGCGGTAGTATCGATTACGATCATTTCCTAGCGATAAATGCCAAGGTTACCGATATGAATGCGGCCATCTTCGACCCCGCTCATCACTTTCACGGCTGTATTCCGGGCATCCACGAAGTGTTGCGACGGCAAGGACTATTGGAGGGGATCTGGTGTTTGGACGAAAATGAGGCGCTATCACCGGGACAGGCCGATGAGATAAGCCGGGTGGCCCGCGCGTACCCCGAATTGACCGACGACGATTTTGTCAGGGATTTTTTGGCGACAGACCAGGTTTCATAAGAAAGGACGTATAATGGTTGATCGGAGGACTTTTTTGAAAACTGCTGGATTATTAACGACATCGATGGTCTCTGCTCCCTTTGTGGGCAATTGGAGCCAAGCAAAATCAGAAGATACCATGAAGAACATTCAGATTGTGAAAACCGACAGTGGCTTCGAGCGCGAACCGCTGCGCTTTCCGTTTGGTTTCAAAGGGGGATACCTGACCGAGTTGTGGCAGGCCGTTTCCCGAATCCAGTCGGCATCGGGCCATAGCGGGATAGGGATTGCCACGCAAAGCGTTCTGTATGGCGACGCCGACCTGTTTTCCATGAACAATGAGGCAGCCGGAAATGCGTTGATGTTCCTCGTTACAAACAAAGCACTGGAGCTGATGCGGCAAACCACGTTCCAGTCACCGATCGAGCTGTTGGATCGGATATTCCCAGTATTGTTCGAGGAGGCCAAAGTACTTACCGCGAAGGCCGACCTGAATCCTAACTTCGTTTACAATGCCCTAGTGAGCGCCGACAATGCGATATGGCTGGTTTATGCTGCCGAAAACGGTTATACAGACTACGACAGCATGATTCCCGAAACATATAGACCCGCATTGGGCTATCGCAATGACCGGATCGGGATCATGTTCCAGGTTTCTTACGATATGCCCGCCGAGCAGATTATGCAGGCAGTGAGCGACGGCTACTTCATCTTCAAAATTAAAACCGGGTATCCCGGCGATCAAAAAACGATGCTGGAAGGGGATAAAAAACGGTTGAAAGATATCCACGATTTACTGAAAGATGTGCGCACGAAGGAAACCGATGATGGCCGGTTGATTTACACGATGGATGCCAATGGTCGGTACGAAACCAAGGCAACATTCGTGCAATACCTGGATTATGCGAAAAAAATCGGTGCCCTCGGTCAGATTTTATTTTACGAAGAACCGATGGCGGAAGACAACGATGATTATATGGGCGACCTTGGCGTGCGGGTAGCGGCAGATGAAAGTGTGTATGACGTGGCCAGTGCCGAGCGCCGGATCCAACAGGGATACCAAGCAATTGTGCTTAAAAGCGTAGCCAAGACGTTAAGTCAAACGCTTAAGATCCTCGAATACGCCCACCGCCATAACGTGCCCTGTTCGTGCTCAGACCTAACCATCAATCCTGTCTTGCTCGAATGGCATAGGAATTTTGCCGCGAGGTTGCAGCCTTTCCCCGAAACAGGAATGGTATTGATGGAGACCAACGGTGCAAGTAACTATGTGAATTGGCAAACCATGCAGCGATACCACCCGATGTATGGGGCTCCATGGACAGCGCAGAAAGCAGGAAAATTCCAGCTTGGTGATGAATTTTATGAAAAAAGCGGTGGCCTGTTCCTGCCATTGCCGCATTACCAGGCCATGTTTACCCGATGAAAAAGAAGGATTACCTGCGGAAATACCTGTACGTTAATTTTGCACGTTTTCGTAAATAATGTTCTGATTATAATTAATATTGATAAATTAGCGGTATTATTGCGTGTTTTAATCGGTTTTGAGGTCGGTGTCCGGCAATATACAACATAAACAGATGAAATAACCATCATAAAAGTACGAATATGAAAAGATGCTTGATGTTCTATTTGCTGGCCATGGCTTGCCCTTTCGGGCTCCTCGCCGCACCCGTACAGGAAGGTAGCTGGAAAGCGGGGGTCGCCAAGGTCGTCATTACGCCCAGCGAACCGATGTGGATGGCTGGCTACGCGGCGCGGACAAAACCAGCTGAAGGTAAACAGCATGAGCTGTGGGCCAAAGCGATTGTCCTTGAGGATCGGGACGGTAAGCAATCGGTTATGGTGGCCACCGATTTGCTGGGATTTACACGTCAGTTGTCATTGGTCATTAAGCAGCAATTGCGCGACCGGTACGGCCTTGCGGATGCCGATATCGTATTAAACGGCAGCCATACCCATTCTGGCCCTGTACTGACCGGCGCGCTGGTTGATATTTATCCGTATGGCCCGGAAGAACAAACCCGGATAGACCAGTATACACAATGGCTGGAAGCGCGCATTGTTGGCCTCGTTGCCCAGGCGTTCAAGAACCTAGAACCGGTGCAAATCTATGCCGGCATCGGGATATCGCGTTTCCAGGTGAACCGCCGCAATAACAATTCGGGCGAGCTGTATCGACTCACCGATTACAACGGCCCGAACGACTATGCCGTGCCCGTGATGAAGGTAGCTGATCGGAAAGGTAAGGTGAAAGCCCTGCTGTTTAGTTATGCCTGCCACCCGACCACGCTGGATGGCTATGAATGGTCGGGCGACTACCCCGGTTATGCCCAGCTGGCACTGGAAAAGACCTATAAGGGTGCCATAGCGCTCTTCTTTCAGGGCGCTTCGGCCGACCAAAACCCGCTACCGCGCCGGACCGTTGCGTTGGCCCAACAGTATGGAAAAGAGTTGTGTGCCGCAGTAGTTAGGGTGTTGCAGGAAGATCAGATGAAAGAACTCCAGCCGGTGTTGAAAACGGCCTATCAGGAAGTGGATCTGCCGTTATCTCCCGCCCCCTCGAAGGATGACCTGCGCGCGGTTATTGAGAAAGACGGAAACAAAACCTATTTTTCCCGGTGGGCCAACCGCTTGATCGGTCGTCTCGACCGGGGCGAAAAGCTCGAAACCTCATATCCGTATCCGGTGCAGGCATGGAAGTTGGGCGACCAGTTGTTGTTCAATCTCGGTGGAGAAGTCGTCGTGGAGTATGGCATTAACCTGAAGAAAAAATACGGGTGGGATTCCTTTGTGTTCGCTTACAGTAATGATGTGATGGCTTACATTCCGTCGGCGACGATACTTAAAGAGGGTGGATACGAAGGCGACTCTTCACAAAAGGTGTATGGTTTGCCTTCGCTGTGGGACCCCCGTATCGAATCACTGATTTATTCGGTCTGCGACCAAGTTGCGGCAGACCTCAAGTAGAATTGTTAACATTTTTTATATGAATTCGAGATTATTTTACATCGTAGGGATCGGTGCACTGTCTTTCTTAATCGGCTGTGGGGAGCAGCCACGGTATGCTGAGTCGCTTTCGCCTGAGGAGGCGCTGGAAGCCTTTGAGATTGAGGACGGCTTTGAGATCGCGTTATTTGCTTCAGAGCCTTATATCTCAGACCCAATCGAACTGCTGTTTGACGAAGATGGCAACGCTTATGTGGTAGAAATGGGCGATTACCCGTACAAGCCGGAGGAAGGGGACGGACTGGGCATTATCAAGTTAGTCAAAGATACCGATGGCGACGGCGTTATCGATAGTGCCATCGTATTTGCAGAAGGGATAGCGGATGCCACGAGTATGATGCCATATGATGGTGGGCTATTGGTCGCGGCGGCTCCCGATATCCTATACCTGAAAGACACGGATGGCGACGGAAAGGCAGACTCCACCGAAGTCTTGTTCACCGGATTTTTTGAGAACAACTCAGAAGCCCAGATCACCAGCTTCCGGTATGGTGTGGACAACTGGATTTACATGAATAATAATGGCCAGCGGGGCGAAGTAACGTTCACCAGAAGGCCCGACTTGGCGCCGATTCCCGTGGGGGGGAAAGACTTCCGGTTTAGGCTTGACCGCAACCTGTTTGAGGTAGAATCGGGGTTGGGTCAATTTGGACTCACGTTAGACGACTGGGGCCATCGCTTTTTTACGCAGAACACGTTGCACCTGCAAACAGCCCCCATACCTGCGCGGTACCTGTACCGGCATAGTTTTATGCCTACTTACGGTGCTGTTGCCAATATCTACGGAAACGATTTAACAGCCTACAATATCAGTGAGGCCCCTTATTGGCGTGTTGAGCGTAGCGAGGGTAGGCAAAAGCAATATGATGAGGCAGGCCTCGATCGGGTAGAGCATGTCTTCGGCCATTTCACTGGCGCTTCCGGAGGGCGGATGTATAATGCCGGACTATTCCCCGACGCGTATTACGGCAACATTTTTACGGCTGAGGTAGCGTTGAACCTGGTTCACCGCGACGTTATCGATTACACCCAGGAAGGTCCGTTTTTGACGGCAAAACGTGCGCCCGAGGGTGTGGAAAAGGAATTTTTGGCGTCGACCGACCCTTGGTTCAGACCGACCAGCTCAACGGTGGGCCCCGATGGAGCACTCTACGTGGTAGACATGTACAGGCAGCATATCGAAACACCGGTGTCGATCCCCGATACCTTAAAAGAAGATATGGATTTTCTTTATGGAAAGGAATTGGGACGTATATACCGCATTTATCCAAAAGGGAAGCGTCCTGAGTTGGCCAAGCCTGGATTGACAGGCAAGTCCACGTCGGAGCTAGTCGATATATTGACCCACCACGATCAATGGTGGAGGACCAGTGCACAGAAATTAATCGTAGAAAGGCAAGATGTGTCTGTCATTGATCAAGTGACCGGTCTCTTTGAAACACACGATGACCCCCGCACGCGCTTGCATGCACTGTATACGTTGGAAGGGCTGGATGCGTTGTCGCCGGACCTCGTGGCGGCGGCATTGTTGGACGACCATGGCCAAATAAGGCGGCATGGGGTTATTTTGGCGGAACGGTATCCGTCGTTGCTGCCCTCAGTAATTGCGTTGGCCGACGACGATGAAGCGTATGTTGCCTTTCAAGTGGCGCTTAGTTTGGGGCAATTTGGTCAAACGCCCGAAATAGTGGGCGCCCTGGCTAAATTGGGCGCTAAATATGGCCATGATGCGTGGTTCCGTAAAGCCATTCTAAGTTCCCACGCGGGTTCTTCATATGCTGTTTACGACCAGTTGCAGCATACGGACTTCTTTGAGCAGGGTGATGATGGCCATAAAAAGTTTGTTGAAGAGCTTGCCTACGTCATTGCGGCCCGCAGTGATGTGGCTGAGCATAACCAATTATTCAGCACATTCCCAGTCAGCGATGAAGGATACGAAGCGGCCATCGTACGGGGCTTCGCCAACGGGATTAAAAAAGCGGCATTAGACGAAAAGCAAAAACGGAATTTAGCTGCCGATCTCGACCGGCTTGCTGTATCGGAGGTGAATAAGCCCGCCGTGGAGTCGGCGCGTGAGGCGTTACTCGCCAAAGAATAGCTGAGATCCGTAACGAATAACAGGTACGTAATAGAACGATGACGATGAAAAAGGACAGAAGGTTTTTTTTAAAACGGCTGTTATCCGCTGGGGTGTTGTTGGGCGGCGGATTGCCGATGCTGGTGGCATGTGGAGGGGGCAAAGGACAAAAGGAAGGAGCGGCGTCTGCTCCATCCGCCGGCGCCGACACGGCCGATAACGGCGCTACCAGTAGGTTCGGTGGTAACTGCGATGACTTTTCGAAGTTGACTGAAGCCGATTATGAAATCAGGGAACGACTGGGCTACGAAAAGACGTCGCCGAGCGAGGAAACCCAATGCCAGCATTGTAATCTGTGGCTACCGCCGCGCTCAACGGAAACATGTGGGGGATGTACGCTCTTTACAGGGCCGATAGAGCCCACGGGGACCTGCACGTACTGGGCGCCCCGCCAATCCTGATACCTGTAGTTACGCCTCCAGGTCCTTCGCACTTTCCACTACTTTCTTTGCCAATTCGGCTTTGTAGGCCAGTAAATTTTGTGTAAGTTGCTCGTTAGCCACCGCTAGGATCTGGGCGGCTAGGATGCCCGCATTTTTTGCGGCATTGAGCGCTACGGTAGCTACGGGGATGCCATTAGGCATCTGCAGGATGGAGAGCACCGAGTCCCACCCGTCGATGGAGTTGGACGATTTTACCGGCACACCGATGACGGGCAGGTGGGTGAGTGATGCTACCATACCGGGAAGGTGGGCCGCACCCCCGGCACCAGCGATGATCACTTTCAGTCCGCGGGAAGCTGCACTTTTCGCATAGTCGTACATCCGGTCGGGTGTGCGGTGTGCTGATACGATGGATACTTCCACGCGCGCACCCAGCAACTTCAGTATCTCTACGGCATCCTGCATAACCGGCAGGTCCGACTTGCTCCCCATGATGATGCCTACTTCTGGTATTGTTGTTTTTGTTGCCATTCGTTAGTTGCCTTTCGCTATTTGTTTTTTATACGAGCTATCCCTTATCGCCTATCATGTCACCACCTTCAGTATCTGCTGCACTTCCCTTGCAACAGCAATGGCCTGCTCACGATCTTCATTGACGATGCACACATGGCCCATTTTGCGGAAGGGCTTGGTGAATTTCTTGCCGTATAGGTGTAAATACACACCTTCCATCGCTAAAATATCCTCAATCCCTTCGTAGTGCGCTAGCCCTTCGTGGCCCGCTTCGCCCAGCAGGTTCACCATCACGGCATTGGTCCTTATGTCCGTATTGCCGGGGGCAAGGTTGAAGATGGCCCGTAGGTGCTGCGCAAATTGGGAGGTGAAGTTTCCCTCAATGCTTTGGTGACCACTGTTGTGCGGCCGCGGGGCCAGCTCATTGACCAACAACTGGCCATCACGGGTCAGGAACAGTTCCACGGCAAGCAGACCCACAATCTGCAGGTCTTCGGCAATCTTCTTGGCCAGCAGTTCCGCCCGCTGTTGGATATCGAAAGATAGGGTGGAAGGCGATATGAGAAACTCGACGAGGTTGGCTTCGGGGTTGAATTCCATTTCCACGCATGGGAAAACGGCGACGTCACCATCTGCGTTCCGCGACACAATAATCGCCAGCTCCTTTTCAAAGTCGATCCATTGCTCCACGAGGCTCGGTGCCTCGAAAGCGTTTTCGATATCGGCCTCATTGGTGATTTTCTTTACTCCACGGCCATCGTAGCCATCCTTTCGGAGTTTTTGGATATACGGTAGGGGTATCGTCGCATTTGCTAAGTTTTCTTTCGACGATATCAGTTGAAACGGCGCTGTTGGGATTTCATTTTGCTTGAAGAACTGCTTTTGCAGCCCTTTGTCTTGTATCAAACGGATTACGCGCGACTGCGGATACACTGCTACGCCTTCTTCTTCAAGCTTTTCGAGGGCATCTACATTTACCTTTTCGATTTCGATGGTCACCATGTCGAGCCCTTTTCCGAATGCGTACACGGTGTCGAAATCATCCAGGGCACCGTGTACAAACTGGTTGCTGAGGTTACGGCAGGGCGCGTTTTTGTCGGGATCAAGTACGTGTACGTTTACATTGAAATTGATGGCTTCCTGGATGAGCATGCGGCCTAGTTGCCCGCCACCGAGGATTCCCAATTTCAGTTCGCCATAAAAATCTTTTGCCATGATGAAGATTGAAATATACGTTGAAGGTTATGCGTGTGTCGATTGCAGTTTATCGCCTACTAGATGTTCCGTTTCTATTTTTTTCTGTAATTCCAAGAAAGCACCGATGAGCGCTTCGGGCCGCGGCGGGCAGCCCTGTACATAGATGTCTACGGGGATGATGCGGTCTACCCCTTTGACCACATGGTAGCCGTGTTGCCAATAAGGGCCGCCGCAGTTGGAGCACGACCCCATGGAGATGACATACTTGGGGGCCGGCATCTGCTCGTAGAGCCGACGGATGCGGTCGGCCATTTTGAAGGTGACGGTACCGGCAATGATCATCACGTCAGATTGCCGTGGCGAGGGACGTGGGAACACGCCGAACCGGTCCAGATCGTAGGTAGAAGCCATGGCACCCATCATCTCGATAGCGCAGCAAGCAATACCGAAGCTCATGGGCCACATGGACGATAGCCGGGCCCAGTTGAGCAGGTCATCCAGTTTGGCGATGACAACGCCGTTGCTTTCCAATTGTTTGTCGATACTCATGATGGTGTCGTTCCGGGTTTTCTAAATTTGGGTTTGAAAGCCGGCTTTTTCGGTGCATCGTCAACAGGTGTCGTTTTCTCCGCAGTCGGGGTTACATTATGGGGACTGAATTTCCGTACACGGTATTGACCGCTGTTCAGCCGATCGTATGCCGATACGGGTATATTTACGTCAACGTGCGGTGTCACCGGCCGGGGTTTAATCCATTCCAGATCGCCTTTTTTCCAAACATATACTAAGCCAATGATCAGAATGCCCACGAATAATGTCATCTCCATGAGCGCAAACCAGCCCCAGCGCGCGTCGGCAGCAATCAGCTCCGGCTGGCCGAATACGGTTGCCCAGGGAAAGATGAATAGCAATTCCACGTCAAACAGCAGAAAAACCAGGGCAATGACATAGAAGCGTGGATTGAACTGTATCCATGCATTGCCTACTGCTTCCTCGCCACATTCGTACGTGCTCAGTTTTTCGGGGGTGGGTTTCTTGGGCGACAGGATACGGCCCAGCAGTAAGGTGAATAATACCAATAAGAGACCCGCCACTCCGATGAGGAGTATTTTTCCGAATTCGGTTAACTGCGCCGGGTCATCCATGATTCAAAGGTAGTGATTTTTTATTATCTCCCCATCGGCATTTTCGGTGTGCCCTTCATCATGCGGGCCATGGCTGCCGGGTTAGACATTTGTTTCATCACCTTGCGCATGTCGCCGAATTGCTTCATCAGCTTATTGACTTCCACCAATTCCGTACCCGATCCTTTGGCAATACGTGTCCGGCGTCTCTGGTCGATCACGTCGGGGTTCTCCCGTTCATAAGGCGTCATGGAGTTGATGATGGCTTCGATGGGTTTGAATGCGTCGTCGTCGATTTCCACGTCTTTCATCGCCTTGCCCACACCGGGTATCATCCCCATGAGATCCTTCATGTTGCCCATCTTTTTAATCTGCTGGATCTGGCTCTTGAAGTCGTTGAAGTCGAATTTGTTCTTCCGTATTTTACGTTGCAGCTCGGCCGCTTCCTTCTCGTCGAACTGTTGCTGGGCACGCTCTACAAGCGATACTACGTCGCCCATACCCAATATCCGCGAAGCCATCCGGTCGGGGTGGAACACGTCGAGTGCTTCCATCTTTTCGCCCGTACCGATGAATTTGATGGGTTTGTTGACCACCGACTTGATCGACAAGGCGGCGCCGCCGCGGGTATCGCCATCCAGTTTGGTGAGCACCGCCCCGGTAAAGTCGAGCCGATCGTTGAAGGCTTTGGCCGTATTGACGGCGTCCTGGCCGGTCATGGCGTCTACTACGAAGAGGATTTCGTGCGGTTGCGTCGCGTCTTTTACCGCCGATATTTCGTTCATCAAGGCTTCATCGATCGCGAGGCGGCCGGCGGTATCCACGATAACTACGTTGTACCCTTTTTGCTTGGCCTCGGCAACACCCGCTTGTGCAATGCCGATGGGATCGTTGGATTCCCTGTCGGTATATACCGGCACATCCACCTGTTGGCTGAGCACTTCGAGCTGGTCGATAGCTGCCGGCCGGTATACGTCGCCTGCTACCAGCAGCGGCTTTTTACCTTTGCTTTCTTTGAGGTATTTGGCCAGCTTGCCCGAGAAGGTGGTTTTACCCGCCCCGTTGAGCCCCGCGATGAGGATGACGGTGGGGTTATTGCTGACATCCAGTTCCGTGGTGGAACCGCCCATCAGTTCGGTCAGCTCATCGTTCATGATTTTGGTGAGCAATTGGCCGGGGGATATGCTTGTCAGCACATTCTGGCCCAGTGCCTTTTGCTTCACCTCATCGGTAAACGCCTTGGCGGTTTTGTAGTTCACGTCGGCATCGAGCAATGCCTTGCGGATTTCCTTCATGGTCTCCGCAACGTTGATCTCGGTAATATTTCCCTGGCCTTTTAATACCTTGAAGGCCCTATCTAACTTATCCTGTAGGTTCTGAAACATCGTCAGTTGTAAAATAAAATGGAACGAGGTGCAAAGGTACGAAATCTGTTATAAAAATAGTCCGCCCACCCCAAGGGCGGACGGACCTTTCTAACCTCTTGCTTTGAAAAAAATCGTTACTCCCTTCTGCCCAGCAGCATGCTGGCGTAGTAGAGTAGGGTGACCAATGATGACAGGGCTGCCACCACATACGTCATTGCTGCCCACCAAAGGGCATCTTTTGCCCCAGCATGCTCTGCGCTGCTGTGGGTAATGTTTTTATTGTCGAGCCACGCCAATGCACGCTTAGACGCATCGAACTCAACGGGCAGCGTTACGAACGAGAAAATCGTGGTGATGGCTAGTGCGGCCACGCCGACTGCCAGTACATATGGATTATTAATGAATATCATCAACAACACACCAATCATCAATACCCACGTAACCATGTTGGAAGCTACGCTCACGATGGGCACCATCGCCGAGCGGAACTGCAGCCAGGAGTATGCCTTGGCGTGCTGCACGGCGTGGCCGCATTCGTGGGCTGCCACGGCTGCCGCGGCAATGCTACGACCGCTGTATACCTCGGGGCTCAGGTTTACCGTTCGGTTGGCGGGGTTGTAATGGTCGCTCAACCGACCCTGTGCCGAAACGATCTGTACGTCGTAAATGCCATTATCGTGTAGCATTTTCTCTGCCACGTCCCTACCGGTCATCCCGCTGCTGAGCGGGGTCTCCGAATACTTCTTGAATTTGCTCTTGAAGCGCCACTGCACGATCATGCTCACCAGCATGATACCGCCAAAAATAATCCAATAACTGATCATAATATTTTTCTTTGTTGCTGTTTGCCTTTTGCTGTTTTGCCCGCTATGTGCTACGATCCCTAATTTTACTCACACGTTCACAGACCACTTACTCACTTAGCCGGACAAAAAACATACCGAACACTTATCGCTGACGATATGACGTTTTACGGTCGTTACGAATATAAAAAAATCGTTGTTGGCCTGCAAATCCGTCGGGAGGTTTAAGTAATTATAATGACAAAGTTGCACGGATTAGCAACCACTACATGGATTAGCCTAAACCGGAGTACGGATGGCTCAACCCCTACATGGATTAGCTTAGCCCCTACATGGATTCGCCCAAACCGGAGTACGGAACGCGCAACCCCTACATGGATTTGCTTAAACCCTACATGGATTCGCCCAAACCGGAGTACGGATGGCTCAACCCCTCCATGGATTAGCTTAGCCCCTACATGGATTCGCCCAAACCGGAGTACGGAAGGCGCAACCCCTACATGGATTAGCTAAGCCCCTACATGGATTCGCCCAAACCGGAGTACGGATGGCTCAACCCCTACATGGATTTGCTCAACCCCTACATGGATTCGCCCAAACCGGAGTACGGATGGCTCAACCCCTACATGGATTAGCCTAACCCCTACATGGATTCGTCCAAACCGGAGTACGGAAGACCTAACCCCTACATGGATTAGCTCAACCCCTACATGGATTCGTCCAAACCGGAGTACGGAACGCTCAACCCCTACATGGATTAGCCCAAACCGGAGTACGGAAGGCGTAACCCCTACATGGATTAGCTCAAACCGGAGTACGGAAAGCGCAATCCGGAGAGCAGCATGCAGAGCCCTCGTATACCCAGAGCTAACTACAATAAGTAAATGTCAGAATTTCACGCTAATAACAGCCGTTAAACCGTCATGATATCTTTTTCCTTCGCTTCGGCCAATTGATCGACCTTGGTGATGTAGGTGTCAGTAAGTTTCTGAACCTCGGCCTCACCGGCCTTGATTTCATCTTCGGATACGCCGTCGGCTTTCAGCTTCTTGATGGTATCATTGGCATCCTTGCGGATGTTGCGCACGGCTACGCGCCCTCTTTCGGCCTCCTCCTTTACTTTCTTTACCAGATCGCGGCGACGCTCTTCGGTGAGCGGTGGGATATTGAGCCGGATGATGCTGCCATCATTCTGGGGCGTCAACCCGATGTTGGCATCGAGGATGGCTTTTTCGATCGGGGCCAGCATGGTTTTCTCCCAAGGTTGCACCACCAGTGTACGGGCATCGGGGGTGTTGATGTTGCTTACCTGCGCCAGTGGTGTGGCTGTACCGTAGTAATCTACGTGTATGCCGTCGAGCATGGAAGGCATGGCCTTGCCCGCACGGATTTTAACGAGCTCCGACTCGGCGAATGCCACCGCTTTGTTCATCTGCTCGGTACTATCTTCCAGTTGTAAGGATATCAGTTCGTCCATGGTTATGCGTTTATTATATGGGTTAGTCAACAGTCGTTATTCTCGTACTAGCGTACCAACATGTTCTCCATTTGCCAACCGGGCGAGGTTACCGGGCTTGTTCATGTCGAAAACAATGATGGGTAGTTTATTCTCCTGGCACAGGGTGAAGGCGGTCATATCCATCACGCTGAGGCCGCGGTTATACACATCTTGGAAGGTGATCTCGTCAAAACGGGTGGCCGATGCATCTTTCAGCGGATCGGCGGTATAGATGCCGTCTACACGGGTACCTTTGAGTACCACATCGGCATTGATTTCGATGGCGCGGAGTGACGCTGCTGTATCGGTAGTGAAATAGGGGTTACCCGTACCGGCACCGAAGATAACCACGCGGCCTTTTTCGAGGTGGCGCACCGCCCGCCTGCGGATAAAAGGCTCACAGATCTGCTCCATTTTGATGGCCGTGAGTAGGCGAGTTTTTATTTCGAGTTTCTCGAGGGCATCCTGCAGCGCCATGCTGTTGATCACCGTGGCCAACATACCCATATAGTCGGCCTGCACACGATCCATGCCCGCCTTTTCGGCACTGAGCCCGCGGTAGATGTTGCCGCCACCGATAACGATGGCGATTTCCATCCCCTTGCCGTGGATTTCCTTGATGTCTTTAGCGTATTGGGCGACGCGGTTGATGTCGATACCATATTGCTGGTCGCCCATGAGGGCCTCACCGCTGAGTTTGAGTAGGATGCGCTTGTATTTCATATTTTTACTGTCTTGGAAGGGGACTCCCAAGCGCCAAAGATAAAAGAAATTTTTTAACTGCCAGCGATGACTTCTTTGTAATACTGTTCGTATAACGGCATGATGTTGGCCAGCTGGAAATCCTTGGCCCGGTTCAGTGCTGCTTCCTTGAACTGTTGCAGCCGATCGCAATCTTCCAATATATAAATAGCATGGGCCGCCATCGCATCCACGTCACCTGTCTCAGCGAGAAATCCGGTTACCCCATCGATATTCAGTTCGGGCAGCCCGCCCGTGTTTGATGAGATGACGGGGACCTTGCAGGCCATGGCTTCCAGGGCGGCCAAGCCGAAACTTTCCGAACCGGAAGGGATGAGGAACAGGTCGGACACCGAGAGGATTTCTTCAACGGCATCTTGTTTTCCCAGAAAGCGGATGTCGTTGGCTACACCGAGCTCACGCGACAATTGTTCGGCTGCGGTACGTTCAGGTCCGTCGCCCACCATCAGCAGCTTGCTGGGGATTTTCTCCTGCACCTTCTTGAAGATACGGATCACATCGGTGGTGCGCTTCACCTTCCGGAAGTTAGAAGTGTGCACCAGCACGCGTTCGTCGCCGGGGGCGATGGCCTGTTTGAAATGCTGCCGCGGCTGGAGGTTGAACCGACCCAGATCGATAAAGTTCGGTATAACCCGGATTTCGCGCTTGATGTCGAAATGATCCAATGTCTCCGCTTTCAGGTTTTCGGAAACCGCCGTAACCCCGTCCGACTGGTTGATGGAAAAAGTAACCACCGGACTGTAGCTGGCGTCTTTACCCACCAAGGTGATGTCCGTGCCGTGCAATGTGGTGACTACCGGTATATTGATGCCATAGGTGGCCAGGATCTGCTTGGCCATGAACGCCGCTGAGGCGTGCGGGATGGCGTAATGCACATGCAGTACATCTAGTTTTTCAAACCGTACTACATCCACTAGCTTGCTCGCCAATGCGAGTTCGTAGGGGGGGAAGTCGAACAACGGGTATTTGGATATCGTTACCTCATGGTAGTAGAGGTTTTCCGAAAAGAAATCCAGCCGGGCCGGTTGGCTGTAGGTGATGAAGTGAATCTGGTGCCCATTAGCAGCCAAAGCCTTACCCAATTCCGTAGCAACTACACCGCTTCCACCAAAGGTGGGATAACATACGATACCGATTTTCATGTACTGCCGTATTTGTTGCCAGCAAAGTACGGATAAATTTCCCGTTGGGATATTCATACGAACGTAAAAAGATTGGGATAATCAAACGTTTTGACGGCTTTTGTAAAAACTAAAGAATTAATTATGAAACTATAATATTAGTTTGTACCTTTGGTGATGTAAACAGGATGGATTTAACGAAAAATAAGATACAATGAAAGAACTCAAGGAACTGACGCGTGCTGAAGAACAGATCATGCAGGAACTATGGGACCTGAAGAAAGGTTTTGTCAAAGACATTATCGAGCGGCTGCCCGATCCCAAGCCGGCTTACAATACGGTGTCCACCATTGTACGGATATTGGAGACCAAGGGTTTTGTGGCCCATGAGGCATTCGGCAAAAGCCACCGGTACTACGCCGTGGTATCCAAAGAAGACTACCGCACGTTTGCGGCGGGTAAGCTGCTTCACGGTTATTTCGACAATTCGGCGAGGAACATGCTTTCGTTCTTCCTTGACGAGCAGAAGCTCGATTTGAAGGATGCCGACGAGTTGTTGAAGCTGCTTGAAGACGCAAAGAAGAAGAAAAAGTAACGGGGTAACCCAACCGTTCACGATTAAAACTTAACGTTATGATGTACTTCGTATTAGCCAACCTATATCTCTGTGTTTTCTACGGTTTTTATTACCTCTTTTTGCGCGGGGAAACCTTCTTCCAGGGGAACCGTATTTATTTGCTCACGGGCTTGTTATTGGCATTTACACTTCCACTTGCCGAATACGCCGGATTCGACGACAGTGTCGTGTACCTGTATCAGCTGCCCATTATCGAATTGGGTGGTTCGGCATCCGAGCCGCTTGCCGGTGAGGTTGGCATGGCGAAATCCCCGACATCGGCAACGTCCTACATTTCCATATTATATGCGGTGGGTTGTAGCATCGCCACACTCTACGTGCTGTTGCAGGCATTTGGGACCGTCCGCGCACTGCGACGGGGGCGGGCTGGTGAGGCTTTTTCCTTTTTCGGCATGATACGCATTGACCGCACGGCATACGGGAGTCATCAGATTGCCCACCACGAACAGGTACATGCGCGGCAGTGGCACAGCGCGGATATTGTGGTGATGCAGGTGGTGAAGATTTTCAATTGGTTCAACCCGGTGGTGTACCTCTATGAACGGGCCCTGCGGCTGCAGCATGAATATATTGCCGATGGGCGGACCGCTGCCGACGACCAATTTGCGTATGCCGAGCTGTTGGTGTCGCGTGCCATGGGAGCAAGCGGCCCGGCATTGGTCAACTCGTTCTCAAACAGTAACCTGTTGAAGCGGCGTATCGCCATGCTGTTGCGCGATAAGTCGCCCAATGGCCACGGCTGGCGCTATGCCGCATTGTTACCGGTCGTTGCGGGGATGCTTGTTTTTTCGCTGGCGTGTAACCATCAAGGTAAGGCCGGAGGGGAGACCGATTCCACGGAAACGTTGTCATCGACAGCGGGGACGGTCGATGCGAAGGCGTTTAAGAAGGCCTTGGGTATGCATGTGATGTATCGGGAGGAGGCCATACGCAACGGCACACAGGGCATACTGGCCTTTACCTTTGAAAAGACCGACGGCGGCGCGATAGAAAATATCTCGTTTCTCAACGAGCTGGGCGATGGGCAGGAGGAAGAGGTGAGAAAGGCCCTTCAATTGGATCCGGTACGGCATGCGGCGCCGATGGGTAAAAGTATGGTGTATATCCATTTTAGGCTTTCGAATACTGATCCCGTCGACGTGTCACCACCTCCGGCTCCCAACGGGTATAATGCATTGGGCGAGATCGTTATCATGGGCTATCAACCCCCGCCGCCCCCAATGGTTGAACCCGCTCCACAAAAGAATGGTGATGCCAAGGCGGCCAGTGGGAAAAAACAATTCCCAGAACCAACGGTGGTGCAGGTGCGGGTAGGTGAAAAAGAACAGGACGAAGAATCCAAAGACCTGATATTCCAGTCGGTCGAGATCGATCCGAAGCCACAGGGGGGCATGGGGGCATTCATGAAATATATCGGCGAAAACTACGATTACCCGCAAGAGGCAATAGAAGAGGGAGTGAAGGGCATAGTGCAGGTGTCGTTCGTGGTCGAAAAAGACGGTAGCCTTACCGATATGAAAATTGTCAGGGATTTGGGATATGGCACAGGTGACGCCGCCATCCGCGTATTGCAACGCAGCAGCAAGTGGTCGCCGGGCGTTCAGAATGGCCGGCCCGTGCGGGTGGCGTACACCTTGCCTATCCGGCTGAACCTGCAACAGTAACGGAAATCCCTTTCGGTATTTTCAAATGTGAAAAATGTCCGGCCAACGAGTCGGGCATTTTTTTTACCTTTGGCGCGTACCAACGAAGTTTGATCCGCCAATTAACAACCATGGATAACACTGCAAATGCTTCCCCGCTGATTACCGATGATGCTGTTGTATTCGGCCTGCTGATGGTCATTTTGGCCATCATTTTCTATACATCCAACAGTAAACATGCCGGACTCCGTAAGTTTTATACCATCTTGCCGCCGCTGTTGCTCTGTTATTTTGTGCCGGGATTGTTCAATTCGTTCAATGTCATATCCGGCAGCGAATCTGAATTGTATAGCATGAGCTCCAATTACCTGCTTCCGGCGTGTTTGGTGCTTTTTACCTTGAATTTGAATTTCCGGGAAGTATGGAAACTCCGGAAAAACGCCGGTTTGTTGTTCTTTACCGGTATGATAGGGATCATATTGGGTGGGCCGTTTGCGGTGTGGTTGTTTTCGTTGTTCGCACCCGAGGTGGTGTCGGGCGAAGTATGGAAGGGGTTGGCCACACTGGCCGGCTCGTGGATCGGCGGTGGGGCCAACCAAGCCGCGCTGTTCCGTATTTTTGAACCTCCCGCGGAGATTTTTGCGGTCGCCGTAGCGGTGGATGTGTTCGTGGCGTACGGATGGATGGCTATATTGCTTTATGGAGCAAGCAAGCAACAGCAGCTCGACCGTTACTTCAAGGCTGAAGGTAATGAAGTACAGGAGCTCACCCAGCGGATGGAGGCGTATACCGAAGACACCGGGAAGGTCAACGAAACCAAGGATTACATCATTATGCTGGGGGTTGCTTTTGGTGTAACCGGGATTGCCCACTTATTGTCGGGCCGTATTGCAAACTATATAAGCATGCATGCCCCGCAGCTTGATAAATTTAGCCTCACGTCGAGCTTTTTCTGGTTGATATTGTTGGCCACGATGATGGGTATCGGGTTGTCGTTTACCAAGGCCCGACGGTTGGAAGCGAAAGGCGCATCGCGCTTGGCGACGGTTTTCTTATATGTGCTCATTGCCACGATTGGGATGCAGATGAATATATTCGCTATTTTGGATAATCCTGGCTTATTTTTAGTGGGTCTCACCTGGTTGGCCTTCCATGCGCTGTTGCTTTTCATTGTGGCCAAACTGGTTAAAGCCCCTTTCTTTTTCCTGGCCATTGGCAGCATGGCCAACATCGGCGGCGTGGCGTCCGCATCGGTTACTGCCGCGGCGTTCCACTCGGCGTTGGTTCCCGTGGGTGTGTTCATTGCCGTGCTTGGCTACGCCGTAGGTACGTATGGGGGTTACCTGTGCGGCATACTGATGCAGATGGTGGCACCTTGATAGGCTTTTTTCCATCAACCGTAGGACGCACGCAAAGCCAGCAAAGAAGTGTCTTTGGCAATCTTTGCGACAGACCTTTGCGACCTTTGCGTGAAAAAGATAAACCGGAAAACATCAAAAATCCATACCTTTGCGCTCATGACCAAAGAACAGATACAGGACTTGAGGGATAGAACAGCTTCCCTAAGGAGGCACCTTTGACATCGATGCGCGCAAGAACCAAATAGAAAGCGAACAGGCCACCACGTTGGAGCCCGGCTTTTGGGACGACTCCAAGGCGGCCGAGAAAGTCCTGCAATCCATTAAGAGCAAGAAAATCTGGACCGACCACTTCGACGAGGTCGCCGCTTCGGTGGACGACACCGCCGTGATGTTCGAGTTTTACCAGGCCGGCGATGCTTCCGAAGGCGAAGCGCAGGAACAGTATGACATTGCGCTAGACAGGGTGGAAGCACTGGAGTTTAAAAACATGCTCAGTGCGGAAGAAGACCAGCTGGATGCCGTATTGCAGATTACGGCCGGCGCCGGCGGTACGGAGAGTTGCGACTGGGCGGGCATGCTGATGCGGATGTACATCATG
The DNA here is from genome assembly GCF_035818675.1 of Parapedobacter flavus. Classification (NCBI taxonomy): domain Bacteria; kingdom Pseudomonadati; phylum Bacteroidota; class Sphingobacteriia; order Sphingobacteriales; family Sphingobacteriaceae; genus Parapedobacter; species Parapedobacter flavus. The sequence goes on from NZ_JAYKZZ010000001.1 coordinate 422,080, forward strand.
TGGGGCGAAAGCAACGGCTACAAAGTGACCGAGCAGGATTATCAGGAAGGTGATGTGGCAGGTATCAAAACCGTCACGCTACAGTTTTCGGGCGACTTCGCCTACGGATACCTGAAAGGCGAAAATGGTGTGCACCGACTGGTGCGTATCTCGCCGTTCGACTCCAATGCCAAGCGGCACACGTCTTTTGCATCTGTATACGTATATCCGCTGGTGGACGACAACATCGAAATCGACGTGAAGGACTCGGAAATCGAGTGGGATACCTTCCGGTCCGGCGGCGCCGGTGGCCAGAACGTGAATAAGGTGGAAACGGCTGTGCGCCTGCACCATAAACCTACGGGCATCATCATCAAAAACCAAGAGTCGCGCTCGCAACTGCAAAACAAAGACAATGCATTGCGTCTACTGAAATCACAGCTGTACGAAATCGAGATGCGCAAACGGGAGGAAGCCAGCGCGGCGATAGAGGGGAGCAAGAAGAAAATTGAGTGGGGCTCGCAAATCAGGAATTATGTGCTGCATCCCTATAAGCTGGTGAAGGACCTGCGTACCAACGTGGAGACTTCCAACACGCAAGCTGTGCTTGATGGTGATATTGATGAATTCCTGAAGGCTTATCTGATGGAGTTCGGCGGGAGTTAAAATTCATTCTTCCACATCATACTCTCCACGGGGCGGGTGGTCTTATTGTTGTACTTGGCATTGCCTTTGGTATTGTACAGAATTTCGATATCGCCCTCCACGTGGAAATAGATCAGCTGGCCAATGGGCATACCCGCATAAATGCGCACGGGCTGCGCCACGGAAATCTCTAGTGTCCAAGTGTTGCAGAAACCCACATCCCCTTTGCCTGCTGTAGCGTGGATGTCGATGCCCAACCGGCCGGTGCTCGACTTGCCTTCCAGAAAAGGAACGTGCTTATGCGTTTCGGTATATTCAAGTGTCACACCGAGGTATAGCGTGTTCGGCTCCAGCACGAAGCCATCCTTTGGGATTTCGAAGTGGATAATCTCGTTGTGTTTTTTCGCATCCAGTACGCGGTCTCTGTATGTAGCGAGGTATTTGCCCAAGTGCACATCGTACGAATTGGTGCCAAGGCATTCCCTCCGGAAAGGCTCGATAACGATGGAACCGCTGTCCAGCTCCTCTAAGATACGTTTGTCGGATAAAATCATTTTTTAAATAAGCTCGTGACAAAAATACACTAATGAATCAGATTTTTAGGGGTATTTGGTAATAAATCGCTATTTTTGGTTTCATGGCTTTAGCATATTTACGGGAGTTGGGCAATAACGTTCGGTTTGCTATCTGGCGGATTGAAGAATCGTCTGAAGACCTGATCCATCGAATCCAACTGGATGATCGCGAAAGGGCCATCTTGAGTCGGTTGAACAAGGGCAAGCGCACGCTGCACTGGCTGGCCACGCGTGTTTTATTGCGTACGATGTTGGATACAACGGGATTCATCGACTGTCCGTCAGACGAAAACGGTAAACCTTATCTGGTGAATTTCCCGCAGCGTATTTCACTGACGCACTCGTTTGATTATGCGGCGGTGATGATGAGCGACAATGGCGAAGTAGGTATCGATCTGGAATTGGTGAAGCCGAAGATCGTCCGTATTGCCGACAAGTTCATGAAGGCCGACGAGCTTGCGGCGATCGGCAGAGACCATATCGAGAAGCTCTATGCGTGCTGGTGTGCCAAGGAAGCGGTGTATAAATTGCAAGGTAATAAGGGGGTATCCTTTAAAGATAATATGACCATACAGCCATTTGATTTCCAAGATCAGGGAATATTATTCCTGGAACTGGATGCACCGCACCGCAGGGAGCACTTTAAAGTATACTATGAAAAATTCCAGGAATATATGCTGGGCTACGTAATGGAAGGAGAGTTGGATTAAACGATGCTGAAAAGAGATTCATTAACGGCGATGATGCAGCAACTGAGCCACACGTTGGCCAAGGTGAAACGGCTTATTGTCGAAGATCAACATGCCGAGGCGGTAGCGACATTGGAATCGGTGCTGGGCGAATATTTCGGGACGTCGATTACCGACCTGCTGGAAACACCGGCGAATATCTTCCGTCAGCAATTGGATAAGGCAGACTTTCTCCCCGAGGAGCTGAGTCTGCTAGCCGATTTTTTGGACACCGCTGCTGAGATGCGCGGGGAGGATGCCGAGCGGGACCGGATATGGGAGAAGGTACTGCTCATCTATGATGTGCTGGAGCAGGAACACAAAGTGGTATCGTTTGCCCACATTGCGCGCCGGGCCGCTATCAACGCGGCGGTCGGTAGCTGACGGCGACCTCATCGGTCGGCAAATCAGGTAACTGTAGCCTGACGAAAGTCATGTTGGGCAGATCAGCCGAGTAATTCCCTCACCTGCTGGGAGGCCCGCTGGTTATCGACCTTGTCTATGATATGTGTGATGACGCCTTCCTCGTCGATGACGAACGTGGTGCGCAGCGTGCCCATGTATTTTCTTCCGAAGAGTGACTTTTGAGCCCAAACACCATAGTCGTTGACGATGCGCTGGTCGGTGTCAACAAGTAAGTTAAAAGGCAGGTTGTATTTGCTGGCGAAATTGCGGTGGGAGCGTTCGGAGTTGACGCTGACACCAATAACCTCAACCCCATCCGCCAGCAGCGATTGATAGTTGTCGCGGTAGTTGCAAGCCTCGGTGGTGCAGCCTGGGGTGTTATCTTTCGGGTAAAAATAGAGAATGACCTTCTTGCCTTTGAAGTCGCTCAAAGACACCGCTTGGCCGTGTTGGTTTGTCGCTGTGATTGCCGGGGCTTTGTCGCCCACTTTCAGTATTGCCATAATTTTACGGATTTCGATGTGTTATTTTAAAAATGAGGCCTCATAAACCTGTTTGTTGTCTTTCCAGTCGACCACCTCCAACCGTAACTGATGCTTGCTGGTGGGTAGGCTAGGCTCAAATTCATGCCACAGTGATCGTGATTTGGGGTCGTACGCCATCAGCACCCATTTGCCATCGATGTAGCCATTGAATGATTGGATGCCCGATAGGTTATCGGAAATTTTGAAGCTTACGCGCCGCGCCGCCCCCATGTCTTTGCCCGGGCTGATGTTCTGCGGACTGATAGTTGGCGGCACGGTATCCACGGCGATGTGGAAGCTGCCGAACGAGCGGGTTTTGGTACGTACCCAGCCGTCATCGAAGTTACCGCCGTACGAGTTGCCGTGGTCGTTGACAATGATGGCTTTGGCTTTCAGGGCATCGGTCAGCGTGCTGTCGGGTTTGATCTTGAGTTCATAGCTTTCGAAGAGCGGGATGAAACGGTTATGCACGTGCTGTACCATCGAGTATCCATCTTTCGGACGGGCTCCTTGGTGGTAGTTGAAATGCAGATGGTCGTACAGCGCCCCTTTGGGCATGATGACTTCGATATGGTCGGCAGCGAAGCGGTTTTCGCTGTCGTACCTGAACATTGCCGTACCGGTAGTGCGTTGCCGGTCGGGTATATACGATGGGTCGTTTTTCACTTTCAGGGTATGGGTGCTGGTGTTTCCATGCACGTCGCGCACCCGGTACATGAGGGTGTGCTCGAGGTTATCGGTAATCATGATGCTGCCATCGCCCTCGAGGAAATGGAAAATGTTGATGGGGTTATTGGGGTCTTTAAAACTCTTCTGTATCCGCGTTCGCTTGAGGATGTAATAGGGGTAATCGATGTAGGAGTGGATAGCCCGCGAAGTAGCAAACGACAATTCTTCAAAAAGGACGGTGCTGATAGGTTTATTGTCCAAGCAGAGCTCGATGGAGTATACACCATTATTGAAGGTGGTGCCGTTATGCCGGTCGGAGGTGTTGATACCGATGCCGAACCGGCCGTTTACACGGATGGTCTGCTTGTCGGTCAACGACAGGTGCCTTCTCGGCGTCAGTTCACTGAAGGGCCGGTCGGCAAGATCATACACGGTTACGCCGCGTATGGTGGGGGGGATGTTATCGGGAAATTCCAGTCCGAAGAGCTGCGGATTAAGGGGCGCTTCGGTTTCGGTATCGCGTAATTCGAAATGGAGGTGTGGTCCTTGGGAACTGCCTGTGTTGCCTGATAAACCTATTCGGTCGCCTTTTTTCAGTAATAAGGTCGTTGAGTCTAGCGGAACATCCACGTCAAAGCGCTCCAGTTCATATTGCTTTGCTTTTACAATGGCTGCAAGCTGGGGGGTGAACTCTTGCATGTGCAGGTACACGCTGGTGTACCCGTTGGGGTGGGCAATATACACGGAGTTACCACCGCCCCCTATCTGTACGCGTATGCGCGATACGTATCCATCGGCCACGGCGAAGATCGGTAAACCCACCCGTTGCTGGGTACGGTAGTCATCGCCGGCATGGAGATGTGTCGACCGCAGTTCACCGAATGTGCCCGAGGCCTGGGGTGCAATGCTCAGTGGGTTCCGGAAATAGCCAACGGGGTAATCGCGCGTAGTGATGATGCTGGGTTGCGCCCCAGCCATAAGCGTTGCGAAAAACAGGCCGATACAGAAACAGAAAACCTTCATATACGCTATTGTTATTTTACATGAAAATGGAACACGCGTTGGTTGCCGATGTATCCTTCGAGGTAATCGCCGATAGCTACCGGACCCACGCCTGCCGGTGTACCGGTGAAAATCAGGTCGCCCTTGCGCAGGGTGATATACTGCGACACGAACACCAAGATGTCCTCAAATGAAAAAATTAAGTCGGTGGTGTTGCCCTGTTGTACCGTCTCTCCATTTTTATCCAATCGAAAAGCGAGGTTATAGACGTCGCCGAACGTATCTTTTGGATACAGCGTGCTAACGGGTGCCGACCCATCAAATGCCTTTGCGAGCTCCCATGGCAAGGACTTTTCCTTGTGTTGCTGTTGGATATCCCGCGCGGTGAAGTCGATTCCTAAGCCGATAGCATCGTAATAGGTATGCGCAAACTTCGCGCCGATGTGTCTTCCTTCTTTGGCGATGCGGAGAACGACTTCCACTTCGTGGTGGATGTTTTCGGAGAAAGCCGGATAATAGAAATCGCGGTTGTCTTTCAAGAGTGCGGTGTCGGGTTTAAGAAAAATAATCGGCTGTTCCGGTACCGGATTGTGTAGCTCCTTGGCATGTTCGGTATAGTTTCGGCCAATGGCGATAATCTTCATGTTTTACGCTGTTTGGGGCAAATTTACCTAAATTTTGCCGTAATGGGAAAATGCCTGATGCTGATTTTGTTTGCAACTACATCAATTATTACATACCTTGGCCCCGTTGTTTGGCTCGTGTTGCACAGCTAACAAACCAAAGAAAAAACAAACAAATAAAGTTGCTTACCTGTTAAAACATTCGTAGACATGGCGACACATATTTTTTATTCATCAATTTGCTAAAATAATTTAGTGATTGCTGTATTTGATCAGATGGAAAGCGGTGGGGGAGTCGGTACGATTTCCAGGCGCGGCGGCCCGTTATGAACCAACAATATATTGATCCAACAATAAATAATGAACCAAAGTGAATGATTTACCAAACACACAAAATGATGAATCAACGATTAACTAATGCATGTGGCGGGAGTATGCGATTGGCCTTACTTTCGCTAGCCGCCGCATTGCTGGCGGAGCCTGCAGTTGCGGGAAGCAATGGGCACACAAGATCACATCTGATAGCCCCAGCTGCGCAGCAAACGATTATCGGCACGGTAACCAGTGCCGCAGATAGCGCACCTTTGACAGGCGTGTCGGTTGCCGTGAAAGGTACCTCACGGGGGGCGGCGACCAATGACTCGGGACAGTACACGATTGCGGCTGAGGCGGGCGAAATCCTGGTGTTTTCTTATTTGGGTTATACACCTCAGGAAATTGTGGTGGGGCAGGCAGCCACCATTAATGTACGGCTGGAAGAAGACGCCGAGAGTTTAGAGGAAGTGGTGGTGGTAGGGTATGGTACGCAGCGGAAATCCGACTTGACGGGATCAATAGGGGTGCTGTCGGCAGAAGACTTGCTGCAAGCTCCGGTCAACAACGCGCTACAAGGTATGAAGGGCCGCGTTGCGGGCGTCAACGTGTTCCTGAACTCGGGTTCCCCATCAGGGAGTCCGCGTATCCTGATCAGGGGGCTGGGTACCATAAATTCCTCTTCAAACCCGTTGTTTGTCGTTGATGGGGTAGCGATGGAGAGCATCCAATTCCTCAATCCCAACGACATCGAGCGGATGGAGATCCTTAAAGACGCCTCATCCACGGCCATCTACGGTGCCCGGGGAGCAAATGGTGTCATATTGATCAGTACCAAACGGGGCGCGAAAGTCGCCGGTACGGTCGTGAGTTACGACGGTTTCCTGAATGTGGGTACACTGCCGCGCAAGATCGATGTGCTTAATTCCGCCGAATGGCTGGAGGTCATTGAGCGTGGTTTTGCCAACCACACCAAATACAGTACGGGCACTATTCCAACACTTACCAGGGATGACCCAAGGCTCTTCGATGCAGAAGGGAACCCCTTGTACGATACCGATTGGCAGGAAGAAGCGACACGTACGGCGGTGTCTCACAACCACCAGTTTGCCGTACAAACCAAGGCCGATAATTCGTCGTTTGGCGCCTTTATCAACTATGCGAACATGCAAGGGATTATGCTTCGCAATGATGTGCAACGCATCAATGGTAAGATTGCTTACGATGCCCAGCCAAAAGATTGGCTGTCTTTGGGAGTTAATTTGCTGGCGAATTACACGAAAGAAAATGAATTCGAAGAAGGCGGGGGGCACCAGATGCCACGGCGGTCGATGCTTGAGATGGTGCCGATATTTCCGGTGAAGTTCCCCGATGGGACATGGTCGAATAGCAGTATGATCACCGACCCGTTCGGCTTGGAGGCTATCCCTAATCCGGTGCATGTACTGGAAACACAGGATCGGCTCCGCAAGCGGCAACAGCTGTTTGGAAATGCTTACCTTACGTTCCACATCCTGCCCGGATTGGATCTACGTACGCAATTCGGATTTGACAAGCACGATACCAACATCCAGGAGTACAGCCCGACTGACTTGATTAACATTTCACAGCCACTGGGCCGTGCTTACCTGGAAAACCAGCGGTCTTTTTATTGGCAGGAGGAAACTTACCTGAATTACAACAAGGAGATAGGCGACCACCGTATTAATTCTGTACTCGGATTAAGTTGGCAGCAACGGATCTATGAGAACAATTGGGTTTCTGCCGAGGGTTTCGCGGACGATTTTTTCCGTTTCAACGCCATCCAATCGGCCAGCCAACCGGGGGCACCGGGGTCGTCGTACGACAAATGGGCGATGAACTCTTATTTTTTGCGGGGGAGCTACAGCTACAAAGACCGCTATTTGGTGACCGTAACGGGCCGGATTGACGGTTCGTCGCGATTCGGTGAAAACAACAAGTATGGTATCTTTCCGTCGGCAGGTCTGGGCTGGGTGTTATCGGAAGAGTCATTTTTAAGCGATGTGCAAGCGTTGGACGAGCTTAAAATCCGTTCGAGTTACGGGATAACCGGTAATACCGAAATCCCTACGTACCAATCGCTCGGAACGATATCGACCGGAACGACGCTGCTTAATGGAGGCCGCGTGTCACAAAGCTATGTCAATCGCCTGCCAAACCCCAATTTGGAATGGGAGAAGACCAACCAATTTGATGTTGGCTTTGACTTGGCAATGTATAACCGTCGTCTTACCGTGGCATTCGATTATTACTACAAACTTACGACGGATTTACTGCTCGATAAGCCGGTACCTACTTCCACCGGTTTCACGGGGGTAAGAGATAATATCGGCTCGGTATCCAACCGAGGTGTTGAAGTACTGTTAAGTGGTGTGCCAATAGCGAATGATGCGTTCAATTGGGAGTCTACACTCAACTTCAGTTTCAACAAAAATCGTATTGAGGAGTTGGGAGAAAATGACGAGGATATCTTTCCGGGCCCCAACTGGGTGTCGGGAAGCCAAACCATATTGCGCGTAGGTGAGCCGCTGAGCTCGTATTGGGGCTACCAGCGGTTGGGAACGTGGGGTGCGGATGAAGCTGATGAAGCTGCGGCAGTAGGCGCCATTCCGGGTGTTGCCAAGCGTAGTGCCGAACGGACCATCATTGGCAACGGCCTGCCCGACTGGGTAGGTAGCTTCGTGAATAACTTCAGCTATAAGAATTTCGACCTTACTGTCGACCTCCAGTTTGTTTGGGGAGTGGATATCCTGCAGCAGTTCACGCACTCCATGGAAGATCGTACCGGCCTGTCAAACGGCTTGGCAACAACCTTGTATGACAGTTGGACGGAAACCAACCAAAATACGATGGTGCAACAGATTAGAAACGGTGCTTATTCTGGCCAGAACAGCGAAGTGGATGACCATTGGGTAGCGGATGGCTCGTATCTGCGCGGAAACCTCATCTCGCTTGGATACAATTTCGGCAGCGTGTCGCTGGACAGGATGAACCTGAAAGGCCTGCGGGTCTATGCCAGCGTACAGAATGCATTCCTGATCGATTCCAAGGAATTCAAAGGATACGATCCGGAGGCCACATCTTGGGGCGGCAATCAATGGGGGCAGAATATTTTCTTCTTCCAATACCCCAACCCACGCACGTTTACGATAGGCACCAGTTTCCAATTCTAACCTTAAAACTATTGAAGATGAAAAAGTTAATAGCAATCATAGTTACCGCAGGAGTACTGGCAACCTCCTGCTCGGAGTTCTTGACCGAAGTGCCGAAAGATGAGATCGCGCCGAACCAGTTTTTTAAAAATTCGGACCATGCCTATAATGCGGTGAACGCGCTGTATCGGTCGGGGGCACCATCGTTATTTGGTGGTGGTGTTTATTCCGGGTCGAGACTGATGTTTGGGCCTTACATGTCGGGGTTGGTAGACAATGACTACAAGGGGCAGGAAGTCCATGTGCAGCATGCCCAAGAACTTACCTTGAATAGCGTGAATATGTCGGGTTACCTGGGTGGATTTTGGCGCGATATGTATTTAGGCATTTCACGCGCAAACAATGCCATCAAGTATATTCCAACAACACCGGGATTACCTGAATCCGAAGCCAATAAGCTGCTTGCAGAAGCTCGTTTTTTCAGAGCGATGAATTATTATTACCTCGTTCGCTTTTTCGGTGGGGTACCGTTGATCACTGAGCCGTACGAAAGCTTGGAGAACCTGTATATTGAACGGGCGCCCGTTGCTGACGTATACGCGCTTATCATTGAAGACCTGACGTTTGCCACCCAAGACGGCGTGCTTTCGGCGGCTACGATGAGTGGTAATGAAAACCGGATAACGCAGGGTGCGGCGCAAGCATTGCTAGCGGAAGTATACCTCACAATGAGCGGATACCCGCTACAGGCCGACCGGTATGCAGACGCCGCCCAAGTGGCCCGCAGTATCGTATCCAGCGGTGTGTATAGCCTTACCTCGCACGGAAGAGATGCGGAAGGGGATGTTGTCGTTGCCAACAGCGCCTATAATAAAGCGCGGATTGCGGACAATCTTCCGAATGAACAAATCTATTACTATGAGTATGAAGTGGGTATTTCCAATTCGGGGTATACACAATACGCCTTCCCGGTAAGCATGGCACCGGAGTTGGCGTATGCGATTTTCAACAACGCGTATCGGCCTACGGCTGATCTGTTGCAGGCTTACGATACGGATGAAGACTTGCGTATCCAGGAAAAACAATACTTCCATTCGTCGTTGACAAGGGCCGACGGCACGGTTGCTCATTTCGATACGGCGCCCCATATCTGGTTTGATGAACAAGCCTCTTTGGAGACTGCTACATCGGGTAAAGACCTGCCGATCATAACGTATGCCAATGTTTTATTGGTAGCGGCAGAGGCGATTGCCCAATCGGAAGGTGTTACCGCCGAAGCCGTTGACTATTTGGCACAGGTAAGGAGCCGAGCTTATTGGAAACAGACCACCGCCCAAGTTAAAGCTGATTTGACAGGTCTAAGCCCACAGCAATTTGTGGAAGAAGTGTGGAAGGAGCGCCTGCGCGAATTGATTTTTGAGTTCTACGTGTGGTCCGATATCCAACGCACGCGGCAATTCCCCGTAACGGGTGCGGATGGCCAGATTGATTTTGTGGACGTCATCGGTCACCAGAACAATTTTGGTGCTACATATGGCGAAGGCCACCTGTTGTTCCCCATTCCGGACGATGAATTACAGCGTAACCCGTCGCTGGATCCGAATCCGGGATACGGTAATTAATCATTAACTGTCAGTAAGTTGTTACGTAACTTACTGACAGTTTTGCTATATTAGCAGCGTATGGCTTGCGGTGTGCAGGGCGTGCGAAACAGAAAAGCTAAAACAATTTAATCAGATGTTAGATGAAAAATAGTAATCAGTCAAAAGCAGGTGCAACCCGTAGGGATTTTATCAAAACCGGGGCTGCAGCTGCTGCAGGATTTATGGTGGTGCCGCGCCATGTATTGGGCGGTACGGGGTTCGTTGCACCCAGCGACAAATTAGTCGTGGCGGGTATTGGTGTAGGTGGTAAGGGAAATTCAGATCTTAAGAATTTCCACGACAGTGGTAAGGCGGAGATTGCCTTCCTTTGTGATGTGGATGACCGACGGGCAGCGGGTTCCGTAAAGCGGTTCCCACAGGCTAAATATTATAAGGATTACCGGGAGATGCTCGATAAAGAACACCGTCATATCGATGCGGTGTCGGTATCTACGCCCGATCATAACCACGCCGTACAGGCCCTGGCAGCGATGCAGTTGGGCAAACACGTCTATGTACAGAAACCACTTACGCACGATGTGTTTGAAGCGCGTGCGCTGACGCAGGCAGCAAAGAAATATAAGGTAGTAACCCAGATGGGCAACCAAGGTGCTTCGGGCGATGGTGTCCGCATTATGCGTGAATGGTTTGACGCTGGGCTCATCGGCGACGTGCATACCATTTATACGTGGACAGACCGGCCGGTGTGGCCGCAAGGTATCCAGTGGCCGGCCCAGAAGGCAGAAGTGCCCAACGAGCTCGACTGGGATCTTTGGTTGGGTACCGCACCCTATAAAGATTATATCGATAAGTTAGTGCCATTCAACTGGCGCGGCTGGTGGGATTACGGTACCGGTGCACTTGGCGATATGGGATGCCACATTATGGAGGCACCTTTCAGTATTTTAGGGCTCCAGTATGTAAAGGATGTGCAGGCCAGTGTTGGATCCGTCTACGTGGATGAGTTCAAGCGTGGGTATTTTCCCGAAAGTTGCCCACCTTCGAGCTACGCCGTACTTACGTTCCCGAAATCGGAAAAAACAACCGGCGACGTGAAAATCCATTGGATGGATGGCGGTATACAACCGCAACGCCCGGAAGAACTGGGGCCGAACGAGGTATTCGGCGATGGCGGTAACGGTATCCTCTTTGTAGGTACCAAGGGCAAGATGATGGCTGGATGCTATGCGGAGAACCCCAGGTTGTTACCTACTTCGTTGACCAAGCAGCATCAGTTGCCTGTTAAGTACGAACGGGTGCCAAACGGGTCGGGCGGCCACTATGCACAGTGGGTTGAAGCCTGTATTGCTGGCCATGGTAAAAAGGAAGTAAGCTCACCATTTTCCATTGCCGGCCCGCTTACCGAAGCGCTCCTCATGGCCAATTTGGCTATTCGTGGGTCAGACTTGCGTATCGACAACAAGTATCCCGGAAGAAACCTGAAGTTGATTTGGGATAACGACAATATGAAGGTGACTAATTTCGATGAAGTCAACCAGTTCGTGAAGCGGCAATACCGGCAGGGCTGGAATTTGCCAACCGTTTAAAAACGATTACGTTTAATGAGTAAACGGGGTACGCCAATCGGGGTACCCCGTTTTTGTTGGTGACAACTTCCGATACAATTAATTGTAAATTATTTAGACTTATTATAAACTAGTGTCTATATTTGTCCTCGTAAAATAAAAAGGCCGCGCAGTTCGCACCTGCACGGCCCATCCACCAAGGGTGGTTGCTTTTAAAAATATGGGTATACATTCAAAAGCTATGCAAAATAGGCAAATTTTGTTTGCAGCGGCAATCGGCACCTGTAAAATTATTGCTAATATGCCCGTCAGGGCCTTCCGACGGCCTTTCCACAATTTTATCTTTTCATTTCTAACACATTAATTATCATGAAAGCTAAACACGTCATCGTTGTTTGTATTGTATGTTTATTTTCTTTTTCTACCGCATGGGCACACGCACTGTGGATCGATACCGCCCCCATAGGTAAATCGGGCAACGTGCACCAGGTCCGTATTTATTACGGCGAACCGTCTGAGGGGGTATTGGAGAACGTTGAAGATTGGTGGTCCGACGTCGGTTCATTTGTGCTGACATTACACCTACCCGATGGCAGCACCAAGCCATTAGCCGTCACTGCGAAAGCCGATCACTATGTAGCTGCATTTACGCCCGAAAGAAACGGTGTTTATGCCCTTAGTATCACCAAACCCGTTGCGGAAACCTTCGACGGCCACAAATACCAATTCAATGGTGCCGCCTTTGTGCACGTGGGGGTAAAAGCTGAACAAACAGTAGAGGCTGTGGGTGATTTCCGCTTACTGGCTCGTTCGGCTGGCAAGGAGACTGTTGGCAAGGCTATCTCCATCGATGCGCAACTTGACAATCAACCGTTGGCCGATTTAGAGGTGACGGTGTTTTCGCCCAATGGCTGGCAAAAAACCTTCCATACGGACGATAATGGGGCGATTTCGTTTGTCCCCGATAGACCGGGGCATTACCTCGTTGAAGCGTTGCATAGCGCTGACGTAACGGATGCGGACCATAAGCACCTCCATCGTATTGCTACCTGGAGTTTTAACATTGACTAATTATTTAATAGTAACAACGATGCGGTTAATTAAACAATTGGCGATTTTAATCCTATTAGCCACCTTCGGGTTTTATCCGGCATATGCACAAAATGGGAGACACACGGTTATCACGGGAAAAATTACGACCTCCAATGGGGTGCCGGCAGGACATGTTTCGGTTCGCGTGAAGGGTACCCCTTTTGGTAGTCAGACGGACGACGAGGGTGCCTACCGGATTGAACTTCAAAAAGCGGGTACGCTGACGTTGGAAATCAGTGCGCTGGGCACTGCCAACCAATCGAAAACCATTACTGCCCGCCCGGGAGACACCCATGCACTTGATTTTATCATTGACATGACCAGTCAACAATTGGAGGAAGTATTGATCAGCGAAAAGCGGGGGAGCTATAACATCCTTACACCATCCCCCACGTTGCGTCTGGATGCGCCGCTGATTGAAATCCCACAGAATGTACAGGTCGTATCTAGCAAATCCCTTTCGGACCAGCAGGTGATCAGTATGAGCGACGGGTTGATCAGGAATGTAAGCGGTGCTGTCCGGCTGGAGCACTGGGGTAACCTGTATACGAACATCAGTATGCGGGGCACCCAGATACAGGCCTTCCGGAATGGCTTTAACGTGGTGGCTTCTTATTGGGGGCCGCTTACGGAAGATATGAGCTTCGTGGACCATATCGAGTTTGTGAAAGGTCCCGCCGGGTTTATGCTATCCAATGGCGACCCCTCGGGCTCCTACAATGTGGTAACCAAGAAACCGACAGGGGAAACCAAGGGTGAAGCTACGCTTACGATAGGTGAGTACGACCTGTACCGTACTACGTTGGATTTGGACGGCAAGCTTAACAAAAGCGGCAGATTATTGTATCGTTTTAATGCATCGGCTCAAACCAAAGGCTCGCACCGGGCCAATGAGTTTGACAACCGGTACGCTCTGGCCCCGGTGGTTTCCTACCAAGTGGATGCCAAAACCAGGGTGACGGCCGAGTATACGTTGCAATATGCGAAGATGTCTGACGTAGGCTCGTATTATGTGTTTGGCCCCACGCCCGATGGCTATGCTAGTCTGCCGCGTGAGTTTACCATGATGCCCGTGGGTCTGGAACCTACCAACATCAAAGACCAGACCTTCCTGGTGAACCTCACCCATGATATCGACACGAACTGGCGATTGACGGCCCAAGGATACTACCTGCGGTATGACCAGGTGGGCTCTTCGATGTGGCCGGCATCCAACATGACCGACGGTGGCAAGATCATCCGGAGCGTTGGCATTTGGGATGCATTCAGCGAGATGAGCTTGGCGCAGGTATTCGTCAACGGAAGGGTTACTACGGGCCCCGTGCGGCATCGCATTCTTTTAGGCATTGATGTAGGGAAGAAGGACTACCTGGCCGATTGGGGGCAGTCTCACGCGTTGGATACCGCCAATGGCGGTGAGTTCGATGTGCACAACCCGTACCTCGGTGTGCCGGTGAATGGTTATCCCTCTTTCGACCGGACCACCAGCTTGGAGGCCAGGGCAGCAATTGCCGGCGGATCGGTGACCCAGCAATATAAAGGGATCTACCTGCAAGATGAACTCGGGTTCTTTGACAACCAATTGCGGCTTACCCTTGCGGGACGCTTCACGTCGGTGAGCCAAAGCGCGTATGGTGGAGCACCTGAAAAAGCCAGCCACTTCACCCCGCGGGTCGGTGTGAGTTGGAGCATGGACAAACATACTGCCCTATATGCGTTGTACGATCAGGCCTTCGTGCCGCAATCGGGGCGCATTTTCGGCGGTGGACGGGTGAGACCTGTTACCGGGAATAATCAAGAAATAGGGCTGAAACGGAATTGGGCGAACGGTGCCTGGAATACGTCGGTTTCGGCTTACCGTATCCTGAAGGAAAACGAGTTGACGGCCGACCCGCTGCACAGCACGCCGACCGAAAGCTATAGCATTGTTCTTGGGCAGAAGGTTACGCGCGGTATCGAGTTTGATGTACACGGCCGACTAGCCCCGGGGCTGGACCTTATTGCCAATTATGCCTATACCGATGCGGAGGTGACCGAAGTAGCCGAAGGTGTTACCGATTACGAAGTGGGCGACGACCTGCTCGGTTATGTAGCGAACACGGCAAATACCTGGTTAACTTACCGCATCCAGCGCGGTGCGCTGCGGAACTTGGGCGCTGCGGCCGGATTTACCTGGCTATGGGATCGCAAAACGGACGACTGGGATACGAGTGATGTGCGGCTGCCCGATTATTTCAAGCTGGATGGAGGACTGTTTTGGGAGAATGACGACCTACGGATTAGCGCGAACCTATTCAATATATTGGATGACTACCTGTTTTCCGGGTCATACTACTCTTGGAACAACGCATTTTACTGGCAATCTGAAACCCCGCGCAACTTGCGGGTGAGCATCGGATACAAGTTCTGATTGTGGGGTAGGAATAGAAAAGGGGGCTATACGCCCCCTTTTGTCATTATATGGCTATCGACGTATCCATCACGAAATCTTCGTCGCGAAGATGCACGATTTCCGTCGCTTTTTCGTAGTTGGTAGATTTCTTGGAGAAGAAATCATGCTGGGTGGTTTCTACACTGAGCCCATTCAACACGATTGGGTTTACGCGTTTCACCTCGAACAAGGGGTCGAAGCCCAGGTTCATCAGTGCCTTATTCGCATTGTAACGCACGTACTCCTTTACCTCGGCTGTGAGCCCTACCTCGGTGTAGATTTCTTCCGTATACTTGAGCTCATTTTCATACAGCTCATTGAGCAACTCCAACAGCTTTTCTTTGGTCTTTTCGGGGCGGGGGAGTGTTTTATATACGTCTTGAGCCAGCAATCCTACAAATACGCCGTGGATGGATTCATCGGCTACGATTTTCTTGATGATGTCTGCGCTGGCCACCATGTGTCCCTGTCCGCAAAGCCACAGCGGGATGAAAAAACCGCTATAAAACAGGAACGACTCCAGGAATACCGATGCAGCCAGCCCCATGAAGAGATCTTCCTTGCTGATGTCTTTATCGGCAAGCTTACTGTAGTACTTATCGATGGTCGATGCTTTGAACTGTAAGTACTTATTGTTCTGCACCCATTGGAAGATGTCTTCAATGTCGCGCGAGGTAGCTACCGTGGTAAAGATGGTCGAGTATGATTTGGCGTGGATGGCTTCCATCATACACATATATGCCAGCACCGATTTATTTTGCAATGAATCGATATGGTCCATGATTTTGGGCATACCCGTGTGGCTTTGCAGGGTGTCTAGCAGGGTGAGGCCACCTAATGCTTTTTTATAGCACTCTCGCATCTCGGGCGAAAGGGATTTCCAACTGTCGATGTCCTTCGAAGGGATGTATTCGGTATCGATCCAGAACTGCTTGATGTTCTGCTCCCAAAACATCAGTGCGTAATCATTTTCCGGTTCGTTCCAGTTGACTGCTTTATATTGCTTCATTTGTTCTTTGCTTTTTTGCTCTTTGCTTTCTGCTCTTGCTCCTTGTTCGCGAGGCTACGCCGAGCACGAAACACACTCGTTGATCGATGACTTCCGCGTACGTGTATAATATAGCGATTTGAGTCCTACTTTGTGTCCGTAGATGTAGTATTTGGCCAAATCCCTGGTGTTGTCCTTCGAGTTGGTATGCAGGATGGTGGATATGCCTTGATCCACGTGCCGCTGGATAACGGAAACCAGCCGCAATACCTTCATCTGGTCCATGTCGTATGCCGACTTGTAATAGAAGTAGTTGTCGTTGGTGAGGTAGGGCATGGGATAATAGGTGGTACTATCTCCATACTCCCGCACTTCAATGGTGTCTACAATCGGCATAACCGAGGCGGTCGCATTCATGATGTAGGAGGTCGACTGGTTGGGCGCAATAGCGATCCGATAAGCGTGGTATATGCCGTGCTCCTGTACCTGCTGCTTCAATGTTTCCCAATCTTCCATGGAAGGGATGTCGACACCAGCGAACAATTCGGTCACCTTGATGGTAGTGGGGAAGTAATCGCGGGTAATGTATTTGTCGAAGTAGGACCCATCGGCATAAGCCGTTTTCTCAAAGCCTTCGAACGTTTGCTTCCGCTCGCGGGCGATATCCATGGATGCCTGAAGCGAGTAATAGTTGACCATCATGAAAAACACGTTGGCAAAGTCCAGCGCTTCTTCACTTTCATACATGATGAAATTCTTGGCGAGGAAACCGTGTAGGTTCATCGCGCCCAGGCCCACACTGTGTAGTTCGCGGTTGGCCTTCTGGATGGAAGGGACCATGGCGATATCGGTTACATCCGTTACCATGGTAAGCGCACGCATAGCGGTTTTCACGGATTGTTTGATCCGCTTGTTTTCCATCACTGTAGCGATGTTGAGCGAACCGAGGTTGCACGAAATGCCGTATCGGATGGTGTCTTCCTTTCCGTAGATATTGATGTCAGACACCTCGGATACCTGCATGATTTCGGTACAGAGGTTAGAGAATTTTACTTTACCGATGCCGTTCAATGCATGTTGCTTATTGGCATTTTCTTTAAAGAAAATGTACGGGTAGCCACTTTCTTTCTGTGTTTGGGCAATTTTGACCAGCAGGTGGCGTGCATTGATTTTACGTTTCTTTATTTTGGGATTGGTAACGAGCTCGTCATACATTTCGTCCATATCCAAGTTGTCCAGGGGTTGACCATATTCCTGCATCACCGTATGTGGATGGATTAAGTAGCATGGCTCATCCTTTGTTGCCAGTTCCATGAACTTGTCGGGCACGATTACGCCGATAGAGAGCGACTTGATACGGACTTTCTCATCCACATTGATTTTCTTACAATCGAGGAACTCTTCAATATCCGAGTGGAAGATGTTGAGGTATACAGCTCCGGCTCCGGGCCGTTGCCCCAGTTGATTGGCATAGGAGAAGGTATCTTCTAGGATCTTCATGATGGGCAATACGCCACCGGCCCGGCCTTCCACGCCTTTAATGGCCTCGCCACGGGCGCGGATTTTCGAAATATTGAAAGATACACCACCGCCAATGGAAGACAGTTTCATTGCCGAATCTACCGCGTAGCCGATGCCGTTGAGGTTGTCGCCAATTTCGTCGAGGAAACAAGAAACCAATTCCCCCGAGCGTTTTTTTCCTGCATTGAGAAACGTCGGTGTGGCTGGCTGGTATTCTTGGTTGATCAGCAGTTCGGCATATTCCAAGGCTTCATCAACGCCGCCGTGGCGGGCGAGGAATAGCGACACCGCAGCAACGCGGTCTTCGTATCGTTCCAGGAACTTCTCGCCCGAATCATCGCGCAGGGCGTAGCTTTGGAAAAACTTGAAAGCACTCATGAACGAGGCGAAGCGGAATTTTTTGGAAGCGATAAAGTCATACACCCGTTCCATCTCTTCGAAGGTAAACCACTCGTAGAAATTGATGTAATAGTTGTTTTCGATGAGGTAGTCTATTTTTTCTTTGAGGGTGTAAAAGAATACCGTGTTTTTATTGACGTACTCAAGGAAATAAGCGCGCACAGCCTCTTTGTCCTTGTGCAGGCTAAATTCCTCATCGTTCTTGATCATGATTTCGTTATTGAGCAGTATCCAGCTCTTTGCTACCTCGTTTGTTACCATGGTTTCTCCTTGCTTTGATGATGGCGATAAATTCGTTAATGTCTTCATTGGTTCCCGATAGCTCAAATTTCAGTGCTAAGGGGATGTCGTATTCGATGGCAATCTTGTTTCCGGCAACGGCGAAATTCTGTCCCCAATTTCGGTTTCCGCTCGACGAGACGGATAGGATATACGGGCTTGCTTGCTGCAGGAAGTTTTTCGTGGTTTCGGGGATTTCCCCGAACCGTGTGGTGAACGTTACCAAATGACCCTCTTGCACGGCGACCGTATCGGGTTGGATTTTCTGTGTTTCCCATCCCGTTGCTTCGGCCACTTTATGCATGAACCGTTCTACGTTGCCTGTTTTGCTGTCGTAATATATCCGCTCCATTTTCGCGAACCTTTTTAGATGCCAAACCCCCACATACTGAGGGGGTCTTTTTTATTATAATGGTGCCGTACTGCGCAGGTCTGTTGCAGACCCGTTGGGTTTGGCGGGTTATTGTACGGTCAATGCCGATAACTCTTCCGGCTTGAACCCGATGATACGCTGGGTCTCTTGGTCCTGGTTCAGCACAATGACGGTGGGCACGGTACGAACCTTGTATTGGATGGCCAGTTCCGGTTTGTCAAACGGATTCACTTTTTCATAGGAAATACCTCTGCGGTCGAGTAACTCCGACACCTGGTTGCAGGGCGCACAATCGTTTTTTTCGAACTTAATAATCCGTGTCATACGCTATAAAATTTTATTGTTCAACATCTACCGGAAGCAAATCGTCTTTTCGGAACACTTCCGATCATTTTTTTCCGTGTGGTTGGTAAGTTGTAGCCTTTGAACAAATATCAGCTATTTAATTTCAGTTCGGTAGCAATTGTTATCAACAGATGTTGAATTATACACAATGTGGATAATTACGGTGGGTTGTCATAGGTTCAACCGGTTGATTGTTAGTGTGATGTGTTTATTTTAATTGTTTTCACAATTGCTGTTGTGGATAATTGACTACTGTTTTCGGTATGTTTATTGACAGATCAGCAAGTTCATCCAACCGCAATCTTCTCCTGCCATCATATCAGGTATTCAAACAATGTAGGGTCGTTGTTTACTTCCTTGAAATCGAAGCGATTCTTACGCATCCGGTCGACCAACGCGGCGTAATCGGCCGCGTCCTGCAGCTCAATACCTACCAGTGCCGGCCCACGTTCGCGTTGTGTTTTCTTGATGAATTCGAAGCGGGTGATGTCGTCGTGCTGGCCCAATACGTCGTTAACGAATAACTTAAGTGCGCCGGGCCGTTGGGGGAAGCGGACAATGAAGTAGTGTTTCAGTCCTTCGTAGAGCAGGGACAGTTCCTTGATCTCTGCCATGCGGTCGATGTCATTATTACCGCCGCTCACGATGCATACTACTTTTTTACCCCTCACTTGCTCGGCAAAGGCATCGAGTGCTGCAACGGCGAGGGCGCCTGCAGGTTCGGCCACGATGGCGTCTTTATTATACAGTTCGAGGATGGTGGTGCAGATTTTGCCTTCTGGGACAAGCTGTACATTATCCAGCAGTGTGCTTCCGTACCGATAGGTGAGGTTACCGATACGTTTCACCGCCGCGCCATCTACGAAGCGGTTGATTTCGTTGAGGGTTATCGGGCCGCCATTTGCCAATGCGGCTTTCATGGAGGGGGCCCCTTCAGGCTCTACGCCCAGGAGGGCGATTTCCGGCTTCACTTCCTTGAAATAGTTCCCTATTCCCGAGACGAGGCCACCACCGCCGATGGGGACAATAACCATATCGATGTCGGGTTGGTCTTGCAGGATTTCAACGCCCACAGTACCCTGACCTTCGATGATATCGGGGTCGTCAAAGGGATGGATGAAGGTGAGCCCGTGTTCGGCACCGTAGGCCGTAGCAGCCTGTTGGCAGTCGTCAAAGGTGTCGCCGGTCAGGATGATTTCGATACGGTCGCCGCCGAACATCTCCGTTTGGCCGATCTTTTGCCGCGGAGTGGGGCCGGGCATGAATATGACCCCATCGATGCCGAGGCGTTTGCAAGAAAATGCTACTCCTTGTGCATGATTGCCGGCACTGGCACATATCACTCCCTTAGCACGTTCGGCCTCCGTGAGTTTGCTGATTTTGTTGTAAGCACCGCGCAATTTGTAGGAGCGGACTACCTGTAGATCCTCCCGCTTAAGATACACCGCCGCGGCGTGTTTTTCCGACAGCCGCTGGCTATATTGAAGCGGCGTATGGGTTACCACCCCCGCTAAGCGTTCGGCCGCCGCTTCGGTGCGGTGTTTCATGAAGCAGGGGTTTCGACTGCCTCGGCCAGCCTTACTTGTGCTGCCAGCCAATCACCTACTTCACTGGTTTTGTAAGCCTTGTTTTTGCCTGACAGGTCTTCGGTGACAACGCCTTCGGCCAACGATTTATTGACAATGGACCGGATAAGGTCTGCTTCATCAGTAAGGCCAAACACATCTTCTAACAGCATGGCAGCCGATAAGACGGTGGCCAGTGGATTCGCGATGTCTTTACCTGCGGCTTGTGGATAAGACCCGTGTATCGGTTCAAATAGCGAAGTGTGCACGCCAATGGAAGCCGAGGGCATCAGCCCCATGGACCCGGAGATGACGGAAGCCTCATCGGTAAGGATATCACCGAAAAGGTTTTCGGTAATGAGTACATCATAAGCACTGGGCCACTGGACTAACCGCATGGCCACAGCATCTACAAATTCATAGCTTACCTCCACTTCTGGAAAATCCTTTTCCATGTCCTGCACCGTTTCGCGCCATAGGCGGGAACTTTCGAGCACGTTGGCCTTATCTACGCAGCAAAGCTTCTTACTGCGGCTCATGGCCATTTCAAAGCCCAGCTTCGCCAGGCGCTGTACTTCTTCCCGGGTGTAGGTACACGTATCGAACGCGGTGTTGCCACCATCTTTCCTTCCGCGCTCACCAAAGTAGATACCACCGGTAAGTTCCCGGAGGATAATCAGGTCCGTTCCTTCGATGCGTTCCCTCTTTAAGGGTGAATTATCAATAAGTGACGGAAAGGTAAACGTAGGGCGTACGTTGGCAAAAAGACCGAGTTTCTTGCGCATCTTCAACAGCCCTTGCTCCGGGCGCACGGCGGCTTTGGGGTCGTTGTCATAACGGGGATGGCCAATGGCTCCAAACAATACCGCATCGGCCGCCATACAGATTTCGTGTGTTGCCTCCGGATAGGGATCGCCCACGGCGTCGATGGCAACTGCTCCTGTTAAACCAGAGGTCCAGTTCACTTGGTGTCCAAATTTTTCGGCAATCGCGTCGACTACCTTTACCGCTTGGGCAACTACTTCAGGCCCGATTCCGTCGCCGGGCAACTGCGCTATATTCAAATTCATTTTACAAAGTTAAAAGTCAATCTAATGTCTATCGTTTAATGTCTAATTTCCAGCAGGATGTTCAGCATCTTCTGGGTTGCCTTGATGGCCGATACGGTTTGGTCAGAATCCAACCCGCGAGTCGAAAATCTTCTTTTCTGCGTTTGCCAGGTGATGGTGGTCTCGCAGAGCGCATCCGAGCTACTCCCCGGTGCAATGCGGACGTTGTAATCGATCAAGGCCGGTAACCGGATATCATTCTTTGTATAGGCCCTCGACAGTGCATTCATGAAAGCATCGAACTGGCCATCGCCCTGGGCATGTTCTTCAAACAGTTTGCCCTTTATCCGTACAGCAATGGTTGCTGATGGGCGGAGGCCCTGTGCATGGGTGAGCACGTATGATTCCACCAGGATTTGCTGATTCTGGGTGCCGGCGGTCAGCACGTCGGAAATGATATAGGGTAGGTCCTCCGTGGTTACGGTTTCTTTTTTATCACCCAATTCGATAACCCGCTGGGTCACTTTCCTCAGGTCCTCCTCATTCAACTTGAGGCCCAGCTCCTGCAGGTTCTTTTCGATATTGGCTTTTCCCGAGGTTTTCCCCAAGGCATATTTGCGCTTGCGGCCGAAACGTTCGGGCAATAGGTCGTTGAAATAAAGGTTGTGTTTGTTGTCGCCGTCGGCATGGATACCCGCTGTCTGTGTGAATACGTTATCACCTACCACGGGTTTGTTGGCAGGTATGCGCACGCCGGAAAAGTTTTCCACGAGTTTGCTTACGGTATAAATGGCCGATTCGTTGATCCGTAAACTGGCATCGGGTAGTAAGTCATTGATTGCCGCCACGGCACTGGCCAATGGTGCGTTACCGGCCCGTTCGCCCATACCGTTTACGGTAAGGTGCAGTCCGTCGATACCGGCCTTTACGGCTTCCAGTACGTTGGCCGTGCCGAGATCGTAATCGTTGTGCGCATGGAAATCGAAACGCGTTTCGGGGTATTGAGCCCGGATGGCAGCAACAAACGCATAGGTTTCGTTTGGCGAGAGGATGCCGAGGGTATCGGGCAGCATAATCCGCTCGATAGGCTGCGAGGCTAGGAAATCGAGGTATTGCAGCACGTAGTCCGGCGAATGGCGCATACCATTGCTCCAATCTTCGAGATACACGTTTGTGCGGATGCCGTGTTCAGCCGCCGACTCGATGACCGCCGCAATCTCGTCAAAATGTTGCTGCGGGGTTTTCCGCAACTGGTGCGTTAGGTGATTCAGCGAGCCTTTCGTGAGCAGGTTCTGTATGTTGATCCCTGCCTGCCGCATCCAAGTGAGCGACTTGCCACCGTCTACAAACGAGAGGACCTCGACACGGTCCAAGTAGCCGTTATCGGCAGCCCAAGCGGCAACTCCGGTCACACAGTCAAATTCGCCCTGTGAAACCCGGGCTGACGCAATTTCCACCCGATCTACCTGTAGCTCTTCCAAGAGCAGCTGCGCAATGGTCAGTTTTTCTGAAACCGAGAACGACACACCCGATGTTTGTTCGCCATCGCGTAGCGTGGTATCCATGATTTCAATTGTCCTGCCGGCCATGCGTTTACAATGGAAGGGTTTCGGAAAACACTTCGATGTCGGATTTTATATTGAGCAGGTAGTCGATGTCATCGAAGCCATTCGTCATGTTGCTTTTTTTGTAGCTGTTGATGTCGAAAGACTCCTTTTCGCCGGTTGCCAGGATCGTCACGGTCTGTTCGGGCAGGTTAACTTCCAGCTCGGTAGCCGGATCGGCATAAACGGCGGCAAGCACCTTCTCTAGGAAGGGTGCGCTTACCTGTACGGGCAGTACGCCGACATTCAGGCAGTTATTGCGGAAGATATCGGCAAAGAAGCTGGATATTACGCACCGGAAGCCATAATCGTAAACTGCCCACGCCGCATGTTCGCGGGATGAGCCCGAGCCGAAGTTTTTGCCACCGAGGAGGATTTTGCCACTATAGGTTGGATCATTCAATACGAAATCTGCCTTCGGCGTATTATCGGGGTGGTACCGCCAGTCGCGGAAGAGGTTGTCGCCGAATCCTTTACGCTCGGTAGCCTTCAGGAACCGTGCTGGGATGATTTGGTCGGTATCCACATTCTCGATAGGAAGTGGAACCACTGTACTTGTCAATATATTGAAACTGTCGTATGCCATGTTGTTATTGGATAAGGGTTCGTGGATCGGTTACTTTGCCGGTTACGGCGGCAGCCGCCGCCACCAAGGGGCTGGCAAGCAAGGTGCGGGATCCCGGACCTTGCCGGCCTTCGAAGTTACGGTTTGATGTACTTACTGCATATTTGCCAGCGGGGATTTTATCGTCATTCATCGCGAGGCACGCAGAACAACCGGGCTGCCGCAACGTGAAGCCCGCTTCGGTGAGGATATCGAAGATGCCTTCCTCCCGGATCTGTTTTTCGACGACATGCGAGCCAGGTACCAGCCACACCGTTACGTCTTCGGCTTTCCGTTTACCTTTAACAAGCGAAGCAAAGGCGCGGAAGTCCTCTATGCGGCCGTTAGTGCAACTACCTAAGAAAACATAATCGATTTTCTTGCCGACCATGGCTTCACCTTCATGGAAGCCCATGTAACCGAGTGATTTTTCAAACGTTGCCGGTGCTGCTTCCGCCTGTTGGGCATCGGGGATATCGTGGGTAATACCGATACCCATGCCTGGGTTGGTGCCATACGTAATCATGGGCTCGATTTCCGAACCGTCGAACGTGAGTTCTTTGTCGAATTGGGCGTCGGGGTCACTTTTCAGTGTTTTCCAATATTCCATCGCCTTATCCCAGTCTGCTCCTTTCGGACTGAATTCACGGCCTTCGATATAGTTGAACGTGGTCTGGTCGGGTGCGATCATCCCACCGCGCGCACCCATTTCGATGCTGAGGTTACAGACGGTCATCCGGCCTTCCATGCTCATCTGCTCAAATACCGAACCGGCATATTCTACGAAATAGCCAGTAGCACCCGAAGTAGTGAGTTTGGAAATAATGAATAGCGCTACGTCTTTCGGTAACACACCACGGCCTAATGAACCGTTGATGGTGATGCGCATTTTTTTCGGTTTCGGCTGCATAATGCATTGGGTCGAAAGCACCATCTCCACCTCGGAGGTGCCGATACCGAAGGCGATGGTGCCGAAGGCACCATGGGTAGAGGTGTGCGAATCGCCGCATACGATGGTGGCACCGGGTTGCGTAATGCCGTTTTCCGGACCGATCACATGGACAATGCCGTTCTTGTTATGGCCTAATCCCCAATGCGGGATGCCGTATTCCTTGGTGTTCTCTTCCAGTGCCCGCAATTGGTTGGCAGACAGTGGGTCTGCCACGGGCTTGTCTTGGTCTATTGTCGGCGTGTTGTGGTCTGCCGTTGCGAATGTGCGCTCCGGATACAATACACTTATTCCACGTTTCCTGAGTCCAAGAAAGGCAACCGGACTGGTTACCTCATGGATCAAATGCCGATCAATAAATAACACATCAGGCCCTCCTTCGATCTTATGCACGACGTGTGCATCCCACACTTTGTCAAATAATGTCTTACTCATTTCTATAGTTGTTTCGTTTTTTGCTAAATAAACTTGTTCAGTGCATCGAGGTACGCATTTGCGGATGCTCTTACGATATCCGTGCTGAATCCGTAACCCATATAGGATTTGTCTTCGTACACGACTCGCATATCCACTTTGCTGACGTCATCGCAGCCGCCGTGTATGGAATGGATATTGAATTCCTTGATTTCAATGTGTTTACCCGTGATTTCCTCAATGGCCTTAATGGTGGCGCTCACTGGCCCATTGCCGGCAGCGGTGGTTGTAAATTCCTTGCCATTGTGCGCCAATTTGATGTTTGCTATGGGCGTGTCTTGGTCACCGGTAGTTACTTGCAGTGCACTGATGGCCAAGCCATTTTTGAAATTCTCTTCGGCCTTTACACCCATCAGTTGGAGCAGGTCGTCGTCTTTCAGCTCCTTTTTCACATCGGCCAGTTCCAAGAAGCGTTGGTATATCTGGTCGAGGTCGAGCCGGTCACTAGCGTATCCTAAGCGTATTAGGTGATGTTTCAACGCATGCCTGCCGCTCCGGGCGGTTAATATGATCTCCGACTGGTCGATACCGACATCCTCGGGGTTGATGATCTCGTAATTTTCACGGTGTTTGAGCACCCCGTCTTGGTGTATGCCCGAACTATGTGCAAACGCATTTCGCCCAACAATCGCTTTGTTGGGTTGCACCGGCATACGCATCATCCGGCTTACTGTACCGCTGAGTGGATACAGTTGTTTGGTGTTAATTTCTGTGTGAAGATCGAGCGACTGGTGCACTTTCAATGCCATCACAACCTCTTCGAGCGAGGTGTTTCCGGCACGTTCGCCGATGCCGTTGATGGTACACTCTACCTGCCGGGCACCATGCTGCAGGCCAGCCAAACTGTTTGCCGTTGCCAACCCGAGGTCATTGTGGCAATGGACGGAAATGATGGCTTGGTCGATGTTTTTTACATGGTCCTTGAGGTACTTGATTTTGGTACCATATTGTTCGGGGAGGCAGTAGCCGTTGGTGTCCGGTATGTTCACTACGGTTGCACCGGCAGCAATCACCGCTTCAATCATGCGGGCAAGGTACTCATTGTCGGCCCGGCCGGCGTCTTCTGCATAAAACTCAATATCTTCAACGAAACTTTTCGCGTATTTCACGGCTTCGACGGCGCGTTCCAAAATCGCTTCCCGCGTGCTGTTGAATTTGTATTTGATGTGCATGTCTGATGCACCGATGCCTGTATGAATCCGCGGATGCTTCGCATATTTCAGGGCTTCGACGGCGCTGTCGATATCGCCCTTGACAGCCCGCGTAAGTGCACATACCGTTGGGTTGGTTACCAGCTTGGATATTTCTACGACGCTGTTGAAGTCGCCCGGGCTCGAAATCGGGAAACCGGCCTCGATAATATCTACACCCAGCGTCTCCAGCGCTTCAGCAATGATGAGTTTCTCGGGGGTGGTCAATTGTGAACCCGGTACCTGCTCCCCATCCCGGAGAGTAGTGTCAAAAATATATATGCGGTTAGGATCGTGCAACATAATAAGTTGTTTTTTGTTTCTGTTATGTGTTCTCTGATAACCTATTTAGCAAACAAGTTCGTTCGTCTCTTCCATTACTTTAACCTCGCCTTTTTCAAGTACCATCTTCTTTTCCAAACAACTGGGTAACTGGGTTTCGTAGTGGCCGACGTAGATCAGCGTTTTTCCGAAACCGCATAACTCATCAACAACGGCATTGAACAGGGCCGTTTGTGTATGGTCGAGTCCTTGGCAAGGTTCATCCAGTATCAGCAACGGCGGGTTTTTGATCATCGTTCTGGCCAGTAGTACCAACCGCTGTTTCCCTAGGGGCAGTGTAGTAATCAATCGGTCTTTGACGTCTGTAAGTTCAAAGAACGCCAACAGTTGATCGATTTTCTGCTGCTGCTCGTGGCTGACTTGCCTGAACAGGCCAATACTGTCATAGAAACCGGAAGCAACCGCCTGCCATACACGGGCGGTTTTATCAAAATACCAGTGCAGTTCGGGCGAGATGATGCCTATACGTTCCTTAATCTCCCAGATGCTCTCGCCGCTACCACGCGGTTGACCGAAGAGGCTGATGTTATTGGCATACGCCTGCGGGTGGTCGCCCGTAATCAAACTCAATAAGGTCGATTTGCCCGACCCGTTATGCCCTTGGAGCAGCCATCTCTCACCTGCTTTTACCGTCCAATTAATTCCCTTCAGCACCACCTTCTCGCCGTAACGGACATGGATGTTTTCCATGTGCACCATGGTGTCGGACGGTGACGTTGGTGCTTCCCTCAGGAATGCGGGAAGCGGTTGCGGTGTACGCGCAGCATCCATTGAAAAGGCCTGTGCGGTATCTACTCGATTGATTCTCCCGTTCTCAACTTCGGCAAACCGGTTGATGCAGCTGGGCAACTCCGTCTCGTTCGTGACGAGTACCAACTGCACTCCGCTGACTGCAAGCTCATCAAAAAAACCGTTCAACTTTCGACGTGACGCTTTATCCAACCCGGTATAAGGTTCGTCGACAATCAGTAATTGGGGTTTTAGCCATAGTGCTTTAATCAATTGCAATTTCTTGTGTTCGCCACTGGAGAGTTCAATCAGCTGCGTGCCTTTCAAATCAATGAATTCAAAAAGCGTAAGGTACTGTTCGAGGTTCGCAAATGACAAGCCTTCGGATTCGGCGTAAGCGGCTAACTCGGCATATACCGTCAGCGTATCGTTTTTCTGCTGTTTGTTGTATCGCTGTTGGTAATAAAAATTGCGATCTCCTTCCAGGTTGGTAAACTGGTACCAATTGGATACGTATAATGCACGGGCAGGTAGCGAGGACTGGTGATCAAACCGGGTTTGGATGCTACCACTCGTTTTCTCAAGTCCCGCCAATGCTTTCGCTAGTGCACTTTTTCCCGAACCGCTTTTACCGCCGATGAGCCAGTGTTCTCCGCGATGGATTTGCCAATCCAATTGATCCAATACCACCACCCCTGCATACTGCAGGTTCAATTGGTCGATATGGACGACGGGATCAGTCATTATTTATGCGATACAAATTTACGAAAAATGCCAATAATATGCAATTGTGCCGTTTTTTGGCCTGTTAAACCCATCCGGATCGGGCTCGGTACTTACCGGCTTTTTACCGATCCGGCTAGGGGGGTTCTTAAACTGTTTTTATTGCCTTCATCGCGGTCATGGCCTTGCGTAATACGGCGCCCACTTTTTCAACAGGGTGGGTGCGTATGGCTTCGTTCACAGCGATCAATGCTTGATTGTCGACCGCAAGGTCTTTGCCTTCATTGAAGTCCCTGCCGATAATGTCGGTGTCTACGGTTTTCATGAAATCGGCCAGTAGTGGCTTACACGCGTGGTCAAACAGGTAACAGCCGTATTCGGCGGTATCGGAAATCACACGGTTCATTTCGAAGAGCTTTTTACGGGCAATGGTGTTGGCGATCAAGGGTGTCTCGTGCAACGACTCATAGTATGCCGATTCGGGCTTGATGCCGGCCTCAACCATGGTTTCAAACGCGAGCTCGACGCCTGCTTTGATATAGGCGACCATAAATACCGCGTGGTCGAAATATTCCTGTTCGCCGATCTTCACATCGCCGGCAGGTGTTTTTTCAAAGGCGGTCTCGCCGGTGGCGGCACGCCAACCCAAAAGTTGCTTGTCGCCGTTCGCCCAGTCTTCCATCATCGTGCGACTGAATTCGCCGCTCATGATATCGTCCTGGTGTTTTTGGAACAAGGGCCGCATAATCGCCTTCAGCTCTTCCGAAACTTCGAATGCCTTGATTTTAGCTACGTTGCTCAGGCGGTCCATCATGGCGGTCACACCGCCTTGTTTCAACGCTTCGGTGACGACCTCGACGCCATACTGCACCAATTTGGAAGCGTAGCCGGCGTCTATGCCCTTTTCGATCATTTTATCGAACGATAGGATGGATCCGGTTTGCAGCAAGCCGCATAAGATGGTTTGTTCGCCCATCAAGTCGGATTTGACCTCCGCTACGAAAGATGAACGCAATACGCCGGCCTTATGGCCACCTGTTCCTACGCAGTAAGCTTTGGCTTCGGCTAAACCTTTTCCCTGCGGGTCATTCTCGGGATGAACAGCGATGAGTGTCGGTACGCCAAAACCGCGCAAATATTCAGCCCTTACTTCGGAGCCGGGGCATTTCGGAGCGATCATCACGACGGTAATGTCTTTGCGGATCTGCTTTC
Organism: Parapedobacter flavus; assembly: GCF_035818675.1. Lineage (NCBI taxonomy): Bacteria > Pseudomonadati > Bacteroidota > Sphingobacteriia > Sphingobacteriales > Sphingobacteriaceae > Parapedobacter > Parapedobacter flavus. Next base: position 451,753 of record NZ_JAYKZZ010000001.1, read on the forward strand.
CTTCTTCAACGATGTTGAAACCGTGTGAATAAGAGAGCGTGGCGCCTTGTTTCATCAGCGGCATCACGGCGTCGATGACCGATGAGTGCTGCTTGTCGGGCGTCAGGTTACTGACCAGATCGGCCGTAGGGATAAGCTCCTCATAGGTGCCTACCGTAAAGTGGTTGTCGGTGGCGTTCTTCCACGAGTCGCGCTTTTGCTCGATGGCTTCCTTACGCAGGGCGTAGGAAACATCCAGTCCGCTGTCTCTTAAATTAAGCCCTTGATTGAGCCCTTGAGCACCACAGCCCACGATAACGATTTTTTTGCCTTTCAATGCGCTGATGCCATCATTGAATTCACTGATATCCATGAATTCGGCAACGCCTAATTGGTTCAATTGTTCTCTAAGAGGGAGGGTGTTGAAATAGTTTGCCATTGTTTTATTTATGTAATTGACTTTTTTGTTTTCGTATGTATTTAGTTGTCGTATCGATGTCGCCGATCACATCGTAAACACTTTATCCTGTTTATCGAGGTACCGGTTCTCCACGATTTCCCCTGCCGGCTCGGCTTCCTCAAACTCCTTCAGCTTTTTATGGAAGCCTTCGCTATCCTTAATGATCGCAATGCGGGCACTCCGCACAAACTCGATGAGGTTATATTCGGCCAATGCTTCTGTAAGCGCATCGATTTCTTCCCGGTGTCCTGCGGTTTCGAATACGGTGTAGTCGTTGCGTATCACCACCGCACTGGCGCCGTATTGGCGCAACAGCCGCTCAACGGGTGCTTTTTCGGTAACTACCTCCGTGGGTACCTTATACAAGGCCTGTTCCTGCCAGATGACCTCGTCGTTGGTGTTGTAATATGCTTTCAATACTTCCACCTGTTTTTCAATCTGCCGGCACAGCTTGCGCACCACTTCTTCCGTTTCAATGGTGACGATGGTGAACCGGTGGATGCCTTCGGCTTCCGAGGGTGATGTGTTGAGGCTCTCGATGTTGATTTTGCGCCGCGAGAAGATGGTGGATATACGGCCGATCATCCCGATGCTGTTTTCCGTATATAAGGTGATGGTATATTCTTGCTTTTCCATGTTTTTAGTCAAAAGTTAATAACCAAGGATCAAAAAACCAATTACTTTAACCTGATTTCACTTACACTGCTTCCTTGGGGCACCATCGGAAAGACGTTATTCTCTTTGCCTACCATCACCTCAAGGAGGTAGGATCCATCATGGTCAATCATTTCCTTTACCGCCTGTGCCAGTTCCGACCGGGCGCTGATGCTGCGGCCGGGTATGCTGTAACCTTTCGCCACGGTAACGAAATCGGGGCTAGTGATGTTGACAAACGAGTACCGCCTATCATTGAAGAGCTGCTGCCATTGACGTACCATCCCCAAAAACTCATTGTTGAGAATGAGGATTTTTACTTTAGCGCCGAATTGCATGATGGTGCCGAACTCCTGAATGGTCATCTGGATGCCACCGTCGCCGATTACGGCGACCACGGTGCGATCGGGTGCACCGTACCAAGCGCCAATCGCTGCGGGTAGCCCAAATCCCATGGTACCCAATCCACCGGAGGTGACATTGCTCTTGGACTGGTTGAATTTCGCGTAGCGGCAGGTCACCATTTGGTGTTGGCCTACATCGGTAACGATGACGGCATCGCCTCCTGTTAGCTCGTTGACGGTCCGGATAACCTCGCCCATGGTCATGATGTCGGTGGTGGGGTTAAGCTCGTTATGGATAACCTCTTTTATTTCCTCCTGCTCCAATTCGCGGAAACGCGCTACCCATTCCTTATGTTCACGCGGAGCTACCAATTCGGTGAGTAGTGGCAGCGTTTCTTTGCAATCTCCCCATACCGGAACCGTTGTTTTTACGTTCTTATCGATTTCGGCCGGATCGATGTCGAGGTGGACCACTTGGGCCTGTTTGGCGTATTTATCCAGTCTACCTGTTACACGGTCGTCAAAGCGCATGCCGATGGCTATAAGTACATCGCAATCGTTTGTGAGCACATTGGGGGCATAGTTGCCGTGCATGCCCAGCATGCCCATGTGCAGTGGGTGGTCGGTTTCCAGCGCGCTCAGCCCCATCACCGTGGCTGCTGCAGGAATTCCGGCTTTTTCAATGAATGTCTTGAACTCCGCCTCTGCCTTGCCCAAGATAACACCTTGACCGAACAGGATAAAAGGCTTTTTGGCCGCGTTGATTAGCTCGGCAGCTTGCTGCACATACTCCCTACGCACAATAGGCTTCGGGCGGTAGCTGCGGATATGGTTACAAACCTGATAGCCTTTATAGTCAAACGATTGGATCTGGGCGTTCTTGGTGATGTCAATCAACACGGGGCCGGGCCGACCGGTGCGTGCTACGTGGAACGCTTTGGCTAATGCCGTGGGGATTTCGCATGCGTCGGTAACCTGGTAGTTCCATTTGGTAACGGGCGCCGTGATATTGATTACATCGGTTTCCTGGAAAGCATCGGTTCCGAGGAGGTGAGCAAACACCTGTCCGGTGATGCAGACAATGGGGTTGCTGTCAATCATGGCGTCGGCAAGGCCAGTCACCAAGTTGGTGGCTCCCGGGCCGCTGGTGGCAAAAACCACCCCCACACGGCCGGATGTACGCGCATAGCCTTGAGCAGCATGGATGCCACCCTGTTCATGCCGTACCAAGATATGCTTTAGCTTTTCATTGTAATCATACAGCGCATCGTATATCGGCATGATAGCACCGCCGGGATAACCGAATATGGTGTATACGCCTTCTGCCAGCAACGCTTCGAGCACGGCCTGTGAACCACTCAATTGGGTGGTTTCGGTTTCGCCTTTCAAATTGCCCTGTGGGTTGTCTTTTGTGATTTCCAACGTGTTCATGGTTTTGTCTTTTTTGCGTTTTGTTCTAGGTTTTATACCTAAAGCTTACTGTCTTTCGACTAATGACTAACGATTACGATTTGAAATTAACATTCATCCGTTACGCAGCCGGAAGCCGCGTCGGCTACCGTCTTCGCGTATTTATAAAGTACACCTTTTGTTACTTTCAAAGCGGGTTTTTCCCATTTGGCTCGGCGTTCCGCGATGATATCGTCGGCTACCATCAGGTTGATGGTGTTGTTGACCGCATCGATAATAATGGTGTCATCGTCCTCAACCAACCCAATTAGCCCGCCTTCGTAGGCTTCGGGCGTGATATGGCCTACCACAAATCCGTGGGTGCCGCCGCTGAAGCGGCCATCGGTAATCAGTGCCACGTTTTTGCCCAAGCCGGCTCCAATGATGGCTGATGTGGGTTTCAGCATTTCCGGCATGCCCGGCGCGCCTTTTGGGCCTTCATTTTGAATGACGACCACATCCCCGGGCTTCACCCGTCCCGATGCCAGACCGGCAATCAGGTCTTTCTCGCCGTCAAATACACGTGCGGGGCCTTCGAAACGCTCTCCTTCTTTTCCCGAAATCTTGGCGACACTGCCTTTTTCAGCAAGGTTGCCGTACAGGATTTGAAGATGCCCTGTTGGTTTGATCGGCTGGTCGAGCGTACGCACGATCGGCTGGTCCATTTCGTTGATAGGCGTAACGTTCGACAGGTTTTCTGCCAGGGTTTGCCCGGTCACGGTCAAGCAATCGCCATGCAACAGCCCTTCATTAAGCAGGTATTTCATCACGGCAGGTACACCGCCATAGTTGTAGAGGTCTTGCATCAGGTATTTTCCACTCGGCTTGAAGTCGGCCAATACCGGAGTGGTATCACTCATCCGCTGGAAATCATCCTGGGTAATGTTGATGCCCACACTTTTACCGATAGCGATGAAATGGAGCACGGCATTGGTGCTGCCACCGAGGATAATAATGACACGCAGTGCATTTTCGAATGCGTCGCGGGTCATGATATCCGACGGCTTGATGTCCCGCTCGAGTAGGATACGGATATATTTACCGGCTTCGCGGCATTCTTGTTTTTTCTCCTCGCTTACGGCGGGATTAGAAGACGAATAGGGGAGGCTCATGCCGAGTGCTTCGATGGCAGCGGCCATGGTGTTCGCGGTATACATGCCGCCGCAGGCGCCTGCGCCAGGGCAGGTGTGTTTGACAATGCCGAGGAAATCTTCATCCGTGAGTTCGCCTGCTATTTTTTGCCCAAGTGCCTCGAAAGCAGATACGATGTTCAGGTCCTGTCCTTTATAGTGGCCCGGGGCGATGGTGCCACCGTACACCATGATAGATGGGCGGTCGAGTCGGGCCATGGCCATAATGGATCCGGGCATGTTTTTGTCGCAGCCGGGGATGGTGATGACACCATCGTAATATTGCCCTCCACAGATGGCTTCGATGCTATCGGCGATGATATCACGGCTCACCAGCGAGTACCGCATGCCATCCGTGCCGTTACTCATACCGTCGCTCACACCAATGGTGTTGAACACAAGGCCTACGAGGTCATTCCCCCATACGCCTTCCTTCACTACCTGGGCGAGGTCGTTGAGGTGCATGTTGCACGTATTTCCGTCGTAGCCCATGCTGGCGATGCCGACTTGTGCTTTCTGCATATCATCGTCCGTCAGACCGATGCCATAGAGCATGGCTTGGGCTGCTGGCTGGGTCTTGTCTTGCGTAAATACCTTGCTGTATTTGTTTAGTTTTGTTGTTTGATTAGTTAGCATAATTATATGATCACTTCGTAATTCTCTTTTTCTAATGTTAAATTCTTGTATGCGCGTTGTATGGTTGCGCCTAATGTATCACTCCAGGCTTCGGGGAACGTTACGCCATCCACCGCTGCAATACCGACAATACCGGTTGCGGTACCGGTGAGGAATGCACTGTCGGCCGCTTTCAGTTCGTCGGGCGTCAGCTGTTTTTCCTTTACGTCGATATGGAACACGCCCGCGAGTTCGATGACCGCCTGTCTCGTGATTCCCGGGAAGATGTGGCCGGATGCCGGTGTAAATAAAGTGCCATCCTTTTCTATGAATAAGTTGTTGCTCGATGCCTGTGCAACATACCCATCTTCGTCCAATAGGATAGCCTCGTCAAACCCCCGTTTCGTGGCCTCGGTCGTTGCTAAGATGGAAGATACATATTGGCCCGACACCTTAGCCGTCATGGGTACGGATTGGGGCGATGGTCGTCGATATGGAGACAGGGTAGTCCGGATAAGGCCTGCGCCTAAAAATGGCCCCCACTCCCAAGCGGCGATGACTATGCTGGAATCCGTAGACGGTGTAAGGTACATGTTGCGCCCGGTGGTCACCAATGGCCGGACGTATGCGCTCCGTAGGTTGTTTTTTTCGAGCAATTCATACGTCTTGTCTACCAACGTATCGGTATCCCATTGGAATTCGATGCCAACCTCTTCACAAGAGCAACGGAGACGATCGTAATGCTGTTCGGCCTTGAACAGGCGCGTGCCATTGTGGGTGTTGTATGCGCGGATTCCTTCGATAGCCGACAACCCATAGTGTACCGACTGGCTGAACAGGTCTGCCCCTACGGTGTCGGCTTTGACAAACCGACCGTCCAAATAAATCCATGCATTTTTATCGAAGTGCTTCATTATTCCTCGACCAAATTTTATCCATATCCACGCTTGTCAGACGCCTTGATATTCGACTTCATCAAGGTAAAACCTTTATTCATTATAGGCAATAGCAAATGCTTATTTTTTGAAACAGAACATTATTTTGTTTTTCAATAAAAACCAAAATATTTTTTCATGAATTCATGATTTTATAGTGTAAAAATCCGACTAATGTATACCGAATCCATTTTCGGTATTCGGTCCATTTTTTACATCTGGGTGGTCTCAATATGAAATTCTGCGTAAAATCGGTCTGACCGCCGAAAAAGTTTTAAAAAAGCAAGCCCCTCGGCAGTGTATTTACCGAGGGGCTCATCGCTTTTTTTCTTTATTGTTTTTTACGGTTCCTTTATCCCTTCAGCAAGTACAGTGACGTTGTTGTGGACCACCTCCACTACGCCGCCGATAATATTAAAAATATCTTCCCCTTTTCCAGTGCGGACGATAACCTTGCCGCGTTCCAATGTAGATACGAGTGGAGCGTGGTTTTCCAGCACTTCAAAAGCGCCGGCGGTACCGGGTACGGTTACCGATGTGATATCGCCTTCAAAAACAGGTTGGTCTGGGGTGAGGATTGTAAGTTTCATTTATACAGCTTCAGCGAGTAATTTCTTGCCTTTTTCGATTGCGTCTTCAATGGTGCCCACTAAATTAAAGGCTGCTTCGGGATATTCGTCCACTTCGCCATCGATGATCATGTTAAACCCTTTGATGGTTTCTTTGAGGTCTACCAGTACCCCTTTCAGGCCGGTGAATTGTTCGGCTACGTGGAATGGTTGTGACAGAAAGCGCTGAACGCGACGGGCGCGTGCAACAACCAATTTATCCTCTTCAGACAGTTCATCCATACCGAGAATGGCGATGATGTCTTGCAGTTCTTTATAGCGCTGAAGGATTTCCTTCACACGTTGTGCGGTATTGTAGTGCTCATCTCCCAAAATGGCAGGGCTCAAAATCCGTGAGGTCGAATCCAGGGGATCTACTGCTGGATAAATGCCTAGCTCGGCGATTTTACGGGAGAGAACAGTAGTTGCATCCAAATGGGCAAACGTTGTTGCCGGTGCAGGGTCTGTCAAGTCATCGGCAGGTACGTATACAGCCTGTACCGATGTGATGGAGCCGCGTTTGGTGGATGTGATACGTTCCTGCATGAGCCCCATTTCGGTAGCCAACGTCGGTTGGTAACCAACTGCCGACGGCATCCGGCCCAAGAGTGCTGACACTTCCGAACCTGCTTGTGTAAACCGGAAGATATTGTCGATGAAGAAAAGAATGTCTCGGCCTGCGCCTTCACCGTCGCCATCGCGGAAATATTCAGCGATTGTCAGTCCAGAGAGTGCTACTCGAGCACGTGCTCCCGGAGGCTCGTTCATTTGTCCGAATACAAAGGTCGCCTTGGAATCCTTCATTTCTTCGGTATTCACCTTATCCAACGGCCATTCGCCTTTTTCCATGCCTTCCAAAAACTCATCACCATATTTGATGATGCCTGATTCCAGCATTTCACGGAGTAGGTCATTCCCTTCGCGGGTACGTTCGCCGACACCCGCAAATACGGAAAGGCCGGCGTATGCCTTGGCAATATTGTTAATCAATTCCTGGATCAATACGGTTTTCCCAACGCCGGCACCTCCGAACAAGCCAATCTTGCCACCCTTTGCATAGGGCTCCAAGAGGTCAATTACTTTAATGCCCGTAAGCAGCACTTCGCTTTCTGTAGAAAGGTCCTCAAATTTTGGGGGGTCGTTGTGGATGCTACGGCCAGCGGATTTGTCGAGTTCCTGAATACCGTCAATAGCATCACCTACCACGTTGAATACCCGTCCTTTGATACTTTCGCCAGTTGGCATTTTGATGGGGGCTCCTGTGTCAACCACCTTCATTCCGCGCATAAGACCTTCGGTGGCATCCATGGCGATGGTGCGCACGCGCTCCTCACCCAAATGCTGCTGTACCTCTAGAACAATACGCTGACCATTCTCCTTCTCGATTTCCAACGCATCGTAAATTTTCGGAAGCTTGGCGTTTTCAGAGAAACTAACGTCGACCACTGGGCCGATGATTTGGGCAATTTTTCCAATATTGGACATACTATCAGGAACTAAAATTTTATAAACCAATCTAATAAAGGCCAATTATGCGCCTTAATTTTGGTCTGCAAAAATACGCTTTAAAGAATTAAAAGCAAATATTAATTCAAACAATTATTCGACTACTTATTGTTATAACCGTTTATTGATTTCGTCCTGTAACTGACGCTTCAGCCTTTGCTCCTTCTCCATGGCCTTTTTCCGATGTTGGTCGAATTCTTCTTGGAGATCGTCGATCGCTTTTTTGGTGTCCCGTGTCACCACATGGCTCTGGTTGAACCGGTAGATGAAGGTGGTCAATGCGACGGCTAATAACAGTACAATTCCCCACATGATTAAGCTATAGGTCGACTTTTGCAGGGAGATGCCAATAAAGGAGAAACTATCTTTCTCGCGTTGGGCCTTTTGGAGCGATTCCTGTATGAGCCCGAGCGAATCGGTAAGCGCATCTACCGCGGCAAGCTGACTACCGTCTTTCGCCTTTAAGTCTGTTATTTCCTTGGTTAACGTACGGATGGAGTCGGTGACATTTTTCCGGATTTGCTCGAGATTAGCCCGACGAACATGTTCCATGCCATTCTGTGTCCGTGAAATTGCATAAAGGTAAACGAATTGACTATCGATGGTACCACTAGTGAGCGAGCCTTTCGGAGGTGTACGCGTCGTTGTACTTTGGCCAAAAACGTTGCCAGTTGAAAAGACAGCAATTAAAATCGCAAGGATTGTAGAGTTTCTCATGTTCGTCTATTATATTATTTTTTATTTTAAGAACACGATATTACGGGTTTTATTGTCTAAATGAAAATCCAATCCACAAAAAGTCAGTCGACCTTCGTCAATCATGACAGCCCATAACAGTTCGTGTTTTCATGTTTTCTATCTTGCGCTGTTTTTATAGCTAAATGACCGAAAATTTAACCGTATTGATATGCAAGCACTAGCAGGAGTATTTTTTCATTTCGTTGGCGGGTTTGCCTCCGGTAGTTTTTATGTGCCTTATAAAAAGGTGAAAGGTTGGGCGTGGGAAACCTTCTGGATCGTGGGTGGATTGTTTTCGTGGCTTATCGTTCCGCCATTGGCTGCCTACATTACCATTCCCGGTTTTGCCGATATCATCCGGCAGGCCGATAGCAGCACACTAGGCTATTCGTTCCTGTTTGGCTTGCTGTGGGGGGTTGGTGGCCTCACCTATGGGTTGGGTGTACGGTACCTGGGCGTGTCGCTGGGCAGCAGCATCATTTTGGGGCTGTCTATGGTATTCGGTTCGTTGATGCCATCTATCTACTATTACTTTACGGGCAGCGAAGGAAAGGAAACCATCGATTTGTTTTTCACCACGAATTCCGGCCGCGCGGTTTTAATCGGCTTGGCAGTTTGCGTATTTGGTATTTATCTGTGTGGTAAAGCGGGTGTGCTGAAGGAGAGGGAGTTGACAGCGGGCGCAGGCGATGCCAGTGGGAATAAGGATTATAAGTTTGGCTTGGGCTTGATTGTCGGTATCGTTTCGGGTATACTCAGTGCATGTTTCAACTTTGGGCTGGAAGCGGGTAAACCAATGGCTAATGTAGCCAATGATCTTTGGAAAGCTGCCAATCCGGGGGAGGGTGAGTTTTTGTTCCAAAACAACGTTACCTATGTGGTTATCCTATGGGGCGGCCTGACTACTAATTTTTTATGGTGCATGTTCCTGAATGCACGTAACAATACCTTTGGCGATTATATAAACACCAAAACACCAATCGCGCGCAATATCTTGTTCTGTGCATTAGCTGGCACTACGTGGTACCTGCAGTTTTTCTTTTATGGGATGGGGGAGAGTCGACTGGGCAACGGGGCCAGTTCTTGGATTCTGCACATGGCATTTATTATCCTGATCGCCAATGCTTGGGGTGTTATCCTGAAGGAATGGAAGGGCGTCAGTAAAAAGACCTACTCCACCATTATCGGCGGTATCGCTACGATTATCCTTTCCATTCTATTGGTAGGCTTCGCGCGGACGCTGGATACATAAGTCCGATAAGGGTTTGCAGCAGCAAAATGGAAAAAAGAGAACACACGAAAAGAATAATACGAAAACGAATAAACAATAAATAAGATGTCAAATATTATTGAGAAAGACACATTCAAGCATGTGAGTTATTTGTGGGATCACGCGAAGGCCGCTGAACTGGAGGGTGACGAGGTTGCACTTTTGCTCTACCGGTCCAACTTATTGGGGGCAGATTTGCGCCTTACGAATTACGGTGGTGGCAACACCTCTTGTAAGGCTGTTGCCAAAGATCCGCTTACAGGTTCCGAAACAGAGGTGATGTGGATCAAGGGTTCGGGCGGCGATATCGGCACGCTCACGCGTAGTGGCCTTGCGGCGCTTTATGTCGACCGTTTAAGGAGCCTCAAAGACGTGTACCGTGGCATCGAACATGAAGATGAAATGGTAGAACTTTTCAACCATTGTATTTATGATCTGCAGTCTAAGGCGCCATCCATAGATACACCCTTGCATGGTTTCTTGCCATTTAAGCATATTGATCATCTACACCCCGATGCCGCAATAGCCATTGCCGCCGCGAAAGATGGAAAGCGGATCACCCAAGAGTTGTTTAATGGCGAGATTGGTTGGGTAGAATGGCAACGTCCAGGATTCGATCTGGGGTTGCAACTAAAACAATGCCTTGATGAAAACCCCGGTATACGGGGTATCATGCTGGGCTCGCACGGTTTGTTTACCTGGGGCGACACTGCGTATGAGAGTTATGTAAATACGCTGACCGTCATCGAGCGTTGTGCTGAATACCTGGAAGCAAACTATGGTAAGAAGCGCCCGGTATTCGGTGGTGCCAAGGTTGTGGATGTCAACGTGGATGCTCGAAAAAAGCAAGCGGCGGCGTTGGCGCCCGTCCTTCGTGGGTTCTGTTCGTCCGAGCGGCGTATGGTGGGGCATTTTACGGATGATCCCCGGGTACTTGAATTTATCAACTCCAATGACCTCGATCGTTTGGCCCCCTTGGGTACCAGCTGCCCGGACCACTTTTTGCGTACCAAAATCAGTCCGTTGGTGCTTGATTTGGCTCCCGATGCTGACTTGTCGGATGCAACTGAACTTAAAGCCCGGCTTGAACCGGCATTTGAAGCTTATCGGGCGATGTACAACGATTACTATGAAACGTGTAAGCACCCCAATAGTCCGGCGATGCGCGACCCTAATCCGGTGATCATCCTTTATCCGGGTATTGGTATGTTTTCGTTTTCGAAAGATAAACAGACAGCCCGCGTGGCCGCCGAATTTTATACCAATGCGATCAATGTGATGAAAGGCGCTGAGGCCATATCCGAATATACCTCGCTACCGCGGCAGGAAGCGTTTGATATTGAATATTGGCTGTTGGAAGAAGCGAAGTTGCAACGTATGCCCAAGCCAAAGCCGCTTTCGGGGAAGATCGCCTTGATTACAGGAAGCGCCGGCGGTATCGGCAAAGCCATCGCCAAAAAGTTTGTGCAGGAGGGAGCTGTTGTTGTGCTTAACGACCTCAACGCGACACGTTTGGAAGAGGCAGCTAACGAGTTTCACGAGACTTTCGGCAAAGACGCCTATGCTACGGCACTATTGGACGTAACGAATGCAGACCAGATACACCAGGCCTTTGATGAGGCGGCACTGGCGTTCGGTGGCGTCGATATTGTCGTAAACAATGCCGGCCTTTCGATATCGAAATCAATCGAAGACCACACGCAAAAGGATTGGGATTTGTTGTATGACGTATTAGTTAAAGGACAATTCTTAGTAACGCAAGCGGCAGTTACTGTGTTGAAGAAACAGGCAATCGGTGGCGATATCATCAATATCGTTAGCAAGAATGCGCTGGTAAGCGGTCCAAATAACGCCGGTTACGGCTCGGCCAAGGCAGCCCAGCTGCACTTGAGCAGACTAAATGCTGCTGAACTCGGTGCCGATGGTATTCGTGTGAATGTGGTTAATCCCGACGCCGTGATTAGCGACAGCAATATCTGGGCTGGCGGGTGGGCCGAAGGCCGCGCTAAAGCCTATGGTGTTACGGTGGCAGAATTGCCCGCATACTATGCAAAGCGTACACTGCTCAACGAAATCATTCTCCCAGACGATATCGCTAATGCATGTTTCGCGTTTGCTGGTGGTCTGTTGAATAAATCGACCGGCAACGTGTTGAACGTAGACGGGGGTGTGGCCATGGCATTTGTACGTTAATTATCTTTTTTTTGCAGAATGGTCAGCTCAATTGATCCACGGAGCAATGGGTTGACGATTCTGCTTACTTTTGTTAAGAAATTATTATGAATATCGATAAAAATCAAGTAGCGGAACATAATCAACGGTTGGAAGCGGCGCAGCAACGCCGGTTTGAACGGTTGGTGGACGAGCTACCCAACGTAGTAGATATAGTAAACAAATTAGTGGACTTCCAAGTGGCTATACCGAGCTGGGCATTAGGCACGGGAGGTACACGCTTTGGCCGTTTCTCCGGCGGAGGCGAACCGAGAAATTTGGAAGAAAAAATTGCAGATATCGGGCTGTTGCACGCTCTTAACCAGTCGAGTGGTGCCATTTCGCTACATATTCCTTGGGATATCCCAGAAGATTACGAGGCGATCCGTACACTCGCCAGCCAGCATGGATTGGCGTTTGATGCCATGAATTCCAATACGTTCCAGGACCAACCTGACCAAGCACACAGTTACAAATTCGGCTCCATGCAGCATGTGGATCGCGCGGTGCGCAAGCAAGCGATCGATCACAATATCGAAGTCATCAAACATGGTGTCGAGCTGGGATCGAAATCGTTGACGGTATGGCTGGCCGACGGTTCCAGTTTTCCGGGGCAACTCAATTTCCGCCAAGCGTTCCAAAACACTTTGGAAAGTTTGCAGGAGGTGTATGCGGCGTTGCCTTCCGATTGGAAGATTTTTGTAGAGTATAAAGCATATGAGCCCAACTTTTATTCGACAACAGTGGGCGATTGGGGCCAATCGCTGCTTTATGCCAGCAAGTTGGGCGACAAAGCGTATACGTTGGTCGATTTGGGTCACCACCTGCCGAATGCCAACATTGAGCAGATTGTCTCTTTGTTGTTGATGGAGGGTAAACTTGGTGGCTTTCATTTCAACGATTCCAAATATGGTGATGACGATCTTACCACAGGGAGCATCAAACCTTACCAACTATTCCTGATATTCAGCGCACTGGTGGAGGGGATGGATGCACGTGGTATGGACCATACAAAAGATTTAGGATGGATGATTGACGCTTCGCACAATTTGAAAGATCCATTGGAAGACTTGATTCAATCGGTAGAGGCGATTTTGATTGCGTATGCGCAGGCATTGCTTATCGATCGAGCCGCACTGCGTGCGGCCCAGGCTGCTAATGATGTGGCTCGGGCGCAGGAAGTGTTGCAACAGGCATTCCGTACAGATGTACGTCCGTTAGTGGCCGAAGCACGATTGCGCGCGGGTGCCGCATTGAATCCGATTGAACTTTACAGGGAATTGAATGTGCGGAACGAGTTGATCAAGGAAAGGGGAGCGAAGACGGTAGCGACGGGGTTGTAGATGAAGAAGCAAGTCATAGCGATATTCGACGTTGGCAAAACCAACAAAAAGCTCTTTCTATTCGATGAGCGCTATAAAATCGTGTTCGAGCGGTCGGCGCGGTTTACCGAAACGGAAGACGAAGATGGTGATCCATGTGAGAACCTGGAAAGTCTGCGTTTATCGGTGTTCGACTCTCTACATGAGGTGTTCCGGAGGCCGGAATTTGATGTACGGGCGATTAATTTTGCGGCGTATGGAGCCAGTTTGGTGTATGTCGATGAGAATGGGAAGCCGCTCGCACCCTTGTATAATTACTTGAAGCCCTACCCGGAGCAACTGCAGCAGCATTTTTACGAAACCTACGGCGGCGAGGAAAAAGTAGCATACGCTACCGCCTCGCCTGTATTGGGAAGTCTCAATTCGGGTATGCAGCTCTATCGGGTAAAATATGAAAATCCAGCCCTTTTCGAACAGATACGCTATGCCCTGCATTTGCCGCAATACCTTAGCTTCCTGGTGTCTGGTCGTATGTACTCCGACATGACGAGTATCGGCTGCCACACGCAGCTTTGGGATTTCGGCAAAAACGACTATCATGAGTGGGTACGTAGCGAAGGCCTTGATGAGAAACTTGCACCAATCGTAGCGGGCGACGACATCTTTCCGGCCTCGTTCCCGGGAAACGGATACGGAGTAGGAGTAGGATTACACGATAGTTCGGCGGCCCTGATACCCTACCTCGTGAGTTTCCATGAGCCGTTTGTGTTGATATCAACAGGAACGTGGTGCATCAGCCTCAACCCGTTTAACCATACGCCTCTTACCAAGGCAGAATTAGACGCTGATTGCCTTTGCTATATGCAGTACCAAGGTACCCCGGTGAAAGCGTCGCGCCTTTTTGCCGGCTATGAGCACGAGCAGCAAGTGAAGCGTATTGCGGAACACTTTGGCCAGCCTACCAGCCGCTACCGCAATATGGCGTATAATCCACTTACCGTGGCCAAACTGCGGAGGGAGACTTCAGGCCCGGTGCCTATCGGAAGTAAAGTGTCTGCCTTCACCCAACGCAACCTGTCAGACTATGCCTCATACGAGGAAGCCTACCATCGGCTGATGATGGACTTGGTCGACCTGCAGGTGATTTCGACGGGACTGGCCATAAAAGGTTCCGATGTGAAGCGTATTTTTGTGGATGGTGGGTTCAGCAAGAATGCCATCTTCATGAATTTACTGGCCAATGCATTTCCGAAAATGGAGGTCTTTGCCGCTTCCATGGCCCAAGCAACGGCGGTAGGTGCGGCGCTGGCTATCCACACGGCATGGAATAAACAGCCGTTGCCGAATGACTTGATAGAACTGCGTTTTTACGCACATTCGAATGAAACCTGATCCCTCAGGTGACATGAGTCCGTTGGAGAATATTTTTTCGCATGAAAACAAAGAAAAGCAATGAATCCTGAGCTACTGAAATACAACCCCAAATACCCATCAGTCCAAGACCTGAAAAGGAAAGCGAAAGGGCGGATTCCCAAGTTTGCGTTTGACTACCTCGAAGGGGGATGTAACGACGAAGTGAATCTGTGGCGTAATGAAGCGGATTTCCGCGATATACAGCTCATCCCTCGGTACCTCAAAAAACATCATGGGTTAGATATGCGGGCCGAATTGTTCGGGCACGTATACGATGCCCCTTTTGGCATATCCCCCATCGGCCTACAAGGGCTGATGTGGCCAAACGCTCCCGAGATATTGGCCAAAGCTGCATTGAAGCACAATGTACCTTATATTTTGAGCACCGTATCTACGAGCAGCATTGAACGTATTGCCGAAGTCTCGGAATCTCAATTTTGGTTCCAGCTGTACCACCCTACTGAAAACAGGCTCCGCGACGATATCCTTCGCCGCCTGGAAGCTGTGCAATGCCCAGTTTTGGTCGTGTTGGTCGACGTACCGTCGTTCGGCATGCGTTACCGCGAAATTAAGGCAGGTCTTTCCATGCCGCCAAAGATAACGATCAATAACTTCCTGCAAGCTGCTATACGGCCCGCTTGGGCGTTTGAGACCCTCCGGGTGGGAATTCCTGAGTTCGCCACGTTGAAGCCCTATATGGACAAAAACCTCAACCTTAGCCAGTTGGGTAAGTTCATGAACGCCACCTTCACGGGCCGGGTAGACGTAGATAAGGTGAAAGCTATCCGGGACCTATGGAAAGGCAAATTGGTTGTCAAGGGGGTTGTGTGCGACGAAGACATGGAAGCCAGCATAAGCTTGGGGGCAGATGGTGTGATTGTATCTAACCATGGTGGCCGGCAAATCGATGCTGGCGAGTCGACCATCAAACCCCTGAAAGGCTTGGTGGAGAAATATGGTAATCAGATAAAGGTAATGATTGACAGCGGCTTGCGTTCCGGTCCGGATATTGGCCGTTCGTTGGCCTATGGTGCAGACTTTACGTTTATGGGGCGGCCATTTATGTACGGCGTTTCCGCACTGGGCCAACGCGGAGGGGACCATACCATTGCCCTACTCAAAGCCCAGCTGAAGCAAGTC
This sequence comes from Parapedobacter flavus, assembly GCF_035818675.1. Lineage (NCBI taxonomy): Bacteria > Pseudomonadati > Bacteroidota > Sphingobacteriia > Sphingobacteriales > Sphingobacteriaceae > Parapedobacter > Parapedobacter flavus. The sequence goes on from NZ_JAYKZZ010000001.1 coordinate 467,527, forward strand.
ATGGAGCAGGTGTGCTGTGAGAAAATAGGTGACTTTCCAGGAACATTGGCTTAGCCACTGGTCGGGCCTTTTTAGGGTTTACGCGGTATGAGCCATCTATACTTGTATATTATGCTATAGTGAACCATTGAAAAGGAGACAATCATGCGAAAACTACATCGGAGAGATTTCATCAAACTATCTGCCGCTGCCGGACTTACCGCCGCGGTATGGGAGCCGTTGTTGCAGCGGGCACTAGCCGTGGAAGCGCATAACGCCACTCGGTCTATCAACGATGTGGAGCACATTGTCATCCTTATGCAGGAGAATCGTTCCTTCGATCATTATTTTGGTGCCATGCGGGGTGTGCGAGGGTTTGGCGATCGGTTCCCTGTTCCATTGGCCAGTGGTCAGCGGGCTTTCCACCAATCCGACGGAAAGCAGGTTGTGCCTCCCTATCGGGCAAATAAAAACACCTCGAATGCCGCATTGATCAATGGGACCCCCCACAATTTTCCCGATACACAGGCTGCTTGGAATCAAGGGAAATATGGGTTTTGGCCGCTGTTCAAGACCCCGTATTCCATGGCCTATTATACGCGAGAGGAAATCCCGTTCCAATATGCCATGGCCGAATATTTTACCATCTGCGATGCTTATCACTGCTCCGTAGCCACAGGCACCGACCCCAATCGGATTGTGTTTTGGTCCGGTTCGGTATGCGATCCCGAAAAGCGGGCGGCGGGCATCAATTGTACCGATGCCGACGCTGAGCCGGTCAACCTGCGTTGCTGGATCAAAGGCCATATGCCGGAGCCGGGTTACACCTACCAGGGGAACGCGTTCACTTGGCCCACGATTCCCGATGTATTGCAAGAGGCGGGCGTAAGCTGGCGTGTTTATCAGGATCCGAACGACAATTGGACGGGGGCGATGCATGGTTGCCTGGCATTCGAGAGCTTTCGTAACGCCAAGCCGGGATCACCTATTTATGAGAATGGAATGCGCCATTGGTCGATAGAAGATCTCACCAATGACGTGAAGAACGGGACGCTGCCGCAAGTGAGCTGGGTTTTACCGTCGCAAAGCAATTCGGAACACCCAGGGGCACCGTCTAGCCCTTACCGAGCAGCCGACTTCACCCATGAAGTACTTTCGGCGATCACGGCCAATCCCGACGTATGGAGTAAGACCGCTTTCTTTCTCACCTTTGATGAGAACGATGGCCTTTTTGATCACGTACCCGCACCTGCGGTACCCTCTTATAACCTTGATAACACCCTCGCTGGCAAGTCAACAATCGATGTGGCCGGCATGTATTTTCACAATGATAAGGATAACCTTGAGGACACGGAGGCAGATCGTGTTTATACCGACAAGCGGGATACCATTTCGGGCAACTTGCGCCCCTGGGGCATGGGCCCCCGGGTGCCGATGTACATCCTGTCGCCGTGGAGCAAAGGGGGATGGGTAGACTCGGGGGTCGCCGATCACACCTCCGTAGCACAATTTATCGAGAAACGGTTTGGTGTAACGGTGCCGGCCATCTCTCCTTGGCACCGTGCTGTGAGCAGTGATTTGACATCGGCATTTGATTTTGTCACACCCAACGACCCAAAGTTTCCCCGTATGCCGGAAACGTCCGAATTTGAAGCGACTGACGCGGCTTCAAAGGCGCTACCCAAGGCTACGGCACCTAAGGAGCCATCACAGCTCTATCAAGAAAAAGGAACTCGGTTGTCGCGTGCGCTCCCCTATGTGTTGCATTGCAGGCTTCAATACATGCGCGAGCATCACCAGGTGGGATTGGTTTTCGAAAATAAAGGGGTAAAGGGCGCAGTCTATCATGTATACGATATGAACCGGCTTGAGCAGATACCGCGTCGATATACAGTAGAGGCCGGTAAATCGCTGACCGACGAGTGGGGCGTGGCTGAAATGGGTGGGTCATACGACCTTGAGGTGTACGGGCCTAACGGCTATTTCCGTAAGTTCACCGGCAACATTCATGCTGTTGAACCCGAGGTACAGCTAGATTACGACCAACGTAAAGGTCGTATTTCCATACGGTTGCAACACCATTCGCAAACACCACTTCCGGTAAACCTTGTCGCCAACGCGTACGGATACCCGGCATCGGTAGAACTGTCTGTTGCCGCGAGGCGGTTGTTGACGAAACATATATCACTGAAAGACAGCGCTAATTGGTATGACTTTTCCATACAGACAGCTGATGGATATTTATGTCGTTTCGCGGGACGAATAGAGACCGGTGAACACGGCATTAGTGATCCGGCCATGGCAGCAGCGTTGTAGAGGCTGCTTTAATAGCCCCCGACCACTGGAATAGGCCTACTAACGAGTGTGTAAGTTGATTGATTTTTGATGTCATGAATAGATTCTTAAACGGTGGTTTAGCGTTAGCCATCATTGTCGCCATTTTGTCCTGCCAGGAGAAGGCAGCGGTTTGGCCTTTCAAGCCAGCTCCCGAAAGCAGCATCGTTATCATAGGCAACTCGTTTGCCGAGGGGCTTCAACGGAGCAATTATTTCGAGGCAATGCTTCACGGCAGTTTCCCGGACCGTCACCTCAGCGTGCGGAACCTGGGTTGGAGCGCGGACGAGGTGAACCTTCGACCCCGGCCGCTGAATTTCGGTACCCTAGAGGAGCATATCCACCGGCAGGGGGCCGACGTGGTCATCGCCTGCTTCGGCATGAATGAATCGTTCAAGGGACCTGACAGCCTGTCGGCATTCAAGGAAGATCTCACTACCTTCCTTAACGGTTTGCGGGCGCACAGCCACGACGGCAAGGAGCCCCTGCAGGTCATCCTGGTGTCGCCGATTGCGCATGAGGCGCTAGGCGGTTTCTTGCCCGACCCCTCCGGACACAACGAATCACTGCGGGCTTATACCAGTGGCATGCGGCAGGTGGCCGGATCGCTGAACATCCCCTTCATCGATCTTTATACCCCCACCAAGACCCTGATGGAATCGGAAAGCGAGCCGCTTACGAGCAACGGAATCCACCTGACGGACCGCGGGTACCGCATCGCCAGTGAACTGATGGCTGTCTCGCTGGATCTACCGGTAGCCAGCTGGCCCGACGATACGCATATGGCCGCATTGAAAGATCTCGTGGCTACGAAGAACCAGCATTTCTTCTACCGCCACAGAGCACAGAACGGCGAATACATCTACGGGCGCCGGCGCGAGTGGGCCGGTGGCGGCGCGTTGCCGGCTGAGCTGGCCGAGCTTGACAGCATGGTGATACGCCTGGATAGCCTGGTGTGGGCCGGGGCAGATAGTGGTAGCACGGTACCCCAGCAGGCCGTCGAGCGGGTGGTGGCCTTCGGCCGCGATTCGGTGGCGCCGACGGCCGCACCCGTGAGCACGCGCGGCGACCTGGAGGTCGCCAAGTCGCAGTTTGTGCTCCCAGAGGGTTATGAGATCGAGCTTTTCGCGTCGGAGGTGGATTTCCCGTTAGCCAACCCGGTGTCGATTACGTTTGATGCCCAGGGGCGGCTTTGGGCGGCCACCATGCCCTCTTATCCACATTATACGCCCGGCAATCCGCCCAACGACAAGATCATCGTGCTGGAAGACACCGACGGGGACGGCAAGGCCGATGCCCACATCGTATTCGCCGACAGCTTGTACCTACCACTGGGTTTCGAGCTGGGCGATGGTGGAGTATACCTAACGCAGGCGCCCGACTTCGTGTTCCTCAAGGATACTGATGGCGACGGGAAGGCCGACCTGAGGCAGACCCTGCTCTCAGGCTTCGGTACCGAAGATGCGCACCATACGTTAAACACCTACGAATGGGGCCCCGACGGTGCGCTGTACATGCACATGGGTACCTTTCTGCACACGCAGGTGGAGACGCCCTACGGGCCGCGCCGCGGTGCGTACGGCAACACGTGGCGGTACGAACCGCGAACCATGAAGTTTGATGAATATATCTCCTACCCCTATGCTAACCCTTGGGGTAACGTCTTTATGCGGGATGGCACACACCTGATTGCCGATGTATCCACGGGCATGAATTACTTCGCCCCACCGCTCACGGTGGCCATCGACTATCCGAAGAAGCACATGGGTATGAAGGATTTCCTGACCTCGCCTTCCAAGCCGAAGACCTGCGGCATGGAGATTATATCGAGCCGGGCATTCCCGGATAGTGTGCAGGGCAACGTACTTTTCAATACGTTCCTCGGCTTTCAGGGTATCCGGCAGCATAAAGTGTCCGAATCGGGTAGCGGTATCGTAGGTGACGAGACAACGCCGTTACTACAGTCCAAGGATCCGAACTTCCGTCCGGTCGACTTGCAATTCGGCCCCGATGGCGCGCTATATGTTGTCGATTGGTACGACCCGATTATCCAGCACGGTGAGCAGGCCTTCCGCGATCCGCAGCGCGACCATACGCGCGGCCGTATCTGGCGGATCACTCACAAGGGTATGCCTACGTTAAAGCCCATAGATATGAGCCGTCTGGATGTCGTCGGCCTACTGGACCAACTCAAGGCCCCGGAAGACCGCACACGCTACCGTGCGCGGCGCCAGCTTCGCGAATTTCCGGCGGAAGAGGTGCTTCCCGTCCTGGAAAGTTGGATAGGCCGGTTGGATGCCTCGGACCCGCAGGCAGAACAGCATCGGCTGGAGGGGCTTTGGGTTCACCAGCAGTTCAATGTGCCCAACGCAGGGCTTCTGGAAGAGCTGCTGGCCAGCAAAGACCACCACGTCCGTGCCGCGGCTACGCGTGTACTACTTTACTGGTCGGACCGGATCGAGGATTCCCAAGGCAAGCTCATTGCCATGTCCGCAGACCCCTCACCCCGGGTACGGCTGGAGGCGATAGCGGCATTGAGTCATTTCGAGACGGAAGAAACGGTGCAAGCGTTACTGGCAGCAACCGAATTACCCGTAGACGATTACATCGGTTATGCGTTGGGCGAATCGTTCAAGCACCTCAAGCCGGTGTGGATGGAGATGTTTAGGAAAGACAAACGCTTTCTGGCTGACCAGCCGGAGAAGGCTTATGCATTACTGCGTCCGTTGGCCTCGGCGCAAGAGCTTCAGGTGCCAGGCTTTATTACGGAAGATCCCAATTACCGCAAGTATGGGGTGGATCCGCTTTCAGCGGCCGATTTCGAGCAGCTGACGGGCGTGGTTGCCGTAAAGCGGTTCCGCGAGGATCACCCGGATATCCTGGAACCCGACACGGCGCCACCGGCCGGCCCGGCCAACGAAGCGACCGGGAAGGAGCGGGGCGAGGTCGTTATCCGCCTCAAAGCCCTGCCGGGCAAGATGGCGTTCGATCAGGAAACCCTCACGGTGCCCGCAGGCAAATCGGTATCCCTGCTGTTTGACAACAGCGACCAGATGCCGCACAACGTTGTGGTGGTCAAGCCGGGTAACCTGGAGAAGGTTGGCGTGGCCGCCGATGCCATGGCCCGCCTACCGGATGGTTACGAAAGGCAGTTCATACCCGATATGCCCGAAGTGCTGTTCGCTACTCCACTGGTCAACGCAGGCGAGGCTTACCAGTTGGACTTCGTGGCGCCGGAGACACCGGGCGATTACCCGTTCATCTGCACCTTCCCCGGCCATTGGCAGATTATGCAGGGGGTATTGACTGTTAATTGATGGAATATAAATCATTCGGTAGAAGGACATGAAGTTTAGCATAACGAAATGGGTGGGAATGGGTTTATTGGCGGCTCCCTTTGGGCTCGTTGGCCAATCGCTGCCAGCTACGGATGCCCTGGGTAGGAAATTACCTACACATGATGAGGTAGGCGACGTGCGGAGCGATAAGTTCGTAGGTATGTTCTATTGGACTTGGCACAATCATTTTGCTGACAGTCCGCCCTACAATGTCTCCGAACTGCAAAAGTTAAACAATGGCATGTTTGCCGATTATGACCATCCGGCATGGCCCGAAGACGCGTCATACTATCATTGGGCCGAACCATTATTTGGTTATTATCGGAGTACCGACCGATGGGTGCTGCGCCGTCATGCGGAAATGCTGGCCGACGCCGGCGTGGATGTGGTGGTGTTTGATTGCACCAATGGCTCATACACATGGGAAGAATCGTATATGGCGCTGTGTGAAGTCTTTGCCGAGGCCCGGAAAGACGGCGTAAAGACTCCGCAGATTGCGTTTATGCTTGGGTTTGCAGCCCACGAAGGGAGCCTTGCAGCAATCACCAAAATTTACCAGCATTTGTATGCGCGGGGTTTGTACCGCGATCTTTGGTTTCAGTGGAAAGGCAAGCCGTTGATCATGGCGTATTTCGAGCACTTGGAGGCAAAAACCGGCGACCCACAAAAGGATCGTTTGTATACGGATATTCGGCAATTTTTCACGTTTCGGCCACCCCAGCCGGTTTACGATAAAGGTCCCCAACGAGATGATCATTGGGGATGGTTGGAAATTTATCCCCAGCACGGTTTCGCAGCCAATGGAAAAGGTGGTTACGAACAAGTCACCGTGGGTGTAGCGCAGAATTGGACCAAAGAAAACGGATTGAGTGCGATGAATGCACCGGGTGCGTTCGGCCGTAGCTATACCCACCACGGGGGGCATGTATACGATGACAATAAAATCGCCTACGGGTTGAACTTCCAGGAGCAGTGGGACCGGGCATTGGAAATCGATCCGGAGTTTGTTTTCGTAACGGGTTGGAACGAATGGGTGGCAGGCAGGGCGAAAGAATGGAGTGGTACATCCAATGCCTTCCCCGACCTGTTCGACCAAGAACATAGTCGCGATATTGAACCGATGAAAGGCGGCCATGGCGATGCCTACTATTATCAGTTAATAGCTAACATACGCCGATTTAAAGGTACCAATCCCCAACAACGTGTAGAAAAGTATACCGGCATCCATATTGATGGCGATACGGCCGATTGGGCCGCTGTTGCGCTGCAATTTGACGCACACCGGGGGAATACAGCACATCGGGAAGAGAAAGGATGGGGCAACTTGTACTACCGGAATACGACCGGCCGGAACGACATTATCGGTACGAAAGCCGCTTTTGACGACGACTACGTTTATTTCCTTGTCGAAACGGCAGCTCCCCCTACTGCTACTAAAGGCGCTGCGTGGATGAACCTGCTGATTGATGTGGACCGCGACCGAAGTACGGGATGGGAAGGCTATGATTTTATTGTTAATCGGGTTGCCCCCCGTAAGGGTATGGCGGTGCTTGAACGAAACAGAGGAGGCTGGAAATGGAAGCGCACCGGAACGGTTGAATTTGCCATCATGGGCAACCAGGTCGAGCTACGGATTGACCGGAAAGCATTAGGGATTACCAACAACGATGTGAACATCGAATTCAAATGGACAGATAACGTGCCGCAAAGTGGTAATATCATGGATTTTTACCAATTTGGCGATGTGGCACCCCTGGGGCGGTTCAATTACTATTTGACAGCAGGCGGACAACAGTAAGCCATTCGCTAATAAGCGCCGCTGTGTAAGGCAATTAAACTTGCATATACAGTGTTGTTTCTCTACTTTTGCATGCAAGTAAAAGTCTATACAATTATGGTGTGCCGCTTAAAGACGAATAGCACATCGAATCAAAACAACAAATGAGTTACAACGAAATCAAAACAACAATCGATATTGGCGCTGGTCGCCAGATCGAGATTTCCACCGGGAAGATGGCCAAACAGGCAGATGGCTCGGTGGTGGTCAAGCAAGGGAAAACCATGCTATTGGCTACAGTGGTTTCCGCACAGGAGCCCAAACCCGGAGCGGACTTCTTGCCGCTTTCGGTAGATTACCAAGAGAAATATGCGTCCACGGGACGTATTCCGGGTGGCTTTTTACGTCGTGAGGCCCGACTGTCGGATTATGAAATTTTGATTTGCCGATTGGTCGACCGCGCCTTGCGCCCCCTATTCCCCGAAGACTACCACGCCGATACGCAGGTGATGATATCACTGATATCAGCCGATAAAGATATCATGCCCGATGCCCTTGCCGGGTTGGCAGCTTCGGCTGCGATAGCGGTTTCTGACATCCCATTCAATGGGCCGATATCGGAAGTCCGTGTTGCCAAAATCGATGGCCAATTGGTCGTTAACCCGCTGCTGAGCGAGCTCGAAAATGCTACGCTTGAGTTTATCGTCGCAGGATCCGCCAATGACATCGTGATGGTGGAAGGCGAAGCCAAGGAAATCTCGGAATCCGAGATGGTCGAGGCGATCGAGTTTGCCCACCAGATCATTAAAAAGCAGGTTCAAGCTCAGGTGGAACTGGCCCAATTGGTTGGAAAAACGACCAAGCGCGAATATAGCCACGAACCAAGTAACCCCGAATTGCGCGACCAGATATTTGCCGCTACGTATGACAAGGTGTATGCCGTGGCGAAATCTGCTTCCGCCAAACATGAGCGTAGCGAACAGTTCAAGCAAATCGGTAGCGCGTTTGTAGAAGCTACATTTGGTGAAGAGGAACTTGATGCGGATACATCATTCTTAGTTAAAAAATATTACCACGACGTGCAATACGACGCGATACGCAACTTGGTGCTGAATGAAGGTATGCGGCTCGATGGCCGCGATGTCCGTACCGTACGGCCGATATGGAGCGAGGTGGACTACCTTCCTGCGGCACATGGATCGGCAGTATTTACCCGGGGAGAAACCCAATCCCTTACATCAGTGACACTTGGAGCCAAAGACGACGAGCAAATGATTGATGGTGCGTTTATTCATGGCTATAACAAATTCCTTTTGCATTATAATTTTCCTGCGTTTTCAGTAGGCGAAGTGCGCCCCAACCGGGGGCCGGGCCGCCGCGAGGTAGGTCACGGCAACTTAGCCTTGCGATCCTTGAAGCAGGTGCTGCCGACAGGCGACGATAATCCATATACTATCCGGATCGTATCCGATATCCTGGAGTCAAATGGTTCTTCATCCATGGCCACGGTTTGTGCGGGGGCATTGGCACTCATGGATGCTGGTGTAAAAATCAAATCGCCCGTATCAGGTATTGCGATGGGCTTGATTACCGACGAGCAGAGTGGTAAATATGCCATATTGAGCGATATCCTAGGTGATGAGGATCACTTGGGCGATATGGACTTTAAAGTGACCGGTACCGAGAAAGGTATCGTGGGTTGCCAGATGGACTTGAAAATCAACGGCCTGAAATGGGAAGTTTTGACACAGGCGCTGGAACAGGCGAAGGAAGCAAGGCTCCATATCCTCAACGAAATGAAGAAGACGCTTGCCGAACCACGTGCCGATTACAAGCCGCACGCGCCACGCATCATCAGCTTCTCGATCGATAAGGAATTTATCGGAGCTGTGATTGGGCCGGGTGGCAAGATCATCCAAGAAATGCAGCGTGAAACAGGAGCCACCATCGCGATCGACGAAGTCGACAACAAAGGTGTGGTGCAGGTTTTTGCCGATGACAAAGCCTCTATAGATGAAGCTGTACGTCGCATCCAAGCCATTGCTGCCAAACCCGAAGTCGGTGAAGTCTATGAAGGTAAGGTGAAATCTATCATGCCATTCGGTGCGTTCATTGAAATCATTCCCGGAAAAGATGGCTTGCTCCATATTTCGGAAATCGACTGGAAGCGATTCGAAAACATGGACGGAATCTTCAATGTGGGCGACATCGTTAAGGTGAAATTATTGGATATCGACAAGCAAGGTAAGCTGAAGCTATCCCGTAAAGCGCTGATCCCGAGACCGGAAAGAAACGAGGCTTAATCGTCACTGATTTGGCCATTTGATGATATGCTGATTTGAAAATGCTGTACGGTTATTTTCAAATCAGCATTTTTTATGCATGTGGTTATCCTAAGTCGCCGAGTTTTAGCGAATTATTTTGGCCTACGTCATAAAAATATATAGGTTTGTGCGGGTGCTAAATATGAAGCTTCTTTGCTAAAATAATGAAGAAAAAAATACTCATCAGTGACATCGCTAAAGATTTAGGGGTGTCGGTTACTACCATATCGTTTATCCTGAATGGCAAGGCCAGGGAAAAGCGTATTAGTGAGGGATTGACCAAGCGGGTACTCGAACACGTCCAAAAAGTTGGGTATAAGCCAAATGAACTTGCAAAAAGTCTCCGTACCGGAAAAACCAAAATCATCGGCTTGGTCATTGAAGATATTTCCAATCCGTTTTTCGCGAATATTGCTAGGCTCATCGAAGCTAAAGCCTACAGCCGGGGCTACCGTATTATCTACTGCAGCACCGACAACCAGCCGGAAAAGGCCACGGAGCTCATCCAGCTTTTTCGAGACCGGCATGTCGATGGCTACATCATCACCCCGTCTGAGGGTGTGCGGGATATCATTGCATCGCTTTTAAGCAGCCAGCTCCCGGTTGTGTTGTTTGATCGATATATTCCCGGATTAGAAACCAGCCATGTCATCACCGACAATGTGAGGGGGGCTTACGATGCCACCGGCCATCTGGCCCAGCAGGGGCACCGACGCATCGCGATGGTGACGCTATATTCGTCGCAAACGCAAATGCGGGACCGGATGGATGGTTATATGCGGGCCATCGATACCTTCAAGCTGCAACCCTATGTAAAAAAGGTCAACATGGGCGACGATGAACCGACGATAATGGCCGATTTCCGTGCATTTATGGAAGACCAGCAGCCCGATGCGGTGTTCTTTGCCACCAATTATTTGGCAATAGCGGGTCTGAAAGCCTTAAAACAGCATCAAATACCTGTTCCTGCGATTGTTTCTTACGACGACCATACACTTTTCAAGCTGTTTACACCCACCATCACGGCAGTGTCTCAGCCCATAGAAGGCATTGCCAGTGAGCTGATCAATATTTTATTGAACCAGCTCGATGGTCATCAGGAGAAAGGGCAGAAACAGGTGGTTCTGCCATCAGAACTGATTATTAGGGAGTCTTCGACGCGACAAACTTCATCGAAAGGGAATTGACACAGTGCCGCGTGTTTTTCGGTGTGAACTGTTCGCCAATAAATACATGACCCAGATGGCCGCCGCATTTCGCACATAGAATTTCTGTACGCCTTCCATCCGCGTCGGGCACGTGTTTTACGGCTCCGTCGATTTCGTCGTCAAAACTCGGCCAGCCGCAATGCGATTCGAATTTGTCTTCCGATCGATAAAGCGGCGCGTCACAACGCTTACACACATAGGTGCCGTGTGCTTTGTTGTTTAGCAACGCTCCGGTAAATGGCCTTTCAGTTCCCTTGTGACGTATGACGTATTCCTCTTCCGCTGTCAATTCGTTGTATTTTGATGTGTCCATTTTGCTGGCAGTTTTGTGATGTTCGCTAACGTCGGCTTCCCTTTGGTTATTCCGCTGTTGAGCGGTTTGTCCACAAGCTGTTTGCAGTGATAAGAACGCTAACATGAGTCCGATATAACGCATCGTATTTAATTTAATTCGAGTAAGGCATGCGAATGGCCCGTTATGCGAATATACGCTATTTATCTTTAACGTGTTTTCATCCGAAAGTCATTATTGTCGTTGCATAATATTCAGTCATTCGTCACGATGCAGCTAGGTGTATGTAAGACACCCTATCTGATAATAGAAAATAATTTTTAGAAACCCAAATTTGCGAGAAACATTACCAATAATTAGTTGTCATCGCCATTCCATTAAAACATACTACAGATACTTTAAACGCGTATTTCAATCAATTTAGAACGGTTATAAATTATTAAATTCAGTCATCCCATTGTCATCCATAAGCCAATAAGTTATACTTTTGTGGCATTATTAGAGGGGTGTAGTTCCATTGATTCAGATTACCCAAATTTTAACATTCATCATAATCAGTATAACGTGCTCAATATGAGACATATCTCGTTAGTTTTTGAAAGGATTGCCAAGCCGATATCCGTTGCATTGGTGTTGTTGTTTGCGGTTTCTTCGTTGCAAGCTCAGGACCCGAAACAGGGCGAGACGATTTTTAAAGCAAATTGTTCTTCTTGCCATAAGGTGTTCGGTAAGTTTCTAGGGCCGGAGCTGGCCGGGGTAAACGAGCGGCACGATGAAGCTTGGTTGCTGAAGTGGATAAGCAATGCGCCTGCCATGATTGCGTCTGGTGACCCCGCTGCATTGGAATTGGATGCGCAGTTCCCGAATGCAATGATGTCGGCATTCCCGACACTTTCTGACGATGACATAAAGAACGTTCTTGCCTACATCAAGTCGGAAGAGACTAAGAAAGCCGCTGCCGATGCAGGTGGTGGTGCGGCAGGTGGCGCCGCCGGTGCTGCAGCAGCAAGTGGAGATGCGAGCAATTTCATGATCATTGGCCTCGTGGCCGTGATTATCTTGGCTTTTGCGGTGATCCTTGTACTCAACAAAGTTATTCGTACGTTGGAGCGGGTTATTACCAATAACAAGACGCTGATTCCGGAAGAAGCCGAAGAGGAGCCAGGGAAAGACTACCTTGGTAAGTTGAAGAAATTGGCCAAAAACAAGAAGCTGGTGTTTTTTACGGTACTATTAGTCGCCATCTTTTTGAGTTCAGCAGGTTGGAAGACGCTTTGGAACGTAGGGGTTCATGAAGGATACAAACCTGTGCAACCTATCAAGTTCTCCCACCAATTGCATGCGGGGGTTAACCAGATTGATTGCCAGTACTGCCACGGCGGTGCGTACAAATCCAAAAATGCCTCTATCCCGTCGGCCAATGTATGTATGAACTGCCACAAGGCCATTACGGCGAGCGATAAATACGACGGCGAGCTTTCACCGGAAATTGCAAAGATTTACCGGGCACTGGATTACGATCCCGAAACCATGGAATATGGACCGGATCAACGCCCCATCGAGTGGATACGTATCCACAACCTCCCTGATTTCGCTTACTTTAACCACTCGCAACACGTGGTAGTGGCAGGCGTAGAGTGCCAAACGTGCCACGGTCCGATTGAAACGATGGCCGAAGTGTACCAGTATTCACCACTTACCATGAAGTGGTGTATCGATTGCCACCAGGAGACGGAAGTAAACCACGAAGATAACGCCTACTACGACCAGCTGATAGCTGCGCATGAGCAGTTGAAGAAAGGGGAAAAGGTAACCGCAGCCATGTTGGGCGGATTGGAGTGCGGAAAATGCCATTATTAATAACAATTACGTAATCATTAGACTACGCAATCTTTATACATAGCTTAAATGGATAGCAACAAGCAATATTGGAAAGGTTTGGAAGAGTTGCAGCAAACGCCGGCTTTCGTAGCACAAAGCAAGGGGGAGTTTGCCGAGACAATTCCTGTTGAAGATGTTTTGAATGAGGCTGGCCTAAGCACCAAAACTCCGCGTCGGGACTTCCTGAAAGCGCTGGGTTTTGGGGTAGGTGCCGTCACATTGGCAGCTTGTAACCGTACACCGGTACACAAAGCCGTGCCTTATTTGATCAAACCGGAAGAAATCACTCCCGGTATCCCCAATTTCTACGCATCCAGTTACAAAGGACAGAGCGTGTTGGTACGGACGCGTGAGGGTCGGCCCATCCTGTTGGAGGCTAACCCTGCGGCCGTAGACTTGAATTGTGGTACAGATGCCGGCACGCAAGCATCCGTGCTCGACCTGTACGACCAATCAAAATTAAAGGGTCCGAAGTTCAACGGAGCCGATATATCGTGGGACGAGTTGGATACACACGTCGTTACCGCGTTGGGTGCGGCCCAAGCGGCAGGAAAGCAAATCCGTATTGTATCTTCCACGGTTAACAGCCCATCAACAATCGCGGCTATCGCCCGCTTTACCGAGAAGTATCCGACCGCTAGGTTGGTCGAGGTCGATGCGGTTTCCTATAGTGGTATCATCGAAGCGAACGAGCGTAGCTTTGGCAAGGCCGTCGTACCGCATTACCGGTTTGACAATGCCGATGTTATCGTTAGCGTGGCAGCCGATTTCCTGGGTACCTGGCTCAGCGGCGAGGAGCACACGCAGCAATACATCACCAACCGCGACTACAAGAGCCTGAAAAAAGGGAAGATGTCGCGCCATATCCAGTTCGAAGGAGGCATGAGCCTGACAGGCACCAACGCTGACGTACGTGTGGCCATCAAACCTTCGGAAGAAGGTCCGTTGATGATCGCACTTTACAATGCGGTAACAGGTAACAATCTGCCCGGCGCACTGAGCACCAATCCGAAGGCCCAAACCGCATTGAAGTTGGTGGCGCAGGAGCTATTACAGGCCCGTGGCCGTGCAGTAGTGGTTTCCGGTTCGAACGATGTAGGGATACAAACGATGACCAATGCCCTCAACGTAGCGTTGCAAAGCTATGGTGCGACCATCGATTTGGATAACCCCTCCCACCACCATAAAGGCAATGACGAAGCGTTCGAAGCATTTTTGGCCGAAGCGGGCCGAGGTGATGTAGATGTCGCGTTCTTCCTGAACAGCAACCCGCTATATGAGTATGTCAAAGCAGATACGCTGGCGGAGGCGTTTGGAAAGATCAAGTTTAAACTTTCTTTTGCCGATCGTGAAGACGAAACGGCAGCGGAATTGGATGCCATTGCGCCGAACCATAATTTCTTGGAATCTTGGGGCGATGCCAATCCGCGGGGCGGATATTATACCATTGTACAGCCAACAATCAATCCCGTATACAACACCCGTCAGGTAGAGCAAAGTCTGCTAGTGTGGGCTGGCGATACGACCGACTACTATACATTTGTTAAAAATAACTGGGAGCAGCAGATACTCGCCGGTAGCAGTAAGACTTGGAAAGACGTGCTGCAGACCGGATTTGAGTTCAAAGGTGACCAGCCGGCATCGACATATAGCTTCGATGTAGCGGGTTTGGGCGCCGTGGCGCAAGCGATCGCTGCGCAAAGCAAAGCCCAAGCCAAAGATGTAGAAGTACAACTATACCAAAGCGTGGCACTCAAGGATGGCAAGCAAGCGAACAACGCCTACCTGCAAGAATTGCCCGACCCGGTGTCGAAAGTAACCTGGGATAACTACGCAGCGCTGAATCCCAAATTTGCCGAAACACTGGGCTTGGGTGAGAACAGCCTCGTAACGGTGGAGGGTGAGAACGGTTACAAGATAACCCTACCCGTATTGATGCAGCCGGGGCAGGCGATGGGGACTGTATCTATTGCCCTGGGTTACGGCCGTACCAAAGCCGGTAAAGCAGGCAACAACGTGGGTCAGAACGCATACCCTTTTGCGAAGTTGCAAAATGGTACGATGCAGTACAATACAACGGCGACGTTGACAAAAGCCAGTGGCTCATATGAGCTGGCCCAGACCCAAACGCACCACACCATCGAGGGGCGTAACATTATCCGCGAGACCAGTTTTGCGAAGTACCAGGAGAATCCGGCCCATAACGCTGGTCGGTGGACCGATACGCACAAAACGTACGATTTGTGGAACAAGTACGAACAGCCGGGCCACAAGTGGGTGATGGCTATTGACCTCAATGCTTGTACGGGCTGTGGTTCTTGTATCGTTGCTTGTAATCTTGAAAATAATATTCCGGTAGTAGGCCGCGACGAAGTACGCCGCCGCCGTGAAATGCATTGGATACGTATCGACCGGTATTACTCCATCGAGCAAGACGGTAAAGCGTATACCGAAGAAGACGAAATCCGTCACCTGGACGATATGGAGAATGTATCGGTGGTACACCAACCGATGCTCTGCCAACACTGCGAGCACGCACCGTGCGAGACAGTTTGTCCCGTATTGGCTACGGTACACTCCTCAGAAGGACTGAACCACATGGCTTACAACCGGTGCTTCGGTACGCGGTATTGTGCCAATAACTGCCCCTACAAAGTCCGTCGTTTCAATTGGTTCAACTACTGGAATGATTCGCGTTTCGATAACTACCTCAATAACGAGTTCACCCATTTGGTGCTCAATCCTGACGTGGTTTCGCGTTCACGCGGTGTGATGGAAAAATGCTCGATGTGTATCCAGCGCATCCAAGCGGGTAAACTGCAGGCCAAGATGGAGAAGCGTCCGTTGAAAGACGGCGATATCAAGTTGGCATGTGCCTCAGCGTGCTCGGCAAACGCCATTATCTTCGGCGACGCCAACGATCCCGAATCGGAGGTATCAAAAGCGTTGAAGAATGAACGGGTATACTATGTGCTGGAAGAAATCAATGTACAGCCAGGCATTGGATACATGACGAAGGTTAGAAACACCTACGAGGCTTAATTAATTTTTGAAAAAACATATTTATGTCATCGCATAACGAATCAATAATAAGGGAACCTTTAGTAACCGGTAAAGACATCACCTATGCCAAGGTGACTGACGATATCCTGTTGCCGGTGGAGAACAAGCCTAACAAAGCATGGTGGATTGGCTTTACGTTGGCAGCGTTGGGCGCTTTGCTTTGGGTGTTCAGTGTGGGTTATACGTTCTGGACCGGTATTGGTGCCTGGGGGCTTAATAAGACCGTGGGCTGGGCGTGGGATATCACCGACTTCGTTTGGTGGGTAGGTATCGGTCACGCCGGTACATTGATTTCGGCAGTACTTTTGATTTTTCGCCAAAACTGGCGTAACTCCATCAACCGATCTGCAGAGGCCATGACCATTTTTGCGGTAATTTGCGCGGCTACCTACGTGGTTGCTCACATGGGCCGCCCTTGGCTTGCGTACTGGATTTTTCCGCTACCCAACCAATTCGGCTCGCTATGGGTTAACTTCAACTCGCCGCTGGTATGGGACGCATTTGCGATCTCTACATACTTTACCGTATCGTTGGTGTTCTGGTATTGCGGGTTACTCCCCGACATTGCTTCCGTACGTGACCGTGCTGCGGGCTTGAAGCGGCGGATATATTCCATCATGTCATTCGGATGGAACGGATCTGTGAAAACCTGGCAACGGTTTGAGATTGTATCGTTGATCCTCGCCGGTATTTCCACGCCGCTGGTACTTTCGGTGCATACCATCGTATCCATGGACTTTGCCACGTCGGTAATTCCAGGCTGGCACACCACTATCTTCCCTCCCTACTTCGTCGCAGGCGCTATCTTTTCGGGCTTCGCCATGGTGCAAACGCTGTTGTTGGTGATGCGCAAGGTGCTCAACTTCGAGAACTATATCACGATGTTCCACATCGAGTCGATGAATAAGATCATCCTGGCTACGGGTTCGATTGTGGGTGTTGCTTATCTGACCGAGTTGTTCATCGCTTGGTACTCGGGTTCGGAATATGAAATGTATGCGTTCGCCAACCGGATTGCCGGGCCTTATTGGTGGGCATATTGGACGATGATGACCTGTAACGTTATTTCACCCCAACTATTTTGGTTTAAACGTATCCGTACAAGCATCCCCATTTCATGGGTGCTTTCGATCGTGGTTAATATCGGGATGTGGTTTGAACGTTTCGTGATTATCGTTACCTCCCTGCACCGCGACTACTTGCCTTCCAGCTGGGCTATGTTTTATCCCTCGTGGGTAGATGTTGGCGTATTTGTTGGGTCGGTAGGGGTCTTCTTTACACTGTTCCTGCTGTTCCTTCGTTTCCTGCCCGGCATAGCCATCGCCGAAGTGAAACTGTTGCTGAAGAGTTCGAGCTTGCAGCATAAGACGAAGTTGATTGAGGAAGGCCATCAAGATAAGGAACAGGTCGAATTTTTCAGGAAGTCGCTGACCAAATACGATTCGGTTACGGACCAAGAAATTAACGAATTAGAAACGAAATAGCGCAATGAGCAATATTAAGTACATCCTTGGCAGTTTTGCCGATCCAGACGAAATGATGGATGGGATCGATAAACTGCAAGCCAACAACATCAGCATCTACGATTGCTTTACCCCGATGCCGATCCATGGTATCGAAGCGAAACTCGGCGTCAAGCCTTCGCGCTTACCAATTGCTGCTTTCTGCTTTGGAATTACGGGTACATGCCTTGGATTCAGCTTGCTGTATTATACGATGACCTACGATTGGCCGATGAATATCGGTGGTAAGCCATCGCTTCCGCTGCCGGCATTCGTGCCTGTTACGTTTGAGGTGACGATTTTACTTTGCGCGTTGGGTATGGTGGCGACATTTTTCTACCGTAACCACCTGTTTCCCGGCCGTGCCCCCCGGGTGATGGATTTGCGTGCTACGGACGATCGGTTCATTATCGCCATTGATGCCAAAGACAATGGGGAACATGAGAAGATCGAAGGCCTGCTGAAGTCGGCAGGTGCGGTTGAAGTGAAGTACAACGAACGAAAATATGTTAGCTATGAATAAGATGAAGCTTCTTAGCGCTGTAGGTGCGGCTGTTGCGATCGCGGCAGTGGTTACTTCTTGCGGTGACGGCACCACACGTAGCCGGGGCTGGGAGTTTTCACGGAATATGTATGACCCTTTAGGCTATAATCCCGATCAGCCGAATCCGAATTTTGCCGATGGTAAAACGGCTCAGATGCCCCCAGCGGGTACCGTACCGGTGGGTTTTGAACGATTTGCTTATGCGAATACCACAGAAGATTACGAGCGTGCCGGAGCGGAGCTGGTGAACCCGTTGGTACATACAGAAGCCAATCTCGCCAAAGGTGAAGCGCTTTATCAGGTATATTGCGCGGTATGCCATGGACCCGAAGGGCATGGTGACGGCTCGATTACGAAAGACAGGACCCTGGAGGCTGAGTCGCGTCAGTTGGAAAACTTTCCGCCGCCGCCCTCCTACGCACGGTCAGACAGTGCCAACTCTTCCCGGGGGGGAGCGATGGCTGATCTCAGCGCTGGCAAGATATACCACACCATTACCTACGGGCTGAACATGATGGGGTCGCATGCATCGCAACTATCGCCTGAGGAACGCTGGCATGTGGTCATGTATGTTAGAGAATTACAAAAGAAATAATATTATATCAGCTATATTAAATGGGAACTCACAGTCATCATAACGATTATAACTTCAGCGAGCAGTTTAAATTCACTGGAAGGGGGAAAGTGGTGAGTTTGGTTGCGCTAGCCATAGGCGTCGTGACTATCGCTATTGGCTTACTTTCCAGCGACCACGTCACGGTCGAGCGCACCTACGCCAATCTGTTGCTGATGGGGTATTATTTTACCGGCGTATGCGCAGCTGGCGGATGTTTTCTAGCGCTTCAGTACGTTACCCAAGCGGGTTGGCCGTCGGGTCTGATACGCATACCGCAGGCAATGGCGTATGTGTTGCCTGTTGCTTCATTGATTTTGCTCGTCATTATTGTCAGTGGGTTGTTCTCGCATAACCTTTACCATCACTGGTTTGGCGAAGGGCTTACCGATCCGAATAGTCCTAATTATGATGCGTTGATCGCAGGGAAGTCGTCATTTCTTAATGCGCCTGGTTTTTTGATTAGACAAGTCGCGTTTATGGGAGCGTATAGCATCTGTGCATGGCTTTTGGCGCGGTATTCCTACAGTGAAGATTTGCAGGGCGGACTGAACTCCTACAAAAAAAGCTTCAAGTTGTCTGCAATATTTCTAGTGATTTTCGGATTCTCCTCACCCATCTGGATGTTTGATACCATCATGTCATTGGAAGCCCACTGGTTTTCCACGATGTTTGGCTGGTATAACTTCGCTGCGATATTTGTTAGCGGTCTCTGTGTGATTACGTTGATGGTTATCCTGTTGAAGAAAGCGGGTTATTTAGCGTGGGTCAACGAAAATCACCTGCATGATCTTGGAAAATTGATTTTTGGGTTTTCCATTTTTTGGACGTATGTTTGGTTTGCACAGTTTATGTTGATTTGGTATGCAAACATCCCGGAAGAGACGGTGTACTTCTATAAGCGCTGGGAGCCGGAATACAAACCTTGGTTTTGGATTAACATATTCATTAATTTTGTGATACCGGTGTTGGTATTGGTTAATCGTGACTTTGTACGGAACAGTAAGATACTTGCTACGGTGTGTGTTATACTGCTTCTCGGCCACTGGCTTGATTTTTATATCATGGTGATGCCAGGTACGGTAGAGGCTCATCGTGCGTTTGGTTGGGTAGAGATTGGTGCGGCGCTCGGTTTTACAGGACTGTTTGCTTTCCTCGTACTCAACAAGCTGAGCAAACATGCGTTGGCGCCGGCCAAGCACCCGTTCTTGGAAGAGAGTTTGCACCATCAAATTTAAGGTAGTAAAAGCTACCGAGGTGAAAATAGAGATACGAAACACTAAATAGGGATAATCGTTATAATAAGAAATGGGCTTTATAAATAATAGCAAGTTTAGGGCAGTCGTTGTGCTGGCATTCATTGTGGGAATAGGGCTGGTAAACCGCGCGTTTTCGCAGGAAGCTGCTGCCACGGCGGCAGATACGGTAGCGCAAGCGGTAGACACGGCAGCGGTAGCGGCGGCTGACACAGCGGCAGTTGCTACTGATACGGCAACGGCGGTTACCGATACAAGTGCAACGGCTGCGCCTGCTACAGCGGCGGGTGGCACCACGGCTGCGGCGGCGACGGAAGAGAGCGGACCGAACATCGACCCGCAGGTATACATGAATTTCTTTTATGGCCTGTTGTTGGTGTTTTTAATTTGCGTGCTGGTAGGGGTAATCGGTAAGATTATCCAGGTGTATGAATTGACTCGGCGGATGAATGGGAAGGACACAACCTATTACATGCGTAATTTCAATGCCAAATTATTCGTGCTTGCACTCGTATTGGGCTTGTACGGCGTCTATTGGTCGTATGCGCACCACGGTGCCCAGTCGTTCCGGGCGGCGGCGACCGAGCATGGCGCAAGCATCGATACCATGTTTATCATCACCACGGTAATCTGTACAGTAGTATTGGTCATCATGCACATTGCGATGTTCTCGTTTGCCTACATCTACCGTGCCCGGCCGAATCGGAAAGCCTATTTCTATCCCCATAATAACACATTGGAAAAAATCTGGACGATTGTTCCAGCCGTGACACTGACGATACTTGTGCTCTTCGGTTTCTTTACCTGGCGCTCAATCACCAACGTTTCCGAAGAAGCCCAAAAGGAGGCAATACTCATCGAAGTGGTGGGCGAGCAATTTATGTGGACGGTAAGGTATCCCGGCCGGGATGGCAAAATCGGTGAGCGAAACTACAAGTTGACCACTCCGCTCAATGGTTTGGGTATCGACTTCAACGATAAGAACAGTTGGGACGACCAATTGGGAAGCGAAATCGTTATTCCGGTGAATAAACCGGTTCGTATACAGATCGGGTCAAAAGATATTTTACATAGTTTCTATATCCCCGATTTTCGCGTGCAGATGAATGCCGTACCGGGCATGAAGACCTATTTCCAGTTTACCGCGACGATAACCACCGAGGAGATGCGCGATAAGATGGGCGATTATAATTATGACTTTGTCATGTTATGCAATAAGATATGTGGCGGTGGCCACTACAATATGCAGAAGAAGGTACGGGTGGTTACCGAAGAGGAGTATCAAGCGTGGCTTAACGAGCAGCCGTATTTCTTCACTGAAGATTTGCGGAAAGAGTTTCAATTGTCTCAGGCTGCCAATGATGAGGAAGACGCCAACTTATTGGCCGAAGCTAACTAAAGATCGAGGAAATAACGTATTTAATACAGAGATATGTCAAGTATAGCAAGCGCAGATACACATGGTTTAGAACACCACGCTGAACATGGGCATCACCATGAATCATTTTGGACTAAATATGTATTTAGTCAAGACCACAAGATGATTGCGAAGCAATTTTTGATTACCGGTATCATCATGGCCGTTTTTGCCATGATCTTATCCATATTGTTTAGGCTCCAATTGGCTTGGCCCGATAAGGAATTTCCGATTTTGGAATTGTTTTTGGGCAGCAAATGGGCCGAAGGTGGACGTATCCACCCGGATTTTTTCCTGGCGCTGGTCACCATACACGGTACCATTATGGTATTCTTTGTACTTACGGCCGGGCTTAGCGGTACGTTCAGTAACCTGCTGATTCCTTATCAACTTGGCGCCCGGGATATGGCATCGCCTTTTATGAATATGCTTTCATACTGGTTCTTCTTTGGGGCGTGTGTCGTTATGGTCTCGTCCTTCTTTGTGGAAAGCGGACCAGCTAGTGCGGGGTGGACGGTCTATCCGCCACTATCTGCGGTGCCCAAAGCCATCAGCGGCTCCGGTTTGGGGATGACCTTGTGGTTGGTTAGTATGGTGATGTTCATCATATCGCAGGTGTTAGGTGGTACCAATTATATCAGTACGATTTTGAACTTGCGTACCAAAGGGATGGACCTTTGGAAAATGCCGCTGACAATATGGGCGTTTTTCCTGACGGCGATTGTCGGATTGCTTTCGTTCCCGGTGCTGGTATCGGCCGTGGTATTGCTGTTCTTTGATCGGAGCGTCGGTACTAGCTTTTACCTATCAGATTTGGTTATCCAAGGGCAAATCCTCCCCAATGAGGGTGGAAGCCCTATTTTGTTCCAGCACTTGTTCTGGTTTTTGGGTCACCCCGAAGTGTACATCGTATTGATGCCTGCGCTGGGGCTTACATCAGAAGTGATCTCGACCAATTCTCGTAAACCGATCTTTGGTTACCACGCAATGGTTTACTCCCTGGTTGGTATTACCGTATTGTCATTTATCGTGTGGGGCCACCACATGTTCGTCACCGGGATGAATCCGTTCCTGGGTGGTGTGTTTATGATTACCACACTGATTATAGCGGTACCTTCGGCGGTGAAGTCGTTTAACTACCTGGCTACGTTATGGCGGGGGAATATCCGGTTTACGCCGGCTATGCTTTTCGCCATAGGGATGGTGTCGTTTTTCATCTCAGGAGGCTTAACCGGATTGTACGTGGGTAACTCTGCCTTGGATATTAACCTGCACGACACCTATTTCGTTGTCGCCCACTTCCACTTGGTTATGGGGTCGGCGTCGATATTCGGGATGCTGTGCGGTGTTTACCATTGGTACCCCAAGATGTTCGGCCGCATGATGGACGAAAAGCTGGGCTATCTTCATTTCTGGCTCACGTTTGTAGGTGCGTATTTCGTATTCTTCCCCATGCACTTCATGGGAATCGACGGCGTGCCGCGCAGGTACTACGCCTTTACCGAATTCCCGTTCATGGAGAAATGGATGTCTGTGAACGTGTTTATCACTTGGTCTGCAATCATCGCCGGTTTAGGACAGATCGCCTTCCTGTGGAATTTCTTTACATCCATTAAGTTTGGTAAGGTTGCGCCACAGAACCCTTGGGGTTCCAACACATTGGAGTGGACTACACCGGTGAAACATATTCACGGCAACTGGCCTGGGGAAATTCCGACGGTTTACCGGTGGCCATACGATTACAGCAAGCCAGGGCATCATGAGGATTTCATCCCACAGACGGTTCCTTTCTCTGAAACGATGAGTTCAAACCTGCCCCACGATTTCGAGGGCAATCCGGAGGCGGAACGTATCCAGCGGGAATGGGAGTTGGCGAACAACCCCCAACGGGAAAAGGAAACGGAGTAACCGGACATGCTGCCCCCCGCTGAACGACGATTTTTAAGGATTAACAAGATAACGATTGTTTCGATATTCCTGGTGATCCTCGCAGGCGGTGTGGTACGGAGTACGGGGTCGGGTATGGGATGCCCAGACTGGCCCAAATGTTTCGATCGGCTGGTACCGCCTACGGATGTGTCGCAATTACCGCCTGGCTTTGAAGAAAAGTACATCGCGGGACGGAAGGCCAAGAATGAGCGGTTCGCGCATATGTTGGAGCGGTTTGGTTACGAGGAGCAGGCCGACCGTATCCGGCACGATGAGAGCATCCTCCAACATGAGGAGTTCAACGCAGCGAAAACGTGGACAGAATATGTCAATCGATTGGTGGGCGCGGTAACAGGGGTTTTGGTATTGCTCACCGCAATATGCTCCATTACGTTCTTTAAAACAAAGCGATCCATTTTTGTTTGGAGTGTGATCAATGTATTTGCTCTGGGTTACCAGGCTTGGTTGGGGTCTATTGTTGTATCGACCAACCTGATGCCTTGGATTATCACGGTGCACATGTTGTTGGCACTGGTTATTTTGGGCATTAGCATCTACACCTATTTCAAGGTGAGATCGATGCGCGACAAAGACCTGCTGATTAATCACACGTCACGTTGGATTAAGCCACTGGCGATATTTTCCCTATTGGTCATTGTATTGCAAGTGGCTATTGGCACCGGGGTGCGGGAAGAGATTGACATGATAGCCTCATCGGGCAATTGGCCCGATAGGGCGCATTGGCTGGATCAGGTCAATGGGGTGTTTGAGCTCCATCGTAGCTTGGCCTGGGTGTCGGGTATCGTCATCGTAGCGCTGTTCTTTGTGGTACGTTCGCGGTTCGCCGCCAATACCCACCAAAGCAGATTTACTAACGTGCTGCTCATACTGTTCGGATTACAGTTAGTTAGCGCGTTGATATTGGCCTATTTAGCAATGCCCCCGTACGCCCAGACGGTACATTTGATGGTGGCCTGTTTGTTGTTCGGTACACAGTATTATCTGGTATTGCTGTTAAGCACGGTGTCGCGGAAGAACATTTTATAATTTGAAGGAGAGGAAATGAATATATCGGATAATGACATGCAAGCCAAAAAAAGCAGGGGAGATGTCGTTGTGCATAAACAACATCGGGGGGTGGTGCTCGCAGAAGTGATGCAGTTTGTCGACGATCTGAAGAAGTTGGTCAAAATGAGGTTGACCATGACAGTGGTGTTCTCGGCCTCCATTGCGTTCCTCATAGGCAGTAAGCAACAAGGCGATATCAACTGGCTCAATTGGCTGATACTGACACTTGGTGGCTTTCTGGTTACCGGTTCGGCCAATGGCTTCAACGAGATTATTGAGCGCGATTTGGACAAGCTCATGAAACGTACGGCAGATCGACCGATTCCTGCCGGGAGGATGACCACGGGGCAGGCACTAGTACTGAGCTTGCTGATGGGGATTGTAGGGACATACACACTGGTTACGCTCAATTTTATAGCCGGCGTACTGTCGGTGTTTTCCATTATTCTTTACGCCTTTATCTATACTCCACTGAAGCGGAAATCGCCGATAGCCGTATTTGTTGGCGCGTTCCCTGGGGCACTTCCGCCGTTAATTGGCTACTATGCGGCTTTCAGCCAAAATGATTTGGCTGTATATAGCCAATCAAATGCGGCGGCGATTGTCGTGATTCCGCTGGTTTTATTTGCCATCCAATTTGTATGGCAGTTTCCTCATTTCTGGGGTATTGCTTGGGTGCTGGATGAAGATTATAAGCGGGCGGGCTTTCGGTTATTGCCTACCACGAAACGCGATAAAGTGTCGGCATTCATGGTGTTGGTCTCTACTTTATTGATGATTCCGGTAAGCTTACTTCCGTACTATTTCGGGTTTGGCGGTTTGGCGGTCTCACTGGTCTCCTTAGCAGGGGCTTTGCTGTTCAGTTGGTATGGTCTCAAATTGTTCATGCAGCGCGATTTGGCATCTGCCCGGAAGGTGATGTTTACGTCTTTTTTCTACTTGCCGGTTATCCAATTGGTATTACTGTTTGATTTTGTAGCATTATGATAGCCATGGTACAATACACCCAAAATAAAGAAGATTTAGCGCAGCAAAAAGCTAAGAAATTCAATCTTTGGCTTGGCATGATTGGTATGTTCATGATGTTTGCCGCACTATCCAGTGGTTTTATCGTGTACACGGCGGGGGGAGTGGACCGCGGTATCAAAACGATATTACCCGATGCCTTCATTTACAGCACGCTTTTGATTGTGGCCAGTAGCGTGACCATGCAACTGGCCTATGTTGCTGCAAAGAAAACCCAATTTGCGAAGCAGAAACTACTGCTCGTAGCAACACTCCTGCTGGGCATTGGTTTCTTTGTCATCCAAGTATATGCTTGGGGCATACTAACGAGTAGGGGAGTCGTGTTTGTGAATAACAATGCATCCCAATCGTTTATTTATATTTTTACCGGCATGCACCTCGCTCACATTCTCGCGGGCGTCCTTGTGTTGGCTCGTGCGTTGGTAGGGCGTGTTCAAGGGATTAACCAAGTGAATAATGTATTCCGGATGGACTTGGCTACGCTGTTTTGGCATTTTCTAGGCTTTTTGTGGATTTATATTTATGTTTTTTTACTTTTGAACCAATAATACTGAACAATGAGTACAACTGTAACGGAATTAGATAAGGTAAAGACCGGACGATGGAACGGTGGTAGGTCGCCTTTCAACGTGGAGTACGGCAAAATCATGATGTGGTTTTTCCTTACCTCCGATGCATTTACGTTTTCCGCGTTTTTGATTTACTACGGCTCGCAACGGTTCGCCCACATGACGTGGGTAGATCCGGATAAGGTCTTCCAGTCGATCCCTTTCATAGCAGATTACGGCTATCCGTTGGTATTTGTGGGGATCATGACCTTTATCCTCATCATGAGTTCGGTAACGATGGTTCTGGCCGTTGAAGCCGGTCACCGCAATTCGAAGAAGGAGGTGGTTGGCTGGATGATTGCTACCATTATCGGCGGTTTGATGTTTATTGGTTGTCAGGCTTTGGAGTGGACACACCTGCATCATGCTGGTTTCTGGTGGGGCAGTATTCCTTCACAGGAGGGCGTATCGCCCGAGGTTACCCTGGCACCCTATTTTTCGAAAGACATTTCGGAAGTTTCGGCGTTGCAGTTCGCCAATCTCTTCTTTACCATCACGGGCTTCCACGGTTTCCACGTGTCCATCGGTATCCTGCTGAACATCATTATCCTTTTTATGACATTGGCCAACACCTTCCAACGCCGGGGTAGCTACCTGATGGTAGAGAAGGTAGGACTCTACTGGCACTTTGTAGATTTGGTGTGGGTATTTGTATTTACGTTCTTTTATTTGGTATAAACAGTTAAAGCAGTTATTGAAATTATGGCTACGCAAGATCATACAGTAGAACACGCGGAAGGGCAGCACCACGAGGGCATGACCAAACGTAAGATTTGGCAGGTGTTCTTTTACCTCCTCGCACTTACCGCATTGGAGTTTTTTATTGCACTCGTATTGGTCCACGGTGGGGTCATCGAAAAGAGCATGGCGGTGAATGTCGTTTACATCGTACTTACTTTGGTTAAGGCTTATTACATCGTAGCCTACTTCATGCATCTTAAGTTTGAGACATTCGGCTTCATCATGTCTGTGGCTATCGTATTCATATTGATTATTTACTTCATTGCACTGATGCTTACTGAAGGCGGGTACCTCAATACCCATTATCACGCATTCCCGCATTGGGCTAATCCACAATGACAGGCTCGGCGAATACAAGTGGCATAAAGAAAATCATAATCCTGGCAGTTATTTTGATCCTGCCAGGATTTTTATATTTCTTGCTGGAAAGGAAGGGTGAAAACCGATATCAGAAGTTGCCTATTTATGGTGAAAAAGTACTAACGGGCACCTTCACCAGTAGGATGGGTAAGCAGGTGCCCGATACCCTGTTTCATCAGATTGCCCCTTTTTCACTGACCGGCCAGGAGGGGGCGCCCGTACAGGTGTTGACAAATGATACGACCATATCGGTGGTTAATTTCTTCTACACCCGCTGCGCCACCTTCTGCAAGCACATGAACGATGAAATGAATCGGGTAGCTGAACGTTTTGCCACGAATGGGATGATCAACTTTTATACCATCACCGTAGATACGGCTTATGATACGCCAGCTGTCTTGCGGAAGTATTCGGAACCCTATCAGCCTGCAGCGAAAAAATGGCATTTCCTCACAGCCGGCGAGGACGATGTGTATGCTATTGCCCGGAATGGATTCCTGGTTGATGCGGTACAGGATACGACGCGCGATGCGCATTTCATCCACAGTTCATCGCTGATATTGGTAGATTCCAAACAGCGCATACGGGGCTATTACGATGTGAATAGGAAAAAGGAGGTGGACCGCTTGATCGACGAGCTTAAATTACTGCTGGTGCAGGAGATCAGGGAAACAAGTCCGTATTGAGATACGGGATGTGAGATATGAGAAGTGAGATGCAAGATATGAGCAAGGAGCAAAGCATAAGCGACGACGCGAGGAAGTATAACAAGTGGATTATCATACTTTCCATTGCTATTCCAGTGGTTGTAGCCATCCTGTTTGGTGTAAACCTGCGGGATCTGGGATATGATGTGAAACCGTTAACCTTCCTGCCACCGATTTATGCCACCATCAATGGTTTGACGGCCATATTGCTGGTCATGGCCGTGGTGGCCATCAAGAACGGTAAACGCCGCGTACATGAAACCCTGGTGAAAATATGCATCGGTTGTTCAGCGGCATTTCTGCTAATGTACGTCGCCTACCACATGACGGCCCAGTCTACACCCTACGGCGGGGAAGGTTCTATCCGCTATGTTTACTTTTTTATCTTGATTTCCCATATCCTGCTGTCCATTGTTGTCATCCCTTTTGTACTCATCACGTTTGTCCGGGGTCTGTCTGGCGACTTTATACGGCACCGCAAGTTGGCCAGGTACACCTTCCCCCTCTGGTTGTATGTGGCGGTTTCAGGCGTGGTGGTTTATCTGATGATTTCGCCGTATTACACCTAAATCCGTACCTTTGCTTATATGCAACGTATTTGGATATATCAAGCCGACCGGCAATTGACGGCGGCCGATAAAGCAAAGGTACAAGACAAGTTAGCGCTGTTCACGGCCGATTGGAAGGCGCACGGCCAGCCTTTGGCCGCAAAGGCCGAGATTCGTTATGATCGCTTCATTATCCTGATGGTGGATGACGCCATCGCCCCGCCAACAGGTTGTTCCATCGATAAATCCGTATACCTACTTAAGGAAATCGAAGAGGAAACCGGACTGAATCTCTTTGACCGCCTACAGATGGCTTATCGAAAAGGAGAGCAGATCGTTGCGGCCCCACGCCATGAGTTTGAGCGGCTAATTGCTGAAAAGGAAGTGACAGAGGATACTATCGTATTCAACAACCTGATTACCTCGTATCCCGAACTCGATACCCACTGGGAAGTGCCGATGAAAGAAAGCTGGCACGCACAGGTATTTTTGTAACTGACAGTTGATGATTGACAGACCATTCACCATCCATTATCGATAATTAGGGAATTTCGCTGTGCCCCAAATACCGCACAATGGTGCGGGCCTTGCGGTTGATGAAGGCCGTCGGTTTGGCGGGCGACCAGCGTCGTGGATTGGGCAGTACGGCGACGATCAACGCCGCTTGCCGCTTGGTAAGACTCTTTGCAGATTTTCCGTAATAGTGTTGCGCGGCAGCCTCCGCGCCATACAGGCCGTCGCCCGTTTCAATTACATTCAGGTACACTTCGAGGATTCGTTTCTTACTCCAGAACAATTCAATCAACAAGGTGAAATACGTTTCGAAACCTTTTCTTATCCATGAACGGCGGGGCCAAAGGAATACGTTCTTTGCGGTTTGCTGGCTGATGGTGCTGCCTCCGCGTAGCTTGCCGCCTTCCTTGTTGCGCTGATACGCATCGGCGATCGCCTCGCGGTCCAGCCCCCAGTGTTCCATAAAACGGGCGTCTTCGCCAGCGATGGCTGCACGCTTCAAGTTATCCGATAAGTTGTCATACCGTCGCCATTGCTTCGTTATTTTCCATTCTTTACCATCGGCTTTCCGTTCAATACCGCGTTGCACCATCAGCCACGTGATAGGCGGATTGATAAAACCAAGCACGATCACCCAGCCGATGGTGATGATAAAGAAATAAGCAACTATCCGCAGGGACCACCGGAGGTATTTATTTTTAACCTTCGGGAGGTGTTGAGATCGTCGTTTTCGTTTTTGCCTACGTTTTCGTTTGGCTGCCATAGTCTCTGTTACGCGAATATAATAGAAACTTGCCAAATCACACCAATAATCCTATTTTTACCCCCCTAACATGGCAAAGACAGCAAGTAAGGCGGTGAAAAGCACGTCAAAGAAAGAAACCCCGTTGATGCAGCAGTACAACAGCATCAAGGTGAAATATCCCGGAGCGTTGTTGCTTTTCCGTGTAGGCGATTTCTACGAGACGTTTGGCGAGGACGCTATCAAGGCTGCCCGTATTCTCGGTATCGTGCAAACCAAACGGGGTAATGGCAGCGAATCGGAGACCGCCTTGGCGGGCTTTCCGCACCATTCCCTCGAAACCTATCTCCCTAAACTGGTTCGGGCTGGCCAGCGTGTAGCGATATGCGACCAGCTGGAAGACCCAAAGACCACCAAGACCATCGTAAAACGGGGCGTAACCGAACTGGTAACCCGGGGTGTGTCTTACAATGATAACATTGTCCAACAGAAATCCAACAATTACCTAGCGTCCGTTTTTTTCGATAAACAGACCGTTGGTGTGTCATTCCTCGATATTTCCACGGGCGAATTTCTGGTGGCACAAGGAACCCCAGCCTACATTGATAAGCTGCTCCAGGGTTTCAAGCCCACGGAGGTCATCATGGGCAAACGCCAATACAAATCGTTTGTTGACCAGTTTGGAAGCCAGTTCTATACATATACCCTCGACGAATGGGCGTACACGGGCGACTATGCCACGGAAACCTTACTCAAGCACTTCGAGGTTAAATCGCTCAAGGGATTCGGTGTGGATCGTTTGCCGTTGGGTATTGTGGCGGCAGGCGTGGCGTTGCACTACCTCAACGAAACCGAACACCGCAACCTGCGGCATATTTCGACCCTTTCGCGCATTGAGGAAGACCAATATATGTGGCTCGACCGATTTACCATCCGCAACCTCGAGCTGGTGGCGTCAGCGAATGAGCAGGCCGTTACACTGGCCGATGTAATGGACCAAACGGCCTCGCCCATGGGCGCTCGCTTGCTGAAGCGCTGGATGGTGATGCCGCTGAAGGATGAAAAGGCCATTACGGAAAGGCTCGAAGTTGTCGACTACCTGTACCGGCAAGCCGATCTCCGCGAGGAGTTGATCCGTGAAATCAAGCAGATCGGTGATTTGGAGCGGCTCATCAGTAAGATTGGCCTCCAGAAGGCCAACCCCCGGGAGGTCGTTCAATTGAAGCGGGCCCTCCATGCCGTGGAAGCGTTGAAAACACGCATCGGCAGTGTGTCGGTACCCGCACTCAACACCCTTGCCGACCAGTTGAACACCTGTGTGCTGATCCGCGAACGCATCGAAACACAGTTACAGCCCGAACCCCCGGTGGCGGTGAACAAAGGGAACGTTATCGCCGACGGTGTGGACAGCGAGCTGGATAAGCTACGTGAAATAGCGTTCGGTGGCAAAGATTACCTGCTCGCCATCCAGAAGCGCGAAGCGGAGGCCACCGGCATCCCTTCGTTGAAGATTGCCTTCAATAATGTATTTGGCTATTACCTGGAGGTGACCAACGCCCATAAGGACAAAGTGCCCGCCGAGTGGGTGCGTAAGCAGACGCTGGTGAATGCCGAACGGTACATTACCGAAGAACTGAAAACCTACGAAGAACAGATACTCGGCGCAGAAGAAAAGATACAGGCATTGGAGACCCGGTTGTATGGTGAGCTGGTAGCCGCCGTTGCCGAATACATCAAACCGATACAGCTTAATGCCCAACTCGTGGCGCGGCTTGATGTACTGCTCAATTTTGCAGTGATTGCCGAACGGAACCATTACGTGAAGCCAACGATCGACCTCAGCAACGCCATCGACATCAAAGGTGGCCGCCATCCGGTCATCGAACAGCACCTCCCGGTCGATGAAGACTACATCACCAATGATGTTTTCCTCGACAACGACACCCAGCAGATCATCATCATCACGGGCCCCAACATGGCCGGTAAATCTGCCCTGTTGCGGCAGACCGGACTGATTGTACTCATGGCACAGATGGGCAGTTTCGTGCCAGCTAAGGAAGCACGAATTGGCTTGGTCGATAAAATATTTACCCGCGTGGGGGCATCGGACAATCTCACCTCGGGCGAATCGACCTTCATGGTGGAGATGAACGAGACGGCCAGTATCATGAATAACCTCTCCGAACGCAGCCTTATCCTGCTCGATGAGATCGGACGGGGTACCAGCACCTACGATGGTATATCCATTGCCTGGGCGATTGCAGAGTTCTTGCATAGCCATCCGGCGGCAAGGGCAAAGACGCTCTTTGCCACCCATTACCACGAGCTGAACGAACTCGCGGCCTCTTTCCCGCGAATCAAGAATTTCAATGTCTCCGTAAAGGAGGTGGCGAACAAAGTGATTTTCCTCCGTAAACTGGTACCCGGTGGCAGCGAGCACAGCTTCGGTATCCATGTAGCCAAACTGGCCGGGATGCCCCCTAAGCTGCTGCAACGGGCGAACGAAATCCTGAAGCGGCTGGAGCAGGAGCGCACCGGTGGTGAGCACATCAAGGACAGCATGAAGAAAATCCAGAAGCAGGCCTATCAGCTGCAGATGTTTTCTATAGACGACCCCATCCTTGTGAAAATCCGGGATATGCTCAACAACCTCGATGTGAACACCCTGACGCCTGTGGAAGCACTGATGAAGCTGGATGAGATCCAGCGGTTGTTGAAGAATTGACACTGATTACCCATTTTCCGGTACCGGTTAACATTTTTCAGATACCGATTAGGTTTTCTCCGATACCGGAAAATTGCTTACCTGTATCGGTTGAGATTTTCCCGATACCGGTTAGGACTTTCCTGATACCGGTTAGGTTTTTCCCGATACCGGAAAATTGCTCACCTGTATCGGTTGAGATTTTCCCGGTACCGGTTAGGACATTTCCTGTACCGGTTAGGTTTTTTCCCATACCGGAAAATTGCTTACCCGCATCGGTTGGGATTTTTCCGATACCGGTTGGGACGTTTCCTGCACCGGTTAGGTTTTTTCCGGTATCGGAAAATTGCTAACCTGTATCAATTGAGATTTTCCCGATACCGGAATGCGCTTTCCCTATATCGGTTAGGACTTTCCCTTTACCAGTTAACATTTTTCCGGTACCGGTTAGGTTTTCTCCGATACCGGAAAATTCCTTACCCTCCTTCTTCATGTTCCTTTTAAACGTTAATTAAACTTGTGTTTGGAAATAGGTTTCTTTAAGTTTGCGTATCGCTTTTTTGCCCTTTAGACATGGCAGCATAACTGCGGCAATCGTTTGCTAATGGGTTAACGATATAAATACGATACAGAAACAATTATAAATTAATGGATAACAAAGAGACAGTGGGTTTCACACGCCGCGGCTTCCTGAAAACGGGTGCGGCGGCAGCTGCAGGGTTTATGATCCTGCCACGCCATGTGTTGGGTGGTACCGGGTTTATCGCTCCGAGCGACCGCCTCAATCTGGGGTACATCGGTACCGGCAGACCATCATTTGACGTTGAAAAATAAAATAGCCATGAAATCAAAAGAAAAAACACCGATATCCCGTCGCCAGTTCCTCGCATCGACATCCGCCCTGATGATCGGTGCAGCAATTGCTCCGCCAGCCTGGGGTATGCCAGCCTACATCCGTAATCTCGGTAAACCGGATTCCGTATTCAAGGGCGTGCAGATCGGCGTAATTACGTATTCTTTCCGGTCAATGCCAAGCAGTGCGGAAGAGCTATTGCGCTACTGCGTAGAAGCCAATGTGAGCGCTGTGGAGCTGATGGGGCCAGCAGCAGAAGCGTTTGCCGGTGCGCCGGAAGCACCTGCAAAGACCGGCGATGAGGAGACCGACAAGGCCGCGCGGACGGCATACCTCCAAACACTGGCCTCATGGCGGGCAAATGTGCCGATGACGCGCTTCAAACAGCTCCGCAAGATGTACAAAAAGGCAGGTGTCAGTATCTACGGTTATAAGCCGAGTGCGCTGGGGGCGAACAATACCGATGCGGAAATCGACTACGCCTTCCGTGCCGCAAAGGCATTGGGCGCTAACCAGGCGAACGTGGAGTTTCCGAAAGACCCGGCACATACCCAGCGTCTGGGTGCCATCGCTGCACAGAACAAGGTGTATGTTGGCTACCATGGGCACACGCAACAAACTTTCGATATGTGGGATGGAGCCATCGCACAATCGCCCTACAATGCCATCAATTTCGATATGGGGCACTATGTGGCGGCAGGTTATGAAGCCATTCCATTCATCGACGCCAAACATCCGCACATCGTAAGTATGCACACGAAAGACCGGAAGTCGAAAGCCAATGGCGGCGCAAACCTGCCATGGGGCGAGGGCGATACGCCGATTGTCGAAGCATTGCAACTGATGGCGGAACGTAAATATAAGTTTCCCGCAACAATCGAATTGGAGTACGCCGTGCCGGATGGCTCGGATGCCGTGAAGGAAGTAGCTAAATGTGTGGAGTTTGCGCGTAAAGCGCTTCAAGTATAACTGGTAGAATTATAAATGAACGCGACGAATCTATTGAAATCCCTGTTGCTTGCATGGGTCGTGCTAAGTGGGGGCGGTTGTGCTGACCATCGTAGTGATGATGCAGATAGGCGGCCCAACATTATTTTCCTCCTGACCGATGACCACCGCTGGGACGCGTTGGGAAGCATGGGGAATCCCGTTATCCGAACGCCTCATCTCGATGAACTGGCCCGAGGCGGATATTTATTCCGTAATGCATACACTACCACGTCGATCTGTGCAGTAAGCCGCGCAAGCATCCTCTCGGGGCAGTATATGGCTAAACATGGCATCGACGATTTCAGTACGGATTTTTCGACCGACGCGTTTGAGCAAACCTATCCGATGGTATTGAAGCAAAACGGATACCGCGTGGGGTTTATCGGGAAATTCGGTGTGGGCAAACATCCGCCTGCAAACCGATTTGATTTTTGGTCGTGTACCGAAAAAGGGCAACCACCTTATATTTACCAAGATACGCACGGTGCTCCAGTACACCATACCGATAGCATCGGCCGCGATATCGCCAAATTCCTGATCTCGCAAGACACGGCCACGCAACCTTTTTGCCTTTCGGTGAGTTTTAAAGCACCCCATGAATTGGATGGACGGCCACCTAAGTACGTTGTGCAGGAGGAGTTTGCCGATTGGTACGACGACACATCGGTGCCGGTGCCCGAATCGGCGAAGCCGCAATACTGGGATAGTCTGCCCGCTTTTTTTAGGGCACCTGAAAGTATCGCGCGATATCGGTGGGAGACATTCTTTTCAAACCCTGAGACCTACCAAGAATCGGTGAAAGACTATTACCGCTTGATTTCGGGCGTGGATGCAGAAGTGGGGAAGTTGATGGTTCAATTGCGCGACCATGGGCTCGATGAGAATACGGTGATCATCTTCATGGGCGACAATGGCTTTTACCTGGGCGAGCACGGGCTTGAGGGCAAATGGTTTGCTCACGAAGAGTCTATCCGCGTGCCATTGATCATCTATGATCCACGGAAATCAGCGGTGGACCCGGGTCGAGCCTTGGAGCAAATTGCGCTGAATGTCGATATCGCACCGACAATCCTTTCGCTGGCAGGCATCAGCAACGACGGCATTCCAATAGGTATGCAGGGAGTGGACCTTACCAAATCCATTAACCATGGCACATCCACACGCAAACGGTTTTATTATGAGCATCGTTTTTACGGCTCACCCCAGATACCGGCATCCGAAGCTGTCGTTTCGGTAGACTACAAATACATACGATACCCCGAGCATCACTATGAGGAGTTTTTCGATCTAACGGCAGATCGCTGGGAGATTCAAAACCAGATGGCAAATAACACTTACGCAGATTCAATTGCGTCGTTTCGGCGTGCCTTTGTCGATTTGAAGGAGCAAGCTAGTCAGTAGTTTGCTTCCGGTCGGGAAATAACGGGAATACCGCACTCTCCTGATGAGCCTCGTCCATCACCTGGGCCAGTTGTGCCGCCACTCCGGGGTGCTCGGCGGCTATGTCGTTTGTTTCCGCCGGGTCTATCTGTAGATTGTATAGTTCTACGGTTGCATCAGGGTTTTTCTTAACGTTCAGTTTTACCGCTTTCCATTTACCCATGCGGACGGCCTGTCGGCCACCACCACCATGAAATTCCCAATAGAGGTAGGCGTGTTGCTGCTGTCGACGTTGACCAAGGAGCGTCGGCAAAAACGAAATGCCATCGGTATAATGGGGGCTTGGTGCGTTGATGAGGTCCACCATAGTGGGCATGACGTCCCAGAAAGCACCGATATGTTCCGATACGCTTCCGGCAGCGATGTGGTTTGGCCAGCGTGCAATGAAAGGTGTGCGGATACCCCCTTCATAGAGGTCGCGCTTTACGCCGCGTAGGCCACCCGAACTGTTGAAGAAGGCCGGATCAGCACCCCCTTCTTTATGGGCACCATTGTCGCTGCTAAACAGTACGAGGGTGTTATCGGCCAGCCCCAGTTCTTCCAGTTTGGCCATCACCTGCCCCACGTACGCGTCCATGCGGCTCACCATAGCAGCGAATGTGGCTCGTGGCTTGGCCACCGAGGCATAGCCGGCCACCGTGGCGTCGGGGCCGTAGCCATTGCCTTGATGTGGTGTCTCCTCGAAAGCATGTTCGTATTGCCTATAGTATTCGTCGTCCGGCCCCTGCAATTCGGCATGCGGCAGCACCGTGGGAATGAACAGGAAGAACGGCGTATCTTTATGAGCCTCAATGAAAACCAGCGTTTTTTCTTGGATAAGAGCTGGGGCGTAATGTGCTTTCCGCGATAAATCATTGCCTTCTAGTATCACTTTTTCGCGATTGTGCCAAAGGTGGGTGGGGTAGTAGCGATGCGACTGCCGTTGGCAGTTGTATCCGAAGAATTCGTCGAAGCCTTTCATATTAGGGTCGCCGCTGGTGCCCACCATACCGAGCCCCCATTTGCCGAAGGCACCCGTAACGTAGCCGGCCTGTTGCAGTAATTGGGCGAATGTCCGCACGGAATCGGCCAATGGTTCCTGTCCTTCTGGCTGTATTTCCTTGTTGCCACGGATATAGGTGTGCCCGGTATGCTGGCCGGTAAGAAGTGCGGAACGCGATGGCGCACATACCGTCGTGCCAGCGTAGAATTGGGTGAAGCGCATACCTTCGGTTGCCAGTCGGTCGATATGGGGCGTGCGGATGTACTGCTGCCCATATACGCCGAGGTCGCCGTAGCCAAGGTCGTCGGCCAGGATAAATACGATGTTCGGCCGTTCCTGGGCATGTAGGGTGAACGGTAACAGAACGAATAAAAGTAGTTTGAAGGGTGTGGTCATCATCATGGGATCTCTTTAATTGCGTGATAACAGGTTAATAATTGTTTTTTATTTTGTGTCGCTGTATAGTGCTGCAGGTAGGTTCCCCGGGCCCCGCTCCCCACCCGTTCCTTGTAGATTTTGTCGGTGTTTATCCACTCGCTGGCCTTTTTGCGTAAAGCCCTGGCATCGTTTGGAGTAAACCGCCAGCCGTTTTGCCCGTCATTTACCAGGCTTTGCATAGCGCCGAGGTCGCTAGCAATGACAGGTGTGCCCGCAGCTAGCGCTTCGATCAATGTCATGGGCAACCCTTCATACCAAATGGATGGGAAGAGTAGCGCGGAACACGCAGCGAGTTGCTGATGGATGGCAGCACGTTCGAGGCTACCGAGATAGGTGATGTTCGGCGACGTCTGGGCGATTTCCATGACATGGTCTCTCAGCGGACCATCGCCCGCAATCCGTAACGGATAATCTGTGCCAGCAAAAGCTTCCAGCAGAATATGTACACCCTTTTCTTGGGTAAGACGGCCGACGAACAGGAAATGACGACCCCGCGGTACGGTGGTTTCCGGGCCGTCTTCGACAAAATTAGGCTTGGTTACAAATTTTTCCATTGATAAACCAAGTGAAGAGGCAACAAACAGTTGTTTAGCAAAATCCGTCAACGTAATGTACCGGTCTACCATGCGCCAGGTGCCTACTCTTCTGTGGATCCAGTTGGTAAAGGCGAGCCAGCCTGTTTTTATAACCGATTGGCTATGCACCCCTTTTCTGACCGCTTTCCATGGGAAATTTGCATGGATGCTCGCCGTGAACACTTCGCCTTGGTGAAATAGTGTTGCCGAAGGGCATAGCAATCGGTAATTGTGGAGCGTCATCACCACCGGCACCCCCATCCGTTTCGCAACACGAATGGCGATCGGGCCACTGGCATAATGCAGATTGTGAATATGGACGACATCCGGCCGATGGTGTTGGATGGCCTGTTTCACACGCTGTCCAGCCCATATGTTCCATGGCAGCCAGAGGGTCTGCCATACGCCTCTCCAGCCCTTCT
The DNA here is from genome assembly GCF_035818675.1 of Parapedobacter flavus. Classification (NCBI taxonomy): domain Bacteria; kingdom Pseudomonadati; phylum Bacteroidota; class Sphingobacteriia; order Sphingobacteriales; family Sphingobacteriaceae; genus Parapedobacter; species Parapedobacter flavus. Next base: position 505,701 of record NZ_JAYKZZ010000001.1, read on the forward strand.
GGTTGGCAAAGGTGAGCGAAAAAACGTCTTCCGTTGTTCCGAGCAACGCCTTCTCCTGCTCGAAGACCACATCTTCGCCACCTGGGTGCTGATAAAAATTATGGATCACAAGTATGCGCATGAATGCGGTTTGAACAGCAAAGCTACGAAATGTATTTACAAAAAAAATCCTATCTTTAGGGCACCATCATGTGGTTGTCAAACAGAACCCTCACCTATGGAAAGAAAATGCATGGACTGCGGTGAGCCAATTATAGGCCGCGCAGACAAGAAATTTTGTGACGATGCTTGCCGCGCCAATTTTAATAACCGACGCAATAGCGGCGAAAGCGGCTACCTCCGTAAGGTAAACAACATCCTCAAGCGGAATAGGAAAATCTTAGCGACACTTAGTCCGACTGGCGACCGAAAGGTGAAATGGCAGATATTGATGAATGAGGGGTTTAATTTCAATTACATTACCGATATGAATGAGACAGCCGAGGGTACGCAATATCGGTTCTGCTACGAATACGGGTACCTGTTGCTGGATGACGATGAAGTGTTCTTGGTACGGCGTAAAGAATGAGCCCGAACGGGGCCAACAAGTGTGTTCCCGCGTATTTTATTTGGCAATGATCACCTTCAACCCTTGTTCCTCAAGCTCCTTCACCATCGTTTCGGGGATGCCGTCGTCTGTTATAACATACTGGACATGGTCGAGCTCGCATATTTTGCCGATACCACGTTTGCCGAATTTAGAGCTGTCTGCCAGTACCACCACTACCTGCGATGCATTGATCATTCGTTGATTGATGTTGGCTTCGGTAAGGTTGCTGATGGAAAACCCAAAGCCCAGGTCGATGCCATCCACACCAATGAACAAAACCCCGCAGGATACCCGATCGAGCATGTACTCGGCGTAGGAACCGGCTACCGATGATGAGTTGGTACGGATGATGCCGCCTAATTGCAACACCTCAACGTTCGGGCGATCGCAAAGTTCCATCGTAATCTTAATGGCAGGCGTAATAACGGTGAGCGGGATGGCCGGGTGTAATTGGCGTGCTAATTCGAAAGCCGTTGTCCCAGACCCGATAATGACCGCGTCGTTTTGCCCGATAAGTTTCAAGGCTGCACGCGCGATTTTTTTCTTTTGCGCGGCATTGATGGTCTCTTTTTCGATAATAGGGCGGTCTATCGTATAGGGGTTGGTCAACGATGCGCCGCCGCGCGTGATGAAGATAAGCCCCTTGTCTTCCAAGAATTTGAGATCTTTCCGAATGGTAACGCCAGACACCTTTGTTTGATCAATCAACTCCGGAATTGTGATTTGCCCTTTGTCTTTGAGCCGTTCCAAAATAAACTGGTGCCGTTTAGTGATGTTCTTCATGTTAACTTATCTTTAATTCAAAAGCGAACGTTCTCTTTCTGCAATGTTAACTGATTTTATGGATATATGGAAATGATGTGCCCATATGTCTGCTATTTCCCAGGTTTTGCAATTAATAAATGTTAATGAAATTGCATAGGTCTGTTATTTTTTATTTTATTTTGTTTTTAAACATTTAAATTTATTAAATTTGGACAGTTGTAAACCTTGAATAACTACGTTTATGTAACGGTTGCATCGAGTGACAAGGTACAAGATTCGCTATTTTACTGAGATATTACGGTTGATATGGTATTGTTTGCCTACGAAATACAAGATTATCCCACGTTTCAATTTATTTTTGAATGAGCGCAATGATTCCGCCCGAGCGGCGTAGGTGGTTAATCGTAGCCGTTATTTTCCTCGCCATCGTTTTCAATTACGTAGACCGTCAGATCGTGTCGATTCTCAAGCCTACACTGAAAGATGTGTTTAGTTTGGGCGACGATGGTTACGCTTTCATCGTCAATATCTTTACGCTTTGTTATGCTGCCATGTACCCGGTGACCGGGTGGTTGGTTGATCGGTTCGGTGCCGGAAAGGTGATGCTTTATGGGATTATTGCATGGTCTGTAGCCTGCATAGGGGGTGGCATTTCCCGTACAGTGGGTCAATTTTCCTTTTTTCGTGGCATGCTGGGTATGGCAGAACCGACCAATTTCCCTTCGCAGCTCAAGGTGGTTACCGTTTGGTTCCCGGGAAAACTGCGTGCTACGGCGAATAGCCTTTGTGTAGCGGGTAGCTCAATAGGGGCCATCATTGCACCACCACTGGTTGCTTGGTTGGCGATAACTTACAATTGGCAAACGGTTTTCTGGGTCTGTGGTGCCTTCGGCCTGTTTATCGCTGCGCTGTGGTGGCTCATTTATCGTGATCCGCCCAAGCATATTGCTGCCGAAGCGGGTCAAGACACGGCGGATAACGAAGCAGCTTTTACGTGGGGACAGTTATGGAAAACAAAAAGCCTTTGGGGTATATTGATGATTCGGTTTATCAGCGACCCCGTATGGTACTTCTGCCTGTTTTGGCTCCCCGGATACCTACAGGAGGAGTCGGGGCTGACGCTTGCCCAGGTCGGTATGTTTGGCTGGATACCTTTTTTGGCCGCCGATATCGGTGGCATTGGTACCTCGGCGTGGTCCGATCGTTTGGTGCGGAAGGGAATGCAGCCCCTCCGGGCCCGTAAGGTGATGCTTACCGCAGCCGCTGTTTTTGGTCCGCTGTGCGCCCTAACACCTTATATCCCCAGCGCTGGCGGTACATTGGTGTTGTTTAGCGTGGTGGCGGCTGTATGCATCAGCTGGCTGTTTACCGTAAGTGTGGTTGTTGCAGAGGCGTTTCCAATGAAAAATGTAGCGAGTGTATTGGGTATCGCAGGCGGATGTGGTGCGCTTGGCGCCGTTCTTTTCAATTATTTTGTCGGGCAGTTTATTGGCACGGTGGGGGCCGACAAGATTTTTCTGGTGATGGCATTTTTGCACCCCATTGCCGCCATGATTTTGTGGTTGGTCGTACGACCGGAAAAGCCGAAACAACGATTAAAAGCAACTGAAAACTTAGCGTAGTAATCTCATCGATACCTTGAGAGACAAATAATGAATCGATGAATAAAAAAATAAACAGATGAAAACGATAAAAGAAGCATCAAAAGAACTGCCGGTAAGAAAGGAAGTGGATGTGCTGGTGGTCGGTGGCGGTCCTTCGGGGCTTATCGCAGCACAGGCTGCTGCCGAAGACGGTCTGTCTGTTACGCTTATCGAAAGCAGGAGTTTTGTAGGAGGAAACATGACGATAGGACTACCCATATTAGGGTTTCTTGGTCAAAAAGGCAACCAGATCATCAAGGGTTTGCCGCAACGGTTTATCGATCGGCTAAAAACGATGGATGCTGCGAGCGAACACCGTCCGTGCCCGCTGCATATGAGCCTCACCCTGGTCGAACCCGAGGCGGTGAAAACCGCCGGCCTCCAGTTACTGGTCGACAGCAATGTAGACGTATTATTCTATACATTTTTTGCCGGCGTGGTCATGGAGGGGGAGGAACTGAAAGGAGCCATCATTGAAAGCAAGGCGGGGCGTGAGGTTATACTTGCCAAGGTGGTGATTGATTGCAGTGGTGATGCGGACGTAGCCTACCACGCGGGCGTGCCCTGTGAATATGGCAATGAGCAGGGCGGGGTGCAGCCGCCCACATTGATGTTCTGCCTGGGCGGGGTAGACACCGAAAAGCTGCGATTGAGTATCGCCGAGGAACCGCGTACCTATCTCACTGATTTCATTCCGGCCGAATATTTTGGTCAGAACAACCAGTTTATCGTGGTTGGTTTGCGGAGTCTGATCAAGCAGGCCGCCGACGACGGATTAACCTTGCCCGTGGAACGGACGATTCTGATCACCGGACTGCGCAAAGGGGAAATTTGGGTCAATATGAGTCGCGTGAATGGCGTCAATGGCACTGATCCGGGTAGTTTGACCTATGGCGAAATAGAAGGAAGGAAACAGGTGGAGGGCATCAAACAGTACCTTATCCGCTATGTGCCGGGATTCAAGGACGCCTATTTCTTGAAGACGGCCCCCTTTTTGGGCATCCGCGAAACCCGTCGGATCATCGGCCAATATATCATGACGCAGGAGGATGTCCTGGGGTGTGCGCATTTTGAGGATGCCATCGCCGTGGCTAGCTATCCGCTGGATATCCACCACCCGGAAGGCGGCGGTTGCACATTGACTTGGTGTGGCGATTGCTATGATATACCGTATCGGTCGCTCGTTCCGAAGACGGTGAAAAACCTGTTGGTAGCGGGCCGGGCGATTTCAACGACGCACGAAGCCATGTCGGCCATACGGGTGATGGCACCTTGCATGGCTATGGGAGAGGCGGCCGGAAGGGCGGCAAAAGAGGCCGTTAGGGCAGGCGTAACGCCGAGCGATATTGATGTTGGAAAATTGCAGCGTGAATTAAGAGATAGCGGCGCTTTCTTACGTCCTTACCCCGAAGCCTCGGTTAATGTATAACAGATGGAACATGAGTTGTAAATTGAATAGAAAAGATTTTATCCGTGCGGCCTCATCGCTGGCGATATTTCCATTGGTGAGCAACGACCGGGCCACGCTCCCAAGCCGGCCGAATCAGCGGTTCCGGTCGGCACACCGTGTGCTTACCTGTAACATCCGTGTGGACTTACCCGCCGATGCTGAAAAAGGATTTGGATGGCAGGACCGTAAAGGAATCTGCATCAAGATAATCGCTGAACAGCAACCCGATGTTATCTGTTTGCAGGAGGTGCTGAAAGGACAGATGGAAGATTTGATGGCGGCGTTCCCTGGTTTCGCAGGGGTCGGTTTCGATGGGCCGGAGATGGATGCCCATCTCACAGGCTACCATGGCGTTGCCAAAAACCCAATCCTGTTTTCAAAAGACAGGTACGAGCTGGTCGGAGCAGGCACCTATTGGTTGTCTGAAACACCGTTGCGAGGTGGCAGCATTTCATGGGGTTCGGCCAGAGCAAGGCATGCGAATTATGTCCGTTTGAAAGAGCGGGAAACGAATAAAGAGTTTCGTGTGATTAATCTGCACCTCGACCATAAAAGCCAGGAGGCACGGGAGGAACAGGTGAAATTGGTGTTGGCAGAAGCAGCGCAGTACACGGCCGATTTCCCACAACTCTTAACCGGCGATTTCAACGCGAGTATGGCAAACCAAGTTTATCGGTTGGTCTTAGAACAGGGCTGGCGCGATAGTTATACGCACATACACGGGGACACTGAACCGGGCTATACGGTACACTTGTTCAAGGGTGATCGATATGAAAAGAAGGCTAAAGGAAAGAAAATCGACTTCATCTTCGCAAAAGGACATGTACATGCAGTGGATGCTGAAATCATACGGGACCATGTGGGTGGTCAATACCCCAGCGATCACTATTTTGTCTCGGCCGATGTGAAACTTAAATAATATTTATTATTCTTTATAAATTGTTGTAATTGGTTATATTTAGCCAGTTTTTTATGAAATTATCACTAATCAGTTCTAGCTTTTATGACTACCACCACAACTGAAAAGCCCGATTTCTTTTCGAAATCCGGCTTGCCTAAGCCGCTCGCTTGGGGTTATCTCGGCATTATCATCTTCATGATGGGCGATGGTGTGGAGCAGGGATGGCTAAGCCCTTATTTAATTGAACACGGGCTTTCCATGCAGCAATCTGCTTTATTGTTCACCGTATATGGAATTACCATCGCCATTTCATCGTGGTTTTCGGGCGTATTGGCCGAGGGGTACGGACCACGAAAAGCCATGCTCCTTGGGTTGCTGCTATACATCATCGGTACCATCGGATTCGTTGGTCTAGGCATGCAGAACCTGGATTATCCGGTGATGTTGATTACCTATGCCATTCGAGGGTTCGCATACCCGCTGTTTGCTTACTCGTTTCTAGTGTGGGTCACTTACCGTACGCCGCAAAGTAAATTAGGCCGCGCGGTGGGCTGGTTTTGGTTTGTGTTTACCGGTGGGCTCAATGTATTCGGCGCCTATTATTCCAGTTGGGCTATCGACGCGTTGGGTTATCACAATACGCTGTGGAGTTCGATCTTCTGGGTGCTGGTAGGTGCATTTTTCGCATTGGTGATGAACAAAGATAAGTTTGTGCCGGTTGGCGATGCGGGTTCGAAAGCGAAGGAATTGCTCAAAGGCCTAACCATTGTTAGGGAGGAGCCTAAAGTGCTCATCGGTGGGTTGGTGCGTGTTATCAATACAACTGCTCAATTCGCTTTTCCGGTGTTCCTGCCCATCTACATGGCGACCCATGGGTTCAGTACGGTGGAATGGTTGCAGATATGGGGCACCATTTTCACAAGCAATATCGCATTCAACCTCATCTTTGGGTTCGTAGGCGATCGGATGGGTTGGCAGAATACCATCATGTGGTTTGGCGGGGTGGGGTGCGGTCTCACGACCCTACTATTTTTCTACTCGCCCGTATGGTTTGGTGGCGATTACTGGGCAGTGATGTTTTGCGGTGTGCTTTGGGGCGGGCTGCTAGCAGGTTATGTACCGCTTTCGGCACTCGTGCCCTCATTGGTCAAAAAAGACAAGGGCGCGGCGATGGCTATCTTAAACCTCGGCGCCGGCCTGCCGGTTTTTGTCGGTCCTGCCATCGTAGGGTTATTGATTGGCATTATCGGTGATGAAGGAGTGATTTGGGTGTTGGCTGGTTTATATTTCCTCAGCGCTTTGCTCACCAAATTCATCACCTTACCCGAACCTACGGCGGATGATTTGGAAAGCAACATAGCTACCGTCGAAAATAAGTGAAGAAGAGTACGCAGACGATAATATATATTAAGATTTTTTATGAAGATATTGGTCACAGCGCCTTACCACGAAAAAGGTAGGGCGGAGTTGGTGCAGCTATTTGGAGATATTGTTTACAAGCCCTGGAAGGCCCACGGGCAAGGGTACCGACCCGAGGAACTCATCGATTTACTACGTGCGTCGCAAGCGGACGCCTTGATAACGGAACACGATGAGGTAACAGCGGCGGTTATCGAAGCCTGCCCAGCATTAGCATTCATCGGTGTTTGCCGCGGTACCCCGTCCAACGTAGCAGTGGATACGGCGACCCAGCATGGGATACCCGTGTTTAACACGCCTGCACGCAACGCCCAAGCAGTGGCAGAGCTTTTTATTGCCAACATCATTTCCTTTTTACGGAAGACACGGCAGGGCATCGAATGGCTCGAAGGGGGGCAATGGGGCGACGGGGCACACACGGCATACCTGCAATTCAAAGGCAATGAACTGGCGGACAAACAAGTGGGGATGGTCGGATTCGGTGCGGTGGGCCAAACCATTGCTCAGATACTGAAGACATTTCCCTGCGAGATTACGTATTTCGACCCGTTCTATACCGCTGAAGATCCCTTATATAAAAAGCAGTCGCTGGAAGAACTTTTCCGTACCAGTGATGTCGTGGCGATACACCTGCCGGTTACGGCCGAGACGCGGGGCATGATCGATGCTGAACTCTTGGCGTTGATGAAAGCAGATGCAATATTTGTTAATACCGCGCGTGCCGTGGTGGTCGATCGCGATGCGTTGTTGGAAGTCATCGAGAATGGGCGGATTCGTGGGGCAATATTGGACGTGTTTTACAACGAACCGCCCGATGAAAAGGACTATCGCCTCATTAGACACCCCAATGTGTTGGCCACTCCGCATATTGCAGGAGCAACGCACGAAGTGGAAGATCATCACGTGGATATCATGAATGGCGTGTTGAGGGATTTTTTTAAACAGGATAAAAAGGACATCAAACAGTTCGTTAATAGGGAGGGCTTAACAGCGAATTTAAAGTGAAAGGATGAGCATGAAATCAACCAATCGTCTGTTGCGGAATCTGCTACTCGTTGCCGTATGCTGCTTAGGGTACGGCCAAGTGGCCACTGGGCAGCCCTCGATGGAAGTCTTTGCGCACCGGGGGTTTAGAGGCCTGCATCCCGAAAGTACGATTCAAGGGATGAAGAAAACGCTGTACCATGGAGCGGTCTTGGAGTTTGACCTAGCCATCAGCAGGGATAAAAAGGTAATGGTAACCCATGACGCGGTGATGAACCGAAAAATCGTCAGGAAGTCAGACGGAACTCCTATTGCGAGAGGTGAGAAGCATGTGCTCTACCAAATGGATTACGCCGATATCCGTATGTTCGACATCGGTATGAAGCCAAATCCTGATTTCCCCGAGCAGGAAAGATACCCGGCCTACATCCCACTGCTGGGCGAGTTGGTCGACTCGGTAGAGACGTATGCCGCCGAACAGGGGTTGCCGGTACCGCGTTACTTCATCGAAACAAAACTGAATCCGAAAAATGACGGAATGAACCACCCAGGTCCTGAAGAGTTTGTAGACCTGATGATGCAGGTTGTGGAGGCCAAAGGTATCCGCGATCGGATCATCGTGCAGTCTTTTGACCCGCGGACACTACAAGTGCTGCGCCGAAAGTTCCCGGACATCGAACTGGCTTTTCTGGCCAAGTCCAAAACCACATTGGAAAGCAACTTGGAGTGGCTCGGTTTCACGCCCGACTTTTACTCCATTAACTCGGCTTACATCGATGCTGCACTGGTGGCTGCGTGCAAGGCGATAGGTACCGAGCTCATCATCGGTAATTGCAACGACTATAACGAAATCAAGAGACTTTCGGCGATGGGCGTGCATCGGGTAATCTCCGATTTCCCGATAACGTCCTTAGCCGCGAAAGGACAAATCCATAATAACGGAAGATGAACAATATGACACCATCAAAAAAAGCCTATTTAGTTGTCGATGTCGGCACTGGGAACGTACGTACCGCTGTTGTCGGCACAACCGGCGGGATACAGGCGTTGCATCGCGAAAACGTAACGTATATAAAAGATGCAGATTATCCGGATTCCATTTATTTTGATCCGACACAGCTGTGGAAACAGATTAAGCGACTTGCTGCACAGACGCTTGCTGAAGCCGGTCCGGTGCAGATCGAGGCAATTACTGCGACAAGTCAACGTGAAGGGGTGGTGGTGCTGGATAAGGAAGGGCAGCCCGTCATCGGCATGTCTAACCACGACAACCGTGGGCGGGAATGGGAAGCGTTGGTAAAAGACAAGAACCGCATGTATGCCTTGACCGGCAGATATCCGACCGCATTGTTTTCGGCGCTGAAGCTGGTGGGACTGCGCGAACGTAAAACAGCGCTCTGGAGTGGGGTTGCCACATTTACCAGCATCAGCGATTGGGTGCAGTTTCAGTTTTCGGGCGTATTGGGCTACGAACACTCCCAAGCATCGGAGACCCTATTGTATGATATAAATGCGAAAGACTGGTCTTCGGAACTTTGTGATGTTTTTGGCCTGCCGACGTCCCTCTTGCCTCCGTTGAAGTCGTCGGGTGATGTGCTGGCTACCATTCGGGCCGATGTGGCCGAGGAACTGGATATCGCTGCCGGTGCTGTGGTCGTGGTAGGGGGCGCCGATACGCAGTTGGCGGTGCACAGCACGAAGCCCGACCGCGATGATGTTGTTATCGTATCGGGTACGACGACGCCCATTATCAAGATCGTTGATCGGTACGTTACCGATGGACAGCAGCGTACCTGGACCGGCCGTCATATCGATACGGGTAGTTTCATGCTAGAAGCCAATGCCGGAGTAACCGGGTTGAACTACCAGCGTCTCAAGGAAATTTTCTATCCCAATGAAGACTATGAAGTCATTGAGCAGGAACTTGATGAAACGTCATATTCGCAATGCGTAGCTTCTTTGGGCTCATTGGTGGCCGACGAAGATACGCCCCTTACCAAAGGCGGCTTTATCTTCAATGCACCCGTATCGCACCAACTAACCCGTGGCGGTTTCGTGTTTGCCATCCTGTGGGACATCGCATGCAGTATTTATGAAAATTATAAGGTGCTGGACAATGTGTCCGCACACAACCGCGATTACATCTGGGCGTGCGGTGGTGGTGTGCAGAGCCGGAAGCTCCGCCAGTTCATCGCCAATCTCACCAATAAAAAAATCCGGATATGCAATACCTACAGACAGTCCTCCGTGTTGGGTGGTGCGTTCATCTGCGCCGAGGCAACCGGCCAGCAGGGTGCCGTGCCCGAATTGCAGGATGAAGTAATACCGCAAGACCGCGACCGGTTCATGGAGCTGTATGCCGAATGGAAGCGTGCACGGCATACATTTAGCCAAATCAGCTAGAAATGCAGCAGTGTTTTATCGGCATCGACGTGGGTACGCAAGGTGTGCGTGCGTCGCTGGTCACGGAAACAGGGGAAGTGCTGGGGGAAGCCTCGCGCAAGTTTACCCTTACCTCCGATTCGCGCATGGAGCAGTCGCCGGCCGACTGGTGGCACAGCACACTTGAGGTGATGGATGAACTGCATGTGGGGCGGGCACACGGTGATGCCTACCAGGTGGTTGCCGTTGGCGTAGACTCTACGTCGGGTACCGTCATTCCGCTTGACCGCGCGAACCGTCCGCTGCATTCGGCCATCATGTACAGCGATCCGCGTTCAGCGGAGGTTGGGCGCCGCGTCAAAGCCCTGGCCGAGCGCCACGTGCCCGCTGGTTATACCGGATTCAACGCATCAAGCGGGCTGTCCAAAATGGTTTGGTTTGTCGAAACGTATCCCGAAAAGGCAGCGGAAATTCATAAATGGATCCATGCATCGGACTACATCACCGGCATGCTGTGCGGTCGGTTTGACGTAACCGATTATACCAACGCGCTGAAGTCGGGCTATGATGTGGCGGCGTTCCGATGGCCCGAATACCTCACGGCCGAGCTACCGTTGCAGCGCGAGTGGCTCCAAGAAGTGGTTCCTTCCGGAACGCCCATTGGTCATTTGCACGAGGAACTGGCCGTGCGTTGGGGAATGCCCCAAGCGCAGGTGGTGGCAGGCATGACCGATGGCTGTGCGTCGCAGGTAGCATCGGGCGCAGTACGACCGGGCGAATGGAATACGACCATCGGTACCACGCTGGTCATCAAAGGAGTGACTAATGAGGCGGTGCATGATCCAGAGGGTCGATTATATAGTCACCGTCACCCCGATGGATACTGGATGCCGGGCGGCGCTAGTAATACGGGAGCCGATTGGGTGGCTACCGACTTCGGTACGGATTTGCAGCAATTGGATAAAGCAGCGGCAGGTCTCATTCCCACCGGGCTGCTCGCCTGGCCGTTGAAACAGACCGGTGAGCGGTTTCCCTTCATTGCACCGGATGCCAAAGGGTTTATGCCCGCAGGGGTGTCACTTGCACAAGGCTTTGCAGCGGGTATGGAGGGCGTGGCGTTCATCGAACGAATGGCCTATGAACTCATTACCCAGCTCTCGGGCGAGCGCATTGCCGCAGTTTACACCGCAGGTGGCGGCAGCAACAGCGACACGTGGCTTCGTATCAGGGCCAACGTACTGGGATGTCCGATATACAAATGCCGGGATGCCAATGGCGCGGTGGGCGCAGCCATCGGGGCAGCGTCCAAAACCCGGTTCAATTCCATGGCAGATGCCGCACAATCCATGACGGCTATCGAGCGGGAGGTTTTGCCGGAAGCGGCGATGGTAGACCGATATGAGTTGGCTTATGGTCGTTTTGTAGATGAAATGAAAAAGAGAAAATATTGCTGATATGTTACATGTGTATCTACTCCGCCACGGAGAAACCACGTACAACGCCGACGGTAATCGCTACTGTGGGCGTACCGATGCCAAGCTGACGGAAAATGGGCTTGCACAGGCCCAGCGTGTGGCCAATGCCCTTCAGGGCATAAAAATCGATGCAGTATATGCCTCGCCTTTGGAACGCGCCTATCGGACCGCCGAAATTGCCGTCGGTAGCCAACTGCCGGTGACCCGCGACGCCCGGCTCATTGAACTCGACTTCGGTGCCTGGGAGGGGAAAACGAGGGCCGAATTTGTTGCGGAGAGCCCCGCGCTGTGGGAAGCATGGAATGATGATCCCACTACGGCGCCTGCCGGCGGAACCGGCGATACGGCCGCACAGGTGGTGCAGCGTGTGGATGACTTTTTTGCGGAAATGCAACGCCGCCACGACGGACAAACCATTGTGGTGGTGGCCCACAACGGCGTGAACCGCCTTTACCTCGCTCACAAACTGGGTATGCCGTTGCGTAATTACCGGCGCATTGTGCAGGAAAACTCTGCCATTACTCTGATTCGCTTCGGCGGTGATGAACCGTTCGCTTTACTAAAATTAAATGATTGATGATATGAAACTACGTTATCTAGTATCCGTTGCCACCTTGTTTGTTTTCGCGGCAGGTGCATGTGTGGACGAGTCCGGTAACCTCCATCGCTTGGATTTCAAAACGCCAGCGGAACTCCACCAATTTTTCACTTATAAAGAAGGCCGCACGATCATCAGCGGTCACCGTGGCACCGTAGAGCATGGGCTGTCTGAAAACAGCATTGAGGGGATGGAGGCTGTCTTGGCCCATACCCCCGCTTTTTTCGAAATCGACCCGCGACTTACCAAAGACAGCGTGGTGGTATTAATGCATGATGCGACCCTCGACCGGACCACCAACGGAACCGGCAAGTTGGCGGATTATACATGGGCCGAGTTGCAGGAACTGCGGCTGAAAGACCGCGAAGGCAACGTAACCCCTTATGGCATACCGACCCTAGATGACGTAATAGAATGGGCCCGGGGGAAGACGGTATTGAATCTCGACCAGAAAGACCTGCCGATAGCACTGTCGGCAGAAATTATTAGGAAGCATGATGCATATTCGTTTGTGATGGTTACCGTACATTCGCCCGAGCAAGCTCGGTTCTACCTGGATCAGAACAGTAACCAGATGCTTTCTGCACACATCAAGACGCCGGAAGTTTTCGAAGCCTACCGCGCGGCACATATTCCCTTCAACCGGATGATTGCCTATATCGGTCCGGATGTGAAGCCCGAAAACCAGCAAATGTACCAATTGCTGAATGCCGAGGGGGTGATGTGCATGATTTCTGCGGCACCGACCTACGATAAATTGCCCACTAGCGAGGAACGTGCAGAGGCATACCGGGCTGTTTTCGCCGACGGAGCCTCTATCCTGGAGTCAGATTTGCCGATTGAAGCGGGCAACGCTCTGGAAAATTAAAAATTAATGAAAAACCCCCACGGAACACCGTTTCGGTTCCATGGGGGTTGCCTGGCATAGGAGATGACCTAATTGCTTAGGGCAGTTGCTTGTCTTCCACGTCCCACCAAAGTCGGGTACCGCCATTATCTGTTCCGCCCAGCAAATTCACCGCTTCATTTACACCCGCACTATTGCTGTTGTATTCCCGTTGTGGGTACGGCATCCGCCGGATTCCCGGTACGGTGGGGATAGCCCCATTACTGTAGTTGACAACCACGGGAAACAAGATCGGGTACCCTGTGCGCCGGTAGTCCGCCCATGCTTCGTCGCCATCGGGGAAAAGAGCAATCCATTTTTGTGTGATGATGCGCTCCAGTTTCTCATCATTGGAAGCGCCATCTTCCCATTTGATCGTGATGGTACTTAGGTGAGGGGAACCGACTTTAATGTCATTCTCACCTGCATTCAATGCTTTCGGGTCGATATATTCGGCGGGCACGCTCGAACCGTCGGCGATGTATGCTGCCACGCCAGGTAGGTTGTACATGGCAAACGAAGTGGTTATACCGCGCTCGTAGTTTGTTTTCGCGTCGCCGGCATTAGCCCACCCACGCAACGCAGCCTCCGCACGCAGAAACCAGCTTTCAGCCGCAACCATGAGCTGCATCCGGGTATCCTGCGGTGCCAGTTTCGAGTACCCGTCGTAACGGCTTTTTGCATCGATATTGATCCCTCCACGGATACCCTTGAGTTGTCCGCTAACCGCATTGTCTGTAGCGGGTAGGAAATGGTGCGCCAGGCGGGGGTCATCATACCCCTTCAGAATCGCTTCGAACGGAGCACCTAGCCGCGTGTCGCTCCAGGTCGATGTAATGATATTCAGCGGATGGTCTACCGACAGTGCGATAAAACAGTTGTCTGTATTATCCTCCAGGAGCCCCCCTGCACTTGGATCAAGCGCTTTTTCTCCTTCCGTTTTCGCCAATGCCGGATCGGCGTAGCTGATGCGTAACGCCAACCTCAGGCGCAGGGTATTGGCAAACTTAAGCCACCGACCATAATTGTTGGCCGAATACGCCAGATCTGCTTTCAACATGGCTGACGAAGCGTCGGTGCCCACCAGCCCTTTCAGGATGGTAGAGACCGTGTCCAGATCAGCGAAAAATTGGTTGTAAACGGCATCTAATGCGTCGTACCGAATGCTGCCGTCGCTTTCGGGTAGGTTGTAGCGGCCGTAAATAATAGGCCCTACTTTGTCTGCCGTCCGGTGCATGGCCGCGACTTTTATTAATTTGGAAAACGCAAAGATGTCTTGCAGCGACTCATTGGTGCGGGTAAGTTCGCCCACACGATAAATTGGGTTCATAGCCTTGATGTAGCGGTCGTTCCATATCGCCCGGTACCAGCCTTCAACCAAGCTATAAGTCAGGTTGTTCGCGTTCCCTACGAAAGGTGCCTCGGCACCAAAGTACCCGCCGTATACATCGCTACAAAGGTTATTTGCCAACTGGTATTCCCCAACATCCTGCGGGATGATGTCGCGCTGGGCCTGTGCTAGGAATGAAGCGATTAACGCATAGTCGCCATTTGCCTGCTCATCGGTTACACCAACGGGGTTGGTATTCAACTCCATGAAGTTGCTGGTACATGCCGTCATTCCACCGATAACGACGATTGCCATTGCGGCTTTTAAGAAAGACTTGTGCCTATTTAAAAAGAAATTCATCGGTATATTCAATTAAAATGAAACCTTCAAGTTCAAACCGTAACTGCGTGTGGTGGGTAGACCAAATATATCGTAGCCCTGCCCGCCAACGGCAGTGGTTGTGTTTAATTCTGGGTCATAAGGGGCGTCGTTCCGGAAAAAGAACAGGTTGCGCCCGGTGAGTCCGAGACTGGCAGATTGTATGCCTTGCCATTTGATGGGCAGCCGATAGAATAGCGAGACTTCGCGCAACCGGATATTGGTTGCATCGTACACTTGGCCTTCAATAATCCCGTCGCGGTTGCCGATAGCTCCGTAGTAGCTCGCTGCCGGCAGCAGCCCGCTGAACGGCGTGCCGTCTGCCAACACTGCCGGAACGTCCACCCCTCCGCGGTCGCGTGCGGCGGCACTTTCCTCACTGGCCCCGAACGAATTCAGGTAGCCTTGCGTGATGCTGATGACCTGACCTCCGAAACGGCCATCCACGCTCAAACTCAATGACCAATCGTTATAACTGAAGGTGTTGTTCCATCCGATAAGTGCTTTCGGGTTGTTATTTCCCAGGTAGCCATCTGTGGTGCCGCCTTGGGGCCGCCCATCAGCGTCAACGATCAATGTGCCGTTGGCATCCCTTAAAAATTGTTTCCCCCAGAAATCCCCGAAGGAGCCGCCTAGTCGCATGACATTGAAATTACCACCCACCGCATACGTTTCCCCTAAATTCTCGGCAAGCTCCAGGATCTTATTCCTGTTCATCGTCAGGTTCAGTCCCGTGTTCCAAGTGAAGTTTTCCGACTTTAGGATATCGGCGCCAAGAGCTACTTCCAACCCTTTGTTTTCCACGTTGCCCGCATTTAGGAATACGGTGGTATAGGTGGTGCCTACCGGACCAGCATACGAGAAGTACTGGTCGGTGGTATTGGTTTTATACAAGGCAATATCCAGATTGATGCGATCATTCCAGAATCGCCCTTCGTATCCTACTTCAAAACTACGGCTGATTTCGGGCCTGAGTGGCAAGCCCAAATAAGGCCCCGACACGTTGGCCGTCAGTGTGCCGGTGCTCAGGCTGTTGGTGGGGATGGTAGAGAATGGTGCCACGTCATTTCCCACTTCGGCATAGGTGAGCCGTACCTTGCTGTAGGTCATGAAATCTGGTAAATCAATCATGTCAGACAGGATTCCGGTAATCCCGGCCGACCAATAGAAATATCCCTTCTCCATATTGGGCGTATTCGCTAAGGTAGACGACCAATCGTTCCGAGCGGTGAGATCCACATACACCTTTTCTCGAAAACCGATATTAGCGGAACCGAAAACCGATTGTATTTGGCGGCGCGATGCACGCTCCGTCATGCTGTTCATCGGCGACTCGCGGTAGATATTGCTGAGCAGGAAAATATTGGCAATGGCTAAGCGCCGTTGGTCAAGTGCCCATCCGCTAGAGCGGCTATCGGTAATGGAACTCCCCAGCGTGAACGTAAGCCCGAAGTCTTCACTGAGTTGCCTATCACCATTCAAAAGCACATCGCCATAGAGGTCCGTGCTTTCGCTGGCCTCGCGCATGTAACGACCATTGTCGTCCAATACGCCTGCAATGGTTTCACCAGACAATACCCCTTGGGTGCCGGCAAAGACGTTCCGCTGGAACCGGTCCCAACGCTGGTTAAGCGTACCCCTCGCAGCGAGGCTCAGCCAGTCGGTAAACTTGAAGGAAAGACTTGCCTGGCCGATCACATTGTTCCGGAGTTGATCGGTGGCGTTCCGGTTGAGAATCCAGTAGGGGTTCTGCTGGTGGTGTGTACCGCTTATCCCTGCATCATAGTTGATATTCCACCAGTTTTGGAGGTATAAATTACGGGTATCGGAGAAGTATTCGAAGTTTTCTCTATAATGGTCGAAATCCTGTCCGCGTGGAAACATGTACAAACCGCTGAGCGGGCCGAAGTAGAGGCCTGAGGCCGGCCGGTTGTGTACATCCTGTTTGGAATACATCAGGCTCCCGTCAAACTTGAGCCGGTCTTCAAAGAAGTTGGTGGCATTTCTGAACGTCAGACTGTGTTGCTTGAAGGTGTTGGTAGGCAGCACGCCATTGTTCGTGGTGTTGCCGTAGGAGAAATAATTTTGCATCTTCTCCGTTCCGCCACTCAAGCTGACGGTATTCAGGTAAGTAGTGCCGGTATTGAAAAACCCGTCAACCGGGTCGGAGAATGTCCCCGGTTCACCCCAGCTTTCTTCGCTATCGGCAGTTGTTTGTCCGTAACGATATTGCAATTCCGGAAGGTAGAATGCTTGGTCGAATGTCACTCCGCTATTCAATTCAATGCGCATCCGCCCGGCGGCTCCCTTTTTGGTGGTGATCATGATGGCGCCATTTGCACCTTGGCTACCATACAATGCAGAGGCGGAAGCTCCTTTCAGCACGTTGATGCTCGCGATGTCATCGGGGTTCAACGTGCTTAAAATGTCCCCCCTGTCGGTTCCCCCACCGAAAGGGCCGGTGGGTCCGGAACCACCGGTGTTGGTAATCGGCAAGCCATCCACCACATACAGCGGTTGGTTGTTCCGGTTGGATTTGAAACCCCGTAGGATGATGTTTACCGAGCCGCCCATCCCCGATGAGCTCCGGTTGATCTGTAGCCCTGATACCTTGCCCGTAAGGGCATTAATCGGGTTTACATCCTTTACCTTGGTTAGCTCTTCGCCTTTCACAACCTGCGTGGAATACGTGAGGCTTTTGGCTTTGCGTTCAATCCCCAGGGCGGTCACCACAACCTCATCAAGTTCGTCACTACTGACGTGCAGACGAACGGTGATTTCGCCGCTTTGGCTGGCGGCAACGGGCATGCTTACGGTTTCATAACCAATGGAGGTCACCACCAACGTCACATTCGCCGCCGGTGCTTCCAGCGAAAAATGACCGTCTTCGTTGCTCATGGTGCTGGCCGATGTCCCGTCCACTCGGATGGTTGCTCCACTAACCGGTGTGTTATCGGCTGCCTTCAAAACGCGGCCGGCAAGGGTGCGCTGTTGCGCCATCAATGAGGGTACTACCCAAAGTAATTGGATTAGAATAAACAGAAATTTACGCATACTGCATCATTTTAAGTGTTAAACTGATTTATACTCAATAATTAAAAAAATACAATAATATGTTGCGTCGCGAGATGCGATGCATTTTAAAAATCGTTTAGTATCTTGGAAGAATAGCCCGTCTGGCTTATTTTACAATTGTAATTGTTGTGTGTTTGCTTTGCTTGTCAACGGTAAATATATCAATAAGATTGTTACAGTTTGCTGTTTTTTGATTTTTTTTAATCGAAGCGCAACATCCGGCATGCCCAATGAGCCAAAGAGGGGTGCCGGCATCTGTTGCATGATTCCGAAAAAGAGGTTACTTTTACGCTGCGGCCCGGGCTTTCGGGCCGGAACGATATGAACTGATGAATAAAAGGGTGCTCGTTTTTTTGGTGGTTTTGCACGCCCATGTTGCCGGGGTGCAGGCATCGCTTTGTCGTGCCGATACAACGGTCCGCACAGTTGAGGAATACAATGGTATCCGTTATACCGTACAATTGCAGAAAGACGAGATAGGTAACCCCGCCATGTATCACGCCTATGTGTTTACGCCGGTTTGCGAAGATGATCTCTGCAAACCGGTGTACATCCATTTGTATTGGGATTTGCTGGGGAATTACCTACGGTATGAGGTGCCGTTAGACCAACCGTTGACCAAGATGGACCACGTGGTGTTTACACCGGGCGACTACGATAAACTCCACAGCGTACTGCAGGATTCTGAATCACTCCTTAAAGATTATCAAATCGAGGAGTTGGTGGAGTCGACAACCAATGCCCGGCCCGGCGGAGACGTGGACGGCATAACTGGGGCAACGGCCAAATCGCTGCAAGCGGTCGT
The DNA here is from genome assembly GCF_035818675.1 of Parapedobacter flavus. Classification (NCBI taxonomy): domain Bacteria; kingdom Pseudomonadati; phylum Bacteroidota; class Sphingobacteriia; order Sphingobacteriales; family Sphingobacteriaceae; genus Parapedobacter; species Parapedobacter flavus. The sequence goes on from NZ_JAYKZZ010000001.1 coordinate 524,381, forward strand.
CATTCCAGGTGCACTTTACACGTGCTATACCCTCTGGCATATCGTTCACGGCCGTGTACAGGACACCATTGCATCGGTCATGGACTCGTTGGTATCGCCGGCGTTGCTGTCGTTTTTTCTCCGAAGCGGCAACTATCGGTACCAGCATTACGCATTGGATCGATTGATGGACGGCCAGGGGGACGTGGTACAGGGCTTCGAGGCCGACGTCGTGAAATTGATCGCCAGCCCCAACGTGTTCCTCGCACAACGGGTACTGAAAACCATTGCCCCCAACTACCTGCGAAGTGCCGAGCGCCAAGCCTGGCTTGGGCACCTGTTTGTCGGCGCCCACTATCGGCTTCAGCTGCAGATGCTCGATAAACTGCAGGGAATTCCACTGGAGCAAGGCCTGAAAAGCATCCTCGAAGCCCATCGGCAGGATTCTAATGAAGAGATAGCCCATAAAATTGAACAGTTACTAAACAAAAAAACATGAACAACCGGTTGAGAAAATGTATCGTTTCCCTTTTCTTTTTAATGATCCTATCCCCGTTTGGTTTTGCACAGAGCCAAGTGCTGGTAGAGGCAGAGTCGTTCGCCAAAACAGGGGGATGGGTCGTTGACCAACAATCTTTTTCCGTTATCCATTCGTCTTATTTGATGGCCCACGGCATGGGCCGCCCTGTGGCCGACGCGGTAACCCGGGTGCATTTTGCAGAAAAGGGCACGTATCACCTTTGGGTACGTACCAAAGATTGGGCACCGTTTCCGAAGGGCCCCGGAAAGTTTGAAGTGTGGGTAGATGGCACGCCCGTGGGTGGCGTATTCGGTGAAAATGGTGAGGTGGATTGGATGTGGTACAACGGCGGGACCGTAACGATAGACCGCGACAGTGTAGAGGTACGCTTGAAAGACTTAACGGGTTTCAACGGCCGTTGTGACGCGCTGCTGTTCACGAAATCGGGAGCTGAACCTCCGCAGAATGCGGTGGGCATGGCTACCCTTCGGAAAGATTTACTCCAGTTGGACGACACGCGTGCGGATGCGGGGCATTTCGACCTTGTGGTGGTAGGTGGCGGAATTGCAGGTACCTGTGCAGCCATCTCGGCGGCGCGGTTGGGGGTAAAAGTGGCCCTTATTCAGGACCGGCCGGTGTTAGGGGGTAATAACAGCTCCGAAGTGCGGGTGCACCTGATGGGCGATGTGGATAAGAACCACTATCCGAAACTGGGGCGCGTGGTAAGGGAATTAGATAATGGCGACCCAGGTAATGGTAACCCCAATGCGAAGGCCTATGGCGATAAACGGAAAATCGATATCGTCAAGTACGAGAAAAACATCACGCTCTTTCTGAATACCCACGTGTATCAGGTGGAAATGGATGGGGACTGGATTGCCGCAGTTATTGGGCGCGATATACGGACCAACCGCGAAACACGGTTTACAGGAACCTATTTTGCCGACTGCACCGGAGACGGTACGATAGGCTTCCTGGCCGGCGCCGACTATCGCATGGGTAGGGAAAGCCGCAAAGAAACGGGCGAGTCTTTTGCGCCCGAAGAATCCGATGATTTCACGCTCGGCACGTCCAACCTCTGGGCCTCGCTGCCGGTAGATTCGGTGACGACGTTTCCGGAGACGCCTTGGGCATTACCCTTCTCGGACGAATATCATATTGACGAGGTACAGTCGGACTGGCAATGGGAAACCGGCTTCGGCAACATGAACACCATTGCCGATGCAGAGAAAATTCGCGACCACAACCTCCGCGCTGTGTACGGCAACTGGTCGTACTTGAAAAACCATAAACCCGATAAATATGGAAAAAGGCAACTGGCATGGGTGGCCTACATCGGTGGTAAACGCGAATCGCGAAGGTTGATGGGCGACCATATCCTTACCCAAATGGATGTGCAGGAAGGTAAGATGTATCCCGATGCCACGGTAACCGCGACATGGACCATCGACCTGCATTTCCCGAATAAGAAAAACAGTTTGTATTTTCCGGGCGAAGAATTTTTTGCGGGCACCAAACACATCAAGGTGGCCCCCTACACCATCCCGTATCGGTGCCTATATAGCCGCAATGTGCCCAACCTATTCATGGCCGGTCGTAACATCAGCACCACACACGTAGCCTTTGGTAGCACACGGGTAATGCGTACCTGCGGCATGATGGGCGAGGTGGTCGGTATGGCGGCATCCATCGCCAACACACATGGTACCAGTCCGAGAGGGGTGTATGAAAAATACCTCGATGAATTGATCGGAATGATTGAAGAGTAATCCAATTGGTAACCGATTTAGCGATCTGACCAACGATGGAAAATGATATATGGTAAGCGCCTGCTATGATTACCTCGACGATCCGAAAAGCCGAATCCAATATGATGCCGATATTGCCGATGAGGAAGGATTGATTACAGAAGAGATTAGTAACAGTTAATACATATAAACCAACGTATAATCGATGAATAAACGAGAATTTATTAAAGTTTCCAGCGCGATGGTTACGGGGCTTTTTCTTTCTCCCCTCCTCGGGTGCAACGGCAGTAGAAAAGAGGAACGCTACATTTATAACTGGGCCGGGAATTACCAGTATAATACCAGCAACTTACTGGTGCCCGATGGTGCAGCGGATGTAAAAACGATGGTGACGCAAAACCCGAAACTGAAAGCGCTCGGCACACGGCATTGCTTTAATGGTATTGCCGACTCTAGACATGCATTGCTATCGACTGAAAATTTAAATCAAGTAAAGAAGCTCGACGCGGAAAAGATGACCGTTACCGTGGGTGCTGGTATGAAATATGGCGACCTGTCGGCACATCTTCAAAAAGAAGGGTACGCCTTACATAACTTGGCCTCTCTCCCTCATATTTCCATAGCGGGCGCTTGCGCCACGGCGACACATGGCTCGGGTACCGGGAATTTAGCCACCGCTGTGGTCGCCTTCGATATGATTACCGCTGATGGCCAGATGGTAACGATTTCCAAAGAGAAGGATTCGGAAGAATTCAATGGTATGGTGGTCGGCCTCGGTGCATTCGGTATTATCACCACCATGACGCTCCGCATCGAACCCTCTTATATGGTCCGCCAGGATGTATACCTCGACTTACCCTTCACGCAGCTTAAAGACAACTTTGAGGCCATTATGAAAAGCGGCTACAGCGTGAGCCTCTTTACCGATTGGAGTGAGGCAAAAGTAAACGAGGTCTGGATAAAAAGCCGCGTGGACAACGACCGTCCATTTGCGCTAACAGCGGATTTCTACGGTGCCGTCGCTGCCACCGAAAACGTACACCCCATCCTGGGCGTTTCGCCCGAAAATTGTACAGACCAAATGGGGGTGCCGGCACCTTGGAACGAAAGGTTGGCGCATTTCAAAATGGGCTTCACGCCGAGTAAAGGCGAAGAGGTCCAATCGGAATACTTCGTGCCTTTTGAAAGGGCCGCTGAGGCGATTGACGAGATAGCACAGCTAAGTGCCGAGATCACGCCGCTTCTTTTTATGGGAGAGATAAGGACCATTTCGGCAGATGATTATTGGATGAGCACAGCCTATCGGAGAAATAGCGTAACCTTTCATTTTACTTGGAAGCCCGAAACGGAAGCGGTACGCAAAGTACTCCCAAAGATTGAAGCGAGATTGGCGAAATTCGACTACCGGCCGCACTACGCCAAGCTATTTACCACCCCACCCGAAGAACTCAGGGCAAAATATGAAAAATACGACGCTTTCAAGAAACTAGTGCTAAAATATGATCCCCAGGGTAAATTCAAAAATGATTTCCTCGCCACATATATTTTATAACGCGGTGAAATGAGCCGAGTGCCGCCTTTAGCACATTGGCGGATTTACAAACGGCTTTTGTTATCTTTGCGGCATGGAACGGAAAACCTTTGCCGATTTCAAGTTCAATAAGCAGATTCTGAGTGCCATCGCGGAGGCAGGGTATACTGCGTCTACTCCGATTCAGGAAAAGGCCATACCGCCCATCTTGGCGGGACAAGACGTGATGGGCGTTGCCCAAACCGGGACCGGGAAAACGGCGGCTTTCGTGCTGCCGCTATTGATGAAGTTGAAATATGCGCAAGGCGACAACCCCAGAGCACTTATCCTATCGCCTACGCGCGAGCTGGCCATGCAGATTGAAGCGCATATCCAGCTTTTTGCCAAATACACCGATTTACGTACCGTGGTGCTTTACGGCGGACTCGGTCCCAAAACGCAGATTGCCGAGTTGGAAAAAGGCGTCGATATCGTAGTCGCTACCCCGGGGCGGTTTCTCGACCTGTATCTCGCGGGCCACCTCGTCACCAAATCACTCCATGTGCTCGTCATGGACGAGGCCGATAAAATGATGGACATGGGGTTCATCGGAAAGCTACACCGCATACTGGAGGTCGTACCCCGCAAGCGTCAGAATTTACTTTTTTCGGCAACGATGGGCGAGCTGGTACATAAGATAGCAGGCGATTTCCTCGAGTTTCCCACCATCGTGGAGGTCACTGAACAGGCCACGCCCGCGCAGACCGTCAGTCAAACACGCTACGATGTGCCCAACCTGAAGACGAAGATCAATTTGTTACAGCACTTGCTGAAAGACGACGAGGCGGTGCACCGCCTTATCATTTTCTGTAAAACCAAAGCGGTTGCTGATAGTGTGTTCCACTTTGTGGAGCGTAGATACGGTTCAGACAACGTACGCGTCATCCATGCAAATAAAGGGCAGAACACGCGGATAAACTCCATCAATGCGTTTAAGGAGGGCAACGTGCGTATTTTGGTGGCGACGGACGTGGCCGCCCGCGGCCTGGATGTTACCAACGTTAGCCACGTCATCAATTTTGATGTACCCATTGTAATCGAAGATTACGTGCATCGCATTGGCCGAACCGGCCGGGCCTACCAAACGGGAGATGCCATCACCTTCTGTAATCCAGCGGAAGAATACTATATCCATAAAATCGAAAAATTGATTCGCCAACAGATACCGGTGTCATCTATTCCCGACGATGTCTTTATCGAAAAGACAGGTTTCGAAGAACGACAGGCGATTGCCCGCGAGATCGATGCACAGAAGCGGAAAGAAAACCCGGACTTCCAAGGGGCTTTTCACGAGAAAAAAGCCGCCAATCGGCGCGAACGTGCTAAACAGTCCTCTAAACAGCATAAACGCAGGCGATGAAGCGACTGCGAATTACTCCGCTGAACATCGCATCTGCATTGGTATTGGCTGGATTATTATGGCAAGTGATGAACGATGCTGTGGGCATCGGAACAATTGGCTGGTTTTTTTTACTTTTGCTGGTCATGGTCGTTGCGGATCAGTTTTTCAGATTGATGCTGCGCAACCTCAAACGGATATGGATTGCGGAGGGAGCCTTTCTGGTGTTCGTGGCGTTGGGCCTATGGGTATTGAAGTTATGGTAACAAGTAAGTCCGTGAAAATCGGTTTGATGCTTACCATTCATATTCAAATGATAATAAAATGAAGCAAGCAGAAATAAAACTAACAATAGCACTGGACGAAAATAATGTGCCGGATACCATCACGTGGGAATCATCGGATGGCGAGAACAAGGAAGCCCTGCCAGCAAAGGCATTGTTTCTGGCGTTGTGGGATCACCATTATAAAAACTCGATGCGTATCGACCTGTGGACGAAAGATATGCCGATTGACGAAATGAAGCGGTTTTTTTATGAAACGCTGCAAACCTTGGGCGACACCTTTATCCGTGCGGCAGGGGATGATCCCATCGCTAAGGCGGTAATTGGGGACCTGCGGGATTACTGCGATCATTTTGCAGAGAAAATGGAAGTCCCCCAAAAGCAGGGTTAAGGGGCGAGTGGCAAAAAATGACAAACACAAACAGCGGCAAAGCAATGAACTACTTTCTAGTTAAATCGGAGCCATTTAAATACAGTTGGCAGCAATTCCTCGCTGATAAGCAGACGTTTTGGGACGGCGTGCGCAATTACCAGGCACGGAATAATTTACAGGCCATGAAGAAGGGCGATCTCGTGCTGTTTTACCACAGTAACGAGGGGAAAGAAGTGGTAGGGATAGCGAAAGTGGTGACCGAGGCCTATCAGGATCCCACAACCACGGATGAACGGTGGGTAGTAGTGGATTTAGCTCCCGTGGAGACGTTAAAAAAACCGGTGACCCTCGAAATCATCAAAGCGGACCGGCAGCTACAGGATGTTGCATTGGTGCGCCAGGGCCGACTATCGGTTATGCCACTCAAGCGCGAGGAGTTTGATCGCATCGTTGCGCTGGGTACCGGAAATTTTGTAGATTAGTGCCCTTGTAAAATTTAACCCGTTTTATCAATGATGAAGAAATATGCAATATACAGCTCCTTAGTGTGCTTATTGGCGGCAAGTGTCATTTCATGCAACAACGGTACAACCATGCAGAAACAGGAAGAAGAGATACATAATGCGGCCACGCAGGTCATTCCCGAAGAAGCTGAAGGACTGATTGGGCGTTGGGACCTTACGGTAGACAAAGAGGGCAAAGAAGTGCCCTCGTGGCTGGAAGTCAAGTTATCAGGCTTTGATGTGTTGGTGGGTCATTTTGTAGCCGATGCGGGGAGTAGCCGCCCGGTGTCGCACATCACGCTCCAAGACGGGGTGTTTTCTTTTCAAATTCCACCGCAGTGGGAAGGCGGCGGCGGATTGTTCACGGTTGAGGGACACCTGGTCGGCGATGGCATTGAAGGTACGATAACGACCAACAAAGGGAATGTATTCAACTTTACCGGGGTTAAAGCGCCGTATTTGGTTCGCACCGGTGAGGTGGAATGGGGAAACCCCATCGACCTCTTCAACGGCGAAGATTTGACGGGATGGAAAACTTCGGGTGAGAACAGCCAATGGGTGGTAGAAGACGGGATATTGATCAATAAAGGCACCGGCGCCAACCTGATCAGCGAACAGGAATTTGAAGATTTTAAACTGGTAGCCGAGTTCCGTTATAAGGAAGGAGCTAACTCGGGCATTTATCTGCGGGGGCGGTACGAAGTGCAAATTGAAGACTCCCCGAAAGACCGCCATCCGGGTTCATTGTATTTCGGTGGTGTGTATGGCTTCTTGTCGCCCAGTGAAATGGCAACACTGGGGCCTAATGAGTGGAATAGGTATGAGATTACCCTCCGCGGACGTATGGTCACGATTGTAGCCAACGGTAAAACCATTATCAATAACCAAGAGATTCCCGGCATTACGGGTGGCGCACTCGATAGCCATGAAGGTGAGCCTGGTCCGATTTATATACAGGGCGACCACACCGGGGTAGCGTTCCGAAAAATCACATTGACACCCGTGAAATAGCCAACCGAGCGGTTACTTTTTTTCAAACATTTTCCGATTGGCTTTGTTGGATGATTAAATATAAATCGTATGGCAAAGACAATCGGAATCATTTTGGTCATCGTAGGGATTGTGATGCTGGTATGGACCGGCTTTTCATTTACGAAAAAGGAAAAAGTAGTAGACATTGGCTCGCTGGAAATCACGGCCGATAAAAAAGAGCATGTCAATTGGCCACCGTATGTTGGCGGTGTCATTTTGGTAGCAGGGGTGGTGTTGTTAATAATCCCGCGGCGGCGGTAGTCTTGTTGGCATTACCGGTCCCAGCTGATGACGGTTTTGATATCATCAGCCGACCTCAGATCGATGGCATCAGCGAAGTCCATATAGTTGATTCGTTTGGTAATGATTCCGTCAATCAAGTCACCCCATTTGTTTTTCGCTTTTTCCAAGTCCTTTATACCCGTTTCGAAATTTGCCGTGCTGGCATTGACGCTTCCGAGGATCACTTGGTTTTTGAGCACGATTTGTGACATTGCCTCACCACCGGGTATACATACGGGCTTACCTTCACCAGGAATTCCCGTCATCACGTAAATTCCATTAATGCCCAATACATCAATCAATTCGAAACCCAGTTGCGCCACACCCGCAGCTTCAAGAATCATATCGATTTGCCCCAATTTTTCGTCGAGGTCTTCAATTTTAATTTGATGGGCGTTAATATAGGTCCCGCCAAGTTGTTTGAGCAGTTGTGGCCGCTTGGTATGCTCCTCAACGATATCCACTCCGATTACCTCGGCACCCCGGAGGCGTAGGGCGACGACGCCGAGTAAGCCAATGGCTCCTATACCTGCTACCAGCACCTTTTTACCATTCACCCACGAGGAGCCTGTAAGCGAAGGTAAGGGGAGGCGTGCCGATTGGATATTATTTGCCTCGTCGATAGCTTTCTGTACCACAGACATGGGTTCGGCAAGGACGCCAACAGATTTTGTGCTTTCTGGTACCTTAATCAAATATTGCTCATCATCTATTACAAACTCCGTTTCGAAGCCATGGAGTGCCTTAATCCCCCGCTCGGCATAGTTGCCGGTATAGCACATGTCGCTCCGGTGGTGTTTACACGCTTCACATTCCCCGCAGCCCCTTCTTACGGTCAGCACCGCATAATCTCCCACCGAAACGGTGGATACATCTGCGCCCGTTTCGATGGCCTGGCCGAGCATCTCGTGGCCAATAACGAGGTGCTGTGCATGTTCCGGAGCGTCGGCCCGTCCACCCAACACCTCTTCCCTGTCTGTGCCGCAGATGCCGACTTCCAATACCTTCAGTTTGACCTGTGTTTTCCTCGTCAGCTGGGGTTCATCAATTTCTATAATAGCCGAGTCGGGTACGCCCGGCTTAATCGCTATGGCTTTCATATGCATTCGCTTAAATGTACTCGTTTACTTGCTTATTCCGTTGATCATCCAGCTGCTTGTTTAAGTTTATCGCCGCGCTGATCAAACCGAGATGCGTAAATGCCTGTGGGAAATTACCGAGATGATCGCCCTGTATACCCAACATCTCGGCATACAGGCCTACATGGTTGGCATAACCCAGCATCTTTTCAAAATAATGCCTCGCTTTCTGCAGGTTGCCCGCGCGCGAAAGGCATTCCACATACCAAAATGTACACATGGAGAACGTACCTTCCGCACCCGAAAGCCCATCAAAATCTTCATTCGGCCGGTAGCGGTATACCAGAAAATCAGATACCAGCTGTTGTTCGATACGGGTAAGTGTCGCGAGCCACTGCGGATCTTTCGCGCCGATAAAGTGTACTTTGGGCATCAGTAGCGTGGCCGCGTCGACGGTTGAAGCTCCTTTGAACTGGACAAACGTTTTAAGTTCCTTGTTCCAAAATTGCTGGTGGATGTCGTTGAAAATACGGTCGCGTTCGGTGATCCAAGCTTCCGGCAGTGGATAGGAGTGCTTCAGTCCGATTTTTATAGCTCGGTCAAACGCCACCCAACACATCATCCGAGAATATAGGAATTGTTTTTTGCCCCCGCGTACTTCCCATATCCCTTCGTCGCTGATCTGCCAATTTTTGCTGAGCCAGTCTACATGGCGGCTCAGGTCTTTCCAAAACTGGTAGGAAATCGATTCTACGTTTTTATCATACAGATACACCGAGTCCATCAGCTCACCGTAAATATCCAGCTGGATCTGCTCGTGGGCCCCGTTTCCGATTCGGACGGGTTTCGACTTCCGATAGCCTTCGAGATGTCGAAGTTCGATTTCATTTAGGTCTTTTTTCCCGTCAAGCGTATACATCAAGGTTAGGTATTCATTGGTTTTGGATATATCGATGCATTGCTTTTCCACCCACGCGATGAAGTCCCGCGCCTCCTTTTTATAACCCAGGTTGATAAAGGCATAAACCGTAAAAGACGCGTCCCTGATCCAGGTATACCGATAGTCCCAGTTGCGGACGCCACCGATTTCTTCGGGCAGGCCAAAAGTGGGCGCGGCGACAATGGAACCATAGCGGTAGGATGTCATTAGTTTAAGACAAAGGGCAGATCGGTTGACGATTTCCATCCACCGGCCGCGGTACATACACCGTGCTATCCAGTCTTTCCAGTAATTGATGGTATCAAATAAGCTTTTGGTTATGAAATCCTCCAAGTTGTCGCCAGATGCTGCTGACCGGTTTACCTGCTCTAATATGAAATCGGCTTTTTGTCCCTTTTTGAGCTGGAACGCTGCCACGGCGTCTTGCCCTGCTAACCGAAGCTTCACATTACTTTTCAGACTTAATATGGTTTGGTCGGGCCCTTCGCTGACAAAACGTATTTCATGCGCGTTGATTTGTTCAACGCGATGGCTGGCGCGGGCGTAATCGAACCGCGGCGCGCATCGCATGGCCATTTCAAATTCGCCCTGGATACAGGTTACCCGCCGTACCAGCTCCTTGCCTCCATAAAGCTCTTCGACAGGCATGAAGTCGGTCAGTTCCGCAACCCCGTTCCGGGCCAGAAAGCGTGTCAGCAGCACATTCGTATCAGGTAGGTAAAGTTGTTTGTTCTTGATGTCGCCCGTCGCCGGAGTGATAGCAAAATGTCCGCCTTTACCTTTATCAAGCAACGCCGCGAAAATGCTCGGCGAGTCAAAGTCGGGGAAACACATGAAATCAATGGAGCCGTCGAGGCCAACAAGGGCCACGGTGTTCAAGTCTCCAATGAGTGCATAATTCTCAATGGGCTGATAGTCGAATGGCATTTAAATCATTTCGTTTGCCTTTTCAACAACCCTACATCGAAATGGTTTGGATTTATCGCAGGTTGATCCTTATGCTTTCACCACCTCTTTAAACAAGTTCTGGAGTTCTTTGGCATCTTTCGGTTTGAGCTTGCCACCCAGTACGAGACGGAGCTCTCTTCGCTGAAGGGCTTCATTATAAAGCTTTTGTTCTTCGTCGGTTTCTGGAATCAATTTAGGTGCCGCCACTTTTTCGTTGTGCTGATCGATGGCGACAAACGTGTAGAACGCTTCGTTCGACTTGACCCGCGTGCCCGACGGAATGTTCTGGGCCCATACCACCAAGCGTACCTCTACGGACGTGGTAAACGCGCGGGTCACCTGGGCTTCGATACTGATCACGTCGCCCAATTTGACGGGATGCCTGAACGATACATTATCTACCGAAGCGGTAACAACGATGCGGTTGCAATGTTTTTGGGCGGATATTGCCGCGGCAATATCCATCCAGTGGAGCAGGCGGCCGCCCATGAGGTTATTGAGCGTGTTGGTGTCGTTCGGAAGCACCAGCTCGTTCATGATGGTGTGCGACTCGCGGGCAAATTTTTCATTCATATTGCAAAGATGAGATTGTTTTTTTCTGTGTTTAGTCGCGTGCTTTTATGCCCAGCTGTCGGTCCACGATAGCCAACCCTTCGGTAAAACTGTGGGGTTTATACCCCAATACCTGATATGCCTTTTCCAGGGTAAATCCCGTGCGTGCGGGGCGAGGTGCTGCTTGACTTAGTGTGGCGGAGCTCACCTCCCGGATAAGGGATTTGTCGAGCTCCCAGAAATCAGCCACCGCGGCGACCAGCTCATGGATGGCGAATAGATCTTTCCCCGAAATGTGAAAAATTCCTTCAGCTCCTGTGGTGGCTGCAAGGATACACGCCCTGGCCAAGTCTTCCGCAAGGGTGGGCATACGCCATTGGTCGTTGACCACGTTGAGTGGTTGTCCTTTTTCCAACGCGCCTTTTGCCCACAATACGATGTTGCTACGGCTCATATCGGCTACTACACCGTATACCAATATCGTACGCAAGATGGTCCATTGACAGGTAGATTGTTGGATCAATTGTTCGGCGTCCAGCTTGCTTTGGCCATACAGGCTCAACGGGTTGGGCTGGGCGTGTTCGGCATAGGGCCCTTCCTTTCCATCAAAAATGAAATCGGTGGACAGGTGGATGAGGTGGGTGCCAAACTCCTCGCACAAGGCAACCAACGTTGCCACGGCCTCGATATTCAGTTTCCTGCACCCTTCGGGGTCATGCTCGCAGGCATCGACATTGGTCATCGCCGCGGTATTGATGATGACCTCCGGCCGGTGCTCGGCCACCATTGTCCGCAGCTGATCTCCGTTGAGGATATCGAGGTCGACATAGGTGTACCCTTCTTTTGCGGGATGGCGGTTCTCGCCCCGGGAGGTAGCAATCAGTGTTATCCGGTCGTCTGCAAGGGCTAAGTCTGTCAGTTTCTGGCCAAGCAGGCCATTGCTGCCTGTTACTATTATTTTTTTTGCTATTGGGTTGGTGGTCATCGAATGACGTGTTTTAATGAAATACGGGTTGCTATCCGTGGTACTAACCGGGGCAAAGATAAGGATACTTTTGGTTTGTCGCGCATCTGCGCGGCTGTCCGGGACTGCATGAATTGGATATGAAAGCAACTTTATCTAAGTTTGCAACAATTTAAGAAATGCGGGTATGGGTATCATTACCTTAACAACAGATTTAGGACATAAGGATTTTTACCAAGCTGCACTTAAGGGGAGCATCATCAGCCAATATCCGGCAGTACGGCTCGTCGATATATCACACGACATTCCGCCTTTCGACATCCAATACGCTGCCTTCGTGCTGAAAAATGCATATCCGTATTTTCCCAAGAAGGCGGTTCACCTGATCGGAATCGATTCGGTATTCAACCAGGATACCCGCTACGTCGCCCTATTACATAAAGGGCATTATTTCGTCGGTGCCGATAACGGTGTTTTTTCACTGATATTGGACGGTCCACCCGAAGAGGCCGTGGAGCTGAATATCATCCAAGACTTGAAATACCTGCATTTTCCGCTGACCGATATTTTTGCCAAGGCTGCTTGCATCCTCGCAAAAGGGGGGAAGTTGGCCGACGTTGGGGATCCGGTAGTTGATGTAGTAGACCGAACGCTGGTACAGCCCGTTGTGGAGCAAAATAGCCTGCGGGGCAGTGTGGTATTTATCGATTCTTTCGGTAATGTGATCAGTAACATCAGTAAAGAGTTGTTCAATAAAGTGCAACGTAGTCGCAACTTTACCCTCTATTTCAGGCGAAATGAAACCATCGATCATATGAGCTGGCATTACAACGACGTGCCTGAGGGGGAGAAGCTCTGTTTGTTTGGTATCAGTGACCACTTGGAAATCGCCATCAATAAGGGAAATGCGAGCGGCCTATTGGGCCTCAACAAGGGCGACATCATCCGCTTGGAGTTTGGGAAATAGGCGTCTGTTATAATCTTGGTCCGTTTTTTGACCGCTCATTCCCATGCGATTTTTCCACCTTTTCACCGTGGCGTGGCTACTCGGTACCACGTTATGCAGCCGGGCCGCAGTTGCTCTCGAACCTGCCGCCGCAGATACTGCAGGTTACGAAGCACAACGCCAAAAAGTGAATGAGCTGCTGCAACAACGCAGCGCACGCTTCGGTCAGTTCGACGAAAGCCTCAAGAAGCGCACCGGTATTTTCGGGCTGAAAACCAAAAAAGACATGCAGGCATCTATTGATATCCTTAAGCGGATTGTATTGACGGATAACGATATTTTCCGCGAAACCAAGATGCTGCTGGATTATAAAGACTTTGAAAAGTCGCAAATCGCCGAGCAAGCCAACGAATTTGATGGACGCATCAATGGATACATCAAAACCATCAGTAAACTACAGCGCGAGCAGGAGCGCCTTTCGGCCGAGGTTGATAGACTTGAAAAATCCAATTTGCGCAACCAGGGATTACTGGTCCTTTTTGCATTGGTTGCTGTAGGTCTCGGTGTATTTCTATTCATCCGCCGCCAAAAATTGACGAAAGCATGATGCCCGACAACATTATTGTCTATACTTTTGCCCCTATAATCATTAATTATAATACATGGCAAGACAACGGCTCAATAGTGGGAATGCGCCATCAGAGGACCTGCCCAAACCGAAGCTGACAAAAACAACACTTAAGAAAGCAGGTAAGCTGCTGGCTTACCTGAGGCCCTACCGTGGCAAGTTCATTATCGGCATGGTTTTCTTGTTCTTATCAAGCCTTACCGCGCTTACTTTTCCTGCCCTCTTGGGTGCTATGATCGATGCCGCGCAGGATAAGCAAAGTTACGATTGGTTACCGGCCAGTATCGGTACCATCGGGGCAATTTCATTCGCCATCTTGTTTATTCAGTCAGTGGTATCTTTTTTTCGTATCCGTCTTTTCGTGGAGGTGGCCGAAAAGTCAGTGGCAGATATGCGACGGGATTCATACCTCAACTTGATTACCCTGCCGCTCGACTTTTTCTCCAACCGCAGGGTGGGCGAACTCAACAGCCGCCTGTCGGCCGATTTGTCGCAGATACAGGATACAATGACCACGACGTTTGCCGAATTCATTCGGCAGATCATTACGCTCGTGGGTGGTGTGTGTTGGCTGCTCATCGTATCGGGAAAGTTAACGCTGCTCAACTTAAGTATTCTGCCTATATTAGTGGTTGTGGCCGTCGTATTTGGCCGGTTCATCCGTAAATTATCGCGCCAGGCGCAAGATAAGCTGGCCGAATCAAATACGGTGGTACAGGAAACGCTACAAGGCATCAGCAATGTCAAAGCGTTTGTCAATGAGGCTTACGAAGCGTCGCGCTATTCGAAAACGCTCGATGCGGTTGTCAAAATCGCGGTAAAAGGCGCCACCTACCGCGGCATATTTGCATCATTTATTATTTTCTGCATTTTCGGTGCTGTCGTGGCGGTGATTTGGTATGGATCTGTATTGGTATCGGCAGGCGATATCTCCGTGGGCGATCTTACCACGTATATCCTTTATTCCTTATTTGTAGCCGGTTCCATGGGCAGTTTCCCCGAATTGTATGCCAACATCCAAAAGGCCATCGGTGCTAGCGAGCGCGTCATTGAAATCCTCGATGAGCAACAGGAAGATGCTGGGTTACTGCAAACCGAAAAGACCATCAGAAATCCAATCGATGGGAACCTCACCTTCGAGAATGTCTCTTTCGCGTATCCGTCGCGCCGCGAAATTACCGTACTGAAAGCGGTTTCATTCGATGTACAAGCCGGGGAAAAACTCGCCATCGTTGGCCCCAGTGGAACGGGGAAATCCACGATAGCTGCACTGGTGCTGCAATTTTACAAACCCGACAGCGGGCGCATCCTGTTCGATGGCCGTGCGGCGGACGACTATCCGCTCACTGATATCCGCGGCCAGGTGGCCATCGTGCCACAGGACGTACTCCTCTTTGGCGGTACCATCCGGGAGAATATTGCGTACGGAAGGCTGAATGCCGATGCAGAGGAAATCATTATGGCTGCCCGGCGTGCCAATGCCCACGATTTCATTATGGACTTCCCTATGGGATATGATACCCTAGTAGGTGAACGCGGCGTGAAATTGTCGGGTGGCCAACGCCAGCGTATTGCGATCGCCCGCGCGCTGCTCAAAGACCCGGCTATCCTCATCCTCGACGAGGCTACCTCGTCGCTCGACTCCGAGTCGGAGCGCCAAGTGCAACAGGCCCTTGAAGAGTTGATGAAAGGCCGAACCTCCATCATCATTGCCCATCGGTTATCCACCATCCGCAAGGCGGACCAAATTGTCGTTGTCGAAGCGGGTAAAGTGGTCGCATCGGGCACCCACGACTCGCTAATGGGAAAAGGGGAGGGGCTGTATCACCACTTATATCAGCTACAACTCGCCGCGCGATAACATATTGCATATAAAAAGGAATTTATCTATGTTTGGATGCTGTATTGACGTACGAAGTCGGCAGCAAGGGATAGGAGCAGGGTATAGTGAAAAACAGATAGCTGATAAACGAATTTGGACGAGCTAAATATCACGTTGGAATATGTAAACCCTGCCATGTTGTGGGGTGCACAGAACGAACACTTCGAGGTGTTCAAAAAACAATTCCCAAAACTGAAAATTGTAGCAAGAGGCAACGAGGTGAAGGTGCTGGGCGACGAACGGGAAATTACATTATTTAAAGCCCGGTTCGATAAGGTAGTTTCTCATATTGAACGATACAACAACCTGACCTCAAATGATGTAGAAACAATTTTAGGTGCTCCGATTACGGGCAAGGCACAGGCCGCGAAGAACGGTGAAAAGGCAGCTTCGGGCAGTGGTGGCGACCCTATTGTCTTCGGTCCGAATGGCATCGTTGTGAAGGCGCGAACGGCAAACCAACGGCGGATGGTGGAAAGTATTGTGCAGAACGATATCCTGTTCGCCATCGGACCGGCGGGTACCGGAAAAACATATACAGCGGTGGCACTTGCTGTGCGGGCTTTGCGTAATAAGGAGGTACGGCGTATCATACTAACGAGGCCGGCGGTGGAAGCCGGCGAAAATCTCGGATTCCTGCCCGGCGATCTGAAAGAAAAAGTGGACCCGTACCTTCGGCCGCTTTACGATGCACTGGATGATATGATTCCAGCCGAAAAACTGAAGGTTTTCCTCGAAAACCGAACCATCGAAGTGGCGCCGCTGGCCTTTATGCGTGGTCGCACGTTAGACAACTGTTTTGTCATTCTGGACGAAGCCCAGAACGCAACCGACATGCAGGTGAAAATGTTCCTCACACGGATGGGGCCCACAGCGAAGTTTATTGTTACCGGCGACGTCACGCAGATCGATTTACCCAAAAAACAACAATCGGGCTTGCCTACGGCACTCCGACTATTGGAAGATATTGAAGGAATAGACATTATTCACCTTAGTGGTGGCGACGTGGTACGGCATAAACTCGTGAGGCGGATATTAGCCGCGTATGGAGATATTTGAAAAATCATGATAAATACGATAAAAGAAACGAATTTTCATTTTGAAGGACAGCAGGCCTTTTATCGGGGCAAAGTGCGGGACGTATACACCATTGGAGAAACGTACTTAGTTATGGTGGCTACCGATCGGATATCGGCTTTTGACGTGGTGTTGCCCCGAGCCATTCCCTACAAAGGACAGGTTCTCAACCAGATTGCAGCCAAGTTCTTGAAAGCAACCGAGGATATTGTGCCCAACTGGGTAGTTAACGTGCCCGACCCTTGTGTAACCATCGGCTACCAATGCCAGCCATTCAAAGTGGAGATGGTCATCCGCGGTTATCTGGTAGGCCACGCCTGGCGCGAATATCAAGCCGGCAAACGTGAAATTTGCGGAGAGCCGTTGCCCGACGGACTCCGCGAGAACGATCGCTTGCCCGAGCCGATCATCACCCCAACGACCAAAGCGGACCAGGGGCACGATGAAGATATTTCGCGAGCTGATATCCTTGCACAGGGTATAGTGTCTGCAGCCGACTACCAGCAGTTGGAAGCCTATACCAAAGCGCTGTATGCCCGTGGTACCGAGTTGGCCGCTGCACGAGGGCTGATTCTGGCAGACACGAAATACGAGTTTGGCAAACGGAACGGGGAGATCTATTTGATAGACGAAATCCATACCCCCGATTCATCGCGCTACTTTTACGCCGACGGCTTTGAAAAGCTTCAACAAGAAGGCAAGCCACAACGGCAGCTTTCGAAAGAATTTGTGCGGAAATGGCTGATCGAAAATGGTTTTCAAGGAAAAGAAGATCAGCAGGTGCCGGAAATGACGGATGAAATCGTATCTTCGATTGCTGAAAGGTATATCGAGCTCTTTGAGCATATCACAGGCGAGCGGTTTATCTATCCTGAGCGCGGGGAGCCGTCGAATCGAATAGCGGAGCATATAAAAACTGCACTTCAGCAACTATCATCAAAGGCTCCATCCCGCTAAGGCGGGACAAGTGCTGACAACTGAAAAAGAGAAAATAGACAGATGAAATTTACTATTGACAAACACGAAAAATATGTCGTCGTCCAGCCCCATGTGGAAGTACTGGACGGTGAATCGGCGCCCAAGATAAAGGCCGAGTTTGTATTGCGAAATTCGGGTGGACAAAGTAATATCGTACTTGATTTATCGCATGTGAAAGACGCGGATTCATCAGGACTACGCACCGGCTTATTGGCCCATCGCATGTGTAAGACCGCTGGCGGCGTATTTATTTTGGCATGCGCAAACCAACGGATCAAGAACCTGATTTCCGTATGTAATCTGGACGGTGTGTTTACCATCTCACACAATACGGCCGAAGCCGAGGATTTGATATTTTCGAAGGAGCTTGAACGGGACCTGCGGGGTGCCGCCGAAGAGGGATGAGATTTGATGTATTGATATTAGGAAGTAGTTCCGCAACGCCAATTTATGGTCGTCACCCTACCGCACAGCTCATTAACGTCAATGAGCAGCTGTATTTGGTAGACTGTGGCGAGGGTACGCAAGTGCAACTGATTAAGTTCGGTGTAAAGAGTAACCGTATTAAACATATCTTCATTAGCCATTTGCACGGCGATCACTACCTGGGCTTAATCGGACTGATTTCGTCCATGCATTTGGTAGGGCGCAAAGATGAATTGCACATCTACGGGCCACCCGGTTTGAAGGAAATCATCGACCTGCATTTTCTGCATTCGCAGACCGAGTTGCGGTATCCGTTGCATATACACACCACACAGGATGAGACAAAGGGAATGGTATTCGAAAACGAGAACCTACGGGTGAGTACGTTTCCATTGAACCACCGGATTGC
The DNA here is from genome assembly GCF_035818675.1 of Parapedobacter flavus. Taxonomy (NCBI): domain Bacteria; kingdom Pseudomonadati; phylum Bacteroidota; class Sphingobacteriia; order Sphingobacteriales; family Sphingobacteriaceae; genus Parapedobacter; species Parapedobacter flavus. The sequence goes on from NZ_JAYKZZ010000001.1 coordinate 542,840, forward strand.
CTGCACGGGCTTCCGTTTCGATGAAAAAAAGCACCTGCCCACAATAGATAGGGAAAAAGTTGCCGCGCTGGGTGTGCCCGCGGACTACCTGCCGTTGATTAAAAGAGGACAGGATTATACCGCAACCGATGGAACGGTACACCGATGGCAAGACTTGACCATTGCTCCCGCTCCACCACGGAGTTACGCGTATTGCTCCGATACGGTAAGGACCTCCGGTTACCTGCCCTACATCCAGCAGGTCGATTTGCTGTACCACGAAGCGACGTTCCTACACGAAATGCTCGACCGAGCCGCAACCACCTACCACACCACGGCATTGCAGGCTGCGGAGATTGCTGTTGAAGTTGGCGCGAAGAAGTTACTCATTGGGCATTATTCAGCCCGATATAAAGATTTGAAGCCGCTGCTGCATGAAAGCAGATCGGTATTCCAGGACACCCAGCTGGCATTGGAAGGAAATTGGTATCCTATTTAATTTAATGATGACAACAACATTTGATCTGACCAAAATATTGCGCGAAAATATACGGCAACTTACACCCTATTCATCCGCGCGTGATGAATTTAAAGGCGAAGCCTCCGTATTGCTGGATGCGAACGAAAATGCATTTGGATCACCGCTCGATCGCCGCTTCAACCGCTATCCCGACCCCTTACAGCACCAATTGAAGCTGAAGTTGAGTGCCATCAAGGGCGTGCCTGCCCGCAACATGTTTCTGGGCAATGGCAGTGACGAAGCGATCGATATTTTGTTTCGTGCATTCTGCCGCCCGGGTGTAGACAACGTGATCCTGGTGCCGCCTACCTACGGCATGTACGAGGTGTCGGCAAACATCAACGATGTGGCTACCAAACGGGTAAACCTGACCGCAGATTTCCAGCTCAACCTCGACGGTATCGCTGAAGCAATCGATGCGAACACACGGATCATTTTCCTTTGCTCACCCAATAACCCTACGGGCAATTCGCTGCAGCGGGAGGATGTGGAAACGGTGTTGGCCAACTTCGATGGATTGGTGGTCATTGATGAAGCATACATCAATTATGCACGGCAGAAAACATTTATCCAGGAATTGACAGAATACAGTAACCTGGTCGTGTTACAGACCCTGTCGAAAGCGTGGGGATTGGCTGCGCTGCGACTGGGCATGGCCTTCGCCAGCGAAGAAATCATTGAGGTATTCAACAAGATAAAACCACCTTATAACATCAATCAGGCTACGCAAGAGCTGGCGTTGGCGGCACTGGACCGCGTTGACCAAGTGAATGAATGGATAAAAACTACCGTTGCCGAGCGCGAAAAGCTTTCGGATGCACTACGTTCGTTCGATTTTGTAACGCATGTGTATCCTTCGGATGCCAATTTTATATTGGTAAAGACCAGCGATCCACGGGCACTGTATGAATACTTGGTGGGCGAAAGCATCATTGTACGCGATCGATCCAAAGTGGAGCTATGTGCAGGTTGTTTGCGCTTAACGGTGGGTACGCCGGAGGAAAACACCACGCTGGTCGCAGCATTGGGACGGTTCGTGCCATCGGCGACCGTCTAGTGAATTTTTGGCGATAACGAATAGAAATGTCCAATACGATTAAAAGATTATTAATTATAGACCGGGACGGTACGCTGATTACCGAGCCGGAAGACGAGCAAATAGACTCTTTTGCGAAACTGAAATTCTACCCCGGGGCGTTGCAGTATTTGCCGCGTATTGCCCGCGAACTCGATTTTGAGTTGATTCTCGTGTCAAATCAAGACGGCTTAGGTACCGCTTCGCACCCCGAAGAGAACTTCTGGCCAGTGCACCGCTTTATCGTCGATACATTTGCCGGTGAGGGGGTAACGTTTGGGGCGGAACACATTGATCGTACATTTCCCCATGAAAACGCACCGACGCGCAAGCCGGGGACGGCATTGTTGACCACCTATTTTGATGCATCTGTATATGACCTTGCCCAATCGTTTGTGATTGGTGACCGTATCAACGACGTCAAATTGGCGCAGAACCTGGGGGCCAAAGCCATCTGGCTCCGCAACAATGATACCTTAGGCGCCGCCGAGGCCCATCAAATCGATGAGTCTGTCGTCGCGTTGGAGACGTCCGACTGGAAGGCGATCTATGAGTTTTTGAAGTTGGGCGAGCGCCTAGGTGAGCACCACCGGAAAACCAACGAGACCGATATTTATATCAAGATGAATCTTGATGGCAAGGGCAAGTCGGACATCGATACGGGGCTGCCGTTTTTCGACCACATGCTCGATCAGCTGGCCCGACACGGTAATATCGACCTGACCATACGGGCAAAAGGTGATCTGCATATCGATGAGCACCACACCATCGAAGATACAGGCATTGCATTGGGCGAGCTTGTAGCGAAGACCCTGGGCGATAAACGTGGTATCGAGCGGTACGCCTTTACATTACCGATGGACGACTGCCTGGCGCAGGTAGCTATCGATTTCGGTGGCCGCGCGTGGACCGTTTGGGATGCCGAATTCAAACGCGAGAAAATAGGGGGTATGCCTACGGAAATGTTTTTCCATTTCTTCAAGTCCTTTTCGGATGCCGCAAAATGTAATTTGAATATCAAGGCGGAGGGCGAAAATGAGCACCATAAAATAGAGGCGATTTTCAAAGCATTTGCCAAATCGATAAAAAAGGCGGTGCGGCGCGATACGGAGCACATGGAGCTACCCAGTACAAAGGGGGTGTTATGATTGGAATCATCAATTACGGTGCAGGTAATATCTTTTCGCTGACGGCCGCTTTGGATCGGCTGGATATCCCTTACGGGATGGTCAATCAAGCGAACGAGCTTGCGGATTATGACCGGATCATTATCCCTGGGGTGGGACACGCGGGCGCCGCCATGCGTAAACTGCAAACTTCGGGGCTGGCGGCCAGTGTCAGTCAGCTCACCAAGCCTGTGTTGGGAATATGTGTGGGGATGCAACTGCTCACCGCTTACTCCGAAGAGGGCGATAGTGCCCTATTGGATGTGGTGCCGCTGAAGACGTTACATTTCGAAAATCGCATCACGGGGAAAGTGCCCCACATGGGCTGGAATCGGGTATTTACAGAAAACGATTGTCCTTTATTCGACAATGTGGAAAAAGATGCCTATTTTTATTTTGTACACGCATATTTTATTGAATATAATGCTACTTTTACCGCCGCTTATACCCAATATGGGCTAAAGTTTTCCGCCGCACTTCAAGACAGAAACTTCTTTGGCGTGCAATTCCATCCGGAGAAGTCCGGCGAAGCAGGCGAACGGTTATTGTTGAATTTTTCAAGATTATAGTAGATCAACCCTCAAAGAGAATTATGTATATCATTCCGGCAATAGATGTTTTAGACAAGAAAGTGGTCCGCTTGCGTGAAGGCAATTACGACGATGCGACGATCTATGAGGTGAGCCTCGAAGAAATGATTGAACGGTACCAATCCAATGGCACCGAGTTCGTGCATATTATTGACCTCAACGGCGCCAAAGGTGATTTTTCCAACCAAGGGTATCTGTTCGATATCGTGCGTAAGACGGATATGAAGGTGCAGTACGGCGGTGGGGTTCGAAGTATCGAAAAAGTACAGGAACTCGTGGATGCCGGTATCCACCGGGTAGTGGTAGGCACACAAGCCATTACCAATCCGGCGTTTCTGGATGAGCTAAGCGATCTCAATCGCGGCAAATATAAGTATGCCGACCATGTGGTCATCGCCATAGACGTGCTGGATGAAGTCATCAAGTATTCCGGGTGGATGGAAAGTTCACCGGTGAAGCTTTTGGATTATATCGATCGGTGCCTGTCGCTGGGGTTCTTCCGTTTTTTATGCACCGACATTAATAAAGATGGCAAGTTGGGTGGGGCCGGAGTAGAACTTTACAAAAAGTTAATGGAACATTCGCCCATCATCAGGCTCATCGCCTCTGGGGGCATCAGTTCGATGGACGACGTGAAGGACCTTAATGCTATCCACGTTGAAGCCTGCGTAATCGGTAAGGCCATCTATGAGAACCACATCACCATCGAAGAAATAAAAGCATGGAACCTGAAATCGTTGATCCGCTTTTAGGTAGCATGTTGGCGAAACGCATCATACCGTGTTTAGACGTCAAAGACGGCCGTACCGTGAAAGGCGTCAACTTCGTCGATTTGCGCGATGCCGGCGATCCGGTTGAACTGGCGTGGCAATATTCGCAGCAGGGTGCCGATGAACTGGTGTTCCTCGATATTACTGCTACCCATGAGCGGCGTAAAACGATGGTCGAGCTGGTAAAAGCCGTAGCACGGCAAGTCAATATCCCCTTTACCATCGGGGGCGGGATCAACGAACTTGCCGATGCCGATGTGCTGCTGCACGCCGGGGCCGACAAGATATCGATTAACTCCGCAGCGGTACGAAACCCGGCATTGATCGACCAACTTGCAGCGGCCTTCGGAAAGCAGTTCGTTGTGATCGCGGTAGATACCCGAAAGGTAGATGGAAAGAACTATGTATACCTCAATGGTGGCAGGCTCAAAACAGATATCGAAACAGAAGCGTGGATCAAGGAAGCCGAGCACCGGGGGGCAGGGGAAATTTTGCTGACGTCGATGGACCACGACGGTACGAAGAATGGGTTTGACTGTGGTTTTTTAACGGCAATCAACGATAGGATATCCATTCCGCTCATTGCCTCTGGTGGGGCCGGCAACGAACAACATTTTGTTGATGTGTTTCAGCAAGCCCATGTCGATGCGGCGCTAGCAGCTTCGGTATTCCATTACGGAGAGATATTAATCCCCGCGCTGAAAGATGAATTGCGACAGCATGGTATCGCCATACGGTAGTAAATAAGCAAATGAACGAACAAATAGATTTCGAAAAAGGAAATGGTCTGATTCCAGCCATTATACAGGATGCGCGAACACTGGAGGTATTGATGTTGGGCTACATGAATGAAGAGGCGTGGCAAAAGACACAAGCAGAGGGGCGTGTTACTTTCTTTTCCAGAAGTAAAAACAGATTGTGGACCAAGGGTGAGGAGAGCGGTAATTTCTTGGAGGTGGTGAGCGCCCATATCGATTGCGATAACGATACCATTTTAATCAAAACGGAGCCCCAAGGACCGACTTGCCATACCGGGAGCCGGAGTTGCTTCGATACCCCGTACAACCATAATTTCATCTTTGAGCTCTTGCGGATCATCGATAACCGTTACGAATTTCCAACGGCCGATTCGTATGTGAATAAATTGCGCGAGCGTGGCGTCAATAAAATAGCCCAAAAAGTAGGGGAAGAAGCGGTTGAAACCGTTATCGCGGCCCTTGCCGAAGAGGAAAGTGATTTCGTTAACGAGGCTTCGGATCTGGTGTTCCATCTGCTCGTGTTATTGCGGGAGAAAAATGTGCCACTCGAGGTGATTGCCAAAAACCTGGAGAGCCGGCATCAGTAGGAGTGATGAAAACATGTATAGTCTTCAAATCGATAAAGCAGGCACCCTGTCGGGGCATCAGAACCCGATATTCGCCATTGAGAATGGTCCCGACCCGGTAACGGTATTCACCGGTGGGAACGACAAGGGCGTGGTGCAGTGGAACCTGGAAGCGATGGCCTTCGAAAGGATTTTGTACCCTGTGCAGTTTTCTGTTTATGCGCTGCACCTCATTGCGAACTCGACATGGCTGGCTATTGGCACCCGGGATGGGAAAGTACACGTGGTAGACACCCAAACCCAACAGTTGGTTGCCCGGCTAGAACACCATACACGACCCGTCTTTGCCATCAAATCGTTCAGCAATAAGCCCGAATTGGTGGTTTCTTCCGAAGACGGCACGGTTTCGATTTGGAATACCGATACCTTTAACCTGCTATACCATTTTAAGGTGTCCGCGCAAACCGTCCGTACCATCGCCATCAGCAACGATGAGCGGTGGGTGGTCTTCGGTACGAAAGAGGGCGAGGTCATGTTATACAATGCGGTGGATTACACATTCGTGGAAGAGCTATCGGCACATGAACGGCCTGTCACCGCCCTCTGTTTTTCACCCGATGGACGATACCTGCTCACTGGGGGGCGCGACGCGCAGCTGCATGTGCTCGGCGTGGGCGGTTTTGAGCCGGTAAAGGATTTTACGCCGCACCTGTTTACGGTATATGCCATCACCTACCACCCCAGGCTGCCTATTTTTGCCACGGCCAGTCGCGACAAGAGCGTCAAAATCTGGGCGGCGGACGACTTCAGGCTGCTGCGTACCATCAGTTTCGAAAAAGGCCTCGATAGCCATCTTCTGTCCGTCAACGATGTCATTTGGAATCCCTTTAAAAACCAGTTGGTTTCGGTAAGCGATGATAAACGGGCAATGGTGTGGGATGTGGCCTGGCATTCCGGAGCCTAATGGCCCGATTATTCTGGCCGCCCGGTGTGGCTTGCCTGTTAAGAAGGGATGATTAGCGGCTATTGGCCTCGCACCATTTGCGCGCGTTGACGAATGCTTCCAACCAAGGGGATACCTCGTCGCGCCGTCCGGCCGGATAATGTGCCCAATTCCATTGGAAGATGGAGCGTTCGATGTGTGGCATCGTGACCAGGTGGCGGCCACTGGCATCGCAAAGCATTGCCGTGGCAAATGCGGATCCATTGGGGTGGTGGGGGTATGCATCATGCGCATACTTGGCCACGATGTGGTAACGGTCTTCACCGTACGGCAAATCAAATTTTCCTTCACCATGCGATATCCAAACGCCCAGCGTGCTGCCGGCCAGTGAAGACAGCATCACGGAGTTGTTTTCTTGCAGCCTAACCGACACAAAGTTACACTCGTGCTTATGCGAATCGTTGTGAAGCATTTTGCCGTGCACGGCATGGTCGGGGTTGATGAGTTCCAGCTCCATGAACAACTGGCATCCGTTGCAAATACCGACGGATAAGGTGTCTTCCCGTTCAAAGAATCGCTCCAACGTTGCTTTCGCTTTTTCGTTGTACAGGAATGCCCCGGCCCACCCTTTGGCCGATCCCAGCACATCCGAGTTGGAGAAGCCGCCTACGGTACCGATAAATTGGATGTCGTCGAGCGTTTCCCGGCCGGAGATGAGGTCGGTCATGTGAACGTCCTTCACGTCGAATCCGGCGAGGTACATGGCGTTGGCCATTTCACGCTCCGAGTTGGAGCCCTTTTCGCGGATGATGGCCGCTTTCGGGCGAGGTTTGCCGGTATCGATAGCCGGCTTCCCGCCGTTGAAATGTGCCGGAAATTGATAGGAAAGGGGTTGTTTACTGTAGTTCGTATAACGCTCTTGAGCCAGTCCATTTTTGGTCTGTTTCTGGTCGAGCAAAAAGGAAGTCCTGTACCACGTGTCTCGGAGCTCGCTGATGCGGAATACAAATCGGTCCGCGCCGTTTGTGAAAACGGCTTCATCACCTTGGTGCGCTGAGCCGATTTTGGAAGCAGTTACACCGATGTTTGCGAGATGCTTTTCAAAGGCTTCGTCATCGGTTGCCTGCAACACTACCGCAATGTTTTCGTTGAAAAAGGCCTTTACGGTGTCGGCTTCGTTCAGTGCGGTTAAATCATATTGGGCTGCGAGGCCCGAATCGGCGAAGCAGAGTTCCAGCAGGGTGGTTATCAAACCGCCGGATCCCACATCGTGGCCCGCCGCGACCAGTCCGTTTTCGATCAGTTCCTGGATAGCGTTGAAAGCCGTTTTGAAATAATCTGCGTCCTGTATGGTGGGCGCCTCGTTCCCGATTTTATTGCGTATCTGGGCAAATGAGGATCCGCCGAGCTTAAAGGAGTCTTTTGACAGGTTCACGTAGTATACGGAGCCTGCTTGCTTGCTCAATACGGGTTCCACCACATTTGTGATATCCGTACAATTGCCACCCGCCGAGATGATGACCGTGCCGGGCGCGATGACGTCCCCGTCGGGGTATTTCTGTTTCATGGAAAGGGAATCCTTGCCCGTTGGGATGTTGATGCCCAAGGCAATGGCGAAGTCCGAGCAGCCTTTTACCGCATCATACAGACGAGCATCTTCACCTTCGTTGTTGCACGCCCACATCCAATTGGCCGAAAGGGACACCCCAGCCAACCCGTTTTTGATAGGTGCAAAGACCAGGTTTGACAAGGCTTCGCCGATCGCATTGCGCGATCCCGCTACCGGGTCAATAAGTGCCGCGAGCGGCGCATGGCCCACGGTGGTGGCCACCCCTTCGGTAGAACGGTAATCGAGCGCCATTACGCCCACGTTGTTTAGCGGCAGTTGTAAGGGGCCCACGCATTGTTGCTTGGCTACGCGGCCGCCTACGCACCGGTCCACCTTGTTGGTAAGCCAGTCTTTACAGGCTACGGCTTCCAGTTGCAATAATTGATTGAGGTATGTTGGGATATCTTCGACACGGTAGTCTACTGCTTTATAATCTCGGGATACCCGTTGATCGGTCATCACGGTTTTTGGCGAGGAGCCGAAAAAGTCGGAGAGTGCATAATCGAGTGGTTTTTCGCCGGTGGTGCCCGATTGGAATACGAAACGGTGGTCGCCCGTCACTTTCCCAACGGTATACATGGGGGCACGCTCGCGGTCGGCAACGGTTTGGAGTTGCCGGAGGTCGTCCTCGCCGATGATGAGGCCCATGCGTTCCTGCGATTCGTTGCCGATGATTTCCTTGGCCGAAAGGGTGGGGTCGCCCACCGGGAGTTTATCCAAGTCGATGTGTCCGCCCGTGTCTTCTACCAGCTCGGAGAGGCAATTGAGGTGGCCACCGGCCCCGTGATCGTGGATGGAAACGATCGGGTTATCGTCTGCCTCCACGAAGGCGCGGATAGCGTTGGCAGCACGCTTCTGCATTTCCGGGTTCGCGCGTTGGATGGCGTTCAGCTCGATGCCCGAACCATAGGCACCTGTGTCGGCCGATGATACCGCTGCGCCACCCATGCCGATGCGGTAATTTTCGCCGCCCAGTACTACGATTTGGTCGCCATTTTCCGGCATATGTTTTTTGGCCTGTTCCGCTTTGCCGTAACCTACGCCGCCGGCCATCATGATTACCTTATCGTAACCCAGCTTGCGGCTGGCCTCTTCATGTTCGAAGGTCAGTACCGATCCGGCGATAAGCGGTTGGCCGAATTTGTTGCCGAAGTCGGACGCCCCGTTCGACGCCTTGATGAGGATATCCATGGGTGTTTGGTACAGCCAGTTGCGTTCATCCATTGCCTGTTCCCATGGACGTTCTGCCAATAGCCTCGAATAGGCCGTCATATAGACCGCGGTGCCGGCTAGCGGCAAGGCGCCTTGTCCCCCTGCCAGACGATCGCGGATTTCACCACCCGACCCCGTAGCTGCACCCGAGAAGGGCTCCACGGTAGTGGGGAAATTATGGGTCTCGGCTTTGAGGGAAAGCACGGAATCAAACGCTTTTTCCGTATAGAAGTCGGGCTTGTCGGCCGACTTGGGCGCGAACTGCGTAACGCGGGGCCCTTTTATGAAAGCGACATTATCTTTATATGCCGAAACGATGTCATTGGGATGGGTTTCGGAGGTTTTTCTGATTAACTTGAACAGCGATGAAGGTTGTTCCTCGCCGTCGATGACGAAAGTGCCATTGAAAATCTTGTGCCGGCAATGTTCGGAATTGGCTTGCGAGAATGCAAACACTTCAGCGTCCGTCAGCTTTCGGCCGATTTTATCGGATAGCTGGTGGAGGTACTCCACTTCTTCGGGACTGAGGGCCAGTCCTTCCTGTTTATTATACGCATCTATATCGTCAATTTCCGTGATGGGCTCCGGTGCGATGTGGATGGTGTAGAGGTCTTGCGTAAGCCCGTCGAACTTCTGCGAAACCATCGGGTCGAAATCGGTGAAATCACGGGTCACGGGCGTATATTCCTCTATACGGACGATGCCACGAACCCCCATATTTTGGGTGATTTCGACGGCATTGGTGCTCCAGGGTGAAACCATGGCCGCACGCGGCCCCACGAAGTGGCCGGCAACGGTGTTCCCGTCGATTTGAGTGGCGTGTCCAAAAAGCCAGTTGAGTTTTACAATGTCTTCAGCTGTCAGTGCTGATTCGGTTTGAACACCGTAAACGGTGTTTTTAGGGTTCACAAAGAAATGGATCATTAGCGTTATCCTCGAAGCATAGAATTCCTTGCGCAAAGATACGACTAATAATATAATTATAGCTTATTTTTGCTGGCGATGGTCCCAATAGCGCGCCCCATACCGATTCTACCGACCCAGTCGTTCGCAGTGAGGCATCTGCGGGGGGAGGATTGCGATATTCCCTATCATGTGCACGATGCACATGAGCTCATCCTCATCCGGTCGGGTTCGGGTAGCTTTTATGTGGGTAATGCCATCCGACGGTTCCAGGCGGGTGATGTGTTTCTGCTGGCGCCGGGCGTGCCGCATTGGTTCAGATGCGAGCGGCTGCCGGCCGGTTCGCCGAATACGTACGAGTTCATTGTGCTTCAGTTCTATAAATCGTTCCTTGGTGAACGATATTTCGACCTGCCTGAACATGGGCAGCTTAAACGGTTGTTCAGCACGACGGGATTAGCACTTTCTTTCAACGGGTCGACAAGGGATATGCTAGCCGAATGGTTGCTTTCCATGCTGCAGGTCATCGGGCATCGCCGGTTGATGTTGGTGCTCCGGGTACTGGCTACGTTGGGCAACAATCCCGACACTACATCGCTCCAGCAAGCCATAACGACAGACATCGGGCTGGGGGGTATGGAGGGGCTGGAGCATGTACGTCGTTTTATCAACGAACACCTACGCGAGCGTATCTATCTTGAAGATGCAGCGTCGCTGCTCCACATGAGCGTAGCCACCTTTTGTCGCTATTTCAAACAGTGCACCGGGCGCACGTTTGTCGATTTTGTGCAGGAGGTGCGGATAGCACACGCATGCGACTTGCTTAAGGTTACGGACCTGCCCATCCCGTGCGTGTGTCGGGATAGTGGGTTCCATTCCATGGCACATTTTATCCGCGTATTTAAACGGTTGAAACGGCTGACACCACATCAGTTCAGGGCAGCGTTTTCTTAGCTTAAGATTCGGGTATTTTCCTTGTTCAGGTTACGTAACATTTCATGGGAACAGTATACTTCTACGCCGACCGGGTTTACTGGCTACTCAGATGGGTTCGTGGATGGACCGTAACGATACCCAAGTACGCAGGAAGCCTTTATTTATACCTGACACCCCCATAGGGTGCCGTGGGTAAGGAGTCTCTGCACCCAACAGGCACCCTATTTTCGGTGGTGTGTATTTGCATTTGCGGTGCATGCAGACGGTCGGACGCGGGCTGTATTTTACGGTAAGTAGAATTTATTTCCATATCCTTCGCATGTAAACAGGGAGACGTCGCCTTAAGATGCCGACGCGTGGTAACTGTATGCTCTGTCGCCCCAATTGGTTAATCTCGCGTAGCCGATACCCTGCTTTGCACCAGATCTGTATCGTTTAGCGGCGCGGTGGTTTCGTCTTACGGCGCGATGGTGTTGTTTTGCGGGGCAACCAGACACCTTTACGGTACCATCGAACGGTCTCGTGGCAGCATGGGTTGGTCATGCGGCGATGTGGGATCGTGGCGTACTGAAGTAAACCCATCGCTTGTCATAACCATTTATAGAGGGCCTGTAACCCTATCGTCATTCGCCGGAACGGTATCGTTCTATACCGGAACAATGCGATTTATGTTAGAACATTATTATCTTGTGTAGATATAATTTATCATTATAATTATGTTACGTAACATGTAGCCAGCATGGGCCGGGTCAAAGCGACCTGTATCTCGTTTTAAGCCACGCCTGAGCGGTGGTATGGTGAAATGAGCGACAACCCGTTCGCAATAACCAACATGCCTGGCACTGCTTTAGATTGCCTTTCATCTATATGTTAAAAAAGTTTAAGTCATGGATAAAATTTGTGTTGTGTGCGTCTGGAAAAATGATTTAATTTACCCATATTTAACGAATTGCCTATAAGTGGTGTTAATGGTTAAAACTTTTCTAACCCAAAATTATGATTGAGATGGAAACGACCCGGCCTTTTTTGTCTGACATCAAGTCGCTGTTGAAGAACTCGATTCATGTTAAGGAAATTAAAGCGAAAAACCTCAGTGATCAGTTTCATTTTCACAACGGCTTTGAAATCGCTACGATTTTCAAGGGCAATGGTAGGCGGATTGTCGGTGACAACATGGAGTATTTCACCGATGGGGATTTGACCATATTGGGGCCGAACCTACCCCATGCCACGTATAGCGAAAAAAAATATCACGTCAAGGAATCGGAGAGCGATGTACATGCGGTGGTGGTTTATTTCCAGCCCGACTGGATCGTGGAGAGCCACATGAACAGTGCGGATTTTGCTCCCCTTAAGGCTCTTCTCAAGGGGATGAACAGAGGCGTGGCCATCAAGGGGGATCTTCATCGCAAGCTGATGCCTTTGCTCTACCAGCTCAAAGATACCCAAGGAATGGAATCATTTCTCCTATTGTTGAAGATTCTTTGTCAGGTTAGCCAATCCCAGGAATACGACTATTTGGCCAGTCCCGGTTACTCCAATACGTATGATGAAAATAGCATCAAAAAGATCCATCAGGTATACCAGTATGTGATGGAAAACTTTACCGGCCGTATATCGCTCGATGAGGTAGCTTCGTTAGCCCATATGACGCCACCTGCGTTTTGTCGCTTTTTTAAGAACAAAACGAATAAGACATTCACCAGTTTCGTCAATGAGATCCGAATCGGGCACGCCTGCGAGTTGTTGATTAACGAAAATCTGGATATCTCACAGATATGCTTTGCATGCGGATTTAATAACTTTACAAGTTTCAATAAAAGTTTCAAGCAGTTTACCAAAAGAACCCCATCGGAATACCGTATGGAAATTCCGAAACTGCTTTATAGTAAAAAAAGGTGAAGTGCCATCAATGCGGTTAAAAACAGTTAAGTATTGGTAAATTTACCATAACGTGTAACAAATTATCTTCGTGAAATTTGTCATACACTAATTTTATGAATCTTTAATTTAATCATAATGGGAGTATTTTCTTCAACTATCGGTCGCCGGGATTTTATAAAAGGATCAGGTGCGTTGTTGGCTGCATCGGCGCTGCCGTTTTCTTCTTTTTCGGCCGATCGGCCCGTTCGGCTTGGGATTGTTGGGGTAGGCGGACGGGGCACCAGTATGTTAAAGGTGGCCTTGAGTATCGAAGGTGTCCAAGTGGTAGCAGTTTGCGATATTGTCGAAGAGCGGGTAGCTCGTGCTCAGCGATTGGTGGAAGATGCTGGTCAACCCAAGCCCAAAGGCTATAGCCGCGGCCCGGAAGACTACAAGCGTCTGGTGGAACAAAATGATTTGGATGCGGTGTATACGGCAACACCGTTTGATCTCCATACCCCGGTGATGCTGGCAGCCATGCGGGCCGGAAAATACGGAGGTACCGAGATGCCTGCGTGTTTTACCCTCGACGAGGCGTGGGAGTTGGTTGAGACATCCGAAAAAACAGGGATGCCCTGCATGTTGATGGAAAACTATTGCTACATGCGCAACGTGCAGATGATTTTGAATATGGTCAATCAACAAGCTTTTGGTGTGCTTACGCATTGTGAGGTAGGGTATCAGCACGACACACGTTATGTTAATTTTGATTCGAGCGGAGAATTACTCTGGCGAGGACATGTGAAGCTGAACCATAATGGTAACCTTTATCCTACGCACGCCATCGGTCCTGTTTCACAATGGCTCGACGTGAATCGCGGAGACCGCCTCGATTACTTGGTATCAATGAGCAGCCGGGCTGCTGGTATGAAACGTTATGCGGAGAAGCTTGGCGGCAAAGACCATCCGAGCACGAAATTGGACTACGCAATGGGCGACGTGAATACAACGCTCATTAAAACACATAACGGCATCACGATAACGCTTTATTACGATACCCAAACCCCACGCCCCGTCGACTTCATCTGGCGGATCCAAGGAACAGAAGGGATTTATTCGGGCACATTAAACAAACTTCACCTGGAAGGCCGTAGCCCTTCACACCGGTGGGAGGATGCATCGGAATATTTGGATGAATATGACCACCCCAACTGGAAGAAATACGGAAAAGTAGCGAAGGAGACAGGTCACGGCGGTAGCGACTACCTGTGTATGCTGGATTTCGTAACCGCAGTAAGGAACAAAACTGAAACACCGATAGATGTATATGATGCAGTTACCTGGAGTATCATTACGGAATTGAGCGAAAAGTCTGTAAAAAGCGGGAGTCGGCCTGTTGATTTTCCAGATTTTACGAAAGGGAAATGGAAAACCCGTGAACCGTTGGGTATAAACTTGATATGAGGTTTTCATTTCTATTTTTTCTTTCCTTTTTCACAACCGCTAAAGCACAGCCAAGCGATGGTCTGTCAGCGGAGGAAGTCGTCATTGTATTCGAGATCGCACAAAACGAATCGATATACGTGCAAAGTGCTTTTGGAGAGCCTCCCCAAATCGGTATCTGGTTAGAAAACCCGAATACCGGGGAGGTGCGGACGGTTTTTGTAACAGAAAAGACCGGAAGAGGAAGTTATGAAGGAAAAGCAGGCGTGCCCGTTGCATTACCCGCGTGGATCGCTGCATATCGTTCGGAAACGGGGCGCACCGACTTTCCGACATTACGCAAACCTGTGGTAGACGCCATTACCGGCCCCACGTCCAAACAAAGCCTCATCGAGAAGCGTGTTGCCGTGGAAGCGGGAGCGAACTGGAACTACTACATCGAAGTCAATGTTGCAGGCGACTATAACCATACGTATCCACAGTTCCATGATAATGGCAGCGCAGACTTTGATGGCAATGGGCAGCCTTCCCTTATTTATGGTGGAAAAATCACCGCGAACCCAGGCGCACATTCGCAACCTGAACTGCTAGGGGTGACGGAGCAGCTGTTTTTTTCCCCCGTTATAAAAACCGACATGAGCGGTATCGATACCGCTAAAGAAATTTTTAGTTCGATAACCGTATCCTGCCTTACAACCAACCCTTAATCTTTCTTCATAGTAGCTTTTTCTTGATACGCCCTTTTTTCAACTACTGGAGGGGCGATTGAGGGTGGTTAATGATGGCGTCACATCGATTTAATATAAAGATAACGTATTGGGTTAAAATAGTTTAAATGTTGAGTAATTGCATTTCAGGGTGTGGGTTCATTCCTCCATATCTTTGTATTAGATAGCCGTCCATGCTCGGTGCAGTCATGGTTAAATCGTTCAGTCGAGGCTAGTAATCAATTAGGAAACGTAAAAAATGGAAATGTAAACTTAATGAAGCTAAACTAAAAAAGGTAAGACTACCACCTAACAAATTTGAAAATTTAATTTATGAACTATGAGCGTTTACACAAGAAAATTTGCAAGTAGATGGCTATCGTGGCAGCTCGTTGGCGCTGTAACATTTTATCCAATGCTTATGCTTGTCGGGATGATCGCATTTCCGACGCTTCTCTTGGCCCAAATCACCGTATCGGGTGTAGTAAGAGATAGCAGTTCGGTTCCCGTCTCCGGAATATCCGTTGGGCTGCAAGGGACCACAACCGGCACGGCTACCGACGAAGATGGTCGGTACTCGTTGAGTATCCCAAGTACAGATGCCATTTTGATGTTTAGTGGCGTGGGCTTTGCCGAGCAGGAGGTTCCGCTTGATGGCCGCACGAGGGTTGATGTGACGTTGTTGCCATTAAGTAGGCAAATTGAGGATGTGGTTGTTGTTGGTTTCGGTAAGCAAAAGCGCACGGACATGATCGGTTCGGTTACGTCCGTGAAACCAAGTGAACTTAAAGTTCCTTCCAGCAACCTAACCACGGCCCTTGCAGGGCGAGCGGCGGGGATCATTGGTTTCCAACGTTCGGGAGAACCAGGAGCAGACAATGCTGACTTTTTTATCCGGGGTGTCACGACGTTTGGGTATAAAGTAGACCCCCTGATTCTGATCGACAATGTGGAAGTAACCACCACAGATTTGGCTAGGTTACAAGTTGACGATATCGAGTCGTTCAGTATCATGAAAGACGCAACCGCTACCGCAATTTACGGCGCCCGCGGTGCGAATGGGGTGATCTTAATTACGACAAAAGAGGGTAAGGAGGCGCCTGTTTCGCTGAATTTACGGTTAGAAAACTCATTTTCCGCCCCCACCAGCAATGTAGAGTTGGCAGACCCCGTAACGTATATGCGAATGTATAATGAAGCGATTTTGACCCGAGACGCCTTAATACCGATCAAATTCCTCCCCGAGCAGATTGAGCGTACAGCGGAGGGGGCCGATCCGCTCTTGTATCCGGCGATAGATTGGAGAGACATGCTATTGAAGGATTATACCACCACCCAACGCCTCAATCTTAGTGTTTCGGGCGGGGGTAAGGTAGCGAGGTATTTCGTGTCGGGGGCCTTAAACCAGGATAATGGCATATTGAAAGTGCCGCGCATGAATGATTTTAATAACAATATCAACTTGAAAACGTATTCGCTGCGGAGTAATGTCAATATCGACCTCACTAAAACCACGGAGTTAGCCGTGAGGCTTAGCGGTTCATTTGATGATTATATTGGCCCGATTAAAGGAGGTACACAAGTCTACCGGGATATTATGCGGACCAATCCGGCATTATTCCATCCTTACTATGAGGCAGTAGGAGACTACCAATACCTCAATCACATTATGTTCGGTAACGCCCGCGAAGAAGACGGCTTGTATATTAATCCTTATGCTGAGATGGTTCGCGGATACCGTGAGTATTCCCGCTCCATGATGCTGGCCCAATTACAATTAAATCAAAAACTGGATTTCATAACCGAAGGATTGAATTTTCGGGTGATGGCCAATACCACCAGAAATTCGTATTTTTCAATCTCCCGGCAATATAACCCCTTTTATTACCAATTGAATCCGCCGGTTCGGAATTCGGCAGCCGGGCATACGTTCAACGTGTTAAATGAGCTGGACGGAACCGAGTATTTAGATTTCGATGAAGGAGACCGGTCCGTCAGTTCACTCTTTTATATGGAAGCTGCGCTCAATTACGAGAAAGCCATTCAAGAAAAGCACAACCTGAGTGGATTACTGGTCGGTATTCTCCGTAACGAGTTGAGGGGAAATACCGGGAGCTTGCAGCAATCGTTACCTTATCGGAATATAGGTCTTTCGGGCCGGTTTACCTATGGATACGACTCGCGATACCACGTGGAATTCAATTTTGGTTATAACGGTTCCGAACGGTTCCACGAATCTCAGCGCTTTGGTTTCTTCCCCTCGGCGGGCATAGCCTGGACGATCTCCAATGAGAAGTTCTGGGAGAATTACCGGGAGGCAGTCAATAACCTCCGGATCCGGGCGACCTACGGATTGGTTGGTAATGATGCCATAGGTAGCGCGGAAGACCGTTTCTATTACCTTTCGGAGATCAATATGAATACAGCTGCACGAGGTGCGAGTTTCGGATTGGATAGGAGCTATACCAAGAACGGCATTACGTTCAATCGATACTCTAATCCAGACATCACCTGGGAAACCGCGTATAAGTCGAATATTGCTCTTGAACTGGGGTTATTTAACAGCTTTACCCTAATGGCCGATTTCTTCCACGAGCATCGAAAAAATATTTTCATGCTTCGCAGTGCAATCCCTCAGCAGATGGGACTGGCCACTTCCATAGCGGCCAACGTAGGTGAGGCCATTGGCAAAGGGGTGGATATGTCGCTCGAATACAATCACTCGTTCAATAACGGCATGTGGTTGCAGTCGATGGGTAACTTCACGTTTGCAAGGAGCCATTATGTGAAATACGAGGAGCCCGACTATACCGATAATCCGACGTTGTCACGGGTTGGACAACCCATCAGCGGTACATTGGGTTACATCGCCGAACGTTTGTTTATTGACGATGAGGAAGTCCTGAACTCACCCGAACAGACGTTTGGTCTCACGCAGGGCGGGGATATCAAATTCCGCGATTTGAATCAAGACGGCATCATCTCAACGCTGGATAGAGCCTTCATCGGTAAGCCGACAGTACCCGAAATCAACTATGGCTTTGGAGTGTCGATGGGTTTTAAAAGTGTAGATTTTTCAATTTTCTTCCAAGGACTGGCCAATGAATCCTTTTGGATCAATACGTCTGCGACCTCTCCTTTCCGCCGTTATACCTACTCGGGCGAGAGTGTTCCCGGAGGCGTTATTCTCGAAAATCACGTGTTGAAATCATATGCCGATAACTATTGGTCAGAAAGCGACAGGGATATCTACGCGCTATGGCCCAGACTAACAACTGGTGATAACGCAAACAACAGTCAGACCAGTACGTGGTTTATGCGTGATGGCGATTTCCTACGTCTCAAACAACTAGAAATCGGTTATAATTTTCCGCAACAATTATTGGATCGCATCTACATGAAGAAATTGCGGTTATATGTGAATGGGACAAACCTGTTGGTGTGGAGTAAGTTTAAGGATTGGGATGTGGAAATGGCGGGCAACGGCCTTGGCTACCCATTGCAACGTGTATTTAATATTGGTATACAAACAAATCTTTAGGTCATGAGAAAATTATTAATGCTTATATGTTTTCCAGTATTACTGGGTTCGTGCGGCAAATACCTGGATATTGTGCCGGATAATGTGGCTACCATTGAATCTGCGTTCACACTGAGGGCCACAGCAGAACGCTATCTGTTTACCTGTTACTCCTGGATGCCGAAAACGATGAACATGACCTCAGATCCCGCAGCGGGTTATTGGGGTGGTGAAATTTGGGGCAAGGAAGGAGCGACAGATAATAATGCTTATTTCTATGGTAAAGGCACCAATGGTGTGTCTTCCCCCCTTTTAAATTACTGGTCGGGAAGCAACGGCGGCCTGCCGATGTTCAGAGCCATTCGAGAATGTAATATATTTCTTGATAATGTGGGCAACGTTCCCGACTTAACCACCTTCGAACGCGATAGGTGGATTGCGGAAGTAAAGTTTCTGAAGGCGTATTATCATTTCCATTTGATGCGTATGTACGGACCGATTCCGCTGATCAAAGAAAGTTTGCCGATCTCTGCCAGCCCCGAACAGGTGCAAACACCTCGGGCTGCCATGGACGAATGTTTCGACTATGTGATTCAGTTATTGGACGAATCTTATGAAAATTTGCCCGAGGTGGTCATTGACCCGCAGAGTGAAATGGGCCGTGTAACAGCTATCGCTAACCGGGCGCTCAAAGCGAAAATACTGATGACAGCCGCTAGTCCGCTTTACAACGGAAATCCGGATTATGTGGATTTCGTCAATTCCGACGGATCACCGATGATGAACAATACATACGATCCGGAAAAATGGGTGATTGCAAGAGACGCCGTCAAAGCGGCGATAGACTTGGCCCATCAGAACAACGTTTCCCTGTATGTGTTTTCTGCGGCGCAAACCCCTGGTCTTGGAGCGGTTACCTTAAGCGATACGACCGAATACAAATTGAGTATCGCTAATGCCTTGGCCTTTCGGTGGAATTCGGAGACCATCTGGGCCGATCCGACCAACGCTCCAGCGCAGGGAATCATGACCCCCACCACGTGGAACCCTGATATCCAGCCCGGATCGTTCAATCACATTTCAGGAAGTTACGGCGCTTCGATGGAATTTTCGGAACGTTTCTATACCGCTAATGGGCTTCCTATAGACGAAGACAAGACCTTCGACTACGAAAATCGATATGACATTGTCCAAACGCGCCCTGAGGACGCGTTCAACCTGATGTCAGACTATGATGTCGTCAAAATGCATCTGGACCGCGAAAATAGGTTCTACGCCAACCTGGCATTTGATGGGACTAAATGGTACGGCCAGGGAAAATATTCAGAAGACGATAATTGGACCGTTGATTTTAAAAGAGGTGGAAACATGACCATGCTCTCTTTTGCGAATTCAATTACTGGATATCAGGTGAAAAAGCGAATCCATTTTCAAAATGTGATCACGGGCTCGTCTTCGTATTCCGTTGTTTGGTATCCGGCTATGCTGATTCGCTTGTCTGATCTCTATCTGTTGTATGCTGAAGCGATCAACGAAGTTTCGGGTCCAACGGATGAGGCGTACGAATATGTCAATCAAATCCGTGAGCGTGCCGGAATTCCCACCGTACAAGATGCATGGACCAATTACGCTATCGACGCGACTAAATACCAGTCGAAAGATGGGTTCAGGGAGATTATCCATCGCGAAAGAGAATTGGAGCTCTGTTTCGAGTCCCAGCTTTTTTGGGACTCCAAGCGTTGGAAAGAGGCCGAGGAAAGGTTTACGGGGTCGATTTCTGGTTGGACCTTTTCAGGCGACTCGCCGGAGACTTATTATGTGCGTACGCATGTATTCGAGCAAAAGTTTGAAAAAAGGAATTACCTTGATCCGCTGGCAGAAAGTGTTTTGCTCAACAATCCAAAATTGGTGCAAAATCCGGGATGGTAGCTATATTTAAGTATAAATCGAAAATAACGAGGTTATGAAAAAGTTAATTATCGCCTTGATTGGCATAATAGCATTCTACGGTTGTAAAGAACCGGTATGGAACCCAGTACCCACGGACGGCGTCACGCCGGGTCCGGTTCGTTCTTACACCGTAACAAATACGTTTGGCAAAGCCATCATCCATTTTGAGGTGCCCGATGAAAACGCGTTATATATAGAGGCGGAGTATACGCTTGATAATGGCGAAACGATGGGCGTGAAAGCTTCCAAGTTTGCGGATTCACTGATCGTCGAAGGGTTTGCCCAGGCAAAGGACTATACCGTCCAATTGTACGCCGTGGGAAGCAATGAACAACGGTCTTCGCCTACGGCGGTAACGGTCACTCCAGACCAGCCCAACTACCTACAAGCGCTAGCATCGCTCGAAGCGATACAAGCGTTTGGGGGCGTTACGGTCGAAACCGTAAATCCGGGGCAAGACGATTTGGTCATTGAGGCCCTTCGAAAAGCGCCGGATGGCGAATGGGAACCGATCGACCGATTTTATTCGGGCATTAAGGATATCCGTTACCATATCCGCGGTCAGAAGGATTCGTTGCAGACGTTCGCTTTCTTTGTGCGAGACCGTTGGCTAAATTATTCCGACACGGTAGAATTCGACATCCTTCCCCTCCGGGAAATCTTGATACCTGCTGTCGATATCTTTGAAATGCCAATCGCTCAAATGCCTGGAAGTGCGCGACCATGGAGTGGCAGTTATCTGGCCAAAAAAGCGGTCGATGGAACGATTGCGCAGACCAAGAATCAGAATTACTACATGACGGCGCGTGGCACCGGAATGCCACAACATTTCAATGTTGATCTTACCAATACCTTCCAATTGAGCCGCGCTGTGTTTTACGAACGGCCCGAGTATTTCTACCGGTCGATATCACCCCGGAGAATGAAAATCTGGGGCGCCACGGACCCGAACCCCGATGGGTCGTTTGACGGGTGGACGCTGCTGGGAGAGTTTGAGGTTATTAAGCCGTCGGGCATACCGGGAGATCAAATAAATGAAGATGATGAGGCCCAATCTAGGGCGGGGCACGACTTTGAGTTTGATGGTGCAACGATACCGGTGCGATATCTTCGATTCCAAACACTGGAAACTTGGGGGCAGTCGGACTATGTAACCATGACGGAGATCAGCCTCTACGGCAATACAGTTCACTAAAAAATACTTTTCTATGACACCTCACCGTTTGGCAGGTGAGGTGTCATAACATAACAAAACAACTTAGTCATGAAAATCACGTTTTTCCGGCGCTCCCATTGTCGACCGTTTTCGCTAGCCCTAGTTGCTTGGGTGGTGGTCCTTGTTTTCAATTCCTCCTGTTCCTCCACGCAAAAGGTACATTTTCCAACATCCAATTGGGTAGCTAACGAACAAGTATCTGCTAAGACCGATTCGAGCGTATTACGACAGATCGATTCGATTATGCAAAAAGCACATGCCAATGGGATATTGATTCGAGACGGCTTTGTGGTAGGTGAATGGACGTACGATAAGCCACTAGAAACCAAGATCGAGGTGCAATCCATCACCAAAAGTGTTGTCAGTCTGTTGTTAGGAATTGCGTTGGATGAAAAGAAAATAGCGAATATCAACGACAAAGTGTATACCTACTTCCCGGCATTCGATGTTGGTCCGTATACGAAAGACATCACGTTCAAGCACCTGGTAACCGTATCCTCTGGCATCGAGGCCAAAAAACACGGGTATAACTACGGCAACCCCGGGAACATGCAGCCGGGCGTGGAAGCGAGGTACCATAACGACCATTTTGACCAATTAGCCAGGGCGTTGACTTATATTTTCGATGAATCGTTATTGGACGTGTTGAAAAGCAGGGTGCTGGCTGTTCTGGGTGCCGAGGTAGAATGGCGGGCAGACGGTGAGGTTGTATCAAAATCAGGCGCGCGCATACCGGTAAATGCCGGATATGCATTTATCAAATGGTCCGCACCGGACTTGGCTAAATTTGGATACTTGTACCTGAATAACGGATCCTGGAACGGAAAGCAGCTGGTTTCTAAAGAATACGTTAAAGCGACCATGACACCTATTGACATTCCTTTGATGGTTTCAAGGCCCAATCAGCCGGTTCGGGAGGACGTGAACAACACCTATGGCTATGGGTGGCGAGGAATTAAAAGGAATGACGGCGTGTTGTGGTATGCAAGTGGTAACGGCGGGCAGTTTTGTGCTGTTATACCGGAAAAGCGAACGGTGTTCGTGAAAATCAACGGCTACGGCGAGAAATACCGACCCTTTCGCGGACTATCAGTTTTTAAGGATTTACTCCAAAAACTATAGCAACCGCCTGTTTTATTTATTTTTAAATTTGATACGATTAACAACTAGTAATATGGCAAATAATAGCGAATCAGGGGCTTCCCCTCTAGAACATCAACCAGAAAACCCAAATACCTCGAGAAGATCTTTTCTGAGTACGTTAGGACTGGGTGTCGCCTCACTTGGCCTGGCGCAAATGGGTTGTTCTGCACAGAAAAAAACTGCAGGGTCTCCCACCGCCTCCAACGGCAAGGTGATTTCCGGTTTTGACGAGCAGGGTAAAGAGACGGTGGATCTACATGCCGGCTGGGAACCCGTGTCCGACCGTAAGGTTCGGGTAGGTTTGGTAGGGTATGGCCTTTGTAAGTTTGCTGCTGCATTTGGGTTTCAAGATCACCCCAACGTCGAAATAGTAGCCGTCAGTGACCTTTATCCCGATAGATGTGACGGGTTGGCGAAAGCCGCGCGATGCGATAAAAAATATCCGTCGTTGGAGGAAATGGTTAAGGATGATCATATCGAAGCGATTTTCGTGGCAACAGACGCACCTAGCCATGCTCGGCACGCCATATTGGCGCTCAACCACGGAAAGCACGTCGCAGTAGCTGTACCCGCCGTTTTTGGAACCTTAGAAGAAGCCGACGAATTATATAACGCGGTGAAGCGGTCGGGCAAGAAGTACATGATGTTCGAGACCTCCTGTTTCCGTGAGGATCTATATGCGATGCGTAAGATCTATCAGGCGGGAGGATTTGGCGAGATCGTATATTCGGAAGGCGAGTACATCCATTATGGATCCAAGCCGTTGAGCTCCTACAACGGCTGGCGTGATGGTAATCCGCCGATGTTTTATCTCACCCATGCTACCGCCTATTATGTAGGAGTTACCGGAGGGCATTTCACCGATGTGTCGTGCTATGGGAAGAAAAGCCATCTCGACTACTTGAAAGGTGGCAACAATCGCTATCATAATCCATACGGGACCCAGATTGCCATGTTTGAGGCCGATAACGGTAGTATTTCGCGTATGCTTTATTCCAAAGATACACCGGGCTCAGGCGGCGAGGTTGGGAGATTACGGGGAGAATTAGGGTCGTACAGCCGTGAAATAAAGTACAAAGGAAAGATGGAAGACAACTTGCCGCAAACAAAGCGGCCACCGCTTCCTCCAGGTGTTAAACCAGGCGGGCATGGCGGTGCACATGGCCACCTCACCGAAGAGTTTATACAATCCATTCTGGAAGACCGCCAGCCGTGGGTCAATGTCGCGCTATCCCTGAATATGAGTGTGCCGGGAATTATTGCGCATCAATCGTGTTTAAAAGGAGGCGAATCATTAAAAATCCCCTACTACACGATGTGGAGCTAGTTTGGCATAACGGTTAATATCGCTTAAGTATTGAGTAAATAATGTAAATGGCTTTTTTGCTAATCGGCTTAATTTTGATGAAATTACCGACTATTAAAATGGACAACTAACAAGCACGATATGCCATATGGCTCAATTTATAAAGCCATCCGCAATTGTTGAAGCACATCCCGCGATTAAAAGATAAAACTTAAAGAGAAAATGAACAATGCAAAGTCATCAGCGCTATTAGCCGCAAATGAGCAATATATTCCCGGTGGCGTCGTGTCCCTGAATCGAAAATCAGATCCTAACGTGTGTTTTGTGCGGGGCCTGGGCAGCCGCGCATGGGACCTCGACGGGAACGAATACATCGATTACCAAGCAGGGTTTGCCGCGGCTTTTCTTGGCCATAACGATCCCGACGTTAATAGCGCGGTAAGAGAAGCCATCGACCAAGATACGGTATTGATGGGAGCAGGACCTACCGAACTGGAAGGCGAGTTTGCCAAATTATTTTGTGAGGGTGTTCCAACGGTAGAAAAAATCCAAATCACAACGACAGGATCAGAAGCAACGTATCATGCCATCCGTATTGCTCGCGCAGCGACGGGCAAAAATCACATCATCATTATGCAAGGTGGATACAACGGTTGGCATAATGACGTGGCGGGGAATGTGATCAGTAGCCTTGCCGATGTGGGGGAGCGCGTAAGCCCCGGTGAATACCCATTTGATGCACTATCTGCCGGCATACCCGACACCCAAAAATCGTTGGTACACGTCGTTAATTATAACGACTTGGATTCGGTCAATTACCTTTTAAAACGGTTTCCAATCGGCTGTATGCTCCTTGAGCCCATCCTACAGAATATTGGAATCGTAAAGCCGCAGCCGGGATATCTGGAGGGCTTGAGGAAGTTGGCTGACGAGCATGGGCTTTTGTTGGTCTTTGATGAGGTTAAAACAGGATTCAGACATGCGCTGGGAGGATATCAAAGCATCTGTGGTGTAACGCCCGATTTGAGTACTTTTGGTAAGGCCGTGGCAAATGGTTACCCGCTGGGCGTGATTGGCGGAAAGAAAAAATATATGGATTACTTCATCGATCCGGATAAATCCAAGCGTGTATTGATAGCCGGCACATTCAACGCCCATCCCTTGACGACCGTGGCCGCGATCGCTACGCTTAGGAAGTTAGCTTCGCCCCAGCATCAGGTGTATCAACACGTCGAACACCTCGGTCAGGTATTGGAAGATGGATTGAACGCCATATTCGGGCAATACGACCGGCCCTACCACGTAGCGCGCCAAGGTTCGGCGTTTTGCGTATACTTCATGGATCATGCGCCGGTTGATTTTCATGATATTGCCGCAAACAACGATTTCGAATTTGATAAAAAATACCGACTATCACTCATCGAAAAAGGTATCTTTAACTTTCCTTTACCGATAAAACAAGGAAGTATCTCCTATGCACATACGATAAAAGATATCGAAGAAACACTGGAACGGACGCGTGTGGTCGTAGGCGATTTAATGAAAAGAAATTGAACAGCGGCAATACCGTTATGAACTCAAAACGATAATATTAATAGTGAAGCCATCATGATGTATTCTACCACACAAGGAATGAATAAATCTGATCGCTTCATCACCATTAAAAACAAAATATAGACAGATGAAAATAACTTCCGTAAAAGCGTTGGTGTGCCATGCTAGAATGCGAAATTGGATTTTTGTCAAGGTAGAGACGGACCAACCGGGATTATGGGGGTGGGGAGAGGCCACGCTTGAGTGGCATACCCGATCCGTAGTCGGGGCAATTGAAGATATCGAGCAATTAATCGTAGGCGAAGATCCGCGCCGGATTGAGCATATTTGGCAGAAGATGTACCGACAGCATTTCTGGCACGGTAACGGTATTGTTCGGGGAACAGCGATGAGCGGAATCGATATTGCACTGTGGGATATAGCCGGTAAAATCCATGGCGTACCTACCCATGAACTTTTAGGAGGTAGGGTACGTGATTATATCCGATTATATTGCCATCTTGGTGGTGGGAAGATGGAAGATTTTTACCAGACAAAACCAGACGATGCCAATCGATTTGCCGAGTTGGCCCAGCAGGCCGTTGACGATGGCTTCACGGCGTTTAAGTCCATGGCGGTTCCGAGCACGATGCCGTTAGAAGGATTGAAGCCTGTCCGCTATGCGGAAGCCTGCGTACGCGCCATGCGCGAGGCAGTGGGCGATGGTGTGGATATCATGGTCGATTGCCATGCGCGTCCCAGTCCCCGGATGGGGCTGCAATTTGCCAAGGCACTTGAACCCTACGGCCTCTATTTCTTCGAAGAACCGTGTTGGCCAGAATCGATGAAAGACATCGCCCTGATCCAGCAGTCGGTAAGCACACCGATAGCCACGGGTGAACGTATTGTTGGTGCACACGCTTTTAAAGAGCTTTTTGAATTGCGCGCTGCCAGTGTAGTGCAGCCAGATTTGACGCATTGTGGGGGAATAACGGAAGGCCGTCGTATCGCGGCATTGGCCGAAGCGTATCGGGTAGCCATGGCGCCTCATAATCCACAAGGCCCCGTTAGCACGGCGGCATCGCTCGAGTTCGGGTTTGCTACACCTTCTTATATCATCTGTGAAAACGTACATAATGATGTGCCTTGGCGAGATGCAGTGGTACAACATGGCTATGAGGTCGAAAAGAAAGGGCGTTTGGTTCGGCCGAATGCCAAGCCGGGATTAGGCGTTGAGATCAACGAAGAAGAGGTCATGAAACATCCGTTTCAGCAAGAGGTGTTGCAATGTGCCGTGTATGCTGATGGGAGCGTAGGTGATTGGTAATGTTCAAAAAATGAAAAATGGAAAGGCAATTTGAAGGGCAAACGGCCGTTATCAGCGGTGGTTTGGGCGATATTGGTTTTGCCACAGCCAAAGCGCTTGCAAATAGAGGTGCGAATGTGGCCCTTTGCGACCTGCAGACCGAAGCTGCCGCAGCCGAACAGTTGCGCGCATTGGAACCATACCACGTCAATTATAGCTATGGCCAAGTCGATGTGGCGGATGCTTCCGCTGTGCGGCAATGGGTGGATCGTGTGACAGCTGCGTGGGGAACGCCAAGTCTTATTATTGCCAACGCTGCGAAGGTGACGTTAAAGGGCATGTATGAGTTGACGCCGAGTGAATGGACGGATGAGTTGGATGTCAACCTGAACGGTGCTTTTCATTTGACTCAATACGCTACCGGACTCCTCAAAGAACAGCAGCGTCCCGGCCGGGTCGTATTTGTAGGCAGTTGGGCAGGGGCAAATGTGCATCAACATATGCCCGCGTACTCCGTATCTAAAGCGGCCATGACCATGCTGTGCAAATGCATGGCTTTAGAACTTGCACTGCATGGGATTCTGGTCAACGAAATTGCCCCCGGGTATGTCAATGCGGGATTGTCTGGCCGTATTTGGGAAGAAAATCCGGGTAGGTCCGAGATCGCCAAGGGAAAGGTACCCATCAAGGCCGTTATGAGCGCCGCGGAAGTGGCTGAAAACATCGTCTTCCTATGCCATCCAAACAACACTCATATGACGGGGAGTACCTTGCTGATGGACGGTGGGTTATCACTCAAATATTAGACGGAATGGTGCGATGAGCGATTTTAAAAACAGTGCTTTCGAAGGGTATATCGGGACGTCTCAGGTCGATATTACACCACCGTTAGGCATTTATGCACGTAATTGGGGCGCAGCCGACCACGATGTGGCCGGAGGGGTTCATCGTCCACTGTTGCTGACGTGCATGGCGTTTAAAACAGATTCAGGTACGCACCCGATGGTGCTGATTGGTGCCGATTTTGGAGTATGGAGGAGCGCCGCCGACGGAAGGGCCATCCGGTCTGCTATTTTAGAAGAATTTTCATTGCCGGCGGGCTGCCTGATGTTTTGCTTGACGCATAACCACGCGGGACCTGTGCTTTCCAGGGACGAGTCATCGAAACCCGGCGGCCAGTATATCGACGCGTATTTAATCGATGTGCGTAATTTGGCGATTAACGCAGTTAGACAGGCATTGGACAGTTGCGTTCCGTCGGTGATGACGTGGGGGTATGGGAAATGCAACTTAGCGACCAATCGCGATTTTCGGAATCCAGACAGTGACGCTTTTCTTGCCGGATTTAATCCCGATGCTGAGGCAGATGATACGCTCCTCGTGGGGCGCGCCACCGATATGCAGGGAAACATGTTAGCTACGCTTGTCAATTACGCTTGCCACCCCACGACACTCGGATGGCAAAACGAACTGCTATCTCCCGATTATGCGGGAGCAATGCGGGAAACAGTTACGGAGCATACACAAGCACCATGTCTGTTCCTCCAGGGCGCATCAGGTAATCTTGCGCCCCGAGAGCAATATGTGGCCGATGTGGAAATCGCCGATAAGCATGGCCGCCAGCTCGCCTACGCCGTATTAGCGGCGTTGGAATCGTTGTTGCCCCCCAAAACGGCGCTTGCCTTCGAAGGTGTGGTAAAATCGGGAGCCGATTTGGCGATATGGGGGCGTAAGGCGGTTTCGGTGTCAAACGCGCTACAAGCTGAGACGGTTGACGTCGTGTATGATTTGAAGCCATTACCGTCGTTGCGAGAACTCGAAGCGCAGTACAGCTCGTGCCAAGACCGCGTGGAGCGAGAACGGTTATGGCGGAAGCTAAGCATCCGGAAGAATTTAGGTGATGGAGACCACGTTCCCGTGCCCTTGTGGGTATGGCAGATCGGTGATGCCGTACTGGTGGGTCAGCCAAACGAGGCATATGTTGACCTTCAATTAAAAGTCCGGGCCGATTTTTACCCCCATACCGTTGCTGTAATTAACTTGGTTAACGGCTCAGCGGGTTATCTGCCACCGCAAACAGACTATGACCGCGACTTATACCCGGTTTTGCAAACGCCATTCGCGCCCGGCTCCTTAGAACGTTTGCAGGATGCCGTAACCCGAACCGTTAAACAAATATTGTCTAATTCGAATTAAATATCATGGATTTTCAGATAACTACACTTGATGCGACGATATTCCTGCTTTACCTCGTGCTTGTTTTCGCTTTAGGTGTTTACGCAGCGAAAGTTGGCAACAAGACGAAACGCGATTATTTCCTTGCGGGCGATAAGCTCCCTTGGTGGATGATTGGCGGAAGTATCATCGCTGCCAATATCAGCAGCCATCATCTGGTGGGTGCTATGGGGGTTGCATATGACCGCGGCTTTGTTGCCGTGGTCTCTGAGTGGGGAGCGATTTTATTAGGCCTCAATGCGCTATTGTGGATATTCCTGCCTTTCTATTTACGCAACGGCTTTTATACCATGCCCGAATATCTCCAGCGACGTTTTGGAGGTAAGGCGCGGACGACGTACTCCGTGTTGGTGGTACTTACTTATGTGTTTGTCGAAATCGGTGCCGTCCTTTATTTAGGCGCGCTCACGTTATATTCCCTCTTGGACATACCGATTTTCATCAGTGTACTGATTCTGGCAGTGGCAACGGGCATCTATACGATTCTTGGGGGCTTGAGGGCGGTTGTTTGGACCGAGATGCTTCAGCTTATCGTCTTATTGTCGGGGATGGTTATCCTCGCGGTAGTCACGGTGTCGGTTGCTGGTGGGCTTCCGGCTGTCATTGAATCCAGCAAAGATTGGGAGATTCTTCTGCCTTCGAACGACCCCGACTTTCCGTGGACCATGTACCTGGGCGGGTCCATCTGCATCAGTGTTTTCTATTTCGCCACGAACCAGTTTGTCGTACAACGTGTACTTGCAGCCAAGAATGAATGGCATGCGCGAATGGGAGTGGTGTTTGCTGGCTATTTGAAATTCTTGGTTCCTTTTTTGATCGTAGTGCCGGCATTGGTAGCCGTAAAGCTTTTTCCCAATTTGGAGAAAGCCGACTTGCTTTTTCCAACGTTGGTGGAGAACCTTTTGCCGTCCGGTTTAGTCGGTTTGGTGATGGCTGGTTTGATTGCGGCCATCATGTCACACCTTTCAGGCGCCATCAATTCATGTACGACCATCTTAACGATGGACGTTTATTTACCTTATTTCAAGCGGGATGCCTCAGATGAACAGTCTGTCCGTTTTGGTCGGATTTCGGGTATTTTGGTCATTGTATTTGGCATGGTGTGTACGGCCTTGTTGATTAACCACTCTGAAAAGCCGATTTTTCTTTTCCTGATGAAGGCGTATGGATACTTTACGCCGGGAATTGCCACCATGTTCCTTATGGGGATACTCTGGAAGCGTACGACACATGCCGGTGCACTTGCTGCAGGTATACTCACCATTCCGCTGGCGCTGACGTTGGAACTGGTCTTTCCAAATATTGCTTATATGAACCGGGCGGGCATTGTATTTTGGGCTTGCATGGCTACTTGTATGGTTGTCAGTTTGCTTAGCCCTGCCCGCGATGCCGCCGAATTGAAGGGGCTTGTTTGGACGAAAGAGAGCATGAAACTACTGCCGGGCGAACGTCATCAGCAGAAAGGGCTTCGAAATCCGCTGGTATGGTGGGTCTTGATCGTCGTCGTGGTACTCTTCTTTTATATTCGATTTAGTTAATGATGTAGCGATGAATAGCAATCCGGAAGTATATCGAGTTCCTGTCATGGTCTCATGTGAATTGGGTGAGGGGCCGGTGTGGGACAAGGACCAAAACAGGTTATTGTGGGTGGACATATTGCGGGGAACCGTCCACGAATGGTACCCCGGTGATCGGCGACATGTTTCGAAGGAATTTCCAATAAAGATTGGCGCGATTGCCTTGACCGAAGACGGAGGGTTGGTCGCCGCCACGCGCAACGGGTTCGCAATGCTCGACTTGCAAGACCAGTCAATCGCCCCACTCACCGATCCCGAGTCAAAATTGCCCAATAACCGTTTCAATGACGGCAAATGCGACCCCGTGGGTCGGTTTTGGGCAGGGACGATGGATGAAGTAACCGGAGAGCGCGGCGCCGGCAGTCTGTATATGTTGGATGAAAGCGGACAAGCGCTGACAAAAATCAGTAATGTCAGCTGTTCAAACGGGTTGGCTTGGAGCGCTGATCAGAAAACGATGTATTATATCGATACGCCCACCCGTGAGGTAGTGGCCTTTGATTTTGACAGCGAAGCGGGGGAGATTTCCAATAAGCGGGTTGTGTTTGATGTGCCGCAGGCAGACGGTCTGCCTGATGGGATGACCATCGATGCAGAGGGAATGCTGTGGGTAGCACTCTGGGGCGGGTGGAAAATCGCCCGTTGGAACCCGAAAACTGGGGAGAAATTAACCGAAATCAACCTTCCTGTTTCGCAAGTTACCTCCTGTGCTTTTGGGGGCAGCAATTTAAACGACCTCTATATCACGTCTGCCAAAGTTGGTTTATCAGCAGAGTCCTTGGCCTCGCAACCACTTGCCGGTGCCTTGTTCGTGGTCAAAAATATGGATGTCGGGGGGATGGAGCCGTTTCGGTATGTGATGCAGGATGGGTTAAGGTCGTAAGAAAGAAACTTGCTCCTGGTTTTTATGCACCATGTTTAGTATGTTTGAGCGGTAGCAGTCAATAGTAATGGGGATTCAGCTCGTCCGGTTCCGTTTGCTGCATTGCTCTTGATCGATAAACGACACATTCACAAATTCAAAATTACGTGTTATGAAAACGACGAGAAAATCCAATTCACTAGATCATCTTTCCGTGGGTGGCACTGAAGGAGCGTCTTCTAGAAGGCGTTTTCTGCAAGCCATCGGTATAGGAACGGCAGCTTTTGGGTTACAACAAATCAGCTGTTCTGGAGCCAAACAGGCAACCCAAGTCGGTACAGGAACCGAAGCAGTTGATCTGGCTTCCATACCTGGGTTTGAAAAGACAACTGCCGATCCAGGCGCATCGGAAGGGTGGCAGTCGATTTCCGACCGTAAGATCAAAGTCGGATTGGTGGGACACGGTGTCTGCAAGTTTGCTGTACAATTTGGCTTCCAAGATCACCCCAACGTAGAAGTAGTAGCGGTGAGCGATCTGATCCCCGAGCGGCTAGCTGAAATGGCCCAGATGGCAAGCTGTAACCGGACATATCCATCACTGGAAGCGATGTTGAAAGAAGGCAAGGATATTGAGGCTGTGTTTATAGCTACCGACGCGCCTAGCCATGCGAAACATGCAATTATGGCACTAAACCATGGAAAACATGTGGCTTGTGCCGTACCCGCAGTTTGGGGTTCATTGGAGGAGGCAGATGTCTTGTATAATACGTGGAAGCAGAGCGGAAAAAAGTACATGATGTTTGAAACTTCGGCGTATCATGAAGATGTTCACATCATGCGTGAGTTGTATCGACGCGATTTCTTTGGTAAAATCGTCTATTCAGAAGGAGAATATTACCACTATTTTTCTACGCCTTTGGGTAGTTATAATAACTGGCGGGACGGGCTGCCTCCACAGTGGTATCCCACGCATTCCAATGGCTATTACATCTGTGTAACGGGTCAACGATTCACTGAAGTATCTTGTTTAGGTACACAAAGTGTCCTGAACCAATTCCAGGCGAAAAACAATGCTTATAAAAATCCATTCGGCACGGAGATAGCTACGTTTCGTACCAGTGAAAATGGAGTTTCTAGAATGGCCGTAAGTTGGGATACAGCCGGTTTCGGTGCTGAAGCAGGTCGTATTAGAGGAGAAAAGGGATCCTATTATCACAATCAGTTTCAAGGGTTGGTGGATAAGTTGCCCACCATTAAGCGTCCGCCCCTTCCACCGGGAGTAGAAGGAGGAGGGCATGGTGGGTCCCACGGCCAATTGATGAACGAATTTGTCACTTCGCTTCTGCAGGACCGGGCGCCACTCGTGGATATGCCGATGGCATTGAATCTTACGGTGCCGGGTATTATAGCCCATCAGTCGGCGCTGAAAGACGGCGAATGGCTGACGATACCACAATACGGATAAAGAGTTCCCATTATTCAGGTTGAGACAAATGGGAACACCCCACTTTTTCCTAATTAACTATGTTCAAACGGGAGAAAAATTGAGGGAGATTAAGTTGCCTGCCTCGCAGATAACCTCCTGTACCTTTGGTGGAAAGGACCTCAAGGAGCTGTACATCACATCCGCACAGAAGGGCCTCGCACCAGATGCGTTAGCTGCGGAGCCTGACGCGGGCGCATTGTTCGTTGTCAAAGGAATGGATATACAGGGGGTGCCGCCAGCACGAACAATTCTCAGTTTATAACCCTAGTTAGCACTTTTATATTAGCTTTTTTATATTAGCTTTGCGTAGTTCAAGTACGTCGTAAGCGGCGTGGACAGACCATATTAATAGAAAGTTGTTAACCAAAGTTATTGATTGATGGAAAAACATCGTGCAAAGAAACCGGGGTCTACCCGCAGAGACTTTATTAAAGCCGGCGCAATGGCCGCGGCCGGCTTTATGATCGTGCCACGGCACGTATTGGGCGGCGCCGGATTTATTGCCCCCAGTGATAAATTAAACATCGCCGGGGTCGGCGTAGGCGGAAAAGGCCATTCAGACGTGATGAATGCCTGGAATAACGGCAAGGAAAATATTGTCGGATTGGTAGACGTTGACCTGAAAAAGGGTAAGCGGACCTTCGATAAATTTCCGAATGCGAAACGGTACCAGGACTACCGGAAAATGCTGGATGAAATGGGAAAGGATATCGACGCAGTCATCGTGTCGACACCCGATCATACCCATGCGATTGTTGCCCTGACCGCCATGGAGATGGGTAAGCACGTGTATGTCCAGAAGCCGCTTGCCCATAGTTTGCATGAAACGCGGGTGCTGACAGAGGCAGCCAGAAAGTATAAAGTAGTGAGCCAAATGGGGAACCAGGGAGCGTCTAACCCCGCTCAACTGCAGTTAGTGGAGTGGTTTGATCAAGGGTTGATCGGCCCTGTACATGAAGCACACGTTTGGACAAACCGGCCTGTATGGCCGCAAGGTATCCCATCCCCCACACAAAAGGATCCGGTACCCGACTATTTGGATTGGGACCTATGGGTGGGGCCGGCCGAGTGGGTAGACTATAGCCCGGCTTGGCATCCATTTAAATGGCATGGCTGGTGGAACACCGGCACCGGTGCCTTGGGCGATATGGGTTGCCATTTGATCGATTCTGCTTTCCGCACACTCCGATTGGGATATCCAAGCGAGGTCGAAGCAAGCGTGGGTCAGGTATTCATTAAAGATTGGACACCGGAGTATATCCCCGAAGGTTGCCCGCCGTCGTCGGTCATCCAACTGAAGTTCCCCGAAACAAGCCATAATAAATCGGAAGTGAAACTGAACTGGTATGACGGCGGTATCCGTCCGTTCCACCCGGACCTCATCCCGGCTGACGATCCGCTGGGAGATCCCGACAGCAGCAACGGCGTGATGCTGATCGGCTCCAAAGGGGTGATTATGTGTGGTACGTATGGAAACCACCCCAAGCTGTACCTGAAAGGCGGTGAAAAAAGAACCATGGCGGAGGGCACATTTAAGAATAGCTATGCAGATATGCCCGAGTTCGGCCATCAGGTATCCTGGACGGATGCCTGCAAAGCAGGCTTCAACAGCAAGGCCCATAAAGCGTTGACTTCTTCATTTGACTATGCTGGCCCGTTGAGCGAGACGGTCATTATGGGTAACTTAGCTATCCGTAGTTATACGCATCGGGAACCCAATGCCAATGGTGATGGATCCAGCTTCTCGGGGCGTAAGCGCTTGATATGGGATGGAGAATCGCAAAAAATAACCAACTACGAGCCCGCAAACCAGTTTGTGAAACGTAAGTATCGCGAAGGCTGGAGGCAGGTATAGGCACTTGTGACGGTTTAAATAATTCTTATTTCTGCATGATTTAATAATATCGAATCATGTCGGTTTTATGATTTAGCCCCGATTCTGTCCGTTTCGGGGCTTTTTCTTTTCGATATCACAACTTGTAATGTCAAGTATGTACCCGTAAGTAAGTCTGTGGTACGGGAAATTTAATTAAATTTGAAAGTCAATATTAACTAATTCAGTGAAATTTTTTTCTTGAAGTAGCTTTATCAAAATCGGATAACGATGCGCACGTTGCTTATTGGCCTTATTGTATTGGCTGTTCTTGTCGCCGCCTGTTCGTCTGTTCCTGATCGACAGGAAAGGGGTCGGGAGGGGAGTCAGCGGAAACCAGTTATTACGCGATTGGCTGGCGACATCGACGTTGCACCCTCGGCCAGCGTGTTGGACAAAGGAAAAGTATTGATATCGTATTCCGATTGTGCTGCGTGCCACAAAGCCACCGATCGGAAGCGTGGTCCGGCATTCCAGGATATCGCTGCCCGATACCCAATGAACAGTACCTATATTGACATATTAGCTAAGCGTATTATACTGGGTGCCAAGGGTGCATGGGGCAATGTAGTGATGCCTCCGCATCCCGCCGTTTCTGAAGAAGATGCTAAGACCATGGTGATGTATATCCTGTCCTCGGATCGAGAAAGTGAGTAGCCGTCTTGATACCACAGCCATGAAGGTACAGGATGTCCATTTGCCAAAAATCAACCATCTTTAGCAAGTGTAACCGTAGTGCCGGTAATCGGATCGCTACTGGCCGTAGATTATTTATAGACCTAGAAGGTTTTTTATTCAAGTTTTGATTAGGCGCCCGCTGCGTCTTTTTAGTATATATTATATATATGGACATGATGAGGAAACACATGATAATCAGGTTTGGGCTTTTGTCCGCTTGTATTGTCCTCTTCAACATTGTACAGGTTTACGGACAGGTGTTTTCGGGGCCGCAATTGGTTTCCAGTACGCAGGCAGACACCTGGGTGGCTATAGATGATAGGGGAAGGCCGGTGCCTGCCGAGGCGCATGAAGGAATTCGGGATGGGCGTTTCGTTGGGATATTTTATTTTCTGTGGCATGGAGCACATGGTTACGATACGAATAGAAGCAGCGAAAATTCCGAATTGGGCGAAATTCTCGAGAAATTACCTTCTGACACGGTGAGCCCATACAACATCACTGAAATCCTTGATGCTAATCCAGATGATCCGAAATACGGACCGTTGTCTGCGTGGCACCACTGGGCAGAGCCGTATTTTGGTTATTATCTATCTGATGATGAATGGGTCATCAGGAAGCATGGACAACTGTTGGCGGATGCCGGTGTTGATGTGATGATTTTTGATGTCACAAACGCTTTTATTTATCTCAACCAGGTAAGTAAGATCGTGGAAGTATTTCGGAAAATGCGAAAAGAAGGACAGTCCACCCCGAGGTTTGCATTTATGGTTAACGCTGCTCCTAAGACTCAGGTGAGGCGTTTGTACGATCATATTTACGAAAAGGAGCTGTTTAAGGATTTATGGTTCTACTGGAAAGGCAAACCGCTGATGCTTGCCCCTGAGGAAGGGTTTGATGATGAAACACGGGAATTCTTTACCCAAAGGCAGTCGTGGGCTTTCAGCGCTGCTCCAACAGAGTGGGATGATTGGTTTGGGAATGGCCATCATAAATGGACCTGGGTCGATCAGGTACCTCAGGCATACGGCTGGAGCGAGAATGACAGTTCGGCGGAGCAGATCAGTGTGTCGATTGCCCAGCATGCTATCTATCATAATGTCGGGAGAAGCCACCGCAACGGTCGACAGCCGGACCCCGAAAGTGAGGATTCCGGTGCTGGGCTATATTTTGAAGAACAATGGGAGCGTGCACTGGCTGTCGATCCGGAGTTTATTTTTATAACCGGTTGGAATGAATGGATTTCCTTTCCCTTCATCATGGATTCGCCGCTCACATTCGATGGAAAGCCGCTGCGGTTTATCAATAGGCAGTTAACCATGGGCGATGTCTTTTTCATCGATTGCTACAATGACGAATACAGCCGCGATGCCGAGCCGGTAAAGGGACTTTTCGGTGACAACTATTATTATCAGATGGTCTCCAATATAAGGAAGTTTAAAGGCGCAAGGGAACGTGGTACCTATCATGGTACAGATAGCGTTATCGTTGATGGGCAATTCGAAGATTGGAAAACCGTAGAAGCGACTTATTACGACGACCGTGGCGATGTTTACCACCGTCGCCACGCCGGTTGGGGGAGCATTGCCGAGTACAGGGATGAAAGTGGCCGAAATGATTTTGTGCTGTGCAAAACCGCAAGTGATTCGTCGTATATCTATTTTTACGTAAAGACAGCAGATAATATCACATCGCCGTCGTCCAAAGATTGGATGCGATTATTTATTGGTGTTCGTGGAGAGCATATGCATAGCGGGTGGCAAGGTTTTCATTTTCTAGTGAATAGGGAACCGATTAACGACACATTGGCTAGGATAGACCGTATCACTGGCAATCCTTTTGATTTTTCACCTATAGGTACGGCAAGTTTTCATTTAAAAGGAAACGAGATGGAGGTAAAGGTTG
Organism: Parapedobacter flavus; assembly: GCF_035818675.1. Taxonomy (NCBI): domain Bacteria; kingdom Pseudomonadati; phylum Bacteroidota; class Sphingobacteriia; order Sphingobacteriales; family Sphingobacteriaceae; genus Parapedobacter; species Parapedobacter flavus. The sequence goes on from NZ_JAYKZZ010000001.1 coordinate 580,470, forward strand.
CAAAAGAGGCTTTGAATATCGCCGGTGATTGCTTTGAAATCGATTTCAAGTGGGTGGACAATGTACCGCTTGATGGAGATGCTATGCATTGGCTTGATAAAGGTGATACAGCGCCCAACGCACGGTTCCGATATCGGTTTGGAAAAAGCGGTGAATAAACCATGTAAACACAAAGACATCGTTGTATGAGCATTTTTAAATTTTTATTGACGCTTTGCGTAATCATGGCGACAACGGAAGTAAGCGCACAGGTCGAAATCGAAAAATGGGGGGTGTTTGAACAGACACTTAAAGGCCCGGAGTCTGGAAATCCGTTCATAGATATTGAACTGACCGTTTGGTTTGTGAATGGCTACGATACAGTGGCGGTGCATGGCTTTTACGACGGCGGCGGGCGTTATGTGTTCCGGTTCTCTCCCGATAAGGAAGGGATATGGAAGTATCGGACCACCAGTAATGTGAAAAAACTGGATGGTCGTACAGGCGACTTTCGCTGCATTCCCGCGAGTGGGCTTAATCGTGGCCCCGTCGACGTGGCCGGAACTGAATTTGTCTACCGCGATGGAACACCATACGTGTGCGTCGGCACTACGCTATACGCGTGGGTTCACCAAGGCGATAGCCTCGCGGAAGTAACGCTGAATACGTTATCCCGTGGCTATTTCAATAAAGTGCGGATGTGTATCTTCCCAAAAGCGTACTGGTGGAACCAGAATGAACCGGAATTGTACCCTTTTGAGGGAGAACCGCTTGAAAACTGGGACTATTCTCGTTTCAACCCGTCGTATTTCCAAAACATTGAACGACGGATAAATCAATTAGACGCGTTAGGCATCCAAGCGGATCTAATTGTATTTCATCCCTATGATCGTTGGAATTTTTCAAAAATGGACAGCGTAACGGACGACCACTACATCCGATACATCATCGCCCGTTTTTCAGCTTACAAAAATGTTTGGTGGAGTATGGCCAATGAATTTGATTTTTTGGAGAATAAGGATATGGAGGATTGGGATCGCTATATCCGTTTGTTTGCTGGGCACGATCCTCACCAACGTTTACGCGGTATCCATAATGGAATAGCCATGTACGACCACACAAATCCGCTCCTTACCCACGCTAGTATCCAGATGAAGGAGGTGGAAAAAGGTAAAGAATTGAGGAACACCTATAAAAAGCCAGTTGTTTTCGATGAGTGCCTTTATGAGGGCAACGTTCCGTGGTTTTGGGGGCAACTCACTCCCGAACAGATGGTGCAGAAATTCTGGGAAGGCGCCGTAAATGGGGTGTATGTTGGCCATGGGGAGACCTATCTGACGACCATCCGTACGGATGTCCCAGTTCAAGAGAATGACGACGTGCTGTGGTGGTCGAAGGGAGGTGTGTTGAAGGGTAAAAGCCCCGATCGCATCTTATTCCTTCGGCAGATTCTGGAATCGGGTGCAGGATCAAAAGAAGACAGTCCAGATGATTACCTGGTTTATCTGGGAACACATCAGCCGGCCCTCCATCTCTTTGAATTTACTGAAGGCGTATATGACATCGATATTATTGATACATGGAATATGACCATTTCCAAATCCGAAAAGGAATATTCTGGCTATAGTTTAATCCGGATGCCACAGCGGCCGTACATGGCATTTCGGGTGACGAGAAAGGAATGAGAAACTGATTCATGACTAAATAGTTTAATAACCAATTTACTGAATAAAATATTGATAATGATTGCTTATAAACTAAACCCCTCAGCACATTTATTCGCGTTGTTTGTTCTCTTGTCTGGGGGTTCGTGTTTGACATATGCACAAGACTTGAATGTTGTTAACCCGAGTGTAGACCACTTGTTACATGCGGACTTGGGGGTTGTAAATGGATACGTCGCGGTGGGTCACGAGGAACATATTGGCGAAAGGACAGTTATCGGCAATAGAAAGCCTTTATTTGGCTGGGAGCTCCAGAGTGAGCAGACAGGCATAATGCAGTCTGCATATCGGGTTGTCGTATCTCGAAGCAAGGATAGTCTTTTGAAAGGAATAGGAGAAATATGGGACTCGGGAAAAGTGGTGTCTAATGCATCGGTAAATGTGCAATATGCGGGTAATCCGCTGGAGTCAGCTACTGGTTACCTATGGCGGGTGAAGATTTGGGATGCGGCTGGTAACAGCTCGCGCTGGTCTGATATATCAAAATTTACTACCGCCGATAGTTTAGTAAGCTATTCGACCTCGGTATATCCGCTGCAAAAGGTCGATGAAGTCGCAACCAAGATGGAAAAGGTAGGGGACGAGATACGCCTCGATTTTAGTAAGGCGTCGTTTGGTCAACTGCGGATGACGTTAGAATCGCGTGAAGTCAATGACACGATCATTGTTAGGCTAGGGGAGCGTAGGCACGCTGATGGTCGTATTGACCGTCATCCAGGTGGTACGATAAGGTATGCAGCCTACCAAATACCTCTTAAACGGGGCCGTCATACTTATATCTTGCAATATGTGCCGGATCAGCGGAATACCGGGGTTCAGGCGGTGAAGATGCCATCCTACATCGGCGAGGTTTTGCCGTTTAGGTATTGTGAAATCGAAGGCTACAAGGGAGAATTATCGCGGTATGATATTGTGCGTTCAACCGTACACTACCCTTTTGACGATGGTGCTTCTTCTTTTGAAAGTTCAGACTCAGTATTGAATGCAGTATGGGATATTTGCAAATACACAATCAAGGCAACTACATATACCGGTATCTATGTGGACGGGGATAGGGAGCGAATTGCCTACGAGGGCGATGTGTACATTAATCAGCTGGGCCATTATAGTGTAGACCGAGAGTATAGTATCGCTAGGCGCTCTCATGAGTATCTGATACACAACGCAACCTGGCCGACCGAATGGATTCTTCAATCAGTGTTGATTGCTTACAATGACTATTTGTATACGGGCGATATCCGATCTGCTAAATTCTACTACGACGATTTAAAAGCCAAGTTATTGTTGCCACTCCGTGAGTCGAATGGATTGATAAGTACGCGTACAGGTAAACAGAATGAAACTTTGATGAAAGCGGTCCATTACCATCATGGAAAGGCGTTACGTGATTTAGTAGATTGGCCACATCCAAGCGAAATCGATGGCTTTGTCTTTACCGATTATAATGCGGTGGTAAACGCGTATCATTATAAGGCGCTTTGTGACATGGTTTTGATTGCGAATGAATTAGGTTTCCACGAAGATGCTTTACAATTTGCAGACTATGCAAACGAAACCTTTCAAGCCTTCCAAGATTTATTATGGGATAACGAAAGATTGGTATATCAGGATGGGGTAGATACCGATCACGCTTCTTTGCATACCAATATGATGGCGGTAGCATTTGGATTGGTTCCCGAAAAGTATATCGAGGACGTCGTGGAGTTTATCCAGTCACGTGGGATGTCTTGTAGTGTATATGGAAGTCAGTTTCTACTGGACGCCCTATATGAGACTGGACATGCTAAATATGCGCTAGCACTCCTTACCTCGAAAAGTGATCGGAGCTGGTATAACATGATTCGGGCTGGTAGTACGATGACTATGGAGGCGTGGGATGACAAATATAAGGGCAATCAAGATTGGAATCACCCTTGGGGCGCTGTGCCGGCTAATGTAATTCCTAGGAAACTGATGGGGATAGAGCCATTGAGCCCGGGTTTTGAAACATTTAGTGTGCGGCCGCAACTTGCGTCATTAGATTGGGCAAAGATTAACGTACCAACAATCCGTGGAGCCATATACCTAGCTTGTGAACAAACTGAATCGAACTATATAGTCGAGTTGACCGTCCCTGGAAATTCAACTGCTTTTGTCGAACTTCCCACATTGGGCAAACGAAGATGTGAATTGCGCATAAATGGTGAATTAGTTCGCTTTAGACGTCGGGGAGGAGTTATTAATTTACCGCCTCTTGAGGCAGGGACTTATTCTATCACCGTTAGCTATATTAGATAAATAACTAATTTTGTTTGCAAAACATAGTTATCCTCAAAATTGAAGCTTGTGACTAATCCATTTTCATTACGAAATTCGACTATTAACGAAATTGGATGTCTGCGGCAACGCGCTGTTAAGGATAGTGTGGGATGGTTTGCTTTAACATTAAAATTCTAGAAAATGACTAAAAACTATTTTAGACAGGCCGGTATTTTTTGGTTGATTATGCTATTGTCGTACTGTTTTTATTCGACTGAATCAATGGCTCAGAAAAAGAAGCAGGTGGACCAATGGGAGCCGATAGAAATTACATTCCGCAGCGTAGTGGCATATGACAATCCAGTATACGATGTGGTATTAGAATCCACGTTTGTATCACCATCGGGCGAGCAACACCATGTGGAGGGTTTTTGGGATGGTGGAAATAACTGGAAAATTCGGTTTATGCCGAATGAAAAGGGCGTGTGGCATTACAGAACGCACTGTACGGATACAGCGAACCACACATTACACAATCAATCGGGCACATTCAGGTGTCTAAAGAATAAATCGCGACTGGAAATCTATGCGCACGGTAAGGTAACCCACGAGGCTGGCAATTACCACATCACTCATGCTGATGGCACCCCTTTTTTCTACCTAGGCTGTACGGCTTGGAATGGAGCAATGCGTTCCACTGATGGGGAATGGGCAACCTACCTTAACCATCGGAGAGCGAATAACTATTCGGTCATACAGTTTGTAGCCACACAATGGCGCGGGCTCCCACCAGAGGCATTAGAAGAGATCGCTTTTACCGGTGTTGAGCCGATAACCGTCAATCCGGTTTTTTTTCAGCAGCTCGATAAGAAAGTCGAAGAAATCAATGCAGCGGGCTTGGTTGCTGCACCGATTATGCTTTGGGCATGGTCTGGAAAGGGTAATCCCGGCAAAGACTTGCCGGTTCCGAGCGCGGTAAAGTTGGCAAAATATATCAAAGCTCGGTATGATGCCTATCACGTGATATGGAATTTGGGAGGCGATGGTGTATTCACGGGCGACAATGAGGCCAAGTGGAAACAAATCGGTCACGAAGTATTTGGCGACAGGCGAGCCAACCAAAGTATGGTTACCCTTCATACAGCGGGTTTCCAATGGTATGGCCGTGCATATGATGGAGCGTCTTGGCTGGATATGATTTCCTATCAAACCGGTCACACCAACTCAGCGAATGCCGTGCGTTGGAAAACCAGTGGACCTGTTGTCAGTGATTGGAAAGATCTCACGCCACGCCCCATCATCGATACGGAACCGGCGTATGAGAGACAGGGGGAGCGCGAGAACGATTACGAAGTGAGGAAAAGTAGTTTATGGAGTTTGTTCAGTGCACCGGTTGCTGGGGTTGGCTACGGTGCTTGGAGCACGTGGCCGTGGCTACGGGTAGGAGAGACTTCATACAACCACGGTATGAAAGAACCATCGAAATATGACTGGGAAGACGGTATCAACAGCAAGGCGAGTATCCAAATCGGTCGGCTCCCGGCGTTTTTTAATCAATTCGAATGGTGGCGTCTAAAGCCCGCACGCGACGTCGTTACATCGCAGCGTGAGGGCGACCAGGTGTTGAATACAATCAGTGTATTAACTGATGAAGATGCTGGAGTGATGTTAGTCTATGTGCCGGCAGCGCAAACTTTTGAATTGAGGTACGAGAACGCTGAGCTAATTAAAGATGCCATTTGGTATTATCCAGCTACGGGCGATTATGAACCAGCCGATGTAAATCGCAGAGAGGGCGTTGTGGAGGCGATGTCGAAAAGTGATACCGATGTGATCTTGGTGCTTACAAACTGATATGGGGGCGGTGCTACAATATTGATTGTACGAAGTAGCTAATTCACGGCTAAGATTTTCCATGAAGGTACAGGATGTCCGTTTGGAGAGAAAAGCCCTTTTTAGCAATCGTAAATTTAACAGTAAGCTGATGAAAACTCTTTTCCGACCGCTTTTGGGCACTTTTGTAAGTGCGTGGCTAGCGCTTTCTTGTGCACCCGATACAAAACAAGCCGACTGGGACACAATGGCGAGCATATTTGCGGAAGCACCGGATTCTATCCAGACCACGGTATTCTGGTATTGGATTTCCGACAATTTATCGAAGGAAGGGGTCATCAAAGACCTGCATGCGATGAAACGCGTAGGTATCAACCGCGCGTTCATCGGCAACATCGGGTTGGATGACCTGCCCGAGGGTGCTTACGGCAAGGTGAAACTGTTTACCGACGAATGGTGGGACATCCTTCACACTGCACTGAAAACGGCTGGCGAGCTCGATATCGACATCGGTATTTTCAATAGCCCGGGCTGGAGCCAGTCGGGCGGGCCATGGGTGCAGCCCGGCCAGGCGATGCGCTACCTGGCGGCAGCGGATACGTTGCTTATGGGCGGAAAGGCGTTCAGCGGCTTGCTGCCCGTACCGGAAGGCGACTTCCAGCGCGTTGATGTCCTTGCATTCCGCGTGCCCGAAGGCTATAGGGCTTCATTGGCAAACGCTCACCCGACGATACAATCGACTGCTGTGCAATCGCCCGCAGGCCTGATGGATAACAACCGTACTACGGAAGTGAGGGTTGCCGGGGGGCAGTCCACCGCCTTCACCTTCTCGGTGGACGAGCCGTTTACCGCCCGTAGCTTAACGGTGGTTCCCGCGCGGCGGAACATGGGGGTGGGCGTAACCTTGGAAGTGGAAGAGAATGGCGCTTTCCGTAAAGTGCGGTCGTTTGATATCGACCGCACCAACAACATGCTGAGTGTGGGTTTCGAGCAGTATGCGCCGGTCTCGGTGTCGTTCGAGGCGACCACGGGCCGCGTGTTCCGGTTGGTGGTTGACAACGTGAGGGGTGATGCCGGCATCGCCGAGGTGGAACTCACCGCCACGCCAAGGGTGGAGCGCTTCAAGGAGAAATCCCTGGCGCGCATGCACCCCACACCGCTGCCTTACTGGCACGACTACCAGTGGGAACAGCAGGTGGAGCCTGAAGATGGCTATACTGTTTCACCGGATAGCGTACTCGATCTCACGGATCGTGTAGACAGCAATGGCGTCCTGTCGTGGGATGTCCCGGGGGGCGAGTGGTTGTTGTTACAGACAGGCATGGTGCCCACCGGCGTAACGAATGCGCCTGCCAGCCCCGAGGGCCGCGGACTGGAAGTGGATAAGATGAACCACGAGCATGTGCTCAAACACTTCGACGCTTTCCTCGGGGAGATCCTCCGCCGGGTGCCGGCCGCAGACCGGAAGACATTCAAGGTTGCGGTGCAGGACAGCTACGAGACCGGCGGCCAGAACTGGACGGATGGGTTTGCCGATAAGTTCAAAGATGCTTTCGGTTATGACCCCATTCCCTATATCCCGGTTTTCTATGGGCATGTGGTTGGCAGCCAGGACCGGTCCGACCGTTTCCTGTGGGATGTACGGCGTTTCGTTGCTGATAAAATCGCCTATGAATACGTAGGTGGTTTACGTGATGTGAGCCATAAGCACGGGCTGACGATATGGCTCCAAAATTACGGCCATTGGGGTTTCCCAGGTGAGTTCCTCCAGTACGGCGGCCAGTCGGATGAGGTAAGCGGGGAGTTCTGGAGCGAGGGCGAGCTGGGCGATATCGAGAACCGCGCGGCTTCGTCCGCAGCCCACATCTACGGGAAAAACAAGGTGTCGGCTGAGTCGTTCACCGCAGCAGGGAATACGTTCGGCCGCTATCCGGCCATGTTCAAGCAACGCGGCGACCGCTTCTTTGCGGAGGGCATCAACAATACCTTGCTGAGTGTATACATCCACCAACCCTATGAAGGCAAGCTGCCGGGGATGAATGCGTGGTTCGGCAACGAGTTCAACCGCCTCAATACGTGGTACGACGACATGGATGGCTTCATCGATTACCTGAAGCGTAGCAATTACCTGCTTCAGCAAGGGCGTTATGTAGCCGATGTGGCCTATTTCATCGGGGAGGACGCACCCAAGATGACGGGTGTGCAGGACCCGACCTTGCCGAAGGGGTATTCGTTCGACTATATCAATGCAGAGGTTATCCTTAACCGGGTTACCATGGAGGATGGCCGGTTCACCCTGCCTGACGGGCTGTCTTACCGCGTATTGGTGCTGCCTAAGCTGGAAACGATGCGCCCAGAAGTATTGCGTAGAATCGAGCAACTTGTCGAAGCGGGCGGCATCGTCCTGGGTCCGAGGCCGGTGCGTTCGCCCAGCCTTTCCGATTACGGCACCGCCGACCAAGTGATCCGTGAGATCGCGGATAGGATGTGGGGCGGCCCCGACGGCGGGCAACAGACGTCACACGCATACGGGAAGGGGCTGGTGCTCGATGGGCTGGATATGCAGGAGGCCCTGGATAAGGCCGGCGTGGTACCCGATGTGACGCTGGAAGAAGGTGATCCGGTGGTATTCATACACCGCACGCTGCCCGATGGCGACATCTACTTCATCTCCAACCAGGCCGATGCGAAGATTCAGGTAAACCCTACGTTCCGTATCGCGGGCAAACAGCCCGAACTGTGGGATGCGGTGCATGGAACGCTGCGGGACCTGCCGGAGTATACGCAGAAAGGGGCTGGTACCACGGTCCCCTTGGAACTGGATGCCTACGAGAGTGCATTCATTGTCTTCCGCAGGGCAGCGGTCCCTGCGGGTGGACAGAATTTCCCCGGGGCGGAAGAAGAGGTGCCGGTATCCGGGCCTTGGCAGGTCACCTTTATGAAGCCCGACTCCACAACGTTTACGCGCCAGTTTGACACCTTGGTAGACTGGTCCACACAGCCGGACACTGCGGTGGCTTATTTCTCGGGAAGTGCTTACTATACGAAAGATCTGCCAGCTGTGCAATTGGCGGATGGCGGCCGGATTCACCTCGATTTGGGTAATGTAGTGGCCGTGGCCAAGGTGAAAGTGAATGGCCAGGACGTTGGTGGTGTATGGACACCCCCTTATCGTTTGGATATCACGGACGCTTGGCAGGAGGGAAATAATACGGTTGAAATCAAGGTGGTCAACACCTGGGCTAACCGCCTCATTGGGGACTGGCGATTACCGGCGGACCAACGGTCTACGTGGACCATCGTGAATCCCTATTCGGCCGAGAGCCCGTTGCACCGGTCGGGGCTGCTGGGCCCGGTGACACTTGAAGTATATAATCGGTAAAATAAATATCGGAATGAGACTAAACGTCTTGTTGTCGCCGGATTACCATGAAGGTACAGGATGTCCGTTTGGAAATAAAAGCTTTTTTTAGCACCTGTAAACTTAACAGTAAGCTGATGAAGACTTTTTTCCGACCGCTTTTGGGTATTTCGATAGGTGCATGGTTGGCGCTTTCATGTACGCCCGGCACGAAACAGGCCGACTGGCATACGATGGCTAGCGTGTTTACGGAAGCGCCCGACTCCATACAAACCACCGTTTACTGGTATTGGATTTCCGACAACTTATCGAAAGAAGGGGTTATAAAAGATCTGCATGCCATGAAACGCGCAGGAATCAACCGCGCGTTCATCGGCAATATCGGGCTAGGTGATTTGCCTGATGGATCCTATGGCAAGGTGAAACTGTTTACCGACGAATGGTGGGATATCCTCCACACCGCGCTGAAAACGGCAACGGAGCTTGGTATTGATATCGGTATTTTCAACAGCCCGGGATGGAGCCAATCCGGCGGACCATGGGTGCAACCCGATCAGGCGATGCGCTACCTGGCAGCGGCAGATACGTTGCTTGAAGGCGGAAAGTCATTCGACGGCGTGTTGCCCGCACCGGAAGGTGATTTCCAGCGTGTGGATGTGCTCGCCTTCCGCGTGCCCAAAGGTTACGGGGCCTCCCTGGCCGACTTTAACCCGAATATACAATCGACAGATGGACAATCGCTTGCGAACCTGATGGATAACAGTCGCAGCACGGAAGTGAAGGTCGCCGGAGGCAAGTCGACCACCTTTACTTTTTCGGTGGATGAACCGTTTACCGCCCGTAGCTTAACGGTGGTTCCAGCGCAGCGGAATATGGGCGTGGGCGTAACCTTGGAAGTAGAAGAGAATGGCACTTTCCGTACGGTACGCTCGTTTGATATTGATCGTACCAATAATATGTTGAGTGTTGGCTTTGAGCAATATGCGCCCGTGTCAGTTTCGTTCGAGGCCACCACCGGTCGTGTATTCCGCGTAGTGGTGGATAACGTGAGGGGTGATGCGGGCATCGCTGAGGTGAAACTCACTGCTACACCCCGGGTGGAGCGCTTCAAAGAAAAATCACTGGCGCGCATGCACCCCACGCCGCTACCCTACTGGCACGACTACCAGTGGGAGCCACAGGTGGAGCCGGAAGATGCCGGATATACCATTTCGCCGGATAGCGTACTCGATCTCACGGATCGTGTAGACAGCAGTGGCGTCTTGTCGTGGGATATTCCACAGGGCGAGTGGTTGGTCTTGCAAACGGGCATGGTACCCACAGGCGTAACCAATGGCCCGGCCAGCCCCGAGGGCCGTGGATTGGAAGTGGATAAGATGAACCACGAGCATGTGCTCAAACATTTTGACGCCTTCCTCGGCGAAATTCTCCAGCGGGTACCGGCAGAAGACCGAAAGACATTCAAAGTGGCGGTACAGGATAGCTACGAAACCGGTGGACAGAACTGGACGGATGGGTTTGTGAAAAAGTTCAAGGATGCTTTTGGCTATGATCCCACGCCTTATATTCCTGCATTTTATGGCTATGTGGTGGGTAGCCAGGATCAATCTGATCGCTTCTTATGGGATGTACGGCGCTTCGTTGCCGACAAAGTCGCTTACGAATACGTTGGTGGTCTGCGCGACGTGAGCCACAAGCATGGCCTGACGATATGGCTCGAAAACTATGGCCATTGGGGCTTCCCTGGCGAGTTCCTCCAGTATGGAGGGCAGTCGGACGAAATCAGTGGTGAGTTTTGGAGTGAGGGCGAGCTGGGCGACATCGAAAACCGTGCAGCTTCTTCCGCTGCCCATATTTACGGAAAAAATAAGGTGTCCGCAGAATCGTTTACCGCCGGTGGCAATACGTTTGGCCGCTACCCGGCCATGTTTAAACAACGTGGCGACCGCTTTTTTGCAGAGGGCATCAACAACACCCTGCTGCATGTGTATATCCATCAACCGTATGAGGGTAAATTGCCGGGCGTGAATGCGTGGTTTGGCAATGAGTTCAACCGCCTGAATACGTGGTACGACGATATGGATGGCTTCATCGATTACCTGAAACGTTGTAACTACATGCTCCAACAGGGGCGGTATGTAGCCGATGTAGCTTATTTCATCGGAGAAGATGTCCCTAAGATGACCGGTGTGCAAGACCCGGCCCTGCCCAAAGGGTATTCGTTCGACTACATCAATGCGGAGGTGATATTGAACCGGTTGACCATGAAAGACGGCCGGTTCACGCTGCCCGATGGCTTGTCGTACCGGGTACTGGTACTCCCAAAGCTGGAAACCATGCGCCCGGAAGTATTGCGTAAAATCGAGCAGCTGGTGGAAGCCGGCGGCATCATCCTCGGCCCGAGACCAACACGGTCGCCCAGTTTGGCTGATTACGGTCGTGCCGACCAAGAGGTCCGTGAAATGGCCGATAAGCTGTGGGGCGATATCGACGGCAAGCAGACAACGGCACATGTCTATGGCAAGGGATTGGTGCTCAGTGGGCTGGATATGAAGGGCGTATTAAACAAGGCTGGTGTGGCTCCCGATGTAGCCTTGGAAGAAAATGATCCGGTCGTCTTTATCCACCGTACCTTGCCCGACGGCGATATTTACTTTGTCTCCAACCAGCAGGATACGAAGATAGCGATAACACCCACGTTCCGTATAACAGATAAGCAGCCCGAACTGTGGGATGCAGTGCATGGCACGCTCCGGGACTTACCGGAGTACCACCAAGACGGAAATGGTACCACCGTACCATTGGAATTGGACGCCTACGAGAGTGCATTTATCATTTTCCGCAAATCGGGGACGCCTGCAAACGGTCAGAATTTCCCCGATGTGGCAGAAGAGGTGCCGGTATCGGGAGGGTGGCAAGTTACCTTCATGAAGCCCGATTCTACGACATTTACGCGCCAGTTTGATACATTGGTAGATTGGGCCGCACAGCCGGATACCGCCGTGGCTTATTTTTCGGGCAGTGCGTATTACACGAAAGACCTGCCTGCCGTGCCATTGGCAGACAGTAACCGGATTTACCTCGATCTGGGCAGTGTCGTGGCTTTGGCCAAGGTAAAAGTGAACGGTCAGGACGTGGGCGGCGTGTGGACACCACCTTATCGCGTGGATATCACGGACGCGTTGCAAGACGGGGATAATACGGTAGAGATTAAGGTAGTCAACACCTGGGCGAATCGCCTGATCGGTGATTTGCGACTTCCCGCAGACCAACGTTCTACTTGGACCATCGTAAACCCGTATACCGCCGAAAGCCCCTTGCATCGTTCGGGATTGCTGGGACCGGTGACACTCGACATATATCATCAGTAAACATGTCCTGTTAGAAAGGAAAAAATTTAGTTAGATTATGAAGAAATATTTCAGTTTATCGATTTTTTTGGCATGTGGTTTAGGTGCAATTGCCCAGCCTTTTGCCGGGGTTGACGACTTGGGCAGGGTATTGCCACAGTATAAGGAAACGGGTGGGCCCAAAGCGAACCGGCAGGTGGGTATGTTTTACTTCCTCTGGCAAGGCCACACGGCCTCGTCAACGTCGGAGCGTGTGTGGGACCTCACCAAGCTGCAAACGGAGACCCCCGAAGTACTTGAAGACTTCGACCACCCGGGTTGGGGCGGGGGTGCCGGCAAACCTGGGAAGTATTACTTCTGGGGCGAGTCTATCTACGGTTATTACCGGGGGGACGACTATTGGGTCCACTTGAAAAACATACAGCTGCTCACGGATGCTCAGGTGGATTTTTTGGTTTTAGATGCCACGAATCGGATTACCTACACACACGAGGTTAATGTGTTGATGCAGGCGATGGAAACCGTGAGGAAGCAAGGCAAACAACCACCGAAGCTGGTTTTTTACACCAATACGAAATCGGGCGACGCTATGCAGGAAATATACGACAACCACTATAAAGACGGTGCCCCGTACCGTTATCCCGAGTGCTGGTATTACCTGGAAGGGAAGCCGCTGATTATCGGCTTATCGGCACAGGCCGAAGGGCGCGACTATGCGGACTTCTTCACCATCAGGGAGTCGCAATGGCCCAATGAGCCCGCGAAGGTAGACGGATGGCCGTGGATTGAATTCCAGCGCCCCCAAAAGGTATATATCAATCACAAAGGGGAAAGGGAGATTGTAAATGTTTCCACGGCCCAGCATCCCAATCTGGACGCGTCGATGGGCGGATCTGCATTTTACGGTGCCACGGGCAACTGGGGGCGGAGTTACCGAAACGGCTCGCCCGGGAATCCGAAAACCGACATACTGTACGGGTACAACATTCAGGAACAATGGGATTTTGCGTTGAAACAAGATGTGCCTTTTGTGTTTATTACAGGCTGGAACGAGTGGATAGCCGGTAAATGGCGGCGTACGAGTGGCAACCTCGAGCATGCCCATTTTGTGGATCAAGCCAACGACGAGTATAGCCGGGACATCGAGCCGGCTTGGACAAGCGACCTCCGTGATCTTTATTACATGCAGACCGTAGCGAACATCCGACGCTATAAGGGTACGGAGAAGGTGCCCGTGAATAAGGTGAGGAAGCAAAAAGTGACGAGCTGGTCCGACTGGGATGAAATCGATCCATGCTATGTTGATTATGTGGGCGACGTCGTGCATCGCCACCACCCCGGTGCCCAGTCCGAGCCAAAGGTGATCTACGATAATCAAACGGGACGGAATGACTTGGATACCCTGAAAATAGCAGCCAGTAAATCGTCCTTGCATTTCTATGTAAGTACGGTAAATGATATCACCGCGGTTGCTGCAGGCGATTGGATGACGTTGTGGCTGAACACCGACCAATCGGTTCAATCGGGATGGAATGGCTTCGATTTCCGTGTGGTACAGGGTAATCAGCTGGAGCAATTCAAGAACGGGAGTTGGCAGCCTACGGAAGAGGTGACGTATCACCTTGTGGGCAACCGGCTGATGATGGAAATTCCGCTTAAGGCGTTGGGCCTGTCGTCGATCGGCGATTTGGAATTCAAGTGGTCTGATAACATGCAGCAAGCAGATCCAATTGATTGGTATATCAACGGCGACGCTGCACCGGGCGGGCGGTTTACGGTGTGGGCCAGGTTCTAAATCAATAAGAAGATGTAGAGAAGGTGTCTAAAAAGGGAGGGTAGACACCTTCTCATTTGGTTATTTCTTGCCAAAGAGACCGCCCAGTAAGCCGCCCACATCGTCAACACCGAGTTTGCCGTCGCCATTTTGGTCGAGCAAGCCACCCAATATATTGCCGCCACCCGACTGGCCGCCCAGCATGCCACCGAGCATATCGCTTAATCCGCCACCGTCGCTCACGTTGTTGGTGCGGCTCTGCTTGCCCAGGTAACCCATCACGATGGGCGCCAGCATGGCCATGATTTTAGAAACCGTGCCGGATGAGACACCGGTTTTTCCGCTGATAGCCTGTTCGACGGCACCCCGCTTATTGCCGAGCACGTGACCCAATATCCCGTTTCCATCAGAGGTGTCGTCATTTCCTAAAAAGCCCGAAAGATTATCTAGGATGCTTCCATCGTGTTTGGAGCCGAGGGCATTCAAGATGCCTTGTGCATCGCCGCTGCTTGCATTATTTTTCAGTGCACCCAACAATGTGGGTAGCGCAGTTGAAACCACCGCCTGTGTTTGCTCGGCCGAAGCGTCGGTCTTTCGCGTGATGCCATCAACGACTTCCTTACCAAGGCTGCCGTTGAGCAGTTCTAAAATATTATCCATAATCTATTTATTATTTGTTGGCCCTAATGTACGTATTTTTTGATATTTCGTAACTTGCCAGCCATGAAAGTGAAACAAATGACCTACACAGAGAAATTGACTGCCATCCGCAGCATGATGGAGGAAGCACATATCGACGCGTATATCATTCCATCGTCCGATCCGCATATTAGCGAATACCTGCCCGACCGCTATAAATGCATCGCCTGGGCATCGGGGTTCACGGGTTCTGCCGGTACGTTGGCCATTACCCAATCGTTTGCCGGCCTTTGGACCGACTCGCGGTATTTTGTGCAGGCCCGCGAACAACTAGCGGGCAGCGGATATGAATTGGTAAAGCTGAATGTGCAGCATGCGGCAGAATATGCCGATTGGTTGGCCGCCAATTTGCCCACCGGGGCTACCGTGGCGTTCGACGGTTGGTTGATGCCGGCATCGTCGGCTGCCGCCGTTCAGAAGCCCCTGCTCGTCGCTGGGGTGGCCTTATTGGAAGATGTGGATCTGCTGGCGCCGTTGTGGCAAGATCGGCCTTCACTGCCGGAAAATCCTGCGTACCTCCTTGATGAGTCGATTACCGGTGAGTCTACCGCCTCCAAGCTCGCACGGTTGCGTGCGGACATGCGGAAGCGTCATGCCGATGCTCATTTCATCTCATCGTTAGATGATATCGCCTGGTTGCTGAACATGCGGGGCAGCGATGTGGTTTGCAATCCGGTTGCCCTCGCGTTTGTGCTGGTCACCCCCGATCATGCGACGTTGTTTATCGACCCAGCGAAGCTATCCCGGCAGGACCACGTATCGCTTCGTGCGTCGGGCGTGGAAACGGTGGATTATACACAAGTGGATGCCCGCCTGGCCAAATTGCGGGGCAAGACGTTTTTGCTCGACCCGCGGCGTACATGCAGCCGTATATACAATACGCTACTGCCCGAGGTGCAGGAAGATATTAACCCAGCTACGCATTTCAAAGCGGTGAAAAACGACGTGGAGGTTTCGCATGTCCGCGAAACTATGGTGAAAGACGGAGTGGCGCTCACCCGGTTTTTCAAATGGTTAGAAGAAACCATTGGTAAGGAGCCGATCACCGAAATATCGCTGGCCGAGCGGCTACGGCAGTTCCGCGCCGAGCAGGACGGCTTTGTGGGCGAAAGCTTCGATACCATTGCGGGGTACCGTGCCCATGGCGCATTGCCCCATTACAAGGCAACGGAAGCCAGTAATAGTGAATTAAAGCCCGAAGGGCTGCTGTTGGTCGATTCGGGCGGGCAATACCGTACCGGCACCACGGATATTACCAGGGTGGTGTCATTAGGCCATACGACGGCGGAAGAACGGACGGACTACACGCTGGTGCTCAAGGGAATGATTGAGGGCAGTATGACCGTCTTTCCCCGGGGGACCCGGGGTTACCAGATCGATGCCGTTACACGGAAGCCGCTGTGGGACGAACTGCGCAATTATGGCCACGGCACGGGGCATGGCGTCGGGTTCTTCCTCAACGTGCATGAAGGTCCGCATGTGCTCAACGGCGCGGCCGTAGATGTGGCCATTGAGGCGGGGATGATTACATCGGTGGAGCCTGGTTTGTATCGCGAAAACGCCTATGGTATCCGTATCGAGAACCTCGTATTGAGTGTTGACCATGCCGATAGCCCGTTTGGTTCCTTCCTGGCCTTCGAAACATTAACACTTTGTTACATCGATACGCAGTTGGTCGATCCATCGCTCCTCGACAATAAACATATCGTATGGTTGAACAATTACCATGCGAGGCTTTATGATTTATTGGCATCTCATTTGGAGGAGCAGGAGCAGCAATGGTTGCTAAAAAAGACGATGGCGATTTAGCTTTGCGGTAGGCCATAAAAAATGGAAGAGCTGGTTACCGGGCGGTAACCAGCTTCTTCCTACCTATTAAAACAAACCAAAATCTTTATTGGCCTTGTTGGCCGTAACTGCTTTTTTTCTGTATAAACAACGGAATCGCCGCGCTAACGGTTGATTACTGATACAAACATAAAACTAAAATTCAATTTCTCCTAGTTAAAAAGTGTTAAATTCCGATTTTTTTTAAAATGCGGCGGCACACCCTAGCAGTTTTTTTGCAAGGTGCCGGTTAATTTTCATGCCTATGATTATGCTAATTCTGTTTAGCATCCGGTCTGTATTCGTGCGATAACGGGATGAATCGTGCCGACAGATCCGGATCGGCCATGTCTTTATCAAGCGGGTACATGGGGCGTTTGATGCGTTTGTACGGCAATCCTTGTAAATTCTGGTCTACGCCGCCAACGGTGAGTGCCATCACCCAATCGCCGCGCATGTCATAGAGTTCGGGCACGAGGTATCCGATTTTCACCATCAGGATATCAGCCTCCCGTGGGTTGAGGTCGAGGTCTGTAAAATCCTTTTCGTGGTGGTAGGGCTTACGTTTTTTGGTTACGATGATGTAGTTGTTGTCGACCTTTACGACGACTTCTACTTCTGCATCCCGATCGCCGGATTTGATGGTATGTACAGTACCCGCTAATCTCAACGGTGGCGCAAACCGGTTGTCTACAAGGGCTCCCACCATGCCCTCCACGGGGTTTCCTACGCCTGCCGCTAAGGCTTTTTCTACCAGGTCGGGCCCCGGCAGCGAAGCATAGATAAAGGAGGGGCCATTTGGCGACTTAAACGCCTTATGCGCCAATACGTCCATTAATGTTTTGGTCACGTCTCCCGCACCGCCCGCCGTAGGGTTATCGCCCATGTCGCTGATGATAAAGGGTTTTTTGTCGCTATTTATGGCCATATCCAGCGCATTTCCCAAGGTCGTCGTAGGTGCTACAAAGTCAAAGCCGTGGCGCGACTGCCAGAATTTTTCCGCCAGCATTTCAGCGGTTGCCTTCACCTTGGTGCTGTCATCGCCAACGGCCATAACATATCCGTGGTTGCGCGGTTCGTCGGCCCACGGATACCCCATCCAAATGGCGGCGTCTACCACACCTTCCTGAGCGGCAGCAGGTTCAACGGCGGCATAGAGGCTTTTTCCCGGTTCGATACGTGTACTGGTTTGTTCGCCGGGCAGGAGAATCGGGATAGAGACCCATGCTTTATATGCAGGCTTTCCGGTACCGGCTATCAACCTATCCACAAGATTCTGTGCGGCCCGTTGCTTGGTTTCCATGGCGTCTTCATGGGGTGCTAATCGGTAACAGGTAATCAGGTCCGAGTAGGCGGCGAGCCGTTCGGTTACATGGCCATGCAGGTCCATGCTGGTCGAAATAATGGTTTCGGGCCCCACCACCTCGCGAATGCGCGTAATGAGGTCGCCTTCGGCATCGTCGAGGCCGACGACACTCATCGCCCCATGGATGTCGAAAAATAGGCCGTCATAGGGCACATGTTTCTTTAACGAGTCCAGCATTTCATTTACCAATGCTTCGTAAGCCTCGGGGGTTACGGCTCCGCCCGGGATGGCTTTTCCCGTAAGTGTCGGCACCCATTCGGCTGCATCTCGGAGCGCGGAACCGTCGCGGAAGAACGGATAATAGTTAAAGATTTCGTCTCCCCGCCGTGGATGGAATGCCGCCGTATCGGTGGTGGCTGGCGAGAATGTGCTCGACTCGATGGCGAGCCCGGCAATGGCAATTCTGGGCTTTTTGGATGCATTGCCGGCGTTTTGGCAACCTGCCACTACGGAGGTTGCGATGGTTGCGAAAATCAATTGGATAATGAGGCGTATTTTCATTGTTTTTGGTTTTATGGACGTTCAGCTGTTATTAAACGTATCACAATGCCGCTAGATGAAGAAAAGCCACCCGGAAGTGGCTTTTCTGATGGTGTGTTTGGGCAAGTAGCTAATTGACGTCCCAGAAGAGTTTGGTATTTACATTGTCTTGGTCACGTACTGCATTGTAGTTTTCACTGTTGTAAGTGCTTTCAGACGGCGGTAAATTGAATTTGACAGGGACAGTTTTCTGGATATCAGAATTCTGGACCCGGAAGTCAAACGTAGGGTAATCAAGTCGGCGGATTTCCGACCATGCCTGGACCGTTTGGATGATGCCGAAATGAATCCATTTCTGGGTTGCGATCAGCTGGGTTTTGTTGGCATTTCCGTCCCAATCCAAGTTTGCCAAATACGCGTTCTTTTGCGCTTGGGTGGGGTCTGGTGCCGCAGGCACCGTATTATCAGCACTTGCGGCACGGATGTCGCGATATAGATCTACGGATGCATTAACCGCATTAGTAAAAGCAGTCTTTGCAGCTGCGGAATTGCCATTCTTTTGGTAGTATTCCGCGAGCAATAAATTTGCTTCTGTTGCGGAAAACAGCACGCCCATAAAGTATTCGTTGCGGGAGATGGTGGAGCGGTTGAAAATGGATATTGTGCCGCCCCTTGCCAAGTTCGATTGTTCGGAGCTCGATAAGGATTGGTCTAGCCCAATAAAATCACCATCCGCTTCAGCGCCTGGCTCAAAAATGAAAGGTAAACGAGGGTCGCCATTCTCAATCATATGGTCAATCATTCGCTTGCTTGCCAAGTTGGCATACCAGCCCTCGGCCTCAAACGCGCCACGGATACCTTTCGTTTGGATGCTGTT
This sequence comes from Parapedobacter flavus, assembly GCF_035818675.1. Classification (NCBI taxonomy): domain Bacteria; kingdom Pseudomonadati; phylum Bacteroidota; class Sphingobacteriia; order Sphingobacteriales; family Sphingobacteriaceae; genus Parapedobacter; species Parapedobacter flavus. The sequence continues at coordinate 599,978 of NZ_JAYKZZ010000001.1, forward strand.
ATCGTCGATACTATAGATTTCCAGCTGGGCATTTTCCTCATTCGTGTTGATCATGGGGTAGTTTGAAGGATTATTGATGATTTCTGCTAGCTCTTGGGTTGCTCTTGAAGCAAATTCCGAATTTTCCGATACACGCATCAACATTCTGACCCGAAGTGAATTACAATATTTCTCCCATAATTCAACATCGCCACCATTAATTACATCTTGGGTGCTAAAGCGGTCGACCATCGCTGGGCTTAGGGAAATGGTTCGTAATTCCTCGCTAATGGTTTTGAGATCGTCAAGCATGGTAGTATAAATATCCTGCGCACGATCATAGGCGGGGTATGACGAATGATAGTCGCTATTATTAGTACTCAACAAACCCGCTTCGCTCCACGGAATATCGCCATGTAAATCAACGGTCTGTTGCGTTTGGTCGTAAAAGAGCACCTTTGCCGCCAAGTAGAATATGCGTTTTTCTTCCTGCTCTACAGCCACTGATTTGTTATAGATGTTCTCAAGCTCCTTAAATTGCGCAAGCCCTTCGTAGTAGCGTGTCCAACGGTCTTCTATCGCTGCGCCTCCAGGTACCAAGTGGTTCGCTTCATTGATCCAACCCGAAATATGCAGGTACCTGAAAATGGTTGGCCTTAGGGTAACGAATATATTCCCGTATTCAGGCACAATGAGTTGGCGATAACTGTAAATCATGCCCGAAAACTGCCGTTCAACGGTTGCTTCAGTTACTTTAGAGGGATCACGGTAATAGTCGTCAAACGCACTTTTTTGACAGGAAGTAGTGTAGATTATTGAGGCGACTGATAACCCCATGAATATTAGATATCTTTTCATTTTCTGTTAATTTAGAAGCTAGCACGTAGCATTAAACCATAAGTTTTGGTAGCAGGACTCGTTCCTGCATTTGAGACTTGGTTAACCCAGTTCGATCCGCCCGTCATTTGCTCGGGGTCCAAATCTTTGATGCTGCGGTAAATAAAGAAGAGGTTCCGGCCGAAGGCCGATAGCTGAAGATTTTTCGCTCCCAATTTGGCCGCGATGCTGGCGGGTAGCCTATACCCAATTGAAAGTTCCCGCATCTTAATGTAATTGTTCTTCTGTACATACAATTCATAACGCGAGCTGCTGTATTGTGGCCCCCCCCAATTGTATGTACTATTGTAGTACACCGCTTGGGAAATAATATTGTCGTTTGGTGTTCCATCCGCTAGTACCCCTTCCATTAACATGCCGTCATGATAGACGGGTTCGCCGCCCGGCCCGGTTTGGCCAGTGTGGGCTACGCCTTTTCCATCATTGATGTAGTAACTCAAGCCGCCATGTTCGGCATCCATGTAGTTTAAGCTTTCTTCGAGCAAGCCACGGCTAACCATCCAGTAAATCCCGGTAGGCATCACGTGCCCACCCCATCTGAAATCGAGCAGTGCGTCCAAGGTGAAGTTTTTGTAAGCAAAGGTATTGATGAATCCACCGGTTGCTTTGGGCATTGCATTACCCGCTTTAATCCAGCTGTCGGCATCTAACTGATATAACCCATTGTCTTGGACAATTTTATTGCCATTTGCATCGGTTGCGACGGGATGAACCATGATGTCTCCCATCGGTTGGCCCACCTTCGATACGAGTTGGGCAGCTTGGCCGTCGTAATCGCGGTGAAGTAACTCCTGGACCCCTCCGGGTAACTCTTCGACGATGTTTTGGTTCATACCAACATTCAATATCGCATCCCATTGGAAGTTGTCGTTTCGAATCGGTGATCCAGTGAAGGCAAATTCCCAGCCCTTATTCCGTAGCGTACCTACATTGGCCAATATTGAACGTGATCCCATGGAAATTGGCAACGTATAGTCAAGGATCTGGTTTTCGATACGGCCGTTGTAATACGTAATATCGAAGCCTAACCGGTTATTAAATAACCTGGTTTCCAAACCGAACTCGACTTCCTGCTTACGCTCAGGTTGGATATTTTCATTTCCGAAGCCAGATGTGGGCACGGTGTTGTAGATTACTGCGGCCCCACCCAGGGTTTGTACACCCATTGTTTGTTGCGTGTAGCTGAGGGCGCTTTTATAAATGTCTGGATAATTACCTACGATACCCCATGAGGCCCTGAGTTTTGCATAATCGAATGCATCGGGCATCTCAAAAGCATCACTTAATATCAAACTTGAGTTGACAGAAGGGTAATAGAGTACATTGTTGTCGGGGTGCATCGTTGAAATGCGCTCGCGGCGGATAGTGCCTTCGACAAACCAAAATTCTTTTAAGTTAAAATTCAATGCTCCAAATACCGCGTCCCGAAGCATGTTCCGTCGGTAGTTGTATCGTGAATTACCACCTATGGTATTGACAGACGCATTGATGTCGTACCAATTCCTTACACTTAATCCGGTCGCCGTTTCTCGCTGAACATATGTGTCGATACTTCTGGTAGCTGTGTATCCCAACATGGCGCCGATAGCAATGTCTTGGTTGATCTGTTTCTTGTAATTAGCCAAAAGGTCCGTATAATAGATGTTGGCATTTTGTGTTCCTAGGCCGAAGTAGCCGCTATTGCCGAATTGTAGCGGGATTGTATTGGGTTCTTTGTCTTCCGTCTTTTGGGAGGTAATGTCGGCGGAGAAACGAGCACGGATAGAAAGGTCGCTGAATACCTGCCATGTGTTGGTGACCGATCCGATCAACCGGTTTGAATATTCGTCGTATTGCCGGGCTTTAGTGTTCCATATAAAGTCGCCTACGTCGGCTTTGAAGCCGTTATAGCGGATATTCTCCTCTGGAGTAAGGCTTTGGTTTGTCCCCGTCACGTATTTATAACCCAAGCTGGTCTGATACTTATTGAGATACCACTCGGGATTATCAAATGTGGATATCATCCCGGTGAAGTTGTTGATTAGCCTGTCGGTCATGAATGGCCTGTTATGGGTGTGTTGGTTGACGTAATTCACCACGATATCGGTGGTTAGGTTGTCCCACAACCTCAGTGATGAATTAAGATTGGCGATGTTCCTTTTATTGTAGGAGTCCAATGACGTCATCTCGTTGTCTTGGCGGGTCAAGGAAAAGCGGGTGTTTGAATTAGCCGTGGAATTTCCGACAGCGAGATTGAAGATCGTGTTGTTAGGGTTATTGAAGAATTTATCATATGCCTTTTGAGCAACGTAAGGCCTGACTTTGCCGTCCCACGAGATGACATCCTCTCCATCAAACTTGGGTCCGAAATTAATCGTTGCGCCCAATAGCCCCCGTGTTACGCCGTTAATTGCTTGATCACTCCCATAGTAATAAAACATGTCTTCTGCTTGATCATCGTCTTGATAAGCGATGTTGTAACCCGGGCCTCTTACATCTTGGAACCTCGGAAGATAAGCAATTCGGTCATTGGTATAGGTGGCATTAAAGTCGATGGAGAACCCTTCTGCCCCTTTACCGGATTTGGTCGTTACTAGTACCACGCCGTTCATGGCTTCAGATCCGTATAGTGCTGCTGCAGATGCTCCTTTTAATACGCTGATGGATTCGATATCTTCGGGGTTGAGATCTTCTAATCCATTCCCGCGTGCACGTTGGTCGCCCCAATAATCCGAATTGTTGAACGAGTTTTGTCTCATGGGAACACCGTCAATGATCACCAGTGGCTGCGAATTGCCGGTGATGGAGTTCGTTCCCCGGATATTGATGTTGATTCCGGAAGTGGCCCCACCTGGTGCGGCCGAAATTCGCACTCCGGGCGCTTTACCATACAGTGCACCTGCAAAATTCGGACTACCGGTCTTGGTAAGTTCTTCAGCTTTCACCGTGCTCATCGCATATCCCAATTCCTTGGGGGCACGCTGAATACCCAGTGCGGTAACCACGACTTCATCCAATTGGCCGGCATCTTCTTCTAGTGTTACGTTAATAATAGCAGAACCGCCAACGGTGACGGTCTGCCGTGTATACCCAATGATGGAGAATACCATCGTTTCGCCCTGCGATGCTTGGAGAGAATAACGCCCATCCGCGTCGGTTTGGGTTCCGCGTGTACTGCCCTGAATGGCGACAGTTACCCCGGGCACCGGGCCGCTTGCATCCGTCACCACCCCGGTGACCGTTTGCTGTGCATGAGCGGTGATCATCGTGCATAAGGTAATCACGATTGCCATGCATAACTTTTTGTACAAAATTCTCATGTTGTGTGTTGTTTATTTGTTTGGTTAAAAAAAGATTACAGAATTCCGTTAAATTTCAATTCATCGTATTTAATAAATCAGGATATTAATTTGGTTACAATTTGTGGTTTTCCATGTAAATTGGATTTCATCAATTGATGCGGCGTACTATTTTCTATGATCAAACTGACGGCTCCAAGTAACTCCGCCTCATACCCCAGATCGGAAACCACCACGGTGGTATGCTCTACGAGTTTGGGAATGCAGAACTCATTAATGGCACGCTGTACCGGCGGAAGAAGCAATTTGCCTATGGCCGCGCCCCGACCGCTCAACACGATACGCTCGGGGTTCATGATATGGATAAGCGTGGCGATGCCTTTGCCCATCATGAACGCCGCATCGGAAATTGCGGTGATCGCCAGTTGGTCGCCCTTGCGGGCTGCGTCAATCAAATGGTCGCCCTCGGATTTGGTAGGCGCAGCGAAAAGCCGTTCCAAACTCGATGTATTGCCTTCGGCTATCGCCTGCTTCGCGTTTTCCACGGCAACGAGCAACGAAGCATCTACCTCCATGCACCCGCGTTTGCCACAGGAGCAAAGTTTGTTGCTGTGTGAGAGCGGGATGTGGCTGAATTCGCCTGCATAGCCGTTATGCCCTCTGAATAGGCTCCCGTTGACAATCATCCCCAGCCCGATTCCCCAGCCCATGTTAACCACCATTACATCTCGCAAACCTTTGGCCGATCCGAAATGCAATTCGGCGATGGCGATAGCGCTGGAGTCGTTTTCGATATATACCGGCAAGCCCAACCGGTGAGTGAGGCGATCACGTAGGCCTGTATGCTCATCGTCGGTAAAAAAGGAAGCGTTTACCCCTTTTTCCACATCGATAAACCCAGGCATGGCGATGCCCGCTCCGATGATGCTTTCACGTTTGATATTTGCGGAGGTGATGTACCGGTCAATCGCTACACATAATTGCTGGAAAGCCTCTGGGTTATCTTGCAGCGGTAGAGAAAAAGCCGTTTCGGGGTGTACTGCTTCTTTCGCTAAATTATAAACGACAATCCGTGTGATGAACTGGTCCATCGCAACGGCCATGAAATAGGCCTTTATTTTTTTGTTAAGCCGGTATGTCACCGCCCGCCGGCCCCCGGTGGAGGGCGCTAAGCCATGTTCTACCGCGTAGCCGTCGTTCAGCAATCCGCCCATCACACTGGTAATGTTGGGTACGCTTTTATTCGTATGCATACTCAACTCCGCGACGGAGAGTGCCCCATTGTAGTAAAGTAGCTTGAATATGGCTTTCTTTAAATGGTCTTGACGAATCTTCACTTGCTATAACTGGTTATAATGTAATAACTAATGCAAACTTAATAAAATGGATAACTAGTTTTGCAAAACTTATTAAAAAAAAGCATTAAGATGACGTATATTATTGTTAATCAATGATTTTAATTTTAATGTTCTGTAATTTACAGACGAGATGGATCGAATTTGTACATAGGTGGCTCTGTTTATCAATCGATTTACCTACTTTTACTCCCCTTGAGATAACTCATAACCAATCAAAAACTTATTCAGTTCGAGATCGAATTGCCCATGCAGCAGGATAGTATACAGCGGTTTTCAGATCGTGCCGAGAACTACGACAAATTCCGGCCTGGCTATCCGCAGGCACTCATTGAGTTTCTTCGTGAGACCATTCCCATCACACCCGATTTGGGTATTGCCGATATTGCCGCAGGTACGGGTATCTTCACGGAGCTGATCACCACGTGGGGCAGTCGGCTCTACGTGGTAGAGCCTAATTCCTATATGCGCAGTTTGGCACACCGCCGGTTGGGTGGGTGCGAGCGGTGTATATTCCTGGATGGTACTGCCGAAGCGACGGGGTTGCCCGACAATTCGGTCGACTTGTTTGTTTCGGCTCAGGCCTTTCATTGGTTCGATCTGGCCAAAACACGGGCTGAATTCGAGCGTGCAGGCCGTAACGCACCGTATGTGGCCGTTGTATGGAACCTGCGGAATACGCGCAGCGCTTTCGAGGCCGGTTACGAGTCATTTGTGCGCACCTATGCCACGGACTACCTGCAGGTAAGCCAACGCAAAATGAATACGGCCGATGTGCGCTCCTTTTTCGCTCCGCTACGGCCACAGTACCGTGTTTTCCGGCATGTCGATTCGCTCACTTATCCGCAGTTGCTCGGCCGTACACTCTCTTATTCGTTTTTGCCGGATGAGGCGTCGCCTGTACTACCTGAAATGACGGCCGCGTTGGAGGCGTTGTTTCAGGCTCACCAACGAAAGGGAAAGGTGCCGTTGTCGTACAAAACGCGGCTGTTTGTGGGAATGATTTGATTGGTCGATTTCATTAATCGAAAACAGATAACCAAAATAAAATGAACAAACGTTATTATTCACTTGATGTGTTCCGCGGGGCTACGGTGGCCCTGATGATCTTGGTGAACAACCCCGGTAGCTGGTCGCACCTTTTTTCGCCGTTGGGCCATGCTGAATGGCACGGGGTTACGCCAACTGACCTGGTATTTCCGTTTTTCCTGTTTGCCGTAGGTAACGCGATGGCTTTTGTAATGCCCAGGCTGCGGGAAGCGGGCGATGGCGCTTTTTGGAAAAAAGTATTGAAGCGGACGGCGTTGATATTCGGCATCGGGCTGTTGCTCAACTGGTGGCCTTTCGTGCGTTGGGAGGGGGAGGCGCTGGCGCTCAAACATTGGGTGAACCCCGATGACCCCGAGCGGGGCATCCGTATCTTCGGCGTGCTGCAGCGTATTGCGCTGGCCTACTGTTTTGCGTCCATCATCGTGTACTACCTGAAGGAAAAATGGGTCATCATCGTTTCTGCGGTGTTGTTATTGGGATATTGGCTGTTGTGCGTGGTGTTTGGTGGTGCCGACCCGTATAGCTTGGCAGGCTGGTTCGGTACGGCGGTGGATAAGGATGTGTTGGGTGTTGCCCACCTGTATCGGGGTGAGGGTGTGCCGTTTGATCCCGAAGGATTGATGAGTACGCTGCCAGCCATCGTGCAGGTGGTGGTGGGTTACCTCACCGGGCGGTATATCCGAGCACAAGGCCAGGTGAGCTGGCTGTGGCCGCGGTTGCAGGCATCGGCCGAACCGCTTTATAAGATGCTGGCGGGTCTATTGGTCATGGCGGCACTACTGGCCTTATTGGGGCTGTTTTGGGGATTGGAGTTCCCGATCAATAAGAAGATATGGACCAGCTCGTACGTGCTATATACCAGCGGACTTGCGCTATTCACCATCGGGGTGATGATCTGGTTTATCGAGGTGCTGGGTATGCGGAACTGGCTGACCCGGTTCTTCGATGTCTTCGGCAAGAATCCCTTGTTCATTTTTGTATTAAGTGGGGTGTTGCCACGGTTGCTGGGATTGATCCGCATCCCGATGGGGGTTGACGACTCGGGCGGAACGCGTTATACGACACCGCTCCGGTGGTTCTATACCAAGGTCTGTGCGCAGCTGCCCGGGCCGCCCGAGGTGGGGTCGTTTTGCTATGCGCTGGCATTTTTGGCCATGTGTTGGGGTATTTGTTACGTGTTGGATAGGAAGAGGATTTATATTAAGGTGTGACGATGCGTCGTGTCTGCTTCGTATACGGGCGCGCACGGAGCACGGGTAAATTACTCCGGTAGGTTGGCCGAGTTTATCATAAGACGTTTATACTATCGTTTGCTGATATACTCGATCGTGCTGACCCGTATTCCACGTTCCGATACGAGCACTGGGGCCTCGACACCGGAAGGCCGAAGATATGCATCCCTGACATATACTTCTCTGATGGTTTCGGGATAACCGTGCTTCCCTACATCTATGGTGAAATCACGCGTCCCATAAGTGGGGTCAAACCCTTGAGGTTCATGATATGATGTTGTCTTTTGCCGTATCACGGGCGTTGCGCTATAGGCAAAATAGATACCGCTCCCCGAGCCATAAAATGGGGAATGTGCAAGGCCAAAATATAGGGGTGCATGACTGCCGGCACCGTACCGATATTCTTCCATCGCCGACGGTTTGCCGGGCGTTCCATACATTTCCACCAATGGATACACGGTTGTCGATCGGATATTTCCTTCTTCATCGTAGTCAACCAATGCCCGCAACACCGGTGTCATCATCGGCAGCTCATTTCCAGTACGAACCCGTTGGTGCGTTATGCGTTCGACGAGCCTGCCCTGCGTGTTGTATGCATATTGGTCGTATCTGCTCAGCTGGAAAAACCGTTTCTCAGCTATGGGATCCCATTCTAAACTGTAAGACGATACCTCCGTGGGCAGATCGTGGTCGCCGTAGGCCAGCTCGTCATACCACCCCAAAACATCTTGGACACCGTAATAATCACGCCTGATCGGCTTTCCCTCCTGATCATAAATGAAATCAGTGTGTCCGCGCTCCATCGTCTCCGTGCGGTCTGTAAACTGATGGATGGTCTTATTACTCATCGTGATTAGCCTATTCGAATCATCATAAGCAAAAACCAGTTCCTCTTTGCTAGTAAACGGATCCGTCACCTCCCGTTCTTGTAAAACGGTTACTATCCTTTTCACCAAGAGATTATCCTGAGGTTCAGGAGTTAGCAATTCTTTACTCTTTTTGCAGGCCGTCGCTACCAGGATCGAGACGAGCAACGTCCCTATAATTTCTATACGCATGTTCAGTTATAAAGGCTCGTTCCAAAAATACAAAAACAAACCGAAAGTTTTGTATATTGCAACGTCACAAAATAAGCTTATGTTTCATGCCATTCGCCGCCCTTTCTCTTTCCTGCTTCTGCTGCTATTAGCCGTTTCCGGTTGTAAAAAAGAAGATTTACCGCAACTGGAAATAAACCGCTCGGAGTTGGGACTTTATTACGATGACCGGTTTCAGCTTACCGTCAAACAGGGCGGCCAGACCGTGCCTGCCGAATCGATCCAGTGGACATCGACAGACGAGATGACCGGTACGGTAGATTTCGACGGGATGCTTAGAGCGGGGATCATCGGGAGCACGGTAATCACCGGCGTCTATCAGGGGCAAACCGTATCGTGCAGCGTGACCGTCATGCCGCGGTATGATTTTCTCCATGAACCATTGGTGATCATGGGGTCCACTATGCAGCAGGTGCAGGAGTACGAGACAAGGAAAACGGATGGCTATTCTCCTTCAGACTGGCTTGAATACTACGATTACGCAGCAGATATCCTTTATCTTGGTTATCGATTTGAGGAAGACAAACTTAAAGGTGTTTTCCTACAGTATAGAGAAACACCCGAGCTACGTGAAAAGTTAATTAACTTTTACAAAGAACGGTACGTTTGCGAGCAGGCTGGATTTCACACGGTTATTTTTGCCGATCGGGACAAAACTATCCATATCGAGGTGGAGGTAAATGCCAGCAATTCACCTTCTTTCCCGGTGTCATACTTGCCCTATTACCCGTCTTTCGTGTATTGACGTGAACGGCAAAAATGCCCATCACCATCATCTGTTTATTCATACTGCGCTCCCAAATAGGTTTGAAAATTTTGTGAATCGGAATCAATATTCATAAATTTGTTTCTATGGAATTAAATGTAAAGTTAGGTTTCAATGAACTGCTGTCTGCAATTAGAAGTTTGCCGGACAGTCAATTGGCTTTACTGAAAAAGGAACTGGATAAACCAGTAACCTCAGCGGTTCGGTCCAATAAGGCACTTAAAGAATTGTTGCTAAGTGGACCAGTTTTTGAAAAGGAACAACTTGCATCTATTGCAGAAGCCCGAAAATCCATCAATCAATGGCGGAATCCTAATCCTTTTGGATACATCTATTCTCATTGATTATTTCCGGAAGAAAGACAAAACCAGAACCCGTCTATATGAATTGACCGATTATTACGAAGGGTTTGTTATTTCAGTTATCACTGAATTTGAGATTTACGTCGGTGCAAAAGATGACCAATTGCCGTTTTGGGCATATCTTTTAAAAGAGATTCCCGTGATTCCCCTTGACTCGTCAATTGCCGAAATTGCGGTAGGCCTTAACAATCAATTAAAAGTATCCAAAAACCAAATTGCCATTGCAGACTTATTCATAGCTTCTACAGCTGTGTCTTTGGGAGTGCCTTGTGCTTCGCTTAACCGCAAGCATTTCAGTCGATTAAAGGACCTAACTATTATTTAATTAACAAGTCGAATATTCCGGGCGAAAAGGTTAATATCTTTCAAATAGGGTTTGTAACATCCTGTAGAAATTACATCTATTGGCAAAGCGAGTTGTATATATCTTTCAAAATGGGGTACTCAAACCGAGCTTCTTCTGATGTCTAGTGTTTGATGTCTCAAAACCATATATCTTTCAAATTGTAGGTTGCGACACCCTAATGCAATGCAGAAAGACAGCTACCAAGGTTGCATATACCTTTCAAAATGGAATCAATAACGGACAGTGTACTCAATAGCAAGCAGGCTATATAGTTGTATATACCTTCAAAATGAGTTAATAACACCCCTGGCGCCGTCCCTGACAAACTCCTTTACGAGTTGCATATACCTTTCAAAATGGGGTTAGTGACATCAGCGTAGTTTCGAAAACCGACGGACCAAGTTGTATATACCTTTCAAATGGGGTTGGTAACACAGAAAGCCCAATCAGTAATAGCGGCTTTATGTTATATATACCTTTCAAAATGGGTTAATAACACCAAACCGAATTTAGCATTGATGACATTAAGTTGTGTACACTTCCAACAAGGGATCAGTACCCCCCTACCCCGTATACACGGCAATCTGTAGGAGGGTCGATTGCATATACCTTCAAATTAGGGCTATTAACACCCGTAACAATGCTGTCCAGTGCACTTAACAGGTTGGATATACCTTTCACAGTGGCGTTAGTAACATAGACGCTAGACAATAGGCGTTTCAAATCAAGAAGGGGTTAGTAACACCCTGGATGCTTTTTATTTACTTTATCGCCTATTGTTGTATATACCGCTGAATGGGGCTAGTAACACCAGTTTCTTACACAAAATCAAACGTTGTATATATCTTTCAAAATGGGATTAATAACGTTCTCAAGACGAGCAAATCGTTATTCGGTAGTTGTACACCTTTCAAAATGCCGTCTGCAAAGTGAGGTAAAAAATAAAAAAGTATTCAGTGAGTGCCAATCCGGCCTCACCCTACGGCTGTACAAGCAGCCTCTGAGTGTCTGTCTCTAATGGTATCTGGCCGCGTTGCACTCATTCGCAAAATGCTCATTTACCTTTAGTAAACTGTGGTTATTCATTTAGCGTTTGCTTTCATCGGCATTCATGAATGCTTCGCATTTTCGCTCATTTCGAGCGTCTTTCCAGTCACCATTATAGCTCAGCCACTATAATCGAGATTTCAAAGAACTTCGTGTTAGCCTATTCCTCAATCACATTAATCCCGGCTTTCTTCGCCTTGTACGCAATCTTTTCCTTTAACCCATAATAGCTCCAGTTGCGGAGCAGGAACTCCTCCTCCTTAGCCACTTCTTCTTTTTGCTGCTGGTTGACCAATAGCAGTGTTCCCGCTTCCGACTTCACGCACAGGTCAATCAGCCGCCTACTGTACAAATGCAGCCGACTGTCGACATACTGCTTTTCTTTCGCATCCCAGTCGGTCAGGCTTTTCAGCTTGCGCTGGCGGCCCTTGCCGGATCGGTTGTACGTAGACCCGCGTTGCAGGCGGTGCCGTGCAGCCTGTATGGCCAGCCTTCGGTGTAGAAATTCCTCCTTGTTGCCGATTTGGAACTGCGCCTTCCCCACGGCCACCACAATGGGGTGCTCGATGGAAAGCGACGCCTCGGCAATGACTGAGTCCTTCAGCTGATGCTCGTCGCGCTCCATCTCAAACGCTGCCAGCAGGTACAGCTTGCCCTTGTCGATTTTCAGTGAACTGGCACAGAGCTTCAGCGTTCCTGCAATGTTGCGCTGTATCAACACGCGCTTATCCGTTTTGTCCTTGCCGAGGTAGGTCTTGAATGGGATTTTGAACAACGTAAACCGGAATTCGCGGTGCTTCTCGTCGGCCACGAATTTCAACGACTTGCCCGAAAAGGGCAGCGGGATGCTGCGTTTGTAGTTGCGTAACGATTTCTCCCCCTTCCAATAGGCGGTGCGCTCGGTGCTGTATACGCTCGTAAGCGCATTGTTCAGGTTGGAAAAGATTTCAGATGGCATCTTACCCAGTAGCTTGCTGGATAGCACGCGGTAGGTGGTATTCATCCGCGAGGTATTGAGGATGCCCTCCTCATCCTTGGCACGGTCGGCTAGCTTCACCTTCACCTCATCGGTAAAGTAAATCAGATCCTTCACCCTATCCTGCACATACAGGTTCGTAAAAATGAGGTTGGCCGCCTGAAAAGCTAGAAACTGCCATTCATACAGCTGCTTGTAGTGCGCATCTTTCTGCGCTTTGTCTTCGCAGTCCACGTACACCTGTATTTTCCGCGTCAGGATGATGGTTTTCTTTTCCATGGTCAGGCCGATTGCTTTGCTTTATTAATGACAGCATAGGCCTGCACAAACAGCGACTTCACCCGTGTGTCGTCGAGTTGCAGCGCCGCGGCGATTTCCTCAAAGGAATATTGCAGGTCGTACCGCATGGCCAGCACCTGCGCCTGCTCTTCCGTGAGCATGCCTTCGGTGATGAGCGGCTTAGTGCGTGTGGCGCCGTCCAGCTTGGAGGTGTCCGCGAGTGCAGCTTTCAGGTTGGCGATGCATTGCTCCACGCGCTGGGCCACCTCGTAATCCGAGATGCCGCCGAGGTGATAGGCTATCCGTTCGTAATTAAAGCTGTACCGTAGACACAGCCGGAGAAATAGCTGCTGCTGGTCGGTCAGGTTGGGCAACAGCCGGTTGACCTGCTCCAGCTGCCGGTGTTTTTCCGCTTCCAATTGTTCAAGGTATACGGCGTCCTCCTCGGCTTCATCTTCCAGTTCATAACCCAGCATAAATTCTTGGAAGTCCTCGATGCCATCCAGCCGCAGCATGCTGCGGTGGAAACGGTTGAGGTTCTTCCGGTAGTACGACATACCTGCTTCGCGGAGTTGGTGGCCAAGGAACTCGTGCAGGTGCGCTACATCGCGTATGATGTCGCGCATGAGCCACAGACGCAGAAACCCCTCCTGTGCAATGGCATTGCCGACAACGTCGTCCTTGACGAATCGCTCGGCCCGCCACTCGTAGTAGTCGTAATATGCGTGATAGAAATAATTCAGCCCCGCTTCATTGCCGGCCTTGAAACGATGGAATGCTTCATTGGTGCCTTTTTGTGTTTGGTAATTGGTTTTCAACATAATAACGGTTTTGGGTTTCGGAATTTTCAAAAATAGTTCCCCTATAGCAACATTGAATCGCCATGGAGAGCTTAAGCTCCTGGTGTTTGATTTAACTAAATAATGAGGTGTACTATCCAGGCGAACATTTTACGGTAGCTAACAGCCTCCGGAAATGCCGGTACGCTTTTGATGGATCGTTTGGTCGCTTATTCATGTTGTGCTATAACTTGGTTCTCTTTGGTAAAACAAAGATAGGGATTTATTTTTATTAAACAAATGTGTTTAGCATGAATTTCAAACATTTCCCGTGTTTGGCCGAATGGCAGCAGATATCCAAACGTTCAAAACCAAGCTGGGACAACGTATCCGGGCGCTTAGAGAGCACCGCGGACTTACGCAGATGGAATTGGGGGCATTGATTGATAAAGATTTCCAAGCGATCAGCCGCATGGAAAAGGGTCGGGTGAATCCATCGGCCTATCAGATATATGTGCTGGCTGAGGCGCTCGATGTGTCGATTGCTGATTTTTTTGAGTTTAATAAATAGGAACAGGGATCAGCGGAAGGATTAAGTAGCAAAGTGCAAACGGCAAATTGCAAAAAAGCAAAAAAGCAAAAAGAAAAGCTGATTTGCACTGTATGCAAAATTGACGTACCTTTGCGGCCGTTAATTAATTTTTTATTTACGCTTTAATATTATTCAAGTAATGTATTTAAGTAAAGAGTACAAAACAGACATTTTCGCTGAATTTGCAGGAAATGCCACAAACACCGGTTCTGCGGAAGGACAGGTGGCTTTATTTACCAAGCGGATTGCCCACCTCACAGGGCACCTGAAATCGAACCGGAAAGATTTCGCAACCCAGCGTTCATTGCAGAAGCTGGTCGGTAAGCGCCGGGCTTTGTTGAAATACCTTTTCCACAAGGACATCACACGCTACCGTGCCATCATCAAGGCATTGGGTCTGCGCGACATCATCAAATAAGACGAGGTAAAACTTTTAACGACAAGCCATCCGACAATTATCGGGTGGCTTTTTTGTTGGCCAAGATAGTACGGGTTGCCCGCCGGTAACGTAGTTGTATATTTGGGGTAAATTCCAAATGACTAGGTTATGAGACGTATTTCCCTTTTTTTAATCGGCCTACTTTGCTGTGGTTGCGCAGTAGCCCAAACCTCGCGATCCATCATCGTTTCGGACCCGGCAAAATGGCTCACCCAAGCATTTGCCAAAGGGAAATTACCCCCCTTTTCGTTCGAATATAACGGTCAGCCATCCGCCACGTTCATCAAGAAGTGGAAACATGCCGTGGTTATGGAAAGCAGCGCGGATGCGACAGTGAAAAAATATACCATTTCGTATACCGACCCAAACAGCGAACTCCGTATTGATTGCAAAGCAACCGCCTTTGCCGATTATAACGCGGTGGAATGGGTGTTGCACTTTACCAACGGTGGGCGTAAGAACAGCGCACAAATCAGACAGGTAAACGCCGTAGACCTTAGCTTGGAAGCGCACGGTGCCGAGCGATGGAACCTGTATGCCAGCGATGGGAGCGACCACGATATCAACGATTTCAGGCTCCGCAAAACCCCATTGCTCCCCGGCAGTGAAAAGCATATGAAACCCCAAAGCGGTAGATCTTCCGATAAGACTGCCTTTCCTTTCTTCAATGTGGAAGCGGAGGGAGCGGGTGGGGTTATTGCCGCAATCGGGTGGACGGGTACCTGGTTTGCGGATATTGTACCGGACGAAAAAAATAAGGTTGCCTTGCAAGCGGGCATGGAAAACACCGACCTTTTCCTTTACCCGGGCGAATCGATCCGAACGCCGTTGGTTGCCATGCTGTTCTGGCACGGTAAGGAGTTTATCGATGGCCATAACCAGTTTAGGCAATTCGTGTTGGACCATCACAGTCGTAAAATTGATGGCCGTTTCGCGGAGTACCCACTTTCGGGTGGGTTTGAATGGGGCGATCCTGCCCCCTGCAATGAATACACCTGCCTTACGGAAGAAATGGCCATTGCATTCGTGAAACGTTATGAACAATTTGGCATCATGCCCGAGGTGATGTGGCTCGACGCGGGTTGGTACGCCGGCAGCGGTGGCCCCAATTTCAGCAACGTCAATTGGTGGAACTCCATCGGAACGTGGCGTGTCGATACCACCCGCTTTCCGAACGGACTTAAGCCGCTCTCGGATGTGGTGCACAAGGCCGGGGCGAAGTTTATGGTCTGGTTTGAGCCCGAGCGGGTGATGGCGGGGTCTGAGCTGGCAACACGCTTCCCTCAGTGGATGCTGAAACGGGAAGGCGAAGAGCAGGTGTTCCTGTACGATTTGAGCAACACCGAGGCCCGTGAGTGGTTGAGCAAATACATTGGCGACTTCCTCGAAGAAAACGGTATTGACTACTACCGCCAGGATTTCAATATGTCTGTAGATGCCTACTGGGCGTTTAATGATGAGGTAGGCAGGAAGGGAATGACGGAGATACGGTATGTGGAGGGACTGTATGCATACTGGGATTACCTGCTGCAGCGCTTTCCCAATTTGCTGATCGACAACTGTGCAAGCGGCGGTCGGCGCATCGATCTGGAAACGACCAGCCGAAGTGCGCCGTTATGGCGTACGGATTACAGCTATGGAGAGCCGAATGGCTATCAGAACCATACCTACGGGCTCAACTTTTATTTGCCCCTGCATGGTACAGGTGTATTCGGGTTTGATGACTACAGCTTCCATTCGGCCATGAGCAGTGCCATGGTGCTCAACTGGGACCTCACCGCCCGCGATGGCGACATCGGCACCATGCGCCGCCAGATTGCCCAGTTCAAAGAACTGCGCCCGTACTACTATGAAGATTATTATCCGTTAACCGGCCTCGGCGACCTGACCACCATGGACGTATGGATTGCGTACCAGTTAAACCGGTCATCCGACCAGTCGGGCGTTGTTGTGGCGTTTAGGCGTAAAGATAATGGCCATGGAAAAACAATGGTCAAATTACGTGGGCTTAGTCCGGACAGCAGCTATGACATTACTAACCTTACTGATCAATCTGTCGTCACCAAAACGGGCCGGGAAATGATGGATGGCTTGGAGTTGGAGTTAACAGCGGCGCCGGGATCGCTGGTGCTGAGGTATATGAAGAAATAAGTGCGGCTGTAGCGGTATCGCAGTACGGATGTTGCACAAAAATATTACCTTCTCCCGTTTGTGTACGTAAATAGGCTTTGTATCTTTATAGGTGATTGTCCTCAACGAGAGGATATTGTTCATAAAATGAATAATATTTAACGTTAACAAAATAACCTACAGATGACCGATCGTATAAAAACTTATGGATTACCAGGAGGGGAGGTTCTTGATGATTTTCAGATCTATGAGGTGAAGGGAGGCGAAATAGATAATAAGCACTATCCCCATAAAACCGATCGGCCGCACCGACATAGCTATTATGAAATATGCGTTTTTATCGATGATGGTGGTAAACACGAGATTGATTTTGTTACGTATTCGATCCAATCCAACAGTGTCCATTTTCTTTCTCCAGGGCAGGTCCACCGTATTTTTAGAAATAAAGATTACCACGGTTACCTGATTGTTTTTTCCAGTGAGTTTTTCCCGATGGGGGCTGCCCGACAGGAAGATCCGCTCTTTTATTTCCCGTTTTTCAATAACCCGACCATGCTGCCGATCTTGGGGTTAGATGAAGGCTCTTTTGACGAAATTTTACTAATTGTTCGCCAAATGGAGAAAGAGAGCCGTCTCAAACAGCAATCGCATAGTGAAATTCTAAGAACCTATCTGCAGTTGCTGCTTTTAACATGCAAACGGCATTACATGTGGAAATTTGCGGAGAAACAAAAAATGAATACACCTCATTTTTCTCAAGTCCAGCAGTTCAATATGCTCGTTGAGAAAAAGTTCACCGAGCACCTGCTGATTCAGGATTACGCAGAAATGCTGGGTACATCGCCCGCGATTCTCAACCGGTCTGTGAAAAAAATAATCGGTAAAACAGCGGCAGAGATTATCGTCGATAGGCTGATTTTGCAAGCCAAGCGTTTATTGATTTATACCGATCTTTCCAACAAGGAAATTGCTTTCAGCTTAAACTATACCGATCCTTCCTATTTTACGCGCACCTTTAAAAAGAAGACCGGGAAAAGCCCCTCCCAATTTAGGAAGGAGCTAAACGAAAAGTACCAGCATTAATTTAAAAAGTGCATAGTCTACTTAACGGATAGCGGTAGATTTGAATCCTATTCGATGGACTGATTGGCGACCAACAAATTTTCTTTGACTATCGGTCGGTTTTCAAAAAGTACTAAGGGCGTATCCAGGCTGTTTCCCGGGTACGGAAATCGCTGCCATGGCAGCAATAACTGACGTAATAAACTTAAAAAATACAACAAATGAACTTCATTAGATTTGCTTGTTTTCTTGCCTTTTTTTCTTACGGCTTATCGGCCACCGCACAACCATACCCGTCATTGAATAACGAAAAGATTGACGGTTATCAGGGTATCTGGTTTACGTTAGGGCAATTCTCGGAATATGGAGATAAATATTCCGGCGGCTTAGGAACCTATACGGCTAAGCACATTCCACTAGCGATCTATTCACCCACCGTAAATAAAACGTTTTTCGTTTATGGAGGTATTGTAAAAGACCGGAAAAGCAAATCTGATCCTGCCGATCCCAAAGCGAAGGCGAAGGGAGATTATTTGGTCTGTATGATCGGAAGTTACGATCATAAAACTAAGACAGTAGAAAGGCCCACCGTGGTATATGACAAAGCGGGCGTTTTCGACCCGCACGATAATCCATCCATTGCCATGGATTCCGATGGTTATATCTGGGTGTTTGTGAGTGGAAGAGGGCGCGGGCGGCCTGGGTTTATCTATAAAAGCAGCTCGCCGAACTCCATCGATAAGTTTGACATGATCGCGGAGCGTGAAATCACCTACCCGCAACCCAAGTATGTTGAAGGAGAAGGCTTTTTGCACTTGTTTACCAAGTACCTGGGCGTGCGGCTGCTGTACTTCAGTACGAGCAAGGATGGGGTAGAGTGGACCGATGATAAGCAGCTCGCTGCCATAAAGCGGCCGGGAGATAAGAATGCCGGACACTACCAAATCAGTGGTCAGTTAGGAGAGAAGATCGTGTTTTTTTTCAACTGGCATCCCAATGGGAACGTAGATCGCCGGACGAATATTTATTACATGCAAACCACCGATTTCGGTCGTACATGGACGACCGCGGATGGCACGCCAGTGTCCACGCCGGTAACCGAGGTTGACAACCCCACCTTGGCTAAGGAGTTTTTCTCCAAAGATGAGAACGTATACATCAAGGACGTTGCCTTTGATAAGGATGGCAATCCTGCGGCACTGTACCTATCCGGCGTTGGGCATCAACCAGGCCCCCAAAACGGAATGCGGGAATGGCAGGTAATTCATTGGACGGGAGAAAAGTGGGAAAATCATACCATAACCACTTCGGATCATAATTACGACATGGGTAGCCTATGGATTGACGGCGATAAATGGGTAGTGATAGCACCCACCGAAAACTCACCGCAACAGTGGGGCGGTGGTGGCGAGCTTGTACTTTGGGAAAGCAAAGATAATGGTAAGACGTGGAAGTCGAAAAAGCAGATTACAAAGAAAAGCGCGTTAAACCATAACTACGTACGGAAAGTGGTAAACGGTAAAGATCCATTTAAATACTTCTGGGGCGATGGCGACCCCCATAACCACAGCGAATCCCATTTATATTTCGGCGATTCCAAAGGACGGGTCTGGCAGTTGCCTTATACCATGGATGCCGATGAGGTAAAGCCGAAAAAGGGATTGCGAAAACAATAAAACCATGGTGCATATACGGCTTTTTCTGGGGATAGCGGCGTTTTTCATCCTTGCGGGTTGCGGGGGGCGGCATCCGGCTATTACAACCAATGATTTCGATACCGTCGAAATTGGACCATTTGTCGAAGCGGGGTTTCCGTTTATTACAGGGCCACTGAATTCCAACAAGCTGGGGCCTGACTTCCCGAACCGCAACCGCTCCGCAAGGACATTATCAATTAACCTTGGCGACAGTGCCTACGTGGGATTTGATATGGATTTGCTCCGGTGGTCGGTAGCGTGGGAT
Organism: Parapedobacter flavus; assembly: GCF_035818675.1. Lineage (NCBI taxonomy): Bacteria > Pseudomonadati > Bacteroidota > Sphingobacteriia > Sphingobacteriales > Sphingobacteriaceae > Parapedobacter > Parapedobacter flavus. The sequence goes on from NZ_JAYKZZ010000001.1 coordinate 619,606, forward strand.
GGCGAATTCCTACCGATGGTAACCATGTCTCAGATTTCATATGACGACTTTTTTAATAAAGGGGATAAGGTTCCGTCGATCTTGGGTACGCCCAGGATAGCCACGGGTGAGTATGCGGGGTGGACTATTGACACGCCAAGCTTTTCGGACCCCAGGAATCCGTCCGGCAATGCAGACGCCCATCGATATGGGCCGATACCGGAGCAGATCGGTAGGTGGAATGGCATCTATTTAAAAGGAGATGATGTTGGATTGTCCTATACGATAGGGACGACAAACATCATGGAGCACCCCAGCAGCATACGTTTTGGGGAAGAAACTGCCTTTTCAAGAACGTTCAAATTAGATGAACTGCAACGGGCATTGTATCTCAATGTCGCCGAGGTGGGGAGTGACTCATACACCGAGGCAACAGGCGCTGTTCTGTATATCTACCACGGAGAAGCCCGAGACACCGTTACGGTAATCGGGGTGGTAACGAATCACGAGAAAGATTTGGCGCCGGCAATTGTGGATAACAAATACGTTACGGTGTTTTTCCCACGAGCCACTGATCCTTTGGAGGCCACCGTGCTGATGTGGAACGGTCCGGCAGAAAAGAAAGGTGCGTTCTTGGACATATTGAGCGAAGCTAAAACCAAGATGCCCGATTTCAGTCGCGGGGGACCGGCTTACTGGAAGGAGACCGTTTATACACAAGGCGCATTATCACCTGATACGGCTGCCTATGTTACCGATATCCTAACGCTTCCGCTACCCAACCCATGGAAGCGGAATGTACGGGTGGCTGATGCGGCTTTTTTTGATGGCAAGCGTGCGGCGGTGGTTACTTTTTCCGGCGATGTTTGGGTGGTGGAAGGGATAGACAAGAGCTTGAAGCGACTGAAGTGGCGCCGGTTTGCTTCAGGGTTGTATGAGCCCATGAGCATCGACGTGGTGGACGGTGTGATTTACGTCTTTGGAAAAGAAGGTATTGTGCGGCTGCACGATCTGAACCGTGATGGGGTGGCCGATTTCTATGAAAATTTCTGCAACGGAATGGAGCAGTCGCTACACTCGCGTGAATGGGCAGCAGATATGGTTTCTGCACCTGGCGGCGGTTTCTACATTGCAAAAGGGGGTATTGGTGGCTCTTCGCAGCGGGGTACCATCCTCAAGGTGTCGGCCGATGGGCGAGAGGTGGAGACCATTGCATCGGGGTTGAGGGGGCCATATATTGGTATCCATCCTACGAAAGGTATCCTGTCTGCTTCAGATCAACAAGGCAATTACGTGCCATCTACACCGTTGTTGCTGGTGGATAAAGGCGACTACTTCGGTTTTCCCACTGCGCCCGAGCATCGTCAGGCACCCATTAAAACGCCACTGGCTTGGATTCCACACCGTGTCGATCGCTCGGGTATCAGTCAGGCATGGATTACAGGCGGAAAGATGGGGCCGTTAGACGAACAAATGATTCATTTCTCCTTTGCCCGCCCAGGCTTGTTCAAGGTGCTCATTGATAGCACCTCAAACGCACTACAGGGAGGTGTTTCGTTTTTGCGCGCAAACTACCCGGCACCAACGCAAAAAGGAGCGATAAACCCCGCTGACGGCCAACTGTATATCACTGGATTTAATCTCTGGGGTTCAAGCTCCAAAGGCGTGGCGGCGTTTCTCCGCTTGCGATATACCGGTCTGCCGTTTTATTTGCCGGAGCGATTCAAGGCGGGTGAGCAGGGGATTGTATTGCGGTTCGGTGTTGAGTTGGATTCGACGGTAGCCATGAACCCGCTGAATTTCCAGGTTAAAAGGTGGAATTACAAACGTACCAAGGAATATGGGTCGGGCCACTTCAAACTCGATGATACACCGGGAGAGGAATCGATGCCTGTATATGCATCATATATCTCTGCCGACCGTAAAGCAGTTTTGATTGTTGTGCCGGGTATGGAGGAGGTGATGCAAATGGAGGTGTTGTATAACCTACGGTCAACAGATGGTGCTGCGTTGGAGGACGGTCTTTGGTTTACCGTGAACGAGGTGGACAAAATCAATTTGGCTAGGGAAGGGTTTCGCGGGCCCATCGATTTGTCGATAAACCGTGCTGCAAGTATTTCGGCGGAAACTGCCGAGGAGCGTCCGTCCCAAGAAAAAGGCGCTCAACTTTTCAGGGCAGTGGCATGTGCAGGTTGTCATTCCCCCGGTGTCGACACCGATGGGTTTTACGGCCCTCCGTTTAAGGATATATTCATGTCGGAGCGCCAGTTTGCAGACGGTACCTCGGGAATTGCCGACGAAGATTATATCCGCGAATCCATATTAACGCCTGCTAAAAAAATTGTAAAAGGATACGATGCCGAGATGCCTTCTTATTTAGGGATGCTCTCTGATAGCGATATCGAATCGCTTGTGTTATATATTAAATCTTTATAATCGATAATCCGATGGCACCCGTTCAACACTACCAACAGTTGTCGCGTAGAAACTTCATTAAGCAAACCGCAGTTGCTGCTGCCGTGCTGCCTGCGGTATCGTCCGGTTTTTATCCAAAAAATAGGGCGGAAGGAGAAAAGGCATTGGAAGTGCATATTTTTTCAAAGTGCCTGCATTTTCTCGACTATGAGCACATGGCGGAGTTTGCCGCAAGGGTAGGTTTTGATGGGGTCGATCTCACCGTACGGCCCGGTGGACACGTCGTGCCGGAAAAGGTAGCTGACGACTTGCCCAAAGCGATCGGCGAAATACAGCGAGCGGGTTTACAATCTACCATGATTGCTACTGCGATGGCAGATCCAGCGGATGCCGTGGGACGTAACGTTTTAGAGGTGGCGGCGAGCCTTGGCATCTCCTTTTATAGGACAGACTATTTCCAATACCTAAAAGACAAGAGTATACCCGAATCGATCGGGTTTTTCCAAAAGCGAGCCAAGGAACTAAGCGAATTGAATAGCAGGCTAGCTATCGTAGGATGCTACCAGAATCACGCCGGGCTTATGATGGGGGCCTCGTTGTGGGAACTATGGGATGTTTTGCAGCATGCGGACCACGACTACCTTGGGGTGCAATATGATGTCCGCCATGCAGTAGTAGAAGGTGGCAGGTCTTGGGTAAATGGCCTCAAGTTGATACAACCACATATAAAAACGATTGTGGTCAAAGATTTTAAATGGGTTGAACAAGGAGGGCAATGGCGTTCGGTGGGCACACCGATTGGTGAGGGTATGGTCGATTTTAAAAAGTATTTTCGGATGCTAAAGGACTTCAACATACAGGTTCCTGTGTCGTTGCATATCGAGTACCCGTTGGGCGGGGTTGAATCGGGGGCAAAACAATTGAACATCGAACCAGAAGAAGTATTTCGTGCGATGCAAAAGGACCTGTCAACGATTCGCAGGCTATGGCTAGAAGCCTAATGTAACCATCGCTATCCAGATTAATCACGTATTGCTGCCATTGTAAATCCAACTGAACAAAAAGTACCAGCTTTAATCAAAAAAGTGCCTATCCACCTCCCCTAGGAAGGGTAAATTTGAATTCTATAAGCTGATTATTAACATTTAACGCAAAAAAAGTTTATTGAATGATTAGGATTGATTTTAACCTAATGCCGAACGATTTGGCAGGTCAGTTACGGCGGTTTTGGGAGCTTTCGGGTGAAAAAATAGCCGCTATCGAGAATGAGTATGAGCTCGGAAAGGGTTCGCCCGTATTTACGGTAGACGGTAAATATACCACCCGTGGTTGGACAGAATGGACCCAAGGGTTCCAGTTCGGGTCGTCTATCCTACAATTTGACGCCACAGGCGACCATGAATTTCTTGTAAAGGGGCGGGAGAAAACCGTGGAACTCATGGCACCGCATGTAAGCCATATCGGTGTGCACGACCATGGGTTTAATAATGTGAGTACCTATGGGAATCTGCTCCGTTTGATGGTGGAAGGAAAAACCCCGTTCAACGAATGGGAGAAGAATTTTTATGAACTGGCATTGAAAGTGTCTGGCGCTGTTCAGGCCAGCAGGTGGACACCTATAAAAGATGGCGGGTTCATTTATTCCTTCAATGGTCCGCATTCCCTTTTCGTCGATACGATGCGTACGGTCAGGATTTTGATGCTCGGTCATAAACTGGGGCATGTGTTACAACAGGAAAACGACGAGAAAGTAAACCTGCTGTTCCGTGCGTTGCAGCATATGCGGGCCACGGCAGATTATTCCGTGTTTTACGGTGAGGGGCGGGATAGCTATGACATTTGGGGTCGAACTGCTCACGAAAGTATTTTTAATACCACAGACGGGAATTTCCGCAGTCCCAATGCGCAGCAGGGGTACACGGGTTTTTCTACCTGGACAAGGGGCCTGGCTTGGGCAATGGTCGGGTTCGCTGAGCAGTTGGAGTTCCTCGATACCATTTCTGACGAGGATCTGGCCGTTTACGGAAGCCGGGAAGCGATTGAGGAATTCATGCGCAGGGCTGCGGAGGCGACTTGTGATTTTTATATCGAACACACGCCCACGGACGGTATCCCGTATTGGGATACGGGCGCGCCTAACTTGCATAAGCTTGGCGATTACCTTTCCGTCCCGGCCGACCCCTACAACGACTTTGAGCCGGTGGATAGCTCTGCGGCTGCCATTGGCGCGCAGGGACTGCTACGGTTGGGAAATTACTTGAAGGGAAAAGGCGCCGACGAAAAAGGAACTAAATATTGGCAGGCAGGATTGACGGTTTTGCGTTCGTTGTTGGCGGAGCCTTATTTGAGCACGGATGCAACTCATCAGGGTATTATCCTCCATTCCATTTATCACCAGCCAAATGGGTGGGACAATATCCCCGCAGGCCAAAAGATCGCCTGCGGCGAATCGAGCATGTGGGGCGACTACCATGCGCGCGAGGCCGCACTTTATGTGCAGCGGATCATCGATAATAAATCCTATTACGCGTTTTATAATGGTGTGTTATGAGTGCGGGCAAGCTAGTTGACCTCAGCAAACTATGCATCCACACGATGACCACGAAGCACTGGTCGATCGAGGAGGCCGCAGCAAACTACAGCCGGGCGGGGGTGAAGGGGATTTCGGTGTGGCGGCAGTTTCTGGATGGCCGGAACATAGCCAATACCGGAGACATGCTGCGTGCCCACGGCTTGGAGATCGTGTCCCTGGTGAGGGGCGGGTTTTTCCCCTCCACTTCATCTGCGGCGAGAAACAAAGCGCTGGAAGACAATAGGAAGGCCATTGACGAGGCAGCCGCTTTGGGTGCGCCCATGATTGTGCTGGTTTGCGGTGCGGATGCCGGTCAGCCCCTGGAAGTATCGAGGCAGCAGATCCGCGAGGGTATCGAAACCATCTTGCCGTACGCCATGGAGAATGGTGTCAAACTGGCCATCGAACCCCTGCACCCCATGTACGCCGATACGCGGTCGGCAGTAAACACCATGGCGCAAGCCAACGACATGGCCGAAGCCATCGGTTCGGATTATGTAGGGGTGGCAGCGGATGTCTATCACATCTGGTGGGACCCCGACCTGGAGCAACAGCTCATGCGGTGTGGCCGCAACGGCAACCTGTTTGCGTTCCATATTTGCGATTGGATGAGCCCGACCGTCGATTTTTTAAACGACCGTGGACTGATGGGCGAAGGCTGCATCCCCATTCGCAAGATTCGCGGGTGGGCGGAAGCTGCGGGATTCGACGGGTATAACGAAGTGGAAATTTTTTCCGACAGGTTATGGTCGGAGGATCAACATGAATTTTTAAATAAAATCGTAGAAAACTATTATCAAAGTTGATATAAAATAGGTTATGAGACATCGCGTAGGAATTATCATGAACGGGGTTACGGGCCGTATGGGTACCAACCAGCACCTGATGAGAAGTATCGTTGAAATTATAAAGCAGGGCGGGGTGGAGTTGCCTAATGGCGATACCATTATGCCTGACCCTGTGTTGGTCGGTAGGAACCGAGCCAAGCTGGAAGAACTGGGTAAACGGGCGGGAATTTCCAAAATCGCTACCGACCTGGACGCGGTGCTACAGGATGAAAACTATACCGTTTATTTTGACGCCCAAACGACGGGACGCCGTGCCGAAGCCATCCGGAAAGCGGTGCAGGCGGGTAAACACATTTATTGTGAAAAGCCCATGGCCACCGATACGGCCACGGCCCTGGAACTATTCCAGCTATGTAAGACGGCCGGGGTAAAAAATGGCGTGGTGCAAGACAAGCTGTGGCTACCCGGCCTTCGCAAGATTAAGCGATTGATGGAAAGCGGTTTTTTTGGGGAGATACTTTCCGTCCGCGGGGAGTTCGGTTACTGGGTGTTTGAAGGCGACACCATCCCGGCACAGCGACCTTCATGGAATTACCGAAAAGAAGATGATGGGGGCATTATTGTGGATATGCTCTGCCACTGGCGGTATGTGCTGGATAATATTTTTGGAAAGGTAAAGGCGGTTTCCTGTCTTGGTGCAACACATATCAAAAAGCGGGTGGATGAACAGGGGAACACCTATACCTGTACCGCTGATGATTCGGCTTATGCCACCTTCGAGCTGGAGGGCGACGTCATTGCCCACTTCAATTCGTCGTGGACCGTTAGGGTAAGGCGGGATGACCTGCTCACGCTACAGGTCGACGGCACCAAGGGATCGGCGGTGGCAGGGCTGCGGGAGTGCTATGTACAGCATTATGGCAATACCCCCAAGCCGGTATGGAATCCGGATATCCCACAACCCATCGATTTCTATGAGGGGTGGTCCAAGGTTCCCGAACAGGAAGCATACGACAACGCCTTTAAGGTACAGTGGGAACTTTTCTTGAGACACGTTGTGCTCGATGAGCCATTCCCATGGGACATGAAAGAGGGTGCCAAGGGGATTCAGCTCGCCGAAAAGGGGATAGAAAGCTGGGAGAAACGGGCATGGGTTGAAGTGCCGGAACTATAGGTTGGTTTGTATAGATGATTGGATAAAGCAGTTGATTTTATGAAGAAGATAGCATTGGTAACCGGAGGATCCAGGGGGATTGGGCTAGGTATAGCCCGGTCCCTCGCCGGTGCCGGATTCGATTTGGCCATCAACGGGATGCGGGACGAAAAGGATGTTGTCTTGCCGCTTGAGGAGTTGCGGCAATTGGGTGCCGACGTCATTTATTGCCGGGGCGATGTTGGGGATGCGGATGCTCGTGCGCGGATAATCGATCAGGTGAAAGCCCATTTCGGGCAACTGAATGTGCTGGTAAATAACGCCGGGGTGGCGCCGAAAGAACGGAAGGATATCCTGGAAGCCACCGAAGAGAGTTTTGATGATGTGATACGGACCAACCTAACCGGTCCATATTTCCTTTCGCAGGCTGCTGCAAATTGGATGGTTGAACAGAAGGTAGCCGACCCGGCGTTTGAAGCGTCGATCATCAACATCTCATCCATTTCGGCGACCGTTGTATCCACAAACAGGGGGGAGTATTGCGTAGGTAAAGCAGGGATGAGCATGGCTACGCAGCTATTCGCAGCGCGGTTGGGCGAATATTACATACCCGTATACGAGGTTCGGCCAGGAGTAATCGCCACAGACATGACAGCAAAAGTAACGGAGAAATATGATAAGCTGATTGCGGACGGACTGTGTGTGTTGCCTAGATGGGGGTTGCCGGAAGATGTGGGCAAAGCGGTAGCCGCGCTGGCCACCGGTAATTTTCCGTATACCACCGGGCAGGTCATCATGGTCGATGGAGCGATGAACATTCCTCGGTTGTAGGTCTTCTTTTCACTTAGCATCGTAGTACAACGTATTTAATAATCCTGCTTTACCAATATCGAAATGTGAAAATTAATACCGAATTATAACACTTAATAAACCTAAGAGATGGATAACAGCATACAATTAAACCAAGTGGAACAAGGGCAGCGAAGTTCGAAAAGGTACATCATGATCACGGCCTTTCTCGCACTCTTTGCCATCGTCGGATTCGGATTCTACGGATTACCGTTCTTTTTTGATTTCATCATGGAAGAGCGCGGTTGGTCCAGAACCGTCATCACCTCGGGCAACGCTGTCGGCAAACTGATTGTCGCCCCGTTGTTCGGATTTTTTGCCGGTTGGTTGATTGACCGGTACGGGCCACGGCAACTGATGATGACCGGCGCCTTGATGCTGGCGGTCGCGCTGATCGGAATCGCATTTTCCAGCTCGTTAGAGATGTTTTATCTGTTTTACGTGTTCAACGCTTTAGGTTACGTGTTTGCAGGGCCGCTGCCATCCCAAGTGCTGATTTCTAGGTGGTTTAATAAGAATAGAGGGAAGGCCATGGGTATCGCCTATCTGGGCATAGGGGCCGGCGGTGCATTCGCACCCGTGCTCGCAGCCCGGTTGGAGCGCTGGTACGATTGGCATATCGCCTTAGCCATGTTGGGGGTAATCGGGTTTCTGATGGTTTTTATCTTTGCCTATTTCATCAAAGACAAACAGGGTAAATCTGTGGCGGTGACCGAAAGGAAAGTGGAAGGGTTTTCGATGAAGAAGATACTCAAAGACCGCAACTTCTACCTTCTGGCCATTGGCAGCATGTGCTCCATCGGGGTAGTGGGTGGCATAGGCCAACACATCAAGCTTTACCTAAGCGACCTGAACTATTCCCAGACGGAGGCAGCACACGTGATGTCGTTTGTGCTGCTGTCGAGCCTGATCGGCAGGGTACTGATGGGGTGGTTGGCCGATATGATCAACCGGAAGTATGTCATGCTGATGATATACCTGATTGTCATGGCATCGATTCCCTTACTCTTGGTCCCGGATTTTGCTGGTCGCATCTATATTTTCGCAATCGTTTTCGGAATCGGGCTCGGTGGCGATTACATGATTATTCCGCTGATGGCCGGCGACCTGTTCGGGTTGAAGGCACTTGGAAGGACCATGGGAATTATCCTCGTCGCCGATGGGGTGGCAGAAGCCCTTTTTCCGGTTTTACTAGGCGCATTGTATAATGAAAATGTTGGGTATACCGTAGGGTTTTCCGTGTTGATTGGGGTCGCACTGCTTGGTGCTATTTTTATCGCATTCTTGCCGAAGTCGCCGCAACAACAAGAAAAAGGATAAGTCGCAATTAAATCAAGAAAGACACATAAATATAGCGTATGAAGAAAAATAGACAGGAATGAACAGGTAGTTAATAAATGTATGGAGCCAATCCATTAGCTACAGCGTTAAAGCGAATTGTAACACCATACTAATTATAAAACCAATAAAAACAAAAAATATGAATTCTTATGTAGACCTTAAAGGCCGTGCCCGGCTGGCCTTGGAAAACCGGGTGCTGCGTAATCTGGTACTCACTACGGCGGTGGTGCTGGCAGCGATGTCCTACGTATCGGCAGGAATGCTTCGTGCTGCTGATGGCACCGTATACCGAATGGAAACGTCGGTATGGGCCCCCAACAGCATGTTGCAGGATATCGAAGTCCGCGGTACCATACGCGACTCGACAGGATCACTGCTTACGGGGGTATCTATTCACGTTAAAAACCGCACCTCGATTGGAACGACCACCGATCTTAACGGGCGTTATGTACTGAGTGTACCAGCTGGATCCACGCTGACATTCTCGATGGTGGGGTTTGAGACCCGAGAGATTGTTGTTGGCGAACGAGAAGTTATCGACGTGGTGCTGCTAGAGTCCTCGTCGATGCTGGATGACGTGGTGGTTACTGCCTTTGGCGGTGCGGTGAAGCGCACCGACATGATTGGGGCCGTCACCTCGGTTAATCCGTCGGATCTGAAAGTCCCATCGAGTAACCTAACCACGGCGTTGGCCGGCCGGGTCGCGGGGATGATTGCCTATCAAAGAAGCGGCGAACCGGGAATGGATAATGCGGATTTCTTTATTCGCGGTGTCACCACCTTCGGTTATAAAAAAGACCCACTGATCCTTATTGACAACTTGGAGGTGAGTACCACGGAATTGGCCCGTCTTCAAACGGATGACATAGCGAGTTTCTCGATCATGAAAGATGCCACCGCTACCGCACTGTATGGTGCTCGCGGAGCAAACGGGGTCATCCTGATCACCACGAAAGAAGGGACCGAGGGGAAGATGAAAATCAATCTACGGGTAGAAAACTCGCTTTCGGCACCTACCCGAAATGTCGAATTGGCCGATCCGATCACGTACATGGAATTGCATAATGAAGCCGTGAAAACGCGGGATCCGTTGGGTGAACAACCCTATTCCCAAGCGAAAATAGATAACACAAAGGCCGGAACGAATCCGATAGCTTACCCGGCGACCGATTGGCGGAAGGAGCTGTTCAAGGACTATACCATGAACCAACGGTTCAACCTCAACCTTTCGGGGGGTGGTAGTATTGCCCGTTATTACGTGGCCGGGGCGCTCACCAAAGATCATGGGGTATTGAAAGTCGACCCGCGCAATAATTTCAATAGCAACATCAACCTGACCAGCTATAATCTGCGTTCGAATGTAAACGTCAACCTGACCAAATCGACCGAATTGATCATCCGGATGAATGGCAACTTTGACGACTACACCGGCCCAATAGCTGGGGGTAAGGCGATGTATAATATGGTGATGCGGACCAATCCGGTTCTATTCCCCGCCTATTACCCGGTGGACGATGAGCATCGCCATGTAAGCCACATCATGTTTGGGAACTACGAGGAGGGAGGATACCTGAACCCGTATGCGGAGATGGTGAAGGGATATCGCGATTATTCCCGCTCGTATGTACTCGCCCAATTGGAGCTTAAACAAGACCTGTCTTTCCTGACGGAAGGCTTGCAGTTCCGCGCGCTGATGAATACCAACCGGACCTCGTTTTTTGATGTCAATAGGGCCTATACGCCGTTTTGGTATACACTGAGTAACTATAACAGGCGTGAGGATACGTATGGCTTATCATTGATTAATGAGAATAGCGGGCAGGAATACCTCGGTTATAGTGAAGGGCCGAAACAGGTGAGTTCGATTTTTTACCTGGAGTCCGCACTGAATTACAGCCGGACGGTCGGCGAAAAACACGGCTTGAGTGGCATGTTGGTATACATTATGCAACAACGCCTATCGGCCAATGCCGGTAGTTTACAGCTTTCGCTCCCGTATCGGAATATGGGGCTGTCGGGGCGGGCAACGTACGCGTACGATAGTCGTTATTTCCTGGAATTCAACTTCGGTTATAACGGATCGGAGCGGTTTTATACCAATCATCGGTTCGGTTTCTTCCCTTCGGCCGGATTGGCGTGGACCATCTCCAACGAAAAGTTCTTCGAGCCCCTTACGTCGACTGTCAACAACCTGCGCCTGCGGGCTACCTACGGCTTGGTGGGTAACGACGAAATCGGGTCGCCGTCAGACCGGTTCTTCTACCTGTCGAATGTGGATATGGAAGCCGGGGGTGCCGTCTTTGGTCGGGATAATAACTATTCGCGGACGGGCGTTACCGTCACGCGGTATGCGAATTCGGCCATCACATGGGAGCAAGCCAAAAAGTTCAACGTGGCGTTGGAAGTCGGCCTATTCGATAAACTGGACATCACGGCGGATTTCTTTAAGGAACACCGGACCAACATCCTGATGACCCGTGCAGACATTCCGACGACCATGGGGCTGAGCGCCGATGTGCGGGCTAATGTAGGGGAAGCCACCGGCCAGGGGGTCGATGTGTCGGCAAATTATTCACACAGTTTCATGAACGGGCTTTGGCTTCAGGCACTGGGTAATTTTACATTTGCCCAAAGTGCTTTTAAGGTGTATGAAGAACCGGAATACGATGAGTGGTGGAAATCACGTGTCGGGTACTCCGTCAATCAGGAATGGGGCTATATCGCCGAGCGCTTATTCGTAGATGAGTATGAAGTGGCCAACTCGCCGCGGCAGAACTTCGGGGAGTATATGGCGGGTGATATCAAGTATCGCGACGTGAACCGGGATGGCAGGATCACCGAGTTGGACATGGTGCCGATCGGTTACCCAACGACCCCCGAAATCGTCTATGGATTCGGCTTTTCCGCCGGCTATAAGAATTTTGATATCAGCGTGTTTTTCCAAGGGCTGGCTCGCGAATCCTTCCGGATCGGTATTGCCGAAACGGCACCCTTTATTAACGAACGGCAGCTGCTCAAAGCGTATGCGGACGACCATTGGTCGGAAGATAACCGGAACCTCTACGCATTGTGGCCACGGTTAACTGCCACCACCAATACAAACAATACCCAGCGCAGCACCTGGTTTCAGCGCGACGGAACTTTCCTACGGTTGAAACAGGCGGAAATGGGGTATTCCCTGCCCCATGGCCTCACCAATCGGATGGGGCTGAAAAGCCTCCGTTTTTACGTGAGCGGCACAAACCTGCTGGCCTGGAGCAAGTTTAAGCTGTGGGATGTGGAAATGGCGGCCAATGGCCTCGGTTACCCCGTTCAGCGAGTGGTCAACCTAGGTTTACATGTTTCATTATAAAATAACGTAGATCATGAAAGAGATTAAAAAAATAGCGATCGGCGTTTTGTTGTTGTTGATGGTTTCGTGCGACAGCTACCTCGATGTGGTGCCCGACAACGTGGCCACCGTCGATCATGCGTTTAACATGCGTAATACCGCAGAGAAATACCTATTCACGTGTTACCGATACCTGCCGTCGCACGCGAGCTTGAGCGCGAACCCCGCGTTTACCAGTGGCGACGAATTTTGGTTCTCCAATTCGTTTCTCCTGTTCCACAGCGCCCCGGGTTGGCAAATTGCCCGCGGTAATCAAGGGGTGGTTGATCCGATCCTGAACTATTGGGACGGCGTCAGCCAGCCGTTCAGGGGCATCCGCGACTGCAACATCTTTATGGAGAATATTGGCCGCGTACCCGACATGGAGGACGAGGAGAAGAACCGGTGGATTGCCGAAACCAAGTTTTTGAAGGCTTATTACCACTTCTGGCTGATGAAGCTATACGGGCCGATTCCGATTATCCGCGAAAACCTACCGGTTACGGCACCGGCAGCGGATGTCCGGGTGGTGCGCGAGCCGATTGATGACGTGGTGGCTTACATCGTTGGGCTGCTGGATGAGGCAGTCGTGGACCTGCCTGCGGAGATTCCGGATGCACTGACCGGATTGGGCCGCATTACCCAACCGATTGCACTGTCGCTCAAAGCGAAGGTGCTGGTGACCGCCGCCAGTCCGTTGTTTAATGGTAATACGGAGTACATCGGCTTTGCGGGGCCCGATGGGCGGGAACTGTTTAACCAAACGTATTCGGACGAGAAGTGGCAACTTGCGGCGGATGCCTGCCGCGCAGCGATTGAAGCCTGCCATGAAGTGGGCATGGAACTATACACGTTTGAATCCGGCATCAGCCAGTACACCCTATCGGAAGCAACCACCACTCAGATGAGCATCCGAAATAGCGTCGCAGAGCGGTGGAATTCGGAAATTATCTGGGGGAATACGAACAGTACGTCCACCTCGTTGCAGCGGCAAGCCACGCCGCCGTTGGACCCGTCGAACAGCGTCAACCAGAACACGTTGGGGAACCTGGCACCGCCGATTAAAATCGCCGAGCAGTTCTATTCGAAGAATGGCGTACCCATCGCGGAAGACGTTACGTACGACTATGCCGGGCGTTTTGACCTGCGCGAAGCCGAGGAAGCGGACAAGTATCACTTGCAAACGGGATATACGACCGTGGGTCTCCATTTCGATCGCGAGGAGCGGTTTTACGCTAGCTTGGCCTTCGACGGTGGACTATGGTACGGCCAAGGCCGGTTGAATGACAACGATCAGTGGACCATTCAAGCGAAACTGGGGCAGGCGCAAACCCGCGTATCCAACAACCGTTTCTCCGTAACCGGTTACTGGCCAAAGAAATTGGTCAACTATGAAAACATCATCGGGGATGGAAACACCTATACCATTCAATACTATCCCTGGCCGGTGATCCGGTTGGCCGATATGTATCTATTGTACGCCGAGGCGCTCAACGAAGTGAATGGCCCGAGTGACGAAGCGTATGATTATGTGGACAGGGTGCGTAAACGGGCAGGGCTACCCACTGTGGAAGAAGCGTGGACCACCTTCTCCCGCCAGCCGGATAAATACACCACGAAAGAAGGGTTCCGCAGTATTATCCAGCAGGAGCGGCTGAACGAGCTGGCGTTTGAAGGGAAGCGCTTCTGGGACCTCCGGCGGTGGAAGCGAGCGCATATTGAGTTGAACAACCTGATTACCGGTTGGGATATCGACCAGGAAAATCCGGAAACATACTATCGCCAACGGGTACTGTATAACCAAACGTTTATGATGCGCGATTATTTTTGGCCCATCAGGGAACACAACCTGATTGTGAACCGGAATCTGGTGCAGAACCCGGGTTGGTAATGTAAGTGTAAAATTGATAATCAATAGGATAATCATGAAAAAGATAAATGTTTATGTTTGGACCGTATTGGTGGTGGGTATGATGATTGGAGGGCAGGCATGTAAGGAGGAAGCCCAGCATACGCCCATCAATAAAAACGAGGATAAGCCGTTGAGCGTCCTCAATCCAGAAGTCGAAAACCTCCCCGGCGCGGCCGAGATCACTTACAATCTCCCCCAAAGCGAGGGTGTATTGTATGTCAAAGCGGTTTATGAAATCCGACCGGGGGTTATCCAGGAGGCCAAGGCGTCGTTTTACAGCAATTCGATTCGTGTTGAAGGGTTCGGAGAGGCCGGGGAATACGACGTCAGCCTGTATACGGTGGGTCGAAATGAACAGTACTCTGACCCGTTGGTTGTTCGGGTGGAGCCGTCTACCCCCCATCTTGTTGGCGTATTTGAGTCAGTGGAGGTGGTAGACAGTTGGGGCGGCGCCATGGTGACGCTGACCAACGAGGCCGAAGCCAATATGACGGTGGAAGTCCTTACCACCGATGAATTGGGCGACTTGATTGTTGCCGAGACCTTCTACACCAAAATGAAAAACGCGAAGCTGCCGGTGCGGGGTTATGACCCCGAAGAGCGCCTATTCGGGGTCGTTGTACACGATCACTGGGACAATTACTCCGATACGCTGTTTACCGAAGTGGTGCCTTGGTTTGAGGAAGAAATACCGGAGGGGTCATTTAAAAAACTAAATCTGCCGACCGATTATACCACGGCGCACAACGGTGGTTCGGCAACCCTTGAGAAGATTTGGGATGGTAATTACGGCGGTTCGGATTACGTATCGGTGCCGGGCCATGGCATCCCGCAATGGTTTACCTTCGATATGGGCGTGCAAGCTCGCTTGTCGCGTGTCGTCACTTTCAATCGGACGCAGTCTCAATACCTGTACCAATCGGGGTCGATAAAGAAATGGAAGATTTACGGGTCTAACGACCCCAACCCCGATGGCAGCTTTGACGACAGCTGGACGTTGCTGCTGGAGTGCGAATCGATCAAGCCGTCAGGGCTGCCTACGGGTAGCAACACCGAGGAGGACAAGGCATACGCCGCTGCAGGTGAAGAATTCACCTTTCCGGAAGACATGGAGCCCGTGCGTTACCTCCGTTGGCAGGTAACGGAAAATTGGGGTAAGGTGACCCACGTGAACATCGTCGAAATCGATCTTTTCGGCCAAGTGCAATAAGTTTTACTTTAAATGTCAAAACTCATGAATACTAATTGTCAAAGCTTGCGGTTATTCGTTTGCCTGATAATCGCCATCGTCATGGCGTCCTGTGGAAAAATGGACGCCCTTTACAGTGACTTTTTGGAAGAAGGCGAGTTTATTTACCCGGGCAAAGCAGATTCGTTGCGCGCCCACCCCGGATACAACCGGATACAATTGTCGTGGATTGTCCTTGCTGACCCGAATGCGACCAACGCCGTTATCTACTGGGATAACCGTGCCGATTCGCTGGAAGTGGACTTGGGGCAGGTGGCCCGGCCGGATACCATGCGGGTGATTTTAAACGATATGGAAGAAAAGGCGTACACCTTCCAAGTGGTGACGCGTGATGAAAAAGGCAACCTCTCGGTCACTTCCGAGGTGTTGGGTACGGTCTACGGCGATGTCTACCAAAATTCGTTGTTGACCCGGGCTGTCCGGAACCTGTCGGTCACGAAGGATACGTTGGTGATCGACTGGGTATCCTCGGATGAGACCAGCGTGGGTGATTCGCTGGTTTATCAAGATAAAGAAGGTAGAATAAACCGGCTGTTTGTGCCGCCATCCGACGATACGACCAAACTGCCGTTGTACGCACCCGATTATAATTTTGTGCATTGGACCATGTTTTTGCCAGATTCACTCGCCATTGATACGTTCGTGACTGCCGATTTCGAGGTGGTTGTTGACCCTGACTTATTCGGTGGCGAAGTGGAGTTGAACAAGTCGTTGTTCGCCCAAGTTGAGTTGCCTACTGATACGTACGAGCCAAATTCGGGGAGCTCAACAATGGAACATATTTGGGATGGAACACTGAATAAGGAAAGCCCCACATTTATCACGAAAACCAGCGGGGATATGCCGCAGTGGTTTACGTTTGATTTGGGCGTGACCACCGAGTTGACCCGGATGCAGATTAATCAGCGGGGGACGAAAACAAATGGTCGTCTTTATGCCGGTGGGAATGTGCGAACAGCGGAGATCTGGGGCTCGGCGGATCCAAATCCGGATGGTAGTTGGGACAGCTGGATTTTGCTGGGCACCTTCGAGTCGGTTAAACCATCAGGTGAAGGACCGCTTACCGCGGAAGATATCGACCATGCCTTAGCGGGCGAGATGGTGACGTTTGGCGAGGATTTGCCGCCGGTACGGTATATCCGGTTTAAAACCCTTTCCAATTGGGATTCTCAAAACCGGGGCTATATAAATATTGCCCAGTTGACTTTTTGGGGCTTGGAAAATTAATTGAAGATGAGCTTGACAATACAGGCCGCATTAGCGTTCTCTCCGATTTTACTAGCGATGGTATTGTTGGTCGGTTTCCGGTTCCCGGCAAAATACACCATGCCCTTGGTGTTGCTGCTGACCGGTTGGTTGGCGTTGCAATACTGGGGCATGGATATCGCCGATGTGGTGGCGTCCACGATACAGGGGTTGTTCATCACGTTTGACGTGTTATATATTATCTTCGGGGCACTGCTTTTGCTGTCTGTGCTCAAGTACTCGGGGGGGCTGGCCAGTATCCGGTATAATTTTACCTTGATTAGTCCCGACAGGCGGGTACAGATTATCGTCATCGCCTGGCTTTTCGGTTCCTTTCTCGAAGGGGCTTCCGGCTTCGGGACACCCGCAGCTATTGTAGCGCCTCTGCTGCTGGCCTTGGGCTTTCCGGCGATGGCGGCCGTATTGATGGGCCTGATGGTCCAAAGCACGGCAGTGACGTTCGGCGCCATTGGCACTCCAATATTGATCGGGGTGAACAATGGATTGGCAGCAGGTTTTGGCGGGGCAGGAGAAAAGGAGGTTTTCTTACAGGCCGTTACCACGCAGGCTGCCGCTATCCATGCCATCATCGGTACGTTCATACCATGGTTGATGGTGGTGATGACGATTTTCGTCTTTGGAAAACGGGAAGACTGGAAAAAAAGCGTAACCATTGCGCCATTTGCCATTTTTGCAGGGTTGGCATTTACCATTCCGTACCTCTGTACGGCGGTTTTGCTGGGGCCGGAGTTTCCGTCGCTTTTAGGCGCAATGATTGGGCTGGGCATTGTTGTTTTTGCGGTCAAGCGTAAATTTTTGATCCCTAGAGACACCTGGGATTTTCCGCCAGCCGACCGATGGCAGCCATCTTGGTCCGGACAAGTAGCCATGGAAAAGGATGGGCTGGACAGTGGCACCCCCATGAGCATTTACAAAGCCTGGATGCCTTATGTGCTGGTGTCGATATTGTTGATCGTTACTCGGTTGCAGAACTTGGGGATTGGGCAGTATTTGCAAAGCCTGAAGGTTGATTGGCCATCGGTTTTGGGGACGACCATATCCGCTTCATCCTCGCCGTTGTATTTGCCCGGAACGATGTTGATTATGGCAGCTTTGGTGGCGGTGGTCGCCCATAAGTTGCCTTCATCGGGCCTTATGAAAGCAAGTAAGGAGTCGTTATCCACAACGCTGGCGGCCGCGTTCGTGCTGCTGTTTACCATCCCCATGGTGCGGATATACATCAATTCGGGGATCAACCACTATGAAATGGCGAGTATGCCCGTGGTGCTGGCCGACTGGGTAGCATCTAAAGTGGGTCAATTCTGGCCGTCGGTTTCCCCGTCGGTAGGAGCCTTGGGTGCATTTATAGCGGGCAGCAATACGGTGAGCAACTTGATGTTTGCGGAATTCCAATACAGTATTGCATCCAAGCTCCAGCTTTCTACCGTATCGGTCGTTTCCCTTCAGGCGGTGGGCGCTGCTGCCGGTAATATGATTGCTATCCATAATGTGGTCGCAGCGTCTGCGGTGGTGGGCTTAATGGGAAAAGAGGGAGTTATATTAAGGAAGACCATTGTCCCCACCATATACTATGTGCTTGTGGCGGGGCTAATCGGAATGCTATTAGCCTAATGTCTGTTAATGAAAATTTGAAATTAAATAAGCTCGTATGTTATTAAAGACTCAAACTGTATCTGTCGGGAAACGGATGTTTTTATTGGGGTTGTCATTGGTTATCTTCTTTAGTGCGGCCCAGGCGCAATCGCCCGAAGACATTTATGGAAAAGCAAAACTGATCAACCAGCCTGCCGAAGGGTATCGCGGCATCTGGTATGCGATTGGCGGTGCAGGGCAACGGGGAGCAGTACCTGCACCTTATAACTTTAAGTATAGCGGTGGACTGGGAACTTACCCCGCCAATCATTACCCTTTTTCTGTTTACTCAGCGGAAGTGGACAAGACGTTTTTCTGTTACGGCGGCACCGACGATTCGGGAAAGACGTTGTACCACATGGTTTCTTATTTTGACCACAAGACCGGTGAAGTACCACGTCCTACCATTGTGCTTGACAAAGCCACGAATGATGCGCACGACAACCCCGTGATGCAGATTGATAAGGACGGGTACATCTGGATTTTCTCTACCTCACATGGAACCGGTCGCCCGTCTTTTATCCATCGTAGCAAACAGCCGTATGATATTTCTACGTTTGAACGGATAGCGGCTACCAAGTTGGTGGCTGGAAAGAAAGTGCCGATGGATAATTTTTCTTACTTGCAAATGTATTATTCAAATGACGACGGCTTTACCGGACTATTTACGCACTACGAGAAAAAAGGAGGCCGGGTAATCGGTTGGATGACCAGCAAGGATGGCGTGGATTGGTCTGAATGGAAAGATCTTTCGCTGTTGGACCAAGGGCAATATCAAACCAGTGGTAACCAGGACCGCCGCATCGGCACGGCTTTTAATTATCATCCAACACGCAAAGTCAGGGGAGGGCTCGACTTCCGTACGAATCTGTATTATTTGCAGACAAACGATTTCGGGAAAACCTGGCACACGGTTACTGGTGCTGAAGTAACCCTGCCGCTTACGGAAGTTGCCAATGCGGCTTTGGTACACGAATATGATTCCAAAAATAAAAATGTCTATATCTGCGATGTGAACTTCGATAAACGTGGGCGGCCCATTATCCTTTATCTGACCAGCGGGGGGCCAATGCCCGGTCCGGAAGACGGACCAAGGGAGTGGCACACGGCCTATTGGACCGGCAAAAGATGGGACATCAGGAAAGTAACCGAATCCGATAATGCGTACGACATGGGGTCGATTTATATCCAAGGGCGGAAGTGGACGATTATTGCGCCCACAGCGAAAGGGCCCCAGGAATATAATACGGGCGGGGAGATGGTGCTTTGGCAGTCTAAAAACAAAGGCAAGCGGTGGAAGCGCGTGCGGCAGCTGACAAACGAAAGTGAGTTCAACCACACGTATGCGCGTCGGCCTGTCAATGTCCATCCGGATTTCTATGCATTTTGGGCTGATGGGAATGGCCGTGAAAAGTCTGAATCCAGACTTTATTTTTCCGACCGGGATGGGAATGTCTTCCAACTGCCCCAACATATGGATGGGCCATCGGGCAAGCCAATCCCGTATAACTAAGGCGATAGGAAGATGAACCGATAAAAAAAGGGATGTCCATTTAACGCTGGACATCCTTTTTAACACCTGCAAGGATTACCGAAGAAGATCGATGCTTCATCCAAAGCGAAGCGGTACCTTCCGCTAGGTGCTCGGTTCTGATGTAGCCAATAATCTTGATGGTTTTATGTCCAGTAAAGTCCGGGGCAATTAATCCCGTATTGACTAGTCCGGGACTTTTTTCACCTTGGTACTTAGCGGCAATCGAAACGCTAACATTGCCGCTGTGCTTTATCGCGGTGTCCAGCAAAAAGAGATGTGTGTTTTTTTTGTTTTGGAGACTCCAACCGATAGGCATCCGCCTGAAGTCAATTTGTTCGAAATCCAAATTCCGAACAATTTCTTGTGAAAATGCGTGAGCACTGACGATTACCAAAAGGGTTGATAAAAAAGATCGCATAAGATGATGAATTGGCTATAAATTTCATTAATACATAATCACGTCGGTATCTTTTTGAAGCACCCATTGACTAT
Organism: Parapedobacter flavus; assembly: GCF_035818675.1. Taxonomy (NCBI): domain Bacteria; kingdom Pseudomonadati; phylum Bacteroidota; class Sphingobacteriia; order Sphingobacteriales; family Sphingobacteriaceae; genus Parapedobacter; species Parapedobacter flavus. The sequence goes on from NZ_JAYKZZ010000001.1 coordinate 640,158, forward strand.
TTTTAAAGCGGAGGTCTGCCTCGCAACTCTTATTCCTAAACGAATACTGTACGAGCGCACTTTTGAGGTCGTGGTCGAAGATAATCCGGTCGATGAATAAACTGTAATGGAACGTATAGGTAGCGGGCCTTATCTTAACTTGCCCGCCTTCGGCTTCAAATAGTTTTAGCTTGTTATCTAAAAAAACAACTTTACGCAAATGCTCCCGGCGTTTGGAGCGGTCAGCACTCAGAAAAGCCCTTACCGCCTCAACAAAAGAGGTATCCGTTACGATGACCTGATAATCACCAACTGTTTTCACGGTTTGCAGCCGGTACGTTGCACAGTCAACCAATCGATCAAATTCGGTATAATTTGCCGACATAAAGAAGGATCGGAAACCCCGATGCGGGTAAAAGACCACCTCATTCAACGGGGTTGAGTTTTGCCGCCTTCGGATATCCGTCGAATCGAGATTCGATGTATTCGTAAAGCAAACGGCTACTTCAGGTTGAACGACAATGTACACTTCATTGTATGGTGCGCCATCAGCATATGGCTTTTGCCCCCCCTCGCTGACATATTCTTGAAGTAATGTGGTCACGATACTCCTGATGCTGTGTTGGACCTTGTTGTCGGAAGCATCGCGGCCATTGAGATCGTTTGCGATGATAAATGAATCCAATAGTTCCTGGGACTTGTGCTTGTATGCATTAACTAAATCGAAGGCTTGCTGACCAGAACCGTCGTAATGCATAAGAAAAAAGACAAATAAAAAGTAGTATGTTTTCACGCTTCTATCTACCATTCTCAATTTATTATAAGACGATTATTAGGATATCATCTCGCGATTAATAGGTGTAAAAATTTAAAGTAGCCGCTGGTCCGTGGAAGCTGGTTTCGCGCGCCCGGGATAGTAGACTATACCAATGTACAGGCTATCGGTCATATTGCTCAAGAAAATATCGAAATTGGCTGACTGAGGACGATTGAATATGAAAAGGTGTTCATCGTTAAGGTCAAGCGATATCGACCTAGTGGATTTGAACGTATAATAATCGTGCCCATCACGGAAATCTTTCTGACAACTACCGCCGAGAAAAGACAGCGACACACGGGTAGGGGTGTCGGTAAAGATATGATTGCCCGTCAGCTGATAGCGTGATTTTACCTCAGGAAACCTAAAGGGGTCAAACCCCGAATCCCATTCGTTGGATGCTTTTAGCTCGTTAACGAATACCGTGTCGGGAGAGGGAATCGGTAGTTTAAGCACACGTAACATGGCCTCACGCCCGTCTAACTTGATGAGTTCCCCGCCGGTTTTGAATTTAAGAAACGAATTAAAGTCTACATCTGATAACCTAGGGGCCTTTACCGACGTATCAAAGTCGCTGGGATAATTAGCGGCCTTGACAATCGAAGTCAACATGATTGTTTGGCATGCTTTATAGACAAAGAATAAAAAGGGGAGTACTAAGATTGCACTTAATATCCTCACCAAGTTCTTTTTGGATAGCATAAGTTTTAGATAGCATAAATTATCGAATGGCTATAGCAGGAGTGCCGAGCGTTCCCAGTTTCATGTTTCTTGTATTGATTAATAATTGAGTCACCTGCAATATCGTAAACTAACTTGGAATAGCAAAATTAATTTTTACGGAGATGGTCGCTCGGACAGAAATAGTTATTCGCGAGAAGAAGTTGCTTCGGAAGCTTTTTTTTGCAAATATTGCTGTCATGAACCCGACATGATTAAAATAATCATTAAGCACACAGGGCAATGATTATCTTAATCATCAAAGGCTCCATATGACAACTGAGAAACAAAAAATAAACAGATGAAAGTAGGTAAGCATTCGTTTAAAAACACCTTATTTGGAATTACCTTAGGATTCATGGCGTCCAGCCTGTTATATGGGCAGACGAACGCACCCCATACCCTTGCGGTATTCGATTTAGGATATACATTGGAAGGCGCTTGGGAAAAGCCACAGGAGGTGAAGCAGGCTTGGGACCATGCGCATACACTGGCTACCCTGCAGGGCTTGGTTAATCGAGAGGCACCTCGTCTTTACACTTATTTCGTTAAAAATGGAACGCACGATATTGATCGCTATTGGTGGGATACCTACCGGGCGGAAGGAAAGTGGTTGGCGGGTAGCGACACCGTGGTTTATCCAGATATCATCTCATTGATTGCGGCATTCAAGGATGACATCAAGGGGGTTGTCGTTTACGACCCGAGCGTGCCGGCGACCAGCAACGTCGCATCGGCGGTGGCCGGTGCTGACGGGCTGATTGCCGTCCGTTACGATCCCGATGAGGGGAGCCTCTATCATCAGCTGGTGGAAACCGGGCTGCGTTTACCGGTAAAGGTTTGGCTGGTAAAAAAGAACGGGAAACCGTTTTTCACAGGCTCGGGGAAGATACCCGGTACTTCGCGCGCTTCGAGCGGGTCGGCAAAGAATGACGCTTACCGATGGTTCATTGAGCACTACCTGAAAAAGGGGAAATGTAATACTGCTTTTGGTGCTTATTACATCGACCAATATTGGATGACCAATCCGACGCGGATAAATCGAAATCACCACACGTTATCCAACCATGACTACTTTGTCAGCCGAAAAGCCTTTTTCTTTGACCTTAGCCCCTGGGCGGATGAGCCGGCCACCGATGATCCTGCCCAGCGGCCGGGGACAGACTTGGAAACACTGAAAGAATTTTTGCTACTGGCCTATCAGCAAAATGACAACGGCAATACCTTTACCCATATCGGCGGATTCCCGCCATGGGCCTTTAAATATACACAACATGCTGGCGGAAAGCATGAAGACGTATCTACAGAATGGGAATACTCCCGTATCATCAGCGCCTACAATGCGTTTAAGGATGCAGATGCCATCGGCTACGGCGCGTTGGCCAATGCTTCTTTTTGGCAACATTATCCGCTGAAGGAAACCTATCCGCAGCACCGGGTCACGGACGACGAACTCGTAGCGCGCGGTTACCTCACGGCAGACGGTCAACTGGTGGAAAACGGAAAGGAATACCTTGTGTTTTACGTGGGCGATTACGACGCGGCCTCTTGGCTTTCGCAGACCACGCCCACGCTGTGGGACGACCCGAACCGGGGGAAGGTACCCCTCATGTGGTGCATCAGCCCGGTGTTGGCGCGACGCGCCCCGATGGCGATGGAATACCGACGGTTGTCGGCTACGGCAAACGATTATTTCGCTGCGGCCGATAATGGGGCAGGGTACCTCATGCCGGGGATGCTACAAGTCCCGCGCGAGATATCCCGATTGCCAGATGGGACCAAACAATGGGCGGCTCATAATATTCCATATTACCGAAAATGGGGCCTTTCCATTACGGGATTTGTTATTGATGGGGAGGCGCCGGGGCTGGATGAAGCCGGACTGGATGCCTACGCACAGTTCAGTCCGGACGGTATTGTGCCACAAAAGGTACCCATGACACTATTGCATGGCGAAATGCCGGTGCTACGCTCGGATGCGGACGTGAACCAGGCAGACCCAGCCGTGGCAGCACAGGTTGTCATCGACCGGGTGGATAAACGGCCATTGCGTTTCCATTGGTTCCGAAACATCTTGAAGTCGCCGACCTGGTATGTACAGGTCGTGGATGAAATCCATCAGCGCAATCCGAATATCGAACTGTTAGACGGCGCTACTTTTTTTGCTTTGTACCGCAAGTACCTGGAAGGCAACCCCGATGCAGCCAAAGGGCGATGGCCGAATCACTAAGTTAGCATATCACTACTTTCAAATTTTATGTGCATCGTACATTTTAATCCGTAACTTAACCGCTGTGAAGGTTGCCGGCAACGAGGACTTAATTTAAGATGATGATGATGCGTATAAACAGGTTGTATTTGACTGTGGTATGTATGTTTTTCTGCCTCGGCACCTATGCCGGTAATGGCGGTCGTGCGACAGTTGCGGAGGTGCCCGGGCCGGCGGTGGAAGCCGGATGGATAGCCCTTTTTGACGGCAAAACCCTAGCCGGGTGGCGGGTAAATGAAAACCCCGAAACGTTTAGTGTTAAAGATGGCGCCATCGTGGTGAATGGCCAGCGATCGCACCTTTTTTACGCCGGCGGTGTTGAGGATCATGATTTCAAGAATTTCGAATTGAAGCTGGAGGTAATGACCTTTCCGGGGTCGAACTCGGGCATTTACTTCCATACGCAGTTTCAGGAGGAAGGGTTCCCGGCTATTGGCCACGAGGTGCAGGTCAACATTTCGCATACCGATTGGCGGCGATCGGGCAGCATCTACGGCGTAGTGCATGTAGATACAGTGCCTGTGGTCGATAACCAATGGTATACACAACATATTATCGTCAAGGACAAAACGGTTCGGATATTGATTGATGGGAAGCTTATCCTGGAGTATAACGAACCGAATACCAAGACGGCACCTCATACGGGGCGTACCATTTCAAGCGGAACCTTCGCTTTGCAAGGCCACGACCCGGGGAGCAAGGTACTGTTTCGCAACATTCGCGTGAAGATACTGCCCGATTAGACGTTTAACCAAATTCTTTTATAAGCCATGAACGATAACCATTCAACATCGCGAAGAGATTTCCTCCGCACCGCCGCCGCGGCTGCTGTCAGTGCACCGTTTATTTTGGATACGGCTTTTGCCGCTCCACCCGCCCGCAAGCTTCGGCATGCCTGCATTGGTGTGGGCGGTATGGGTGCCCACGATTTACAGAATTTTAAATCCCACCCCAATGTCGAAATCGTGGCGCTATGTGATGTTGATGAAAACCATTTAAAGAAAGCCGCCGAGCTTATTCCAGGAGCCCGCCTCTACACCGACTGGCGGGAGCTGTTCAAAAAAGAAAAGCGTAACATGGATGCCGTCAACGTTACGGTGCCCGATCATAATCACTTCATCATCGCCATGGAAGCCATCGATGCCGGTAAGCATGTGTATTGCCAAAAGCCGATGTGCCATGATGTGGCCGAGGTGCGCGTACTCACCCAAGCGGCGATCAAGGCTGGTGTGATTACCCAGCTTGGTACCCAGGTTGCCTCGTCCATTGGCGACCGCACCGCAGTGCAGTGGATAAAGCAGGGCGCCATCGGAAAAGTTAAACATGCTTACCTCTGCTCAAACCGGTCGGGCATTGCGCAGTATCGCCTCGCCGGACCGCGGCCTGCGCAAGCTCAGGAAGTGCCTGCTACCTTGGATTGGGATAAGTGGATCGGTACGGCACCCATGCGGCCTTATGCGCCCGGGATCTATCACCCGGCAATTTGGCGGGCTTGGCAAGACTTCGGTACGGGGTGGTCGGGTGATATCGGTTGCCATATTTTCGATGCAGTCTGGAAGGGATTGGATATGAAATCGCCGCTCTCGGTCGTGGCGGAAGTGGAGCAGTCGTGGAAAGATTCGCCCGAGCGCAGAGGCGATACCTGGCCCCGGGGTAACCACATCACGTGGATGTTCCCCGGCAACAGCAAAACCGCATCAGAAGTTTTGCCTGTGGAGTGGTTCGACGGTGAATTCTATCCGCCGGCGGAAGTCCGTTCCTTGTATAAAGCTGGAAATTACCCAGAAGAGGCTGCGATGTTGATTGGTACCGAAGGAGCGTTGCTTATTCCGCATCAGGGAACGCCGGTACTTCTCCCCGAAAGCAAATTCAAAGATCATCAATACCCCCAGTTGGAAGAACGCAACCATTACCATCATTTCGTAGATGCCTGTTTGGGTAAAGCGCAGACGGAATCGCATTTTGCACAGACCGGGCCGATGACGGAGGCTATTTTGCTGGGCACAGTCGCCATACGGGTACCGGGTACATTGTTGGAATGGGATGCAGCCCGTATGAAGTTTCCCAATTATCCCGATGCGGAGCAGTACTTGCGCCGATCGTACCGAAAAGGGTGGAAAGTGAAAGGGTTTGGGTAGGTATTCTTAGCGGGAATACAACAATTCTACCTTGTCCAAATCGTCAAACTGCAGTTTCTTTTCATCAAGAAGCACATCTTGTTTCATACCCGGTTGGGCATGGATTTGATAGGTGTTATCGATGAAATTATTGGTGCCTTTGATTTGGTGCGTGTAATCCCCTACAACGAGGTGGTTGAACGTGCTGTTATTTACCGATATACGGCTCACAGGCCTGTTCTTGTCGGCTCCCTGCAGCATGATGTTGCAAACGCCGGAAGTCAAGCCGCTGATATTGATGTCGTCTACATGCCCGTTGAACACGATGTTGCCATTAATAATGAAGTTTCCCGAAAACAGGAAGTTGTAGCCGATACCGAAACGGAAGTCAGGGTTACGGTATCCCGTTTCCTGATCATCAAACTTGATGGCAAATCCATTTACTTGGTTAGCTTCTTGGCAAGAGAAGTTAATGGCGTTTCCCCACTCCAGATCGTGTACCCGATAAGCTGCTTCCTGTCGATAAGTGACATAGTATACCGAAGTGGGTGACGGTCTCTCGCCTTTCCAGATAATCTTAACAGCACCTTGGTAGGCACCCGTATCGATCTGCTCAATAACGAAATCCTCGCCCAATATCCATTCGTTCCCACCTGTTCTAGGCTGGCTACCAATACGGACGATTTCGCTGTACCGCGGTAAGCCATACCATTCGCGCCGTTGGTTTTCGTCAGGCCGGTCAACCACATAATGATCATGGATGGTAAGCCAATCCCAATCTTTTTCAGGTCGCCGTTTTACGATGGCTTCTGGATAAGGGTTGAGCCGATCGCCATATTTGCCCTTTGGTCCGGCGAAGATACCACTGGTAAAGGAGCACGAGCTGTTGTGTATGGAAGGGGCTTGTCCTCCCACCCAATCGAAAAACACGCCATCCGTGAAAACGGACGGATTACCCATGGAATAGATCGATTCGAATTGATATTCACCTTGTCCGCAATGATTGCCATTGTCCAGTCGGATACCTGTTCGCGCATCAAGCCGATTGACATTAGCGACGCGGATATGTCCGCCCGATCCTTGGATATCAATGCCCACTTCGAAAAATCGTTGCGCTAAAATGCCGCCGGTATGGTTTTCGCCGATATCTACGTTTGTGACGACCACATGGTCCAGCAAAAAATTTCCTGTGCTCGAATCGCCCGTGGTTTCAACAATTCCCACGTTGTGGTCGGGAAAATATACGATATGCGCAATAGAAATGGCTGCGGAACCAGCGATGGTTTTGGGTGCTAGCTGATCGGCCAATTTAATCGTTAGTTGTTCTACGCGGCACCCTTTGTGTCGTACCCTCAGTGTTGCGGCCGGCACCCGCTTGAAATCGGGCCGAGCTTGGAATCCAAAGTCGCGCTGCGCATTGTGTTGGATGATGCGGGTGGTCCCCACGCCATCTCCCCGGAAAATTTGGCCCCTTTGGCTGGATTCAATGGTACCTCTGTTAGGCATCGCGCTCCCATTAAAATGATAATCGCCAGCTGGAAAATAAATCGTTGCGCCTTTCGGAGCGCTCATCATGATAAGCGCAATCTGCTCCGTATTGAAATCAGCATATGCCGGATCATTTTTCACCAATGGCTTGCCGACATATTGCGAATCTGCCTCATCCACCTTGATGTATTGTCCGTATAGTGAGGGGGCGCTGACCAGCAGCAATACAGCGCAACACCACCATACTTGTGTGATTTTTAATAACGTCATAACGTACAATAACTACGGCATTCTAGGCCCCCGAATTTTAACGATTAGCCATTGGTTAAATACAGCCCTCAAAGATAGCCGTTTGACAATAACGGGCAACCTGTTCTGTACTGCATAATGAGACCGGATCACCAAAAATTTGCCGGGACGGCAAATATTGTATCAACCTGGGCAAACCCCGTGTATACTTTCCGGCGCGGAGGATTCTATATTTGTAGCCTGTTGAACTGTGCCAACTAATGAATAAGCCGGATGAACAAGTTAACCACAGGAGATTACGTTGTTTTTATTTGCTACTTTATCGTCGTGGCTGGATACGGCCTGTGGGTTTACTTTCGGAAAAAATCAACCGAAGCATCGACCTCGGAGTATTTTTTGGCGGAGGGCAAACTCACGTGGTGGGCGATAGGGGCTTCGCTCATTGCATCCAACATTTCAGCTGAGCAATTTATCGGGATGAGTGGCTTCGGCTTCAAGATGGGGTTGGCTATCGCATCGTACGAGTGGATGTCTGCATTGACACTAATTGTGGTGGCCGTTTTTTTTATCCCAGTGTACCTGAAGAACAAGATTTTCACCATGCCCCAGTTCCTGAGTCAGCGGTACAACAGTACGGTGGGGTTGATTATGGCGGTTTTCTGGTTATTGCTGTACGTGGTGGTCAACCTGACATCGATTTTGTTTCTAGGGGCATTGGCCATCAATAGCATATCCGGGTTTGACTTAACGGCCTGCATGTATTTTCTTGCCGCATTTGCTATCGTGATTACCTTGGGTGGTATGAAAGTGATTGGTTATACAGACGTGATACAGGTTGGTTTCTTGATCTTAGGCGGATTGGCCACCACCTACCTTGCGCTTGATTTGGTGGCGGATCATTTCGGTGAGTCGGGCGCCTTAGCGGGATTTACGTTGATGACCGAACAGGCGGATACGCATTTCGAAATGATTTTGCATCGCGATAATCCCAATTATTTTGACTTGCCCGGCTTAAGCGTGATCCTCGGTGGACTATGGATAGCCAACCTCAATTACTGGGGGTGCAACCAGTACATTACCCAACGGGCACTTGGTGCCGATTTGAAAACGGCTCGACGGGGGATTCTTTTTGCAGCATTCTTGAAATTGCTTATGCCGTTGATCGTCGTACTACCGGGCATTGCCGCGTACGTGCTATACCAACAGGGGAGTTTCCAGGATGAAATGATGGCCGACGGGACACTGAATCCCGATAGAGCCTACCCCGTACTGCTCAATTTACTTCCAACCGGCCTCAAAGGACTTTCTTTTGCCGCGCTCACGGCGGCGGTCGTTGCATCACTCGCAGGAAAAGCAAACAGTATCGCGACCATCTTCACCTTGGATATCTATAGACGGATTGGCGGTGAAAACCACTCCGAGGCACAATTGGTCAAGATTGGGAAATGGACCGTCGTCGTCTCCATGGTGTTAGCCACGGTAATAGCGCCTTACCTGGGAATCGATAAGAAGGGGGGATTCCAGTATATACAGGAATACACCGGTTTTGTATCCCCCGGTATCTTTGCTATGTTTATTTTGGGCTTTTTCTGGAAAGGAACCACCTCGAATGCAGCTTTGTATGCCACGGTGGGTGGATTTATCTTTTCGGTGCTCTTGAAATTCTCGCCCGGTTGGGTGGACTGGTCGTTTCTGGAGCCAATTGGTTTTGCCAAGCAAAATGAAAATGGTGTGTTTGAAATCCCTTTCCTCGATCGGATGAGTATCGTGTTTGGACTATGCCTATTAGGGATGTGGTTCATCAGCTTCGTGGATAGGCGTAGCGGAATTCGGCCGGAGGGACTAACAATTGACCGCAAACTATTTGGAGTGGATAAAGGGTTCGCTGTAGGATCGCTACTGGTGTGTGGTATCTTGGTAGCCTTGTATATGGTGTTTTGGTAAATCTAATGAGCAGTGAAGGGGCTACAAGTTGTCATTAAGCGATTTCATCCAACAAGGTTTCCGCGGTGCCCACATGGTTCGATCGGTATTCCATTGGCGTAACCCCCATAATGCTTTTGAACTGCCTATTAAAGTAGGAAACATTCTTATAACCACATTCATAGCAAATACTGGCAATATTCCAGTTTTCTTTTGACAGTAAGTTGGTGGCGTGCGTTACCCGTACATAATTTACAAACTGCGAAAATGTCTTTTCTGTCCGCCGCTTGAAATAACGGCAAAAAGCCGCTTCATTCATACAAGCAAGAGATGCCGCTTCATTGCTGTCGGGCTCATCCTTGAAATTTTCGATGATATAACGGATCACCTTTTCGAGCCGCTCGGCGTCCTTTTGTTTGGGCCGTACCTTTGGGATGGTGCTATTAATGGGTACCAACTGGTCTTGCAGCTGCGATAATCGATGAAGCATTTGTAGCAAAATGAGCATTGCGTCCATCCCCTTGGTTTCCATGATGGCAGGAAAAGCATGCTGTATCCATCGGTTGGGCTGGTTGAGTTTCAGTCCTACAGCAGCACGTTGGAGAAGCTCTTTAACGGCTGCCAGCTCGGGCTTGTTGAAAAAATCCTTTCCTAGGAAATCCATCTTGAAGAAAATCACGATAGCATGCGCCGTTTCGCCGGTTGCCCGGAACGACTTGTCATTGAGAAAGCAATGCGGCAAGCCAGGACCGAACAGGTAAATCTCACCATCGGAGAAATTGACGACTTTATTGCCAATGTATAATTTACCATGGCTTTTCGGAATCATGATCAATTCATAGGTGTCGTGGAAATGGAAGGGGGAGTCGAAATGCCGCTGCCGGTATTCCCTCACGATAAAACTCATATCCACCAAGGCGCTTTGGTGCTGGAAAATACTCTTCAGGTTGTGCTGTTGCATGGTCATCCTCCTTTGTTAGTGATACATAATTAGCAATTATTTTTCAGATATCCAAAATTTTAACCCACGATGTAAATAATGTATCACAGGTGGCAAATAGGGTGCTTCTCTGTTAAAGTGAAGTCGTCTAATTTAGCCGGTAATATTTGGAGCGGATAAAGAAGCGCCTTCAGATGCCGGTACGGAATAAATAACATTAAAAACATTAAATAACTAAATGGATAAAAGATTTTCAGGACAGGTTGCTGTTGTAACGGGAGGAGCCGATGGTCTGGGAAAAAGCATCAGCAAACGGTTGGCAGATGAAGGAGCAACCGTGGTGATAGTAGATGCCGATGAGCATAAATTGAACGCCACATTGGAAGAATTTGGCAATGAAGAATTAGCAATTTCAGGCTTTTCGGTCGACATCTCGGATGAGGAATCGGTGAAGCAAGCATTTACCAAAGTGGCGCAACGGTATGGGAAGCTGGATGTGTTGATAAATTCTGCGGGTATTGTGGGCCCTACAAGTACGCCGATCACAGAATACAATACCGCTCAGTTTGACCGGATTTATGGCGTGAATCTTCGTGGAGCTTTCTTAGTAACCAAATACGGAGTCGGATTGATGGAAAAAAATAGCTACGGCCGCATCCTTTTGATTGCCTCGATAGCGGGTAAGGAGGGTAATCCCAATATGGTGGGGTATTCGGCAACAAAGGCCGGCGTAATTGGTCTGGTAAAGGCTGTAGGTAAAGAGTATGCCACCAAAGGGATAACGGTGAACGGCTTGGCACCGGCAGTAATCAAAACGGCGATGAATGCCGATACGGCACCCGACCAGCTCACCTATATGACTGACAAAATCCCGATGGGTAGGTTGGGCACCGTGGACGAGGTGGCTGCTATAGCCACGTGGATCGTTTCGCCCGAGGCGAGTTTCTCAACCGGGTTTGTTTTTGATATTTCTGGTGGGAGGGCGACATACTAACGATGGAAGCAAAGAAAGTAGTCATACTGGGAGGGTCATCGGGTATTGGAAAGGCAACTGCCCATCGTTTTGCCAAGGAAGGTTATCGTGTGTTGATCGGGTCATCAAACCGGTGTAAAGGCAACGATGTCTGCGCCGCGCTGGCGGGTGAGGGTCACCGAGCGTTTGAAGTTGACGTGAGAAACAGCGAGCATATCAGCGAACTGGCTAAGTGGGTCGAAACCGAGGTGGGCAACTTTGACGTGTTGGTCAATAGCGTAGGCGTTTCGCAGGGTATGCCGGCATTAGAGAGCGAATTCGAAAAATGGGACAATGCCTTGCAAGTGATGCTCTATGGCACGGTGAAGAGTTGTCGTTTGCTTGTACCGCTGCTAAAAGACGGTGGCCGGGTGATCCACATCACTTCCATCCATCGGAACCGGGTGGAAAATGGCAGCTCGGCATACGGGATGGCCAAGGCGGCAATTACGCAATTCACGCGTTCGTTGGCATTGGAGCTGGCGCCACGGGGTATTTTGGCCAATACGGTGGCTCCCGGTTTTATTTGTACGCCCATGTCGATTAAGGCCCATGGCAATGAACTGGAGTCGGATTGGTTTAGGGATAATTATATTAAATATAACCACTTGCCACTAAAACGGCCAGGCTTACCCGAGGAAGTAGGAGGGGTGGTGTGGTTCTTGGCCGGGCCGGATGCGTCATATATGACGGGGTCGGTTGTGACCGTGGATGGAGGGCTGATGATTACGTTTTGATGGCTGCAATAGTGTATTACAACAAGCAAATAGGGTGTTTTTTCCGACTGTCATTTTTGCGGAATTTAGCGGATATAATAACTATTGCTTATAGACCTAACAGAAAGATGCTGCGAGCGATGGTTCGTTAATCAGTAGACATCACAGACAATTAATATAACTGCTATGCGTTTGGTGAAACGGGTGATATATCAGGTTTTCGTTCAATTTTTTCCTATGTGCTTTGTGTCGGCACAAGGCCAGGTTGCTAGTGACGTTGTTAAAAACGAACGGTCGGTAATATTGGATGCCGGACTTCTGAAGCGCGTGTTATCGATAGATGAAACGGGATTGCGCACGGAGGAACTTCGTGTGTCAGGACAGAATTTGCTCTCAGGTCCAGCATCGGAAATATCTTTCCGCATACATCGTGCTGTACCGAACAGAGCCCCCCAAGGGTTACCTGAACTAAAGGACGGTGATCCGGGTTTGATTTCACTAAAGGAGAATTTGGTAGAAACAGACGAGCTGCATGTGCGCAACGACCATGCGGTAAATGAACAGCAAGTAAAATGGAGAGCGGTCACCGCATGTTATGGGTCTGCCTTGGGTAGCGTGTTTAACCATCATGTTATTATCCATTCCCGGCCCAATGAGGGCGTGAACCAACTAAGGGTACGCTATAGTAGCAGCGGGATGGATGATCTCAATGGCTTGGCTGTTGATGTCATTTACGAAATTCATGAGGAATACCCCGCTATCAGGAAGTGGGTGGAGATTACCAATGGAAGTAAGTCGTGGTTGAAGTTTGATAGCTTGATGATTGACGATATATGTTTATCCGCCGATTATCTTCATATCTCCGATTTGACACCTTCTGGCAGGGGAGCCGTATCCAGCATTCGGGCATTTTCCCATAGTAACAAAACCCATGGCGTGCTACAGGTTAGTGAGGTTCCTTCAGCGCTGCGTACCATTTCGGCGCAGGGAAGCATGGGATATAGCTTGGACCATTTTGAATGGGTATTGGGGCCAGCAGAGCAATTTAGCTCTGAACCTGTTTTTACTTACGCTTATGCGGGATTGCCTACTCAAACGATTTCTGCAATATCTACAGCGATGGATAGGGCGGTCGAGACTGACTTCCAGCAGTATTTACAGCAGGTGGTGGGCATAAAGGTATTCGATCCTTCGTTATTCGCTCCCTTATGGTGCAGTTGGTCCAATTACGGACCTTTAATCAACGACGAAAATATGCGGAAGGCGGCGGACATAGCTGCCGACATTGGGATAAAGACACTGTTATTGGATGCAGGGTGGTCTGAGGCAAATAGCCCGAACGCCATCGCACGGTTCAGCGTTGTTCCAGACTCAGCGAACTTCCCCGATTTTAGCGAGACGATGGCTTATATCCGAAATAAAAGATTGAATGCGGGGCTGTGGATCACTTGCTTTCGGCATCCGACACGTTCGGCGGACCTGAAGGCATTGCCAACAGCGTATAGTTATCCCAAAGTGGAACGCGATGGAGCATTGGCAATGAGTTATGCTAGTAAGTGGCGTTTTTATTATGCGTATGATTTGATTGCATTACATGACCGTTACAATGCTACGTATTTCAAGCAGGATTTAACCAATATCAAATTCGGTGACATCGCAATTGGACATGACAGCCGTACACAAAAGGAATCGCTATTGCGAGGGCTACGGGGGCTATTTGAAGCGCAGGACGCGGTTGCTCGCATGGCTCCTGAAGTACATTTAGAATTGACCCATGAAATTTACTGGGGAACGCCAGGGACGCCCTGCGATGTCGCTGCGTTGAAATATGCGCACTATTTTCATGTACCCCCCAACGATTATTCGGGTGCAGGCCACCCGAGGCAACGCGCTGCTGTTCAACATCTGCGGAATACAGACAGCCTTCGCGCGCGTTTAATTGAGGGATGTTGGAACGCGCGCCAACAATTCTTTGCGCACAGGGGGTTACCGTTGCGGTCCATCGAATATTACGGTGCCGCTACGGTGAATTTTGAGAATAGTCTAACACCCGCTATACAACAGCGGCAACTGTGTAGCTGGTTTATGGGCGTGCCCAGTGTGTTCGCTGGGGATTTGGAGTCATTGAGCGAGCTGAACAAAAAGACATATCGGGAGGGGTTTGACCTTCTGGATCGGCTAAACAGACAATATGGTGTCTATACACATTTTCAGTTTAGTGGCGTGCCGGGCCCAACAGACACCGATTGGCACTGGTGGGGGAAACTCAACGAACAGGGATGTGGCGCGGTCGTGGTCCTGAGGGGAAGCGAGGGGCTCGCTAGTCGGCAGATTAATGTGCCTTGGGTACGGCCTGAAGTTAACTATCGGGTGCGTGCATGCTTCACTGATCAGGAAGTTGGCGTATTTTCTGGCGACGAATTAATACGTGGAAAGTTGACATTGTCATTAGAACGCTATGGACAAGAAATCCTTGAGATTAAATCTATCTAAGAAGGCGAGTTATTTTTTAACAATTTGTAATCAATTATATAAATCATGAGAAATATAAGTACGAAAAGCGTTTGTTTTGTGCTGTTCCTGTGTCTGGTGGCCAATATTACGTGGGTATCCGCGCAGGCGGTTCGGGTGACCGGAAGCGTAAAAGACACGACGGGTGTCTTGCCTGGCGTATCGGTTCAAATCAAAGGCACAAGCACTGGCACCCAAACCGACGAGAACGGGAATTATGTCATCGATGTACCAAGTCCATCAGCCGTTTTGATGTATTCAATGGTTGGTTATGTAAGCCAAGAAATCCAGGTAAATCAATTGACAGAAATTGATGTGGTTTTACAGGCCGACCCCAGCGCGTTGGATGAGGTGGTAGTCGTGGGTTTTGGACAGCAGAAGCGAAGCGATATGGTAGGATCAGTGACCTCAGTGAGTGCGAGTGATTTAAAGAAAAACCCCTCAAGCAACTTAACAACTGCCCTTGCCGGCCGGGTGGCGGGTATGATCGCTTACCAGCGTAGTGGCGAACCGGGCCAGGATAATGCTGATTTTTTTATCCGGGGAGTCACTACCTTCGGATACAAGGTTGATCCGTTGATTCTGATCGACAACATGGAAGTAACCACTACCCAATTGGCCCGTCTCCAACCGGATGACATTGCCAGTTTCAGTATTATGAAAGACGCAACCGCGACTGCAGTATACGGAGCCCGTGGGGCCAATGGCGTCATTTTAGTAACCACGAAACAGGGACAGGTCGGCAAGGCCGCTTTGTCCTTCCGGATTGAAAATTCGGTATCTACGCCAACGAGAAATGTGGAATTGGCGGACCCGGTAACGTTCATGAAACAATATAACGAAGCGGTTTATACGCGGACCCCTCTCGGACAAATCAACCCAAATACGGTGCTGTATTCGGATGAGAAAATCATGAATACAGAACTTGGTTTAAATCCGTATGTGTACCCGGCAAATGATTGGCGGAAGATGATGTTTAAGGATTATGCCATGAACCAACGAATGAACCTGAATGTAAGTGGCGGGGGCGGTGTGGCTCGGTATTTCGTTTCCGGCACGTTTAATCGGGATAATGGAGTGCTTAAAGTGAATAATCGCAATAACTTCAACAACAACATCGACTTAAAAAGCTACTCCCTCCGGTCAAATGTAGACATTAGCCTTACGAAAACCACGGATATGGTCGTTAGGCTTAACGGTAGTTTTGATGATTATTCGGGCCCGATACAAGGTGGTGCCGATATGTATCGACGTGTGGTAAGATCGAATCCTGTTCTTTTCCCGGCTTACTTCCCAAAAGACCAGCAGCATCAACGTGTTAATCACATCATGTACGGGAATTACGATACAGGCAATTATCGAAACCCGTATGCGGACATGACACGCGGGTATAAGGATTACGCATCCTCGACGATGGCAGCACAGCTTGAACTCAAGCACGACTTTTCTTATCTGACGGAAGGACTGTCTATCGAGGCGATGTTCAATACCAACCGGTATGCATATTTCGATATGGTACGGGAGTACAATCCTTTTTATTATACGCTTAATGGCTATGACCGCTTTACTGATACTTACGGAATCAGTAACATCAACGAGGCTACCGCTACGGAATACCTTAGCTATGAGCCGGGAGAAAAAACGGTCAATTCTTCATTTTATCTCCAGTCCATATTGAATTACAGCCGGAAATTTAACCAGAAGCACGGCTTAAGCGGTTTATTGGTATTCATGATGCGGGAATATCTCGATGCCAATGCGGAAGAACTCCAACTGTCGCTACCGTTCCGGAATCTAGGTTTGTCTGGCCGGGCAACGTATTCGTTCGACAATAGGTACTTCGCCGAGTTTAACTTTGGTTACAATGGATCTGAACGGTTCCACCAGTCGAGACGATATGGTTTTTTCCCATCCGCTGGTGTTGCTTGGAGTGTATCCAACGAAAAGTTCTTTGCACCCGCAAAGGATGTCATATCCAACTTCAGGTTAAGAGCGACTTATGGAATGGTGGGTAACGATGCAATCGGATCGCCTGAAGATCGGTTTTTCTACCTTTCCAATGTGGATATGGATGATGAAGGTCGTCGTGCTACGTTTGGGCGTGACCAAACATACATCCGGGATGGGGTTTCCGTAGGACGATACGCCAACCAGGATATTACCTGGGAAACCGCATTAAAACAGAATTATGCACTTGAACTGGGTTTATTCGACAAGATAAATCTTCAAGCCGAATACTTCTATGAATATCGTACAAATATCCTGATGACAAGAAGCTATGTGCCTGTCACCATGGGGCTCTCAGCGCCCGTACGGGCCAATGTAGGGGAGGCGTCGTCCAAGGGCATCGACGCGTCTGTAGACTACCAGCAATCTTGGTATAACGGCTGGTGGCTGTCGGCGAGGGGAAACTTTACCTACGCCACGAATAAATACCGACAATTCGAAGAACCGCAGTATAATGAGCCTTACCGTTATCGCGTTGGCAACTCCATCAATCAATGGTACGGTTATATCGCAGAAAAGCTGTTTGTTGATGATTATGAAGCTTATAATTCGCCGGCGCAACCTTTTGGCGAATATCGGGGCGGCGATATCAAGTATTTGGACGTCAATAATGATGGAAAGATCACCGAAGATGATATTGTGCCGATTGGCAATCCGGTGGTTCCGGAGATTGTATACGGGTTTGGGTTTTCAGCGGGGTATAAGGGATTGGATTTCTCGGCATTTTTCCAAGGGCTTGCGAATGAGTCGTTCTGGATTGATGTGAATAGGACGCATCCCTTTGCTGATCAAACCCAGTTGCTGAAAGCTTATGCCGACAGTCATTGGGCCGAAGATAACCAAGATGTATACGCGCTTTGGCCAAGGCTCAGCACCACGATTATTAACAATAATGCCCAAACCAGCACTTGGTTTATGCGGGATGGCGCTTTTTTGCGGCTGAAGCAAGTGGAAGTGGGCTATTCGCTGCCAGCCGGCATACAGAAAAGGCTACGGACCAGTAACTTCCGGATTTTTGTAAATGGAAGTAATCTTTTGACCTTCAGCAAATTCAAGCTGTGGGATGTGGAAATGGCTGGCGACGGGCTGGGGTATCCGGTTCAACGCGTATACAACATCGGATTAAACGTCAATTTTTGACAAACGAAGGTAACCAAAGCAATTTTATGATGAATAGTAAGCAATTTAAATATAGGTGTTTAGCGCTGATTGTAGGCCTGAACACTCTGGTAGCATGCGATAGTTATTTGGATATCGTGCCCGATAATATCGCCACGCTCGATAACGCCTTTACCGTTAGAACGCAGGCAGAGAAGTTTTTGCATACCTGTTATTCCTATATGCCGAAAAACGGTGATTTGGGGTCCGACCCCGCCATGCTGGGTGGTGACGAAATCTGGCGCATCAATGAGCGGGGGGGATCGATGTTTGAAATTGCGCGTGGATTGATGAATATCGTGAATCCTTATGGCGACAATTGGCAGCTGATGTACCGTGCGCTTAGAGACTGCAATATATTCCTTGAGAACATCGAAAACGTAACCGACATGGAGGCTCCCGAGCGAGCCCGGTGGGCAAGCGAGGTGAAGTTCCTTAAGGCCTATTATCATTTCTCTTTAGTAAGAAGGTACGGTCCCATTCCCCTTATTAAAGAAAATCTTCCCATATGGGCTGATCCCGATGAGGTAAAGGTAATGCGTGATCCGGTTGATTCATGCTTCAATTATATCGTGGCGCTGATTGATGAGTCGTTGGAATACTTACCGACCGAGATCGCTGATCCCATGGATGAACTGGGCCGGGTAACTGCAGCCATCGCGCTCAGTATGAAAGCCAAAGTACTGGTTACGGCAGCTAGCCCCCTATTTAATGGCAACCCGGATCAAGTGGCCTTGAAAAATCCGGATGGCCAATCCTTGTTTAACCCTGAATATGATGTTAGCAAATGGGCACGGGCGGCAGAAGCATGTAAAGAGGCGATAGAAGCCTGCCATGACGCCGGTTTTAGCTTATATCATTTTGAACCGGAATTTGGACAGTATGCACTGACGGATACGATTATGACTCAGATGAGTATACGAAACAGCCTCAATGAAAAATGGAACAGCGAGATCATTTGGGCTAATACACAAACCAAATCGACTAGTATTCAAGTATTGGCTACTACGCATATTGATCCGCAATATAGAGACAACTGGCCGTTACGGGGGGAGCTTTCTCCCCCGATGAAGCTGGCTGAACTGTTTTATTCGCAGCACGGCGTGCCTATTGAAGAAGATAAAACCTGGGATTACAGCGCGAGGTTCAGTCTTCGTGAGGCGACGGAACAGGATGAATTATACGTTCGGAAGAATTTCGTTACCGCCGGTCTGCATTTTGATCGCGAACCTAGGTTCTATGCCAACTTGGGATTCGACGGCGGTGTGTGGTATGGGCAAGGTCGGTACGACGATAAGCAACCGGACGAGCTGTTTTACCTGGAAGCAATGGGTGGACAGCGAAATGGCAGCAACCTGGCGGACCGGGGGACCATAACCGGCTACTTCATAAAGAAATATATCCACTACCAAAATGTTATCGGTGGGGGCACGAGCTACTCGGTGACCTCATATCCTTGGCCAATCATCCGCTTGGCCGATGTGTACCTGCTATACGCAGAAGCGTTAAATGAATCCGCTGGCCCCTCCGATGAAGCTTTTAAATACTTGGATCTGGTTCGGGAACGCGCCGGACTGAATGGCGTGGAGGAGTCTTGGGCCGAATATTCGACGCGGCCCGAGAAGCCGAATGAGCAAGCGGGACTGCGGCAGATCATTCGACAAGAACGGCTTATCGAGCTGGCTTTTGAAGGACACCGATTTTGGGATATACGTCGGTGGAAAGAAGCGACCAATATATTGAATCAACCCATCGTTGGCTGGGACTTGAAGCAGCAGGTCGCCAGCGCATACTATCGGCCAAAGGTGGTATACAATCAAACATTCGGCACAAAAGATTATTTCTGGCCCATAAAAGATGAGTATATCATCGTGAATCGAAATCTGGTACAAAACATAGGATGGTAATAGATATGCTATCCGTTAAAATAAATGTTATGAATATAAAGAACATCATCCTCATCGTATTCACAGGAATAGTGATTGGGCTTGTGGGTTGTTCCGAAGCGGAACGCTTGGACCACCTCGATTCCGATAAGCCTGCTCCGGAACCGGTGACAGGTCTTGAGATTACCGCCACCCCCGGAGGAGCGGTAATTACCTACGAACTTCCCGACGACCCCAACCTTTCTTACGTAAAAGCAGTTTACGAAATCCAACCCGGCGTAATCCGAGAAACCAAAGCGTCGAGGTATTACGACACGTTGCGGGTAGAAGGTTTTGGCAGTACCGGCACTTACCCGATTAAGATTTTCAGTGTCGGCAAAAATGAAAAATCATCCGAACCGGTTGAAGTGTCCGTAAACCCGCTAACGCCGCCTGTGTTATCCGTTTTTAGTTCAATCGACCTGGACGCAACATTCGGAGGAGTCAAAGTTTCTTTCGAGAACGCTAGTAAAGCCAACCTGGCTGTCGTGGTCATGGTTGATTCGAGCGGCCAGAATACATGGGCTCCGGTAACCACTTTTTTCACCAGCAGTGCGAAAGCTACGTATTCCGCGAGGGGGCTTGATGATCAGGAGAGCAGGATCGGATTATTTGTCCGCGACCGGTGGGGCAATAGGTCGGATACACTGGTGAAATTGCTCACCCCATTATACGAAGAATTTATACCGAAAGACAATTTTAAACTGGTTAAATTACCTTCGGATACCTGGCAAAACACGTTCAATTACAATATCGAAAAGATATGGGATGGCGTTACCAACAACTCCGAAAATGTCTGGATTGTTTCCGCATCCTTCGCAGTGCCGCAATGGTTTACCCTAGACTTGGGTGTCCCGGCTACGTTCAGCCGGATGAAAGTCTATCAACGGGCGAATTATCCCTACATCGCGCCGATGATCAAGGCTTTTGAGATTTACGGAAGCAATGAACCCGATGCGGATGGTGGATGGGACAACTGGGAGCTCTTGGGATCCTTTACCTCTGTCAAGCCGTCAGGCTTGCCATTCGGATCGACCACCATAGAAGAT
Source organism: Parapedobacter flavus (assembly GCF_035818675.1). Taxonomy (NCBI): domain Bacteria; kingdom Pseudomonadati; phylum Bacteroidota; class Sphingobacteriia; order Sphingobacteriales; family Sphingobacteriaceae; genus Parapedobacter; species Parapedobacter flavus. Next base: position 661,038 of record NZ_JAYKZZ010000001.1, read on the forward strand.
GTCGAATATGCTGTTATAAATGGCGAAGATTTTGACTTCGATGGGACGATGGCGACCCCCGTCAGGTATATTCGGTTTAAAACGTTGGAAACCTGGGCTCCGGGGGGCGGGGTGCAGACTTCAGAGATTTCGTTTTGGGGGCAGATGAATTAAGGTATTTTGATTAAATCGGAGAAATCATGAATAATAAGCTATTACTATTTTGGATATTGGTATGTTGCGTGCTAGTGGGTGCTTGTAAGAAGATGGACCGTACCTACGAAGAACACGTAGAAGAGGGTGGCCGGATTTACCCGGAAAGACCAACAAATGTGACGGTGAGCAGTGGCCTGAAGCGAGTGAAAATCAGCTGGCCGAAAGGCCCGGATCCGAGCGTCGTTAGTGCGCGTGTTTTTTGGAATGTATTTTCGGATTCCACGGAGGTTCCCGTGGAATCCACTATGGACACGGTTAGCTGCACGATCGATGATCTTCCAGAAGGCGATTATTCTTTTGTTATTGTCACTTATGATAAAGCAGGAAATCATTCGGTACCTTTGGAGGTGTTTGGGAATACGTATGGTGAAAAGTATCAGGCCCAGCTGTTGGATAGACCAGTTTTAACCTCACAGCAAAAAAAGAATGGAGAAATGTTTATCGTTTGGGGCATAGCTGATACCGCAGGAGGGGCTTTCGCAACTGACATTAAGTATGTGGATCTCAGTGGAGATACCGTGCGTCGGCAGATTGGTGTTGTGGCAGACACTACTTTTTTTCAGGATTATTTAACGGGAACCTCTTATTTTTACCGGACGCTTTTCCTGCCTGATTCTAATGCAATGGATACTTTTCACACGGTTTATTCCGAGCAACAGGTTGAAGAATATGTGCCGCCGGCGATGATCGATATAAGCAGCCGCTATCTCAAGAATTTCACGGCGCCGTTCCAAAGCGAGACATACGACGGTGCGCGATGGGGTACATTGAAAGATTGGGTCACCAATGATGCGATGCGCAATCAGGGTCCTGCTGGTAATAAGATTTACGGCGGATATGATAACATCAACAACGCCGGGTCGTTCGGCCTGCAGAAATGGGGAAATGGTGACCCCGCGATTGTGAATGGCAAGATTTATCAGACGGTTACATTGCCGGCGGGCGATTATGAAGTAACGTGGACCACTGAAGGCAACTCGGCCGCTGTAAATCGTGGTACCGCAGAGCGGTATCTGGTGGTAGCTAAAGGCAGCGATCTTCCGGATGTTGCTGACTTGGATGATGCGTTAGGTAAGGTGTCGTTTGTGACCGGCGTAGACCGATTCAATGTTAAAGTTAATTTTACCTTAGAAGAAGCTACCGAAGTGTCCATTGGCGTTTTGGTTAACTTTACTAGCGGCCAACAAGCGGTAAGAGCGGGCGCACTCTACTTATGGGGGCTTGGTTTATAAAGGGTACATGCAATAATGATAGGCAATTTGGAGAAAATGAAGTCGAGTTTGATAGCAATCGCGTTTTTGGTAATCAGTTACGCTGTATCTGCGCAGGTTACCTGGGATGGCAAATCACTTGCCATTGAGAACGACGTGATGAAACAGGTAATCTCATTCGAAGACGGCAAAGTGATGCCTACATCGATATGGGACAAACAGTTGGGGAAGGAGTTGCTTGCGCCGTCGCCACGCGTTCCTTGGTTCGAATTTGTAATCAATGAGCAGTTGGTCCATGCATTACAGCCGGTATGGAAATATAAAGGCCACGAGACAGTAGCGCTGGGCAATGGCGGAACGGAAGTGGTTATGCGGTTGGCGGGCCAACGGCATTTGAAAGGCTTGATCGTAGAGGTGCGAAAACAATATTTCCCAGCTTCTTCGTTAACGCGTGAAATGCTTAGCTTGAAGGCGGACGGAAAGCACCGGTTTAGCTTGAATAAACTTGATGACAGACTTCATTTTGTCTTTCCGCAATATGCTTTTGCGAATTCAAATGCTGCGACTAATCTTAAAGAGACGCGCATAGCAACCTATGCGCAGGAGGTGTTGCCCGGATTGAATTCCTCTGCTACATGGGATCAACGGCATCGCGTAAATAATTTAGCGTATTGCCACATGTTTGCGCCAGATTCTCTTTTCTTTTCGCTCAGCCCAGGAGACACGGCAAACGTCAAGGGGCCGTTCCAAACGATACAGATGGAGGGGTACACCCTTTTTAGCACGTACGAACATGCATCGCAGGACAGCCGCAAAGGTTTTGAAGCGATGTACCAACCGGCGGATAACGGGCAGTTCGCCAACGACGGGGCTCAGGGTGTCGTCGGCGATACCGACTTGGATAATACCGACGAGAGCTTATGGTTCATCGCCATAGAAACCAGAAAGCTGACTGATCACTTGACAATCGGTACGAAAATTCGGAGAGGTGGATACTTGGATGGCGAACGGGTTGATGCTGGCCACCCTTATGAAACGGCGTGGATGGCGTTGGCCTTTTATGAAAAGGAACAGGATACGCGAGCCATTGTGCATCGGTACATTATGGAACAGATAACAGACCATAAGCCATCGCGAGACCTGCATTTCTATTATAATACGTGGGGTATGCAGCGCGCCTCTGGAGATGTGCGAAGTATCTATACCGAGGAGCGTATCAAGGAAGAAATCGGGTATGCGGCAGCGTTGGGTGCTGAACTGTTTGTGCTGGACGATGGGTGGGAGGTAACCCAAGGGGTATGGAAGCCAAATCAACGCCTACCCGAAGGTATTGCGCCCTTGATAGCAGAAATCAAAAAACAAGGCATGATCCCCGGAATCTGGCTTTCGCCAATGGGCATAGATGCCACAGCCGACCGATATAAAGAAAATCCCGAATGGATAATCTTGGATAAGCATGGACAGCCCGTAAAAGGTCAATGGAATCATCCGGTGTTTGATTTTGTGGGCGGTTTCTACGATGTTTTTGTGAATGACTGCAAATGGTTAATCGATCAGGGTGTCCGCTATTTCAAATGGGATGCCATCAATTCTTTCCCCAGTTCCCTTGCGGGGCTACATCATGGCGATAGCACACACCGTGCACAAGCTCGCAAGGATCGGTATGACTACCTGCTCCCTTTCTATGTGACGCGGGCGATGCGTGAGCTGCGGGAATATCATCCCGATGTGGTGGTGGAAATTGATGTGACAGAACCACAGCGATGCATGGTAGGTTTGATGCCATTGCAGGAAGGTAAGTTTTTTTGGATGAATAACGGTGCGTCTGGCTACGGTGACTATAGCACCTACCGAGCCAAGTCGATGAGAAGCATCACGAATCGGTTTGCAGGTGTACTACCGAGTCAAGTATTCACGTTTGCTGTCTATCCGCACAATGCCGCACCGTTTTATGCCCAACGGTATAATATCAACACTACGCTTACCGGTGGAAGAGGATTTTGGGGAAACCTTAAACAAATGAACGAGCAACAACGCGGTGGAGTCAACTCAATGGTTGCTAAGAGCAAAAGGGTACTTCCGCATATCGCCGACCTGCCGGTTGAGGTTCAGGGACGTGTGGGTGGATCGCCTGAGTTGTATACATATATCAACAAAGAAACGGCATACGGCCAAGTGGTTGGTTTCAGTGGAGCTGCCCTATCATATACACACCAAGTTCGTGTAAATGACTCCCAGTTTTTGGGTGTGCTCAACCATGCATACTCGTTTTCCGACGGTGTACTCAGCGTTCCGTTTCAGTTCACTATGCCGGATGACACACGCGAAGCATTCATTTTAGGTAACGATGGGAAAGGAGTATCGGTTGTGTCATCCACAGGATGGATTTACGATATGGTTTTGGAAAACAATACGCTGACCATACACCTGGGTGCCGCATCCGATTTAATCCTTAAGTCGAAAGCAAAGGTGACTGCGGTATCCGTTGATGATCGGGAAATAACCGTTCCACAACTATCGGACGAGGGTTTGATGCGCTGTTCGGGAGCACGGGGACAAATTATTAAAGTTACCTGGGAATGAAAGAAACTTTGTTTTTTCAGATGAAGCATCAAATGCGGATTTTCGCGGTTGCCATGACTTTTTTACCTGTTTTGGTTTCATTAGGCCAGACTGATGGACAACGAGATGCGTTGCCGCACGTGGAGGTTTGGGAGCGGGTCGACCTGGAGCTGTTCAGTACGGAGGGTTATGCAAATCCGTTTCTGGATGTTACCGTTGACGCGGTGTTCACCCATGAATCGGGCGCGGTGGTTACGCTGCCGGGCTTCTGGGACGGGGGCGACCGGTGGGTAGTCCGTTTTTCTCCTAATAAGACCGGCAAATGGAAATATGAGATTACAGCGAGCGACGATAGCAATAATGGCTTGCATAAGGCAGGTGAACTGATGGGGGTTGGTAATAACGGAAACACCGAATTGGACCGCCGGGGCTTTGTACGTATTGCTGATAATGGACGCATGTTCAGCTATGCCGATGGGCACCCATTCTTTTGGCTGGGAGACACCCATTGGCAAGCACCGGATTACGAACGGCTGGAGGAGTGCAATGCGCCCGGCTGTGACGGGGCCTGTGGGAATAGCCAGTTCAAGCACTTGGTAAACAACCGTATTGCTAAAGGGTTCACCATCTATCAAACCTACCCCGATGCCGCAGAGAATGATGGCGGTGGTAATCCTCGGCGTTACAACTGGTGGGAAGACCGCACCAAATTGCTTAACGAGCCTGACGCGATCCGGATCAATCCTGCAGCATTCCGGGAAAACTTCGATGTGATGATGGATTACCTCGCCGATCAGGGTATGACGATTGCGTTGGGTTTCGGTGTGCACCAGCAAAATGCTGATGCCATGCACGAAAGGACACTGTTGCATTGGGCCAGGTACCTGGTAGCACGATATGCCGCGTACCCTGTGATTTGGATTACGGCCCAGGAAGTCAATGCGGTGCCCGATAATGGCGCCTATGATAAATGGAAGAAAGTGGCACAGCTCATCAGCCGGTTTGATGGTTACCATCGACCGCTTTCCATGCATACCGATCGAGACTACCCGGGTAAGTACCCTAGCTTCAATGAAATGAAGGACTTGGAGTGGCATCAGTTTTGGGCTACGCAGGGTGGGCACCTTAAAGATAACTCTGCCGAAAACCAGACTCAAGCTTATTATAAAAAATACTGGAATGCTAGTCCGCGAAAACCCTACATCGAGACCGAGGCCAACTACGAGCAACTGCATTGGCCGGAACCGATATCTGCGGACCGGGTGCGGGAGACTGCATGGCGCGCGACGCAGTCGGGCAGCTACGGATACACCTACGGTGCTTCGGGAATCTGGGCGATGAACTGGGAATCGGGTGATGGCCAGGGGTGGGAGACCTGGTCAAAGCTGAGCTGGTACGAGGCCATGGACCTGCCCGGTTCGTTCCAGATGACCTATCTTAAGGACTTCTATCAGTCGTTGGATTTCCACAAGTTGGTGCCCCGGTTTGATGATACCCAATATGTAACGGGTATGGATCAGAACAAACATTACCTTTCATCGGATGCGGACAAGACCTTTGTTCTTTATAGCAGGGCGGATGCCCCGTTATCAGGCGTATTGAAAAACCTACGTGCCGGGGCAACCTATACAGCCTTGTGGTACAACCCGCGGGACGGAACTTATTATAATGCGGCTGATGCGATCGTTTCGCCGAACCGGAAGGGGGAGTATGTGCTGCCCGAGAAGCCGGACGGAAACGATTGGGTATACCTGTTGAGGCTGAAAGGTGGTGAATGATAGCTATTTTTGATAACACTTAAATAAAGATACAAATGAAGAATAAATGGAGTAAGCTGTCGGCGATATCCGTAGGGTTGTTGATGGCATGCGGTGGGCCGCAAGAACAAAAGCAAGCGCAGCGCGATGAGCTGGTCGTGGCGGCCTATTATTTTCCCAATTACCATACAGGAGACGCGCGGCATGCCCAAAACCCCGAAAAAGGACCCGACTGGTCCGAATGGGAGTTGGTGAAAACAGCAACGCCGCGGTTTGAGGATCATCGACAGCCCTTGGTGCCCGAGTGGGGGTACCTTGACGAGAAAGACCCAGCGGTGATGGCTAAAAAGATACAGGCGGCGGTCGACCATGGCGTAAACTGCTTTATCTTTGATTGGTACATGTACGAAGATGGACCATTTCTTGAAAAAGCCCTTGATGAAGGGTTTTTAAAAGCGTCAAATGCAGATGAAATCAATTTCGCGCTCATGTGGGCCAATCACGACTGGATGGACATCCATCCGTATACATACGGAGAAGAGCATAAGGTGTTGTACCCTGGCAAAGTATCGCCGGTGCGGTTTGAAGAAATAGGCGACCACCTGATTGCGCGCTACTTCCAACAGCCCAATTACCTGAAGATTGACGGAAAGCCTTATTTTTCCGTGTATGACGTGCAGCGCTTTATCGAAGGGTTTGGAACTATGGAGGCGGCAAAGGCAGCTATGGATCGCTTGCGGGAGAAGGCTATTGCAGCCGGGCTTGAAGGTATCCACTGGAATCTCGTAGCCTGGGGCGCTCCAATCCTTCCCGGAGAAGAGGTGCCTGTGAATACGCCGGGATTAATCCGCGAGCTCGGCTTTGATTCGGCAACATCATACGTATGGATACACCATGTCGAACTGCCGGAAGTACAGACCGACTACAATGTGGTTCGCGACGCGTATTTTGCACATTGGGAGCGTGTAGAAGAAGAATATGGCGTGCCGTATTACCCGAATGTGACGATGGGTTGGGATGCCACGGCGCGGTGCGACGTGAATGTGCCTTGGCAGACGGACGAATACCCGTATATGAATACGATCGGGAACAATACGCCCGAGAATTTCAAGGCGGCATTGCAGCTGACAAAAGATCGGTTGCTGTCGGATCCTGACGGTCCGCGTATGCTCAACATCAACTGCTGGAACGAGTGGACAGAGGGTAGCTACCTGGAGCCTGATACCGTGAACGATATGGCATATTTAGAGGCTGTGAAGGCCGTTTTTCAATAAAAAATAAAGATGGTTCGATTCGTAAAAAATAGTCGGGTGAGATACTTGTTGTTGGTTGTTGCCGGTTTGATATGCTCCCATGCTTTGTTCGCTAGGGTGAACGGAGGGCGTATCCCGGCTTTGGTAGCGGGCGATACGATACGTATATTGTTGGTAGGCAACAGTTTTTCGAACAATGCAACCACCTATCTGCGGGAAATCGCCCAGTCTGATGGAAAGGTGGTGATCCTCGGGCGGGCCGAGCGACCCGGATGGTCATTGCAGCTTCATTGGCACGATGTTGAAAAGTCAGAAGCAGATCGTGCGCATAAACCGTACGGAGGTAAGTCGCTAAAGGAACTGCTTGTTGGACAGCCATGGGATGTCGTAACTCTCCAGCAGAATTCAATGAATTCGTCCGATCTGGATACCTATAAACCGTATGCTCGCAACCTATATCATTACATCCGCGAGCATCAGCCCCGAGCGGAAGTAATCTTACATCAAACGTGGGCTTACCGTTCCGATGCCAAGCAGTTTGGCAGCATTGGGGAGGGAGAACATACGACCTCCGAGAAAGCGATGTGGCAAAAGTCGCGTGCAGCATATCGCACGATTGCTGCCGAATTAGGTATCCGCCGTTTCCCGGTAGGTGACGCATTTTGGCTGGCCGGCCGAAATAAAAAGTATGGCTACAAAAGGGATATTGCATTCCATTATGAAAACCCGGTTTACCCGGCATTGCCTAATCAACGATATGCACTGCATGTGGGTTATTATTGGGGTGAAGGCAACCAGTTCTCCTTTGATCCCAACCATGCTAACGAAAATGGCTGTTACCTAGGGTCTTTGGTGTGGTACGGGGTTCTGACAGGTGAAAGCGTCCGGCACATCACATTCAAACCGGAAAATATGGACGAAGACTATGCCGCTTATTTGCGGAAGGTAGCCGCTAAGGCGGTTAAGAAATCAAAAATTAATTGATTTTCAAGTAAGGCAGACCCATTAAAACTCTGAGAATGCATCATTGATTGCGTACGCATTCAATCCGCTTGATTGTCCATCTCCAGAGAATAGTCGGTGCCTTGGAAGGATTTTCGGTATTCTTTCGGACTTTGGCCAGTTATTTCTCTGAACTGTCTATTGAAGTATGATAGGTTTTTGAAGCCGCTTTCGTAACAGATTCGCAAAATATCCCACTCTTCAGTAAGCAGTAAGTTAGTTGCATGCGTGATACGGACATTATTGACAAACTGCGAAAACGTCTGTTCCATGCGTCGTCTGAAGTAGCGGCAGAAGGCGGCATCGTTGAGGTGTATGAGGCCGGCTGCGGTCTTGCTATCCAGTTCCTCTTGGAAATTTTCGATGACGTATTTGAGCACAGGTTCCAGTCGAGCTGAGTCTTTATTGGTGAGTTTCATCGCGGATTGCGTCTCATTGAGCACCTTTACAGCCGTTTGTGGTAATCGGGATACCTCGTTGAGTAATTGTAAGAAGGTGATGAGTTCATCCATGCCCTGTTGTTGGGTGACGTTTGTAAACAAATCATGGATGGATCGTGGCAGATGCTGTATCTGTAAACCGAAGGCCGACTTGTCCAACATATCCTTGACTTTGATATAGGCTGTATTATCAAAGAAACCGTCACCAAGAAAATCCCCTTTAAAGAAAATCGCGACGGCATGTGCTTTTTCTCCCTGTTCGATAAATGCCTTTTCGTTATAGAAGCAGTGGCCGAAACCGGGGCCGAAAAGATAGATATCGCCCGCTTGAAAGGTCATGATATTTTTACCTGCATAGAGTTTACCATAGCTTTTTTTGATCCAGATGAGTTCATACAAATCATGGAAATGAAAAGGCGATGTAAAGTAGGTTTGCACATACTCTTTGACTAAAAAGCCTAAACCGGCGGGGTGAGACTGATGTTCAAAAATGACTTTCATCTATTTAAATCTGTAGTCGCTAATCGGGTTACTCGTATCCATTTGCATTGCATAATTAACCATTAAGTCGCAGATTTACAAATACGCCTTTATTTTTCATGTATATGTAAATATTGTATTGTTAATAGCAAAAGGGGTGGTGTCAGACACTCCCGATACGGGATACTTTTGCTTTATCCGATTAGGTAACCAAATGAAACAATATGGAAAATAGGAAAAAAGGTAACAACGCATGCGCTTGGATACCTTGCGCAGTATTGTGCGGGCTCATGGCTTTCAGCCAAATGGCAATTGCGCAACAGGAGGAGGTGACCCTCACCGGCAGCGTAATGGATTCGGTGACCCGTGAAGCGCTGGCCGGGGTAACTGTCGAAGTTAGCGGTCGTACGACTTCTGCGAAGACGGATCAGAGCGGTACGTTTTCGATTCGTACGGGGATACCCGCGGTTTTGGTGGTTACTTCGTTAGGTTATACGGCGGTTCAGGTAAACGTTACCAATGAACAGCCGATACAGATACAATTATCGCCAACGGCCCAAGGCTTGGAGGAAGTGGTTGTAGTGGGGTATGGGGTCCAGAAAAAAACATCTGTAACAGCGGCGGTTTCCACACTAAAGGGCGATGCGATTGAGGCGGTACCGGTAGCGAATCTGAGCAACACATTGGGCGGCCGTGTAGCAGGTGTCATTGTGAAGCAGGGTTCGGGTGAACCGGGGAGGGATGGATCGAGTATTTTCATACGTGGGATTTCGTCTACCGGAAACAGCCAACCTTTGTTGGTGGTGGATGGTATTCCCAGGGATTTTACGCAATTGGATCCCAATAATATCGAAACGTTTACCATTCTGAAGGATGCGGCCGCGGTAGCGCCATACGGGGTAGCGGGTGCGAATGGCGTGATTTTGGTGACGACCAAAAAAGGGAAGGAGGGGAAGCCTACCTTAACCTATAACGGCTATGTTGGCTTCCAGAACCCAACGGTCTTGCCCGCATACCTGTCATCGTATGAAGAGGCTTCGTTGAAAAACGCGGCAGCAAGGAACGCAGGTTTGCCCGAACCTTATTCCGACTATGCGTTGCAGAAGTTCAAAGACGGGTCAGACCCCGATGCCTACCCGAACCACGATGTGTGGAATCACATCGTTTCGAAGGACGCGCTGCTGACGAACCACAATGTCGAACTTTCGGGTGGTAGTGAGTCCATCCGTTACTATGGGAGTTTCGGATACCAGGAGCAGGAGGGTATGTGGAAGACAACGACGACCAACCGGTTTAATTGGGCCGTGAATCTGGAAATCGAGGCGAGCCCGCTAACGACGGTAACCGCCAGCATGATTGGCCGGGCAAATAATAGGCGCTATCCGCCTTCAGACCAGAATCTGGGCGGCTCGGGGCGGACAGGGCGGATATTTGAACTGGCGGGTTTTGCCCAAGTGGGATACGGGCCGCTTTTCTACAGCAACGGCATGTTTGGAAGCTATGTTTCGTCAGCGATTTTTGGAACGGGGTATGAAAAAGTAAAAAACACGACGCAGTTCAATCAACTTACGGTAGATCAGAAACTTCCGTTTATAGATGGGCTTTCGTTTAAAGGTACATTTGCCTACGACCCGGATTTTGTTGATTCGAAATTGTGGAAAACACCCATGCATGTCGCCAATATCGACACCACTCAAAGACCGTATGTCATTACCGACGCTATTTTCGGCGACCCGAAGCCCATGCTAGTCGAGAGTTTCCGGAAATACCAGCAGTTTACTTATCAGGCGAGCCTCAATTATGCGAAATCATTTTCGTTCAACGACATCACCGCATTGGTCGCGTTCGAATCAAAATCAAACTACAGTCGTGGAACGGACGTATTTGCACGGAATTACAACCTCACGATAGACGAAGTGGATATGGGGAGCCCAAACCCGGTGGATAATGACGTTGCAGGAACATCAAGCATGGCTAAACAGCTTGGACTGGTATATCGGCTGACGTACGGCTATGCAGATAAATATCTGGTGGAGGCGAGCGGCCGTTACGACGGCAGTTACTACTTTGCACCGGGCAACCGGTTTGGCTTCTTCCCAGCATTTTCACTGGGCTGGAGGATCTCTGAGGAAAATTTCCTTAAGGACCGGATGGGATGGTTAACCAACCTGAAGCTGCGTGGTTCGTATGGCGAGGTGGGCGCACTAGCCGGTAGCCCTTTCCAATACCTCAGCACGTACGGGGTAATCGGTACGGCTTATGGCTTTGGCGGTACAGCCGTGCAGGGCGTTTTTGAACGTGCCGAACCCAATCCCGACATTACCTGGGAACGGGCTAAAAAACTGGATGTCGGTTTGGAGATTGGGCTATGGAACGACCGGGTGGAGCTGGAAGCAGACTATTTCTATGAAAAGCGATCCAATATGCTGTTAAACCCCAATGTGATCATACCCAGCGAATATGGAATCGGACTGAGCCAGGAGAATGCGGGCATCATGAGCAACCGAGGCATCGAACTCGCGCTGCGGACGCACCATTCCTTTTCCGACGACCTCACCGTATCGCTCGGCGGCAACTTTACCTATGCGAAGAATAAGCTGTTGCAAGTGTTTGAGACAGACGTAACGTACAATAACCCGAATAGGCGCGTAACGGGCCGTTCGCTGGGCACGCAGTTCGGCTACCGGGCACTTGGCTATTTCCAACAGGATGATTTTGATGCGGATGGCAACCTAAATTCGGATATAGCCGTGCAGCCCTGGGGGCCGGTGCAGCCCGGCGATATCCGCTACGCCGATACGGATGGAAATGGCAAGATAGATGAAAGTGACATCGTACCCATAGGTTATCCAAACGGGGCGCCGCTGATGTTATACGGTATCTCCCCATCGGTGAGCTTCAAGGGTTTTACCATTGACGCACTGTTCCAAGGTGCCGCGAAGACCGATTGGTACTATGACGCATCTGCCGTAATGCCTTTTTGGAATGGTATGAAACCCTACAAGCATAACCTAGATTATTGGACTCCTGAAAATCCTGATGCTCGAAACCCGAGATTAACGACGTCGCCAACGACGAATAATTCGGTGCGGTCTTCGTTCTGGGTAGGGAATGCGGCTTATCTACGCTTAAAAACAATTACGTTGTCTTATACCTTGCCGGCGTCATTTGCCACCCGTATCGGTTTACAGCACGCCCGGGTTTATGCTGCGGGCCAGAACCTTATTACATGGACCGATCTGCTTTACGACCCGGAAATCGGCCCTAGTAATTCGTACAATCGGAACGGTGCGTGGTCATACCCACAGCAAAAAGTAGTTTCTTTAGGATTAACCTTTGTGTATTAACTTTATTTTTTTGTGATGAAATCTATAAGTTTAATCAGCCCTACGTCTATTTGGATATTCCTCGTGACGATCGCCTCTTTCGGCGCTTGTGATGAGTCGCTTGATGTCGTACCCAAAGATCAAATAAATGATGACATATTGTGGGAAACCGCTGAGAATGCGGATCTGTTCCTGAACAATATTTACGCGGCCGTGCCAAGTTACGCGGGTAGCGGTGACCCGTTGGAGAATTTCTCGGATAATGCCATAAACGGTGTGGCGGGGAGATACAGCGCCTCGGTGTACGGCAACTCGAGTTATACGCCGAGCAATGGCCCAAGCCAATGGGGGTATTATAGTGAAATCCGCAAGTGCAACCTGTTTATCCAAAAAGTCACCGAATCGACGTTGTCCGATACGTGGAAAGAGCTTCGGCTGGCAGAAACACGGTTTTTACGCGCGTATTTTTATTCGTTGCTGGCCTTGCATCACGGCGGTGTGCCCATCATAACGGACGTACTTGATCGGTACGCACAGGGCGACGAAATCTTTAGGGTAAGGAACACATTTGACGAAACGATTGAATTCATTACCACCGAATGTGCTGATATTGCCCAGGACCTCCCCTTAACGGCAGTGACGGGGAGGGCTACTCGTGGAGCGGCCTTAACGCTCAAGGCGTGGTGCGAGCTTTTCCATGCCAGTCCGCTCTACAATACGGCCAACGACAAGGCAAAATGGCAAAAAGCAGCCGATTCGTATCAAGCCGTGATGGAATTGGGTGTTTATGAATTGTTTTCCGATTACAGGACTTTATTTTTTGAAGAGAATAATGGCAATAATGAAGTTATCTTTGATCGGGTGCATTTGGGTGGCACGGGGATGGCCAATATGCGGGCATCTAACTATGGGCCAACCTTTGTAAATGGAACAGCAAGAGCCTTCGCGGGATCAAATCCGACGCAGGAGCTGGTTGATGACTACCTGATGGCCAGCGGTTTGCCAATCGATGATCCGCTGTCGGGTTATGACCCACAGCAGCCGTATGTTGGACGGGAACAGCGGTTTTATGCCGATATCATTTATGACGGCGCAGCATGGCTGGATGATGAAATCATCATGAAGCAAGGGGTTGGAAGTCGAAATCAGACCGATTTGAGTGATAATAATGAGGCCACGAATACCGGTTACTACTGGAAGAAAGCGATAGACCCCCAATATGCAAACCTCAATAACATTGCAAATGGCGCGAACTATATTATTTTTAGGTTTGCAGACGTGCTCCTCGGTTATGCGGAGGCACAAAATGAAGCGAGCGGACCCGATGCCGCGGTGTATGGGGCCGTAAATCGGGTTCGGGAACGCGTGGGTTTGCCCGCGGTGAAAGACGGGTTAAACCAAACCCAGATGCGCGCGGTTATCCATCGCGAGCGCCGGGTGGAACTCGCTTCTGAAGATAAACGATGGTATGATATTATTCGCTGGAAGACAGCGGAGGATGTGTTAAATGGCCATATGCATGCGGTATCCATCGTGCGGGAAAATGGACAGTGGGTCTATAAGTACGTGCGTGCGGGCGGCGGTTTGAAAGTATTTTATCCGGAGAAAAACTATGTGTATCCCATCCCTCAATCGGCTAGGGATGCAAATCCAAAATTAACTCAAAATCCACATTATGATTAACATGAAGGCTATTTTTCTAGTATTTTTCTTATCCATTGGTGTTGGCGTTTTTGCACAAGGCATGGGCGAAGTTGTCCTGGAATGGAAGCAGGCCCCGGCATCGGGGAGCATCGGGGTGATGCATGGCAAGTTGTCAAGGATTGAAATTGCAACGGGAAAGGGGAAAACAAACGGCAATGCCTTCAAGTTCTCTTCTGAGGGCGGCGGGCGCTTGCATTTGTTCTTGGATAGCACAAACGCCGATGCCGGAAGCTATTCGACGGTGGTTACGTTGGATGCGCCCACAGGCTCCTTCTCCTTCTTCCTGCGCGACGTGACCTCGGATTATCCCATTTATATACCAGCGTACGGCGTCGTTGTGTTGGAAGCCGATGATCCAAGGTCGTATGAAGCGGTCGAAAGGGCGGTTTTATCAAGGAAATCGAAAACCAAGATCCAACAGCTTACCGATTCGCCGGAGGAGGCTTCTTTTGCGTCCGTTGAAAATCGCACGCGGGACATGTCCGTACCAACATGGTTGGGCACCAGCCGTGATTTCCGGATTTTTCAGATTACGGAGGCGCTGTCCGACCAGTCGCCCGGCGAGGCCAATATCATCTCGCCGCGGAGGTCCGTAACCGCCGTAACCCTGCCCGAAACCGAAAACCAACCTATCAATTACTTGTACACCGTAGGGCGCGGTGTGGGGGTGCAAGACAATATTTCACGTCGCCTCGACCAGGGGGCTTTGCCCATCCTGCACAGCACATTGACCGATGACGATATCCAATACCATTCTACCACATTCGTCTCGTTTGAAGAGTCGGCCCTTTCGCTGGGCTCCCGGTTTGGTACTGATTTTTTGGTGGCCGATAGCCACAGTGGCGGGCACATGTTTACGGATGCACAACGCGAAATATTGGATGCCCGATTGGAGTCGGCACTTAACCCTGAAGAAGAAACCGTGTTGTATTTCCGGTCGGAGGCCATCAACACCGGTGCGGTACCCCGGTATGCATGGTTCAAAGCACCGCGACCGGGCACGGGATGGCATCATAAGAAAGACTATACGTTCGACGCCACGACAGGCTTTTCGTCGTACGCTTCGGGACGGGTATTCTGTATTTCCCGGTTGAACGGCGAACCCTTACAGAACGAAGAAATTGCTGTCCTGATACCGCCGGGCGAAAAGGTTGTGTTTGAGTTTTATGTTCCCCATAGCCCCATCGACAAGGAGCGGGCTACGGCACTGGCCGGTCAATCTTTTGCTCAAAGATATACAGAAGCTAAAAAGTTCTGGCAGGACAAACTCGCGCAAGCGGCAACCATCAAGCTACCGGAAAAGCGGATCGAAGAAATGATCAAGGCCGGCTTATTGCACCTGGACCTGATTACATTTGGGAACGATCCTGATGAGACGTTGGCTCCAAACATCGGGGTATATTCGCCGATAGGTACGGAGAGTTCGCCGATTATCCAATTTTTCAACTCGATGGGCTGGCAGGACGTCGCCAAGCGTTCGCTCGCCTATTTTTTGGATAAGCAGCATGAAGATGGGTTCATCCAGAATTTCGGAGGCTATATGGTTGAAACCGGCGCCGCCCTTTGGACCATGGGTGAATACTTCAGGTATACCAACGATACGGAATGGGCGCGGCAGTCAACGTCGAAGCTATTGAAATCGGCAGATTACCTCATCGAATGGCGCAACCAGAATAAGACAGACGAACTGCAAGGCCGAGGATACGGAATGATTTCAGGAAAAGTGGCGGACCCGGAGGACCATTTCCACCAGTTTATGCTGAATGGTTATGCGTATATGGGTTTAAGTCGAGTCGCTGAGGTGCTTGCTGCTATCGGCCATCAGGATGCCGATCGGATTGGCAAGGAAGCGGCCGCTTGGAAAGCGGATATCCGCGAGTCGTTCTTCAATGTGATGGCGCTTTCGCCGGTGGTGCCTTTGGGCGATGGCACGTGGTGCCCCACGGCACCGCCATGGACGGAATCGGTAGGATTGCGAGCACTCTATATGAAGCCGGAGGCGTTTTGGTCTCATGGTACCGTCACGGTATCGGATGCCATGCTTGGGCCCCTTTACTTGGTGTTTTGTGAGGTGATCGATACGGATGAGCCTGCCGCCAAGATGTTGTTGGACTACCATAGTGAGCTGTTTTACCAAGGCAACGCAGCATTTAGTCAACCCTATTATAGTCGACACAATTGGATGCAGGCCAAGCTAGGTATGACGAAGCCATTTCTCGAAACTTACTATAGTACGTTTGCAGCACTAGCTGATCGCGAAACGTATACGTTTTGGGAGCATCTATACAAGTTGTCTCCCCATAAAACGCATGAGGAAGGTTGGTTCCTGATGGAAACTCGCTGGATGCTTTATATGGAAGACGGGAACGCGCTGGATATATTTAAGACCATACCCCGGGCTTGGATGGCCGATGGGGAAGAGATCGTGTTGGATGGCGTGCAGAGTTATTTCGGCCCATTGCGCGTGGAAGCGAAATCGAATGTAGGTAAAGGCTACATCGAAGCGACCGTCGAAAGCACCGGCGACCGGAAGCCCGATACGGTGCGGATCAGGTTGCCGCATCCCGACCGTAGGAAACCCCTCCACGTTGATGGGGGAACATACGACGAAAAAACAGAAAGTGTTGTGGTTACCAATTTCAACGGTAAAGCAACGGTCCAGCTAACGTTTTAATGTATGTCTGCAGGTACCTTAGACATCCTCACCATTGTCGGTTACTTTATCATCATCATCGTCATCGGCGTATGGTCCAGTCGTGGTAAAAGAGACAGCGCCGCGCAGTATTTCACATCGAAAGGGATGTTGCCGTGGTGGGCTATTGGAGCCGCCTACGTAGCAACGGGCCTCAATTCTGAGCAACTGATCGGGATGAATGGTATGGGATATCTGGTGGGGTTGCCGTTGGTTAACTCCTACCTAATCGCAGTATTCGTCTATACGGCATTGATTTTTCTATTTTTCCCACTGTATCTGCGCAATAACATCGTTACCATGCCGCAATACCTAGGCGAGCGTTTCGATAGACGAAGCCAGGACGTATTCAGCGTGTTGTTATTGCTTAGTTATGTTTTTCTAAGTCTGGCTGTGGTTTTATATGGCGGTGCCAAACTGTTTGAAGTAATTTATGATATACCACTTTGGCAGGGGATATTGGTCCTTGGCGTGGTATCCGGTGCATTCACCGTTTCGGGGGGCATGTCTTCCATGATCAATGCCTCGGTATTTCAATTTATATTGATGTTTTTGGCCGGTGGGATTTTGTTTTACTTAGGTTATGCCAAACTGGAAAACGGTTGGCAGGATATCGTGGATCATGCACCGGGCGGTTTTCACCTCATGCAGCCCATGGATACGCCTATTATGCCTTGGCATGCGGTACTATTCTCCCTGTTTAACCTACAGTTATTTTACTCGTGCATCAATCAGACCCTGGTTCAGCGTGGCTTCGGGGCCAAAACGGAATGGGATGTGCGTATGGCTATCGTATTTGCCCTAGCATTTGTGCTGCTCCGTCCATTCCTGGAAATATTCCCTGGAATGATAGCGAGGGCACTTGCGCATACCGGTCACCCGGAGTTTGGGGTGGGGGCAGACCAGGTGGATAATGTCTACCCGATGTTAATCGCTAACCTCGTCCCGAAGGGTATGCAGGGGTTGATATTGGTCGGAATCCTAGCAGCGATTATGTCTACGATTTCTGCTTTCCTAAATTCGATTTCGACTTTATTTACTTATGATGTATATAAAAAATGGATCAATAGGCAAGCAAACGATAAGCAGTTAGTGAGGGTAGGTATGTGGTGCACGGTTGGATTGATGGTTTTCAGTGTGCTTTATGCACCAGTTATCGGTAAGCTGGGCGGAATCTTCATTTACTTTCAATCGTTGTCTACTTACTTGGCCGTCCCTGTGGCTACCTGTTTCTTGGCAGGGATGTTTTGGAAAAGAGCAACGCCCGCGGCTTCTCTTACCGTGCTGATCGTAGGCATCCCGTTGGGAGCATTGGTGCAACTCGTTTTCATTCCCCTTTTATTTGCACCGGTAACCATCACGGCGTACGGTCTGGATAATTTTTATGTAACGGGCGGTATTACCCAAATATTTTGTGTGCTGATTATGGTAGTAGTCAGTCTTTATACCCGTCCACGGGTTGTTACGGAAATCGGCAACCTGATCTGGACGCCGAAGATGTTGAGGCTTCCCAACGATGAGCCACGGCGGCCTTGGTGGCAGTCGGTGTGGCTTTGGTCGGGGCTTATGGCGGTGGTTTATGGCACGCTCTACATCTTGTGGTGGTAATTAGGAATGGTATATGAACATGAAAAATAAAAATACAGTACTCTGCCTGATGGCGCATCCCGATGACGCGGAGATTTTGAGCGGAGGATTATTAGCTCTTTTAGCTCAACAGGGTTGGCAGGTTGTCATTGCAACGATGACGCCCGGACAAGCCGGTTCGACCCAGCTCAATGCCGAAGAGATTAGTGTGGTGCGGCGCAAGGAAGCTGCGGCCGCGGCGGCCGTCATTG
The DNA here is from genome assembly GCF_035818675.1 of Parapedobacter flavus. Lineage (NCBI taxonomy): Bacteria > Pseudomonadati > Bacteroidota > Sphingobacteriia > Sphingobacteriales > Sphingobacteriaceae > Parapedobacter > Parapedobacter flavus. The sequence goes on from NZ_JAYKZZ010000001.1 coordinate 679,498, forward strand.
GAGGCAGCTACCAATGCCTGGAGTCGGAAGATGTTTTTATTCTATACGACAAGCCTACCTTGAGTAAGGTCATTTCTCTATTTCGAGAGGTACAACCTACACTGGTCATTACTGCAAGTCCGGACGATTACATGTTGGACCACGAAATTACCAGCCATTTGGCTCAGACGGCCTGTATGGGCGCTACCATACCCAATATCGAAACACCGGGCTTGCCCATGTTAGCGCAGGTGCCCCATCTCTATTATGCCGATGCGGTGCAAGGCAAAGATCGGTATGGCAGGCAGGTAGTGGGAGATGTATTTGTGGATATCAGCGACGTCATCGCTATCAAAGAAGAAATGCTCTGCTGCCATCATAGCCAGCGAGATTGGTTGCGGTCCATCTCCAAGGTGGATGAGTTTGTCCTACTGATGAAATCATTTTCCGAACGTAATGGGAAGATGATCGGGAAAGCATATGCCGAAGGCTACAGGCAACACCTGGGCTTTAGCTATCCGCAAGACAACTTATTAAAGAGCATACTACATCCTTTTATCTATGAAAGAAAACAATAATATTTTGGTCGCACAACGGATGGAGCACGGCTTGGATATTCTTACGATCGAAAATGATTGCTTACGGGTAGATGTTATTCCGGCATTGGGCGGTAAGATCAGTAGCATCTATAGTAAGCAATTGGACAAGGAATTTTTGTGGAATAATGCAGAGCTTTCGCTTCAGAAAAACCAAACCGGCGATGATTATGATTCCAATTTTTGGGGAGGTATCGATGAATTGTTGCCCAACGATATTCCCGAACGTATCGACGGGATAGATTATCCAGACCATGGCGAGCTGTGGACGACAAGGCTCGATTATTCGGTGTCGGGAGATGATGTCTCCGTGTATGGTGTTTTGCCATTAAGCAGATTGTATTACAAGAAAACGATCCGTCTATCTATTGATGCTCCAAAGGTTACGTTGCAATACAATATGGTCAACCAGTCGGCAGAACGTCGCCGTTTTTTATGGAAATTGCACGCCGCCTTGCGTATCAGCGAAGGCGACCAATTACTCAGCCCCGCCACAAAAGCAAAGGTCGTCAGCCCCGGGGCCTCCCGTTTCGCGGAGGCCGGTGAATTTACATGGCCCGTTATGGACGGCATCGATGCATCTATCGTACCCGAAAAGAACAACACCATGGACTTCTTTTACCTCTACGACTCACCCGAGGGAACCATGAGTTTGATCGTCGACAAGGGGCGCAGCCGGTTTTCTTATCATTATGATCAGGCCATATTCCCTTATCAATGGTATTTCGCGTCTTATGGAAAATTCAGAAATCATTATACCGCAATTCTGGAGCCAGCTTCAGCGATGCCGGTCAGTGTAAATGAAGCAGCAGATTTAAAACAATGCTCCGTATTGGAGCCCGGCGAAACATTCGACACACAAGTAGTGATTTACGCCGGTTCGAATCAATAGTTGAAAACATCAAAACAATCATATATAGCAAAGAAGATGAAGATAGAGTCCGTTGATTTTTTTTATTTGAGTATGCCCGAAGTGTTAGATATCGGCGATGGTAGTCAGGATGCAACTTTAGTTAGGGTACGCGCCGGTGGCCTCGAAGGCTGGGGCGAATGTGAGGCGGCACCGTTGCCGACCATTGCTGCGTATGTATGCCCGATGTCTCACAGTGCATGTAAACCCGTGAGATACGGGGTGGAGGGAATGCCGCTCAACGAGCCGGAAGACATTCGTAAAATCGCACAGAAGGTTCATGCCCATAGCTTTGATCTCTTACAGGCCGACCATACGCTTTCAGGTATTGATATTGCCCTTTGGGACTTGTTGGGCAAAAAATTGGACGAGCCGGTTTATAAATTGTTAGGTTACAAAAAAGCATTTCCGAAAACTCCCTATGCTTCCCAACTTTTTGGAGATACGCCGGAACAGACGTATGAGAAAGCGGTAGAATCGAAAAAATCGGGCTATCGTGCCGTTAAATTTGGTTGGGGCCCGATCGGAAGGGAGAGCGCGGCCGTAGATGCAGCTCATTTTCGGGCAGCACGCGAGGGGTTGGGCCAAGATGCGTACCTGATGATTGATTTGGGGACGGTATGGGGAGAAGATGTAGCGGTGGCCCGCGAACGATTGGCCGCGTTGAAAGAAGTAAATGCCTATTGGTTGGAAGAACCATTTACAAACATGGCACTGGGGCCCTACGCTGAATTGGCGAAAAGCGAGCCCCAGGTGTCGCTCGCCGCGGGAGAAGGATGTAATAATTACGTGCAAGCAGCGGCCATGCTCGACTACGCCGGCCTTGGGTTTATACAGATCGATACCGGCCGCATAGGCGGTATCACTCCCGCGAAGCGGGTGGCCGATGATGCGGCTGCGCAAGGAATTACTTATGTGAACCACACCTTTACTTCGCATTTAGCACTTAGCGCATCGCTGCAGCCTTATGCGGGTTTGGAAAAAGATGTTATCTGTGAATATCCGGTTGAACCGAAGCAACTCGCATTAGACATCACCACGAATAAGATCCTTCCGGATGCCAATGGACAAATCGTTGTTCCAGAGTCTCCTGGGTTGGGCATGACGATGAATAATGAAGGGCTGGAGAAGTATATCGTCGAAATGGAGATCAAGGTCAATGGGCGTGTACACTATCATACGCCAGCGTTATAATCGAAATGACATTTGTTGAAAGTGACGAAGAATAAAGAAAAATATGACTAATCATAAGGAGTTCGGGAAAAGGTTTGTTAATCAAGTCGCAGTGATATCGGGCGGTGCGGATGGTTTGGGCAAGGCCATTGCCATGCGCCTGGCTGCGGAAGGCGCTAAGTTGGCGTTATTTGATGTGAACGGCCAGAAATTGCAAGCGACTGTACATGAGCTCGAGGGCCTCGGTAGAGAGGCACTCGGGGTACGCGTGGATATCGTAAGCGAACACGAGGTAATAGCCGGGTACGAAACGGTTATCAAAAAATTTGGAAGAGTAGATGTGGTCATTAATTCTGCCGGTATAGTAGGGCCTACAAGCACGTCCATATTGGAATATGGCGTAGACGATTTTGATCGTGTTTATCGCGTGAACCTCCGCGGTGCATTTTTGATGGCTAAGTATGGGTTGACGCATATGGAGAAGTGCCAATACGGGCGCATGCTATTGATTGCGTCCATAGCGGGGAAAGAGGGGAATCCGTTCATGGCCGGTTATTCCTCGACCAAGGCCGGCGTGATCGGTTTGGTAAAAGGATTGGGTAAGGAGTTTGCCAACAAAGAGATTACCATTAATGGTCTAGCTCCCGCGGTGATCAAAACAGCGATGAACGAAGATACCGACCCGGAACAACTGGCTTATATGACCAGTAAGATTCCGATGGGGCGTTTAGGTACCGTAGATGAGGTAGCAGCTATGGCTAGCTTTATTGTTTCGCCGGAAAACAGTTTTTCAACAGGGTTTATATACGATATTTCAGGGGGCCGGGCCACCTATTAACAAACTATATGTCAAGAAAGAAAATAGTAGTCTTAGGCGGTTCATCCGGAATTGGAAAAGCCATTGCCGAACGTTTTGCGAAAGAGGGCTGGTTGGTCATCATTGCTTCATCAGATCAGAATAAATTGGATGCAGCCTACGCCGATTTAGTTGGAGATGATCATGAAGCTATCCAATTGGATATCCGGAACGAATCGCATTTACAAAATTTTGTTTCACACCTGAGGGATCAGCATACTGACTTTGATGTACTTGTCAACAGTATTGGCGTATCAGAACACCTGGGAGCGCTGGATTCGGATTTTGGAAATTGGGACAATGCGTTACAGGTCATGCTATACGGTACCGTTAAAAGCTGCCGGGCCTTGGTACCATATATGAAACAAGGAGGGCGCATCATCCATATCACCTCTATCCATTACGAGCGAGTGGAAAAAGGAAGTTCAGCTTACGGAATGGCAAAGGCGGCTATTACGCAGTTTACACGTTCGTTGGCACTGGAATTGGCGCCTCGGAATATTTTGGTAAATACGATCGCTCCGGGCTTCATCGATACACCGATGTCAATTGATTGCGATGGGCAAAGCGAATTGGAGACCGAGTGGTTTCGCGATAACTATATCAAATACGATCACCTGCCTTTAAAGAGAGCCGGAAAGCCAGACGAAATCGCAGGTGTGGCTTATTTTCTTGCGGGACCGGATGCCACTTATATTACGGGGTCGGTTATTACCGTGGATGGTGGGCTAACGATAACATTTTAAAGAAAGTAGGCGAACAGAACACTTTTGTTGTTGGTCACATAACCAATCGGATATAAACTGAGTTCGCTGATTAGTTCCTAACCCCACATCCATCACGTCTTTGGCCAGTGATTATCAGCTGTTTTTTAGTGGAAATTATGGCGTAGTTGTAGATGGGAATGTAGCTAACTTCATGGAGACTGCAATCACGGAAAATTCAATGTTGCCGCTGTCTTTTACACTCGACTTTCAGGTACCGACGAGGTTTAGCTATATGAAATACTTTATCCGCAAGCCTCGTGTATGTTTTTTGGTTTTTGCCGGCTATATTTGTATCTCGTTACTTAATCTTATCAAAACTACCGCTTATCTTACCAATATGTATATAGACCGATAAGGGTTTATTAGTTTTGGGAAGAAAGTACGACATGGACATTGATATAATTCTACAACAATCATGAAACTAATCCGTTTTGGAAATCTTGAGGCTGAACGCCCAGGCATTTTGGATGAACACAATGTGAGGTGCGATTTATCCAATCGTTTCAGCGATTGGGATCGCGAATTTTTCAACGGTGGCGGAATGGAGAAATTAAACGAATACCTATCCATCCACCCCCGCCCGAGTGCCGTCGCCGAAAGCGAACGTTGGGCTGCACCCGTTGCCCGACGGGGCATCGACGGGCTGGGGGAACAAAAGCAGATTTGCGAACCCGCATAAAACAAAAAGATCGAAATCTATGGATATCAAAAAGGTACTCATCGCTAATCGCGGTGAAATCGCTATCCGTGTCAGTCGGGCATGCAATGAGTTGGGAATCGGCACCGTCGCCATCTATACATTTGAAGACCGGTATTCGCTGCACCGGTACAAGTCGGATGAAGCGTACCAAGTGGGCGATGACCACGATCCATTGAAGCCTTACCTCGATATCGAAGCCATCATCGACATTGCCAAGGAAAGTAGTGCCGATGCGATACATCCGGGTTATGGCTTCCTATCGGAGAATGCGGCATTCGCTCGCCGTTGTGCTGACGAAGGTATCGTATTCGTGGGACCCTCGCCAGCGGTAATGGATATGTTGGGCGATAAGGTGAGGGCCAAGGAAGTAGCCCAAGAGGCCGGTGTACCTATCATTCAAAGCAGCGATAAAACGTTGGATGGGATGGCCGATGCCCTTGCGGAAGCATGCCGCATCGGGTATCCGCTGATGCTGAAGGCAGCAGCTGGTGGTGGCGGTCGGGGTATGCGCGTGGTGCGCAACGACGCCGACCTGGAAGCTGCATTCAATAGTGCGCGAAATGAAGCGCTTAAAGCATTTGGTGACGGGACGGTATTCTTGGAAAAATACATTGAAAACCCACGCCATATCGAAGTGCAAATCGCGGGCGACCGCCATGGTAACGTGGTCCACCTCTATGAGCGCGATTGCTCGGTACAGCGGCGATTCCAGAAAGTGGTGGAGGTAGCCCCGGCCGCAAACCTAACGGATGAAACGCGAAACAAATTATATGTATATGCGACGGCCATCGCCAAACATGCAAGCTATGATAATATAGGTACGGTCGAGTTTCTGGTGGATGCCACGGGTAGTGTGTATTTCATCGAAGTGAACCCCCGCATCCAGGTGGAACACACGGTAACCGAGCTGGTGACGGGCATAGACCTGATCAAAACGCAGCTTTATATTGCCGCGGACCACCGGCTCACCGACCAAAGGGTTGGTCTGGGCAACCAGCAAGCCATCCCACTAAATGGCTACGCTATCCAATGCCGGATAACAACAGAAGATCCGACGACGGATTTCAAGCCGGATTATGGCACGATTATCACCTACCGAAATGCTGCTGGATTCGGTGTGCGGCTCGACGAAGGAAGTGCCTACCTAGGAATGAAGGTGAGCCCATTTTTCGACTCGATGCTCGTGAAAGTGAGCACCCATGGAAATACATTGGCCGAAGCAGCTAAGCGGATGGATAGGGCACTCCGCGAATTTCGAATACGGGGAGTGAAAAACAATATTGGATTTCTCGAGAACCTCGTTACCCATCCGGTTTTCCTTTCGGGAGAGGCCACAGTGGGGTTCATAGCGGCACATCCCGAGCTGTTAAAACCGGTGGGGCGGCTTGACCGCGGCACCAAATTGCTTCAGTTCCTCGGGGATATATCGGTAAACGGCAATCCGGACGCGAAAGGCGCATCACGGCCGCTGCACTTGGAGGTGCCCGCCGTACCCGGGGTCAATATACAGGCGTCATATCCTAAAGGGACCAAAGATCGTCTTACGGAGCTTGGCCCAGAAGGCTTTTCCAAATGGTTGGTCGATGAAAAGCGGATACAATATACCGATACCACCCTGCGCGATGCGCACCAGTCACTATTGGCTACCCGCATGCGTACGTACGATATGCTGAAAGTGGCGGGAGGCTTTGCAAAGACACATCCGCAAATTTTCAGTATGGAGGTGTGGGGCGGGGCCACGTTTGATGTGTGCCTACGCTTCCAATTGGAAAATCCGTGGCAGCGGTTGGCGAAATTGCGAAAGGCCATCCCCAATATCTTGCTGCAAATGCTAATTCGCGGATGCAATGGGGTGGGGTATGCGGCGTATCCCGATAACCTCATCGAAGCGTTCGTAGAACGGAGTTGGGAAACGGGTGTTGATATCTTCCGGATTTTTGATTCGCTCAACTGGATGGAAAACATCACTCCTTGCATCGAGATGGTGAGGAAGCGCACGGGGGGGCTTGCAGAGGGTACGCTTTGCTATACAGGTGATATCCTTGACCCATCGCGTACCAAATACGATCTGAACTATTACCTGCGCAAAGCTAAAGATTTAGAAAGTGCGGGAGCTCATATATTGGGTTTGAAGGATATGTCAGGCTTGCTGAAGCCATACGCAGCGCAAGAACTGATCACGGCGTTGAAGGATACGGTGAAGATTCCCATACACTTACACACGCACGATACGTCGTCGTTGCAAACAGCTACCTACCTCAAAGCCATCGAGGCCGGTGTAGATGTGGTGGATTGTGCACTTGGTGCACTTTCTGGGCTTACTTCTCAGCCGAACCTCAATGCCGTAGTGGAGATGATGCGTTTTCACGAGCGCGAAACCCCGTTCGATGTGGATAGCTTGAATGCATACAGTAACTATTGGGAGGCGGTGCGCACCTACTATATGCCGTTCGAATCGGGTATGAAGGCCGGATCTGCTGAAGTTTTCCGACACGAGATACCGGGTGGGCAATATTCCAACCTGAGGCAGCAAGCCACTGCCCTCGGTTTGGGCGATCGTATAGTCGATATCAAACGGAGCTACGGCGAGGCAAACAGGCTGTTTGGCGACATCGTGAAAGTGACACCCAGCTCGAAGGTGGTGGGCGATATGGCGCAATATATGGTGGCCAATAACCTCACGGCAGAAGACGTGATGGCTAAGGGCGCTATCCTGTCGTTTCCCGACTCAGTGGTGTCGTTTTTCAAAGGCGATATCGGTCAGCCAGAGGGCGGATTTCCTATGAAACTGCAGCAGATGGTGCTGAAAGAACAGCAGGCCTATACCGAACGGCCCAATACACACCTGCCACCATTAGACATGGATTCGGGCTTCCGCGATTTTCTGGCAAACTTTGGCGACGATCTGGATTTTACCGATTATTTGAGTTATCAATTTTATCCGAAAGTATTTGCCGATTATTTGCTGGCTTATCGGAAGTATGGCGATGTTTCTGTCGTGCCCACACGGTATTTCCTGTATGGGATGGAACCGGGCGAAGAGACCACCGTCGAAATTGCTAAGGGTAAAACACTGCTAGTAAAGCTGGGATCTATCGGTCCACCGGACGCGGAAGGTAAACGGATTGTTTTCTTTAAGTTGAACGGGCAGACACGGAACCTCGAAATACACGATGTCAGCTCAAACGCTACGCGTAAGGAGAATAAAAAGGCAGACTTGAGCAATCCTCAGCAGGTGGGGTCGCCATTGCAGGGGCTACTGTCTGCTGTGTTTGTGACTGAAGGGGATGCTGTAGCGGTGAACCAACCGCTCTTCATTATCGAAGCCATGAAAATGGAAACGACCGTCACCGCAGCGGTAGCGGGCACGGTGAAGAAGATTGTGCTTAGCGCGGGCACATTGGTAAATACCGATGATTTAGTGCTTGAAGCCGAATAGTACGTAATCCTTGCACATGTCGAGTGGATTGTAATTATCTGATTGATAGTCAGTATAATTTAACGATTTAGCTTTTTTGCAAATTATCATTGCCTACTCTCGGTTTTTAGGTACTTTAGCACCGTATATACCAGACAAAACAAAGCTATGACGCAAGCGGAAAATAAACCGAATTACCAGGTAGCCCTATCCACATTGACCACGTTGTTTTTTATGTGGGGCTTCATCACCTGTATGAACGATATTCTCATTCCACATCTGAAGGAGCTTTTCCAGCTGAGCTATTTCCAGGCGATGCTGGTGCAGTTTGCTTTTTTTGGCGCATACTTCGTTGGCTCGGTGATCTATTTCCTCATTTCCTATCTGTATGGGGATCCGATCAATAAAATTGGCTACAAGGGTGGGATTATCATCGGTTTGGTGATTTCGGCATTGGGATGTGTGCTTTTTTATCCTGCGGAGACGATGGCGATATACTCCATGTTCCTGTTGGCCTTGTTTACATTGGGATTGGGGTTTACCTTATTGCAGATTTCTGCGAACCCGTACGTTGCCATACTCGGTAGTCCTGAAGGAGCGTCGAGCCGGTTAAACATGGCGCAGGCGTTCAATTCATTGGGCACCACCATTGCGCCGGTACTAGGCGGTTACCTGGTTTTTGAATTTTTCGCCGACGGCGGTGAAATTACCGCGGAGGCTACGAAGATTCCATATTTGATTTTCGGGTTGCTGTTCATGTTGGTGGCGGTGCTTGTCTGGTTTGTACGCTTACCTAAATTCAAGGCAGAAGAGATAGAAGGCGGAAAGCTTGGAGCACTGGCATTCCCGCAGCTGCGGGGTGGTGTAATGGGTATTTTCTTTTACGTGGGTGCTGAAGTCGCTATCGGAAGCCTGATCATCAGCTTCATCGGTCAGCCGGAGATTATGGGCGTGGGAGAGCATGTGGGCAAGAATTATCTTGCGCTATACTGGGGCGGTGCGATGATCGGCCGTTTCCTTGGGGCAATCTCATTGAATGACAAATTGAAGGGGGCGCGTAAAGCAGTATTCATGGTCGTAGCGGCGCTGCTCGTTTTTCTCTTGATATACAGCATCGTTGATCTGACATTCGCGCAGGTAGCTGCGTTTCTGCTGTTTATCCTGCTCAATTTCGGCGCTTTTGCAATTGGCCGGTCGATGGCCGCCCGTACGTTGCTGGTGTTTGCGTTGGTGAACATTGGGCTACTGCTCGCCACTGTTTGGGGTACGGGCAGCTGGGCCATGTGGACCCTCTTGGCTGTTGGTTTGTTCAACTCCATCATGTGGTCCAATATCTTCACACTGGCCATTACGGGCCTGGGCCCACATACGAGCCAGGGAGCTTCTTTATTGGTGATGGGTATTCTGGGCGGTGCGTTGATTCCACTGTTGCAGGGGTGGATGGCCGATACCATTGGGCTGAAGCCGTCATTTATCATCCCAGCCATTTGCTATGCCTATATCGCCGGATATGGATTGTATTGTGGCCGGAAGCTTGGTACGGTTAAGAAATCGGAACCGGTCGGCGGGGGGCATTAGAAATAGTCCTGGATGAAATATTCCGCTGTGTTGCAATAGAGGAAGGAATAAATAAGCAAACCTGGTTTGTTGGTGTGCATACTACGTTTCATGTGCAAAATGGGCACGCCCGAATTGATGGAAAGTAGTTTGGCAATGGGCTTATCCGCCATGACAGCCCATATTTTCTGCTCACCTTCTTTGATTTCTACCCCGTGGTATTTTCTTAACGTTTCAAATAATGAGTTGTTGGCAACGTTATGCATGGTGAAGCGGGGTAAGTCGATATCAGTTATATAGGTCTCTTCGTACAGCGTGGGTAGTCCGTTTACGTAACGGAGCCTTGAAAGGTATATGCAGCCAGCCTCCTTTTGTTCTTCCGTTAGATCGTATGGGAAATCGGCCGGCCATGCCATCCGTTTAGATTTTACCAGCATTTCGGTCCGTAAGTTTTTCTTACCTACACCTGCGGTTGATCCTTTGAGTGATAGGATGCCTAAACCATTTTTCGGTTCGGATACAATGCTTCCCTTACCGTGGTGACGAATGATATATCCCATCCGTGTCAACTCACCTAATGCCTGCCGTACGGTAGGGCGGGTGGTTCCATAGGTTTTGCATAGATCGTTTTCAGAAGGAAGTAGATCGCCTTTTTTATAATGGCCATCGTCGATTTGTTTTTTCAAGTCGTTAATGAGCGTCTTATAAAGAGGTGTGTTCATATGTGTATGGTCGATGATGTGCCAAATAAATGATACAAATCTAACTAAAATATCCATGTTGTATATACAAGTGGTGGATTAGGGGTGTTTTTTTTGTTGTTTATTTCAAGTTATATTACGCTTGTATATACAAATTATTTTTTGATTAAATTATAATTTATTATTATAAATCCTTATAATCAGTAATTTACAATTATTTTTTCTTTTAAAAATATATTTATTTTGATTTTTCTTGTGTATACAAGAGTTGTTAATATCTTTGTGTAATTATAAATGTAATTAGCCATGTAAACAATGTCTCGGTATCATGATAACTGAGTATAGCTACCTAACTTACGAATGATGAAGCAAACTTTTTTCAATGCATTTTTGACGCTGCTTGTCTGCTGGTTTCCATTTGCGCTCTTGGCACAGGCGCTTCAAGTAGCTGGCAACGTATTTAAGGCCGGAGCAGCTACGAGCACAATTACGCCCCCCATCGGCACATCCATCAACGGTAATATGAAGGATGTACTTATTAAGCATATCCACGATGATACCCACGCTCGTGCATTGGTATTGGATGATGGCCAGACGCTATTGGCATTCGTTGTGCTCGATCTTTGTATGGTGTCTCGGGAGGTGCTCGACAAGGCGAAGCAACGCGCACATGAATTTACGGGTATTCCGGTTGATCATATGATGATGTCTGCTACACATACGCACTCGGCGGGTACAGTCTGTGGTGTTTTTCAGAGTGAACCCGACTCGGCCTACTTGGAGTTCGTGGCAAGTAGAGCGGCAGATGCTATCGTACGGGCTTATCAGAACAGGGAGCCGGCCCGTATAGCTTGGGCAGTCGGTTCTGAGCCAACCGAAGTATATAACCGGCGCTGGCATATGAAACCCGGCACGCCATTGCCTGATCCATTTGGTGGAACCGACCAGGTGAAAATGAATCCCGGTGTCGGTAATCCCGCGCTGCTGAAACCTGCGGGTCCGGTTGATCCGGAAGTTCCGACGCTTTCCCTTCAGGCACTCGACGGCCGACCGATTGCTGTACTTGCAAATTATTCACTTCATTACGTTGGTGGTGTCGAGGCGGGTACCGTATCTGCCGATTATTATGGGATGTTTGCATCACGCATCGGGGAGCTGGTGGGCGCGGAGAGCAGCCCATTCCACCCACCCTTTGTTGGCATGATGACCAATGGTACCAGTGGTGATATCAATAATATCCATTGGTCGGGAGAGAAAAGGGAGGCGCTTTTGCCCTATCGGAAGATGCACTCGGTGGCCGACAAGGTCGCTGCGGCGTCTCACCTGGCGATACGCGATGCGCCGTATCATAGTTGGGTACCCCTAAGGGCTGCACAAACGGAAATATCCCTCGGCGTCCGTTTACCAGCTTCGAGCGATATCGTGCGAGCCGAAAAGGTGATGCGAAATGCGGATGGCCCGATCATGAATTCACTTGAAGAAATATATGCGCGCGAAACATTACTGCTAAAGGATTATCCCCCTCAGGTGGATATTATTTTGCAAGCATTCCGTATAGGCGACTTTGCTATTACGGCTATCCCCGCCGAAGTGTTTGTTGAGGTTGGGTTGGAACTCAAGGAGAGGAGCCCTTTTAAGCCAACGTTCAACATTGGGCTTGCCAATGGATACAATGGGTATTTACCAACACCTGCACAGCACCAATTGGGGGGGTATGAAACATGGCGGGCCCGTTCAAGTTACTTGGAGGTAGACGCTTCGGAGAAAATCTTGGATACACTGTTCCAACTATTGGATACCTTAAGATAGTATACTTGCACTATGAGTATATGGAGTGAACGTAATCGATGAAAAATCTAATTATACTTTTTGTTGCATCGTCATTTGTTTATGCGTGTGGGGGCCGAAATGAGAATAAGCAGATTCGTAAAGCACTCGATAGTTTTCAACTTGAGGACGGACTGCGTATTGAGCTCGTCGCATCTGAGCCATTGGTAATCGACCCTGTGGCGTTTGCGTTTGACGAAGACAAGCGGATGTATGTGGTGGAGGATCGTGGATACCCAGACCCAGCTGAAGGTGGTAACGCCTCAACGGAAGGGGTCATTGCCCTGCTGGAGGATACCGATGGCGATGGGGTTTATGATCAACGGCATGATTTTGTAACGGGCCTTACTTATCCGAATGGTGTGCTACCTTGGCAAGGAGGGGTATTTGTAACCTGTGCCCCTCACATTTACTATTTCAAAGATACCGACGGGGATGGGATTGCCGATGTGAAAAAGATTATCCTAACGGGTTTCAATGATACCAAGACGGCGCAAATCCGTATGAGCCACCCCACACTGGGGCCTGACGGATGGGTTTACGTAACCGGTGGCTTGAATGGGGGGACCGTCACGTCTCCGGAATATCCCGAACGGGAACCGGTGGTTTATACGGCGGCCGATGGTCGTTTTCATCCTGAAACGTTTGAATTTCAGGTGACGGGTGGGAAAAGCCAGTTCGGTCTGACCATCGACCCGTACGGGAGGCGTTTCGGTTCTTCGAACCGGCATCCGGTCATGCAGATCGTCATGGAGCCTGGGTATCTGGGTCGAAATCCTAGTTTAGCGTTTAGCGAGACCATCCAAAATGTATCTGCCGTGGAGGCCGATGCCGTGGTATATCCCATAAGCAGTGCGGTCACAACGGCCGATTACATCCCTAATCTTATTGGTCGGTCCCATGCGGGAACGTTTACAGCAGCCAGCGGATTGGTGGTTTTCCATGGAACCGGATTGACCCCCGACCACCAAGGCAATATTTTCATCTGTGAATCGGCCCAGAACCTGGTTCAGCGCCAAGTTGTTTCGGAAGATGGGGCGAGTTTCCGCTCAGAAATAGCCGAGCACGGAAAGGAGTTCCTTGCATCGACCGACGAATGGTTTAGGCCGGTATTTGCACAGCACGGGCCCGATGGTAGCCTGTATATCGCCGATATGCATCGCAAGGTGATTGATCACCCATCGTATGTTCCGAAGGAAATGCGTGACAAACTGGATTTTGAAAGTGGTAAAACCGACGGGCGCATATACCGGGTAGTCAGAGAAGATTTCAAACGAGGTAGTCAGGATACCATTGGCCGTGTAGCCAGCGGATCGACGGTATCGCAAGTGGTACGGGCGTTGTCCTCGCGCGAGGAGTGGCGGCAGGCTACGGCGTTCCGGCTGCTATTGGAGCGGAAGCCAGCGGCGGCCGTTCCGTTGCTCAAGGAGATTGCACTGAACGATGATTATCCCGCTAGCCGATCAAGGGCCTTTTGGCTGCTCCGGATCATGGACGCTCTGGATAGCGAGACGTGGGAGCACCTCTTCAAAGACAAAGACGCTGCTGTGTGCGAGCAAGCCGTGCAGTTGACACAGGCTGAAGCAGAAGCATTCCCGAACCTAGTGCCCGCCCTGATAGCGGCTGCCCAGGATGAATCGCCCCGGGTACGGTACCTGGCTGCGCTAGCGATGGGCGATATCGATTTGCCGGAAATGATTGTGCCGCTGGCAACCATCGCTGCGCAGGACGGTGCTGATAAATGGACAAGGGCCGCTGTGCTAAGCGGTATCTCCGGCCGCACGACCGAATTTCTGTCGGTCTTTGGGTCGCTTAAGGTCGAAAATAAGGTTGCTTTTGCGGCGGTAATGCAAGATTTGGGACAGTTGCTTGGCCATAGTGGCAGTTTGGCTGAAGCACGTTCGCTCTTCGATCGGCTCGTCTCGTCAGGAAAGGCCGACGAATGGCGGATTGCAGCACTGTACGGTTTGGCCGATGGTCTGAGCAATAGAAGCAAGGAAATCGAAAGCGCTGTGAACGGTGTGCTTGCTGCGATAGGTAACAACGTGCCCCATAGGATACTTGCGTCCTTTGTTGACCAAGTAAAAGGGCTGGCGGTCAAAGACGGGACGAGTGAGGCGTTGCGGGTGAGGGCCATCAGCCTGTTGGGTTTTACCACGTATAGCGAGTCGAAGGGTATACTGAATACACTTCTGGATGCCCAGTATCCACCAGCCGTTCAACTGGAGGCTATCCGGACGCTTTCCCGGCTCAACGATCCGCGGGGAGCCATGCTGCTTACCGACAAAAAGAAATGGACGGCGTTTTCACCCAAGGTAAAGCCGGCTGTCATCTCTGCCCTCACGGGTGGTACAACATTTATACCGGTGTTGTTTGCCGCAATTGAGAATGGTACCATTGCCCCTGCTGAGATTTCCTCCGTCGACCGTAAGCGATTGATGAAACACCAGGATACCTCCATTAGCGAACGGGCCAATGAATTGTTCAAGGAACTGGAGGGGGGTGATCGGATGAGTGTATACCAAAGTTACCGCGAAGTACTGGATTACGACGCGCATCCGAAAGCGGGCGCTGCCGTTTTCCAGTCGCATTGTGCAGTATGCCACACGTATGCAGGTAAGGGTGGGCAGGTAGGTCCCGACCTAACGGGCGTAAAAAACCAGCCGCCGGATGCGTTATTGTTGCATACGTTGGTGCCGAATTACGAGGTGTATCCGGCATATCAGTCGGTAGTTATACGGACGAAAAGCGGCACAACGGTATCGGGTAGGGTGGCTTCCGAAACGGAAAATAGTTTAACCCTGCGAACGGCGTTCGGGTCGGACGAAACCATATTGAGAAGCCAAATTGAATCGCTTACAAATTCGGGGATTTCGTTGATGCCTGAAGGCTTGGAACAAACCATGACAAGAGAAGAATTAGCTAATTTGATCGCTTACTTAAAACACGGTGATGGAGAATAACAGAATGATCGTTAATGTGATAGCAAAATTAGGGCTTACAGCCGGGCTATGCGGCCTGCTGGCATTGGTTTTCCCGGCGGCTGCAGGTATTGGTGCAGCATCAGATACCACAGGGCGGCAAGCCGTTGCATTATTTAACGGGAAAAACCTGGACGGATGGTATACGTTTCTCCAAGGGAGAGGCGTGAATAAGGACCCCAAGCGCGTATTTACGGTACGTAACAACCAAATCCACATATCCGGTAAGGAATGGGGCGCCATTACCACGAATGAGGAATACGAAAACTACCGTTTGGTCGTCGAATTCAGGTGGGGTAAAAAAACCTACGGTACGCGTAAACACCGGGCAAGGGATAGCGGTATTCTCTTTCATTGCGTGGGCGAAGATGGTGGATATAAGGGCATCTGGATGAATTCCATCGAGTGCAATATTATTGAAGGAGGAGTAGGCGACTTTATCGTCGTGGGTGATGGGAGTGACCACTTCGCAATCACGAGCCCAGTGGCCAAGGAACGACATGGTGCTACGCCGGTTTATCAAAAAGGAGGGGAATGGGTCGAAATAAATGGCGGTCGGATCAATTGGTTTGGCCGGGACCCGCAATGGAAAGATACGCTCGGTTTCCGGGGCGCACAAGACATCGACTATCCTGATGGTCAATGGAATGAAATCGAATGTATTGTAAAGGGAGACACCATTGATATCTACGTAAACAACGTGTTGGTGAACCAAGCAATCAACGTTCGGCCCAGCAAGGGGAAAATCCAAATCCAGTCGGAGGGCGCAGCGTTGTTTATCCGAAAGATCGAACTTTTACCGTTATAATAAAAGGAATGTGAGAATGGCGGTAGGGCACGAGGATAAATACGACAATAAATATAAGAGAACAGCGAATATAAAACGTAGCGATTATGAGTAAGACAACTGAAAAATTCCGGGTGTTGGTGGTAGGATGCGGTAATATGGGTGCGTCACATGCCCAAGCTTACCACGAGTCGCCAGGCTTCGAAATCTGTGGCTTGGTTTCCCGGGGAGACAGCAAGCGTGTATTGAATTCGAAGCTGGGTGGAAGCTATCCGTTATTTGATGACTACGAAACCGCCTTGGCGGAAACCCGACCCGATGCGGTTTGTATATCGACCTATCCGGATACCCACGAGGAATATGCGGTGAAAGCCATGCGGCAGGGCGCCCATGTGTTCGTAGAGAAGCCCATTGCCAGTACCGTCGCGGGTGCCGAGCGGGTGGCATCGGTTGCCAAGGAAACGGGAAAAAAGGTAGTCGTAGGCTACATACTCCGTCATCATCCTTCGTGGATACGATTCATCGACGAGGCACACAAGGTGGGTAAGCCACTGGTGATGCGGATGAACCTCAATCAACAAAGTGACGGCGCGATGTGGACGTTGCATCGGAATTTGATGGCCAGCCTAAGCCCCATCGTCGACTGCGGGGTACATTATATCGATGTAATGTGCCAAATGGCTAGGTCGAAGCCTGTTCAGGTGTATGCCATCGGCGCGAAATTGACCGATGAGATCCCCGCCGACAATTACAACTACGGTCAACTCCAGATCCGCTTTGAAGATGGGTCCGTCGGCTGGTATGAAGCTGGTTGGGGGCCAATGGTGAGTGAAACTGCTTTTTTCGTAAAAGACGTTTTCGGCCCCAAAGGGTCTGTTTCCATTGTTGCGAAAGATGCCGGGGCGTCGGGTAAATCGGATTCGATAGAAGCACATACGAAAACCGAGTCGCTACTGGTGCATCACGCCCAATTGGATAGCAATGAGCGGTTTGCCAAAGCTGATGAGTGGATTGATCTGACAGACGAACCCGACCACCAGGGGCTATGTGACCGCGAGCAAGCGTACTTTTTGCGGGCGATACAGGAAGATATTGACCTTGCTGACCATCTTGCAGATGCCGTAAATAGCCTGCGGATCGCCTTTGCATGCGATGAGTCGGTAAAAACAGGACGAGTGGTAAAATTATAAATATAACAGGTAAACAATTGAAATAAGATAATGGGAAGAGCAATCAGTAGACTGGCCGAAGGGTGGTGGGACTACACGACTTTGGATGAGCAGATACACCGCGACGCGGCAAAACTTACGGTCAAGGACATGGAGCAGCTATCGCGGCCGGGATTTAAAATTATACTCCACGATACACTGGAGTCATTTTATCTTGCCGAAGCACTTCAGTACATCCAAGCATGGAAAGCGTCTACGCCCTCCAATCCAGCGGGAATTTGCGGTCCTATTGGGCCCACTGAACAGCTACCGTTGGTGGCCCAATTGGTTAATGACCTGGGTGTTTCGTTGAAACATGCACATTTCTGGGGAATGGACGAATGGTACGAAAATGGAAAAAGTGTTGACCGTACACATCCGCTATCGTTCGCGCGGGCCAACGACGAACTGCTTTTCAGTAGGATCAAGCCTGAACTGCGGATGCCCGAAGAGCAGATTCATTATCCGGGAGTAGACAACTTGGAAGCGTACAGCGCCAGTTTTGACCAGGTCCGCTGCCTGGTGATGCAGGGTGGGCAGGGCGACGCTAAACACTGGGCGTTCAACGACCCTTTCAAGCGCGAGGGGGAATATCAAGATACGCCGCCTACACCTGAGACATATCGAGCACTCGGCACACGGGTTGTCGAACTGCACCCCATCACGTTGATGCAAAACGCACGCACCTCCGGTGGGGGCTACGTAGTCGGTGTGCCTACGACGGCGCTGACCGTGGGTCCGAAAGAGACCTGGAAATCGGAAAAGGTATCGATATGGCAGGCCGGAAATCACGACAATCCGTTCGGTATGCGCCTCACGGCATTCATGATTTCCAAAGGAATACAGGATACGTCGGTGCCGATGTCGTTACTGGCCGGGCATGGGGATGTAACGTTCCATTATTACCGGCACGCGCTTAAGGAAGTTGTAACTGAAATGCACTGAGCCGCATCAACGAAAATATGGAAAACACAGTGAACAACACCGTACTTGCCATCGTTTCGCATCCTGATGATGCGGAGTTGCTTTGTGCGGGTACGCTTGCCCTACTGAAAGACAAAGGCTGGGAAATTGTGATGGCCACGATGACGCCCGGTGACGGCGGAACGGCCACGCACAGCCGTGAGGAGATCAGTGCCATCCGCAAAGCGGAGGCAGCGAAGGCGGCAGCACTACTCGAAGCACCCTACCACTGTTTGGAATGTGAGGATATCTTTGTGCTGTACGATAAGCCGACACTCCTGAAGGTAATCGAACTGGTTCGGAAGGTACGCCCGCGGTTGGTGATGACCATGAGCCCAACGTGCTACATGGTAGACCATGAGATGACCAGCAAACTGGTGCAGACCGCGTGCTTCAGTGCGGGCGTAAAAAACATAGAGACGGACTCCGATCCATATTACCATGTGCCGCACCTGTACTACGCCGATGCGATGGAAGGCAAGGATCGGTTTGGTCAGCCTGTAAATCCATCGATGGTGGTTGATATCAGTAGCAAAATAGCGTTGAAGGAAGCGATGTTAATTTGTCACGCTTCGCAGCGCGAATGGCTTCGCGCGCATCACGGCATGGACGAGTACGTGCACGCCATGCGGGCTTCAAGCCAACAACGCGGCCGCTCCGTAGGTATCGCTTACGGAGAAGGCTTCCGTCAGCACCTGGGACATGCCTTCCCACAGGACAACCTGCTGGCGGCGGAATTGGAAGGATTTATTAGCATGGAAATCAACGAATGAAAACATACAGATTAAACAGACTTTTTAATAGCAAATCGGGCAACTGTTTCGACGTTGCCATAGACCACGGGTTTTTTAATGAATTCCCGTTTTTGCAAGGAATCGAAAGCGTGAGACAAGCCGTCACTGTACTGGTAGATGCTGCTCCTGACGCCATTCAGCTCACGATAGGACAGGCCCATTACCTGCAATCCATTCCGGGGAGAGAGAAGCCGTCCCTGGTGTTGCGTACGGACGTGGCGAATGTTTACGGCAAGCAATTGCCGCGTACGCTGTTCAGCCGGATGATTGAAAATCCGGTAGAACAGGCCCTTCGGCTGGACGCCGCCTGCGTGGTGGTAAACCTCTTCAGCATACCCGGTGAGCCGGAGGTGACCGATCAGTGCATTCAGAATATCTTAAAGATCAAACCGGCAACGGAACGTTATGGTATGCCCTTGATGGTAGAACCCTTAGTGTTCCGCCCGAATAGCGAAGCGGGAGGGTACATGGTCAACGGCGATCCCGAAAAGATTATTCCATTGGTACGGCAGGGCGTTGAACTGGGTGCGGACATTATCAAAGCGGACCCCACCGATGATGTCAATGAATACCACCGTATCGTGGAAATAGCCGGCGACATTCCCGTTCTTGTCCGCGGCGGTGGCAAGGCAACCGACGAAGAGATTTTGAAACGTACCTATGAGCTGATGCAACAGGGGGTAAAGGGTATTGTTTACGGTCGTAACGTCATCCAACACGCCAATCCAAGCGGGATGACGCGTGCGCTTATGGCTATTGTGCATGAGGGAGCCGCGCCTGAACAAGTAAAGGAACTATTAAATAGCAGCAAGTGAAGACAGTAAATATAGGTATCATTGGTGGAGGACTGATGGGGCGTGAAGCCGCTAGTGCATTTGGGCGATGGTTCGCACTCAAGGATTTCCCGGTGCGGGCACGGCTTACGGCGGTGTGCGATCTTAACGAAACGGTACTGTCGTGGTACAAACAGGTAGAGAGCGTATCACTGCTGACAACGGACTACCATGAATTGATCAATAGTGAACAGGTGGATGTGGTATATATTGCCGTTCCGCATAACCTGCATAAGTCGCTGTATATTGACATTCTACGGGCCGGCAAGGATTTGTTTGGCGAGAAGCCTTTTGGAATTGACTTGGAAGCCGCAGAAGCGATTGCCAATGAGGCAACCAGATTGGGGCGATTTGTGCGGTGTAGTTCGGAGATCCCTTTCTTGCCCGGTCCCCAGCGGGTATTGGCGGAGGTTCAGTCGGGACGGCTAGGTCGGATTTTTGAGATCCGATCGGGCTTTCTTCACTCCAGCGACATGAACGCCAAAAAGCCGATCAATTGGAAACGGCAATCGGAATTCTGTGGGGAGATCGGTGTTATGGGCGACTTGGGCATGCATGCCATGCATGTGCCGCTCCGGTTGGGGTGGAAGCCCACCAAAGTATTTGCACAATTGCAGAAAATCATCACCGAGCGACCTGATGGGAACGGCGGCACGGCTGTTTGTGATACCTGGAATAATGCCTCATTGAGCACGGTTGTGGATATCAATGGTGAGCAGGTGCCGATGCAGTTGGAGATGAAAAGATTGGCACCCGGCGAGACCAACACCTGGTACATTGAGATACGTGGCACCGAAGGCGGGGCACGGTATAGTACCAAAGATACCAAAGCGTTCTGGCGGTTTACAAACGATGGGGAGCAATGGTGGGAAAGAACCGATCTCGGCTTCCAAACGCCGTTTGAGACCATAACAGGAGGTATTTTCGAGGCCGGTTTCCCCGACTGCTTTATGCAAATGTTTGCTGCATACGTTGCCGAAAGAGAAGGCCTGTTGAATGGGCGGTTTGGTTGTGCAACGCCACAGGAAGCGGTGGATAGCCATCGGGTCTTTGAAGCGGCATTACGTTCGCAGGAAACCGGAGGGTTCATAGCGATTTAATAGGGTTGGGTATGGATCGGTCAGGCATATTAGTCGCGGGAAATTGGATACTGGACCAAGTGAAATTGATTGATAAATTTCCCGAAGAACAGTCCTTGGTTAATATTTTAGATGAGTATACCAGTAATGGGGGCTCGGCGTATAACATATTGGTAGACTTGTTCAAGTTGAAGGCACGATTTCCACTTGAAGCGGCGGGTTTGGTAGGGGACGACGCGAATGGCAACCGAATAATTGATCATTGTAGAAAGATGGGGATTGACGTGCAATCGCTAAGAACGACTGCCGATAGCCCGACATCATATACGATTGTCACGTCGGTTAGAAGTACGGGTAAACGCACGTTTTTCCATCATCGCGGTGCAAACTCGTTATTGGACGTTGATGATGTTGACCTGAGTAAGTCTAACGCAAAGTTGTTTCACCTCGGTTACCTGCTCCTGCTGGATCGCTTGGATGAAATACAACAGGATGGCCGGACGAAGGCATCGTATTTATTAGAAGATGCTAAGAAGCGCGGATTTATCACGTCCATCGATCTGGTCAGTGAAGACTCTGACCGGTTTAATACCATTGTGCCCTGTGCCTTGCCCTATGTGGATTATCTGTTTTTGAACGAATTTGAAGCGAGTCGGGTTTCTGGCGTCGATTTGTTGACCGGCTCGACGATCATGGAAATGGAAGATAAGTTCAAAGAGGTTGCCAAGCACATTTTTGGGCTCGGGGTCAATGAGTGGGTTATTATCCATCAACCCGACGGCGCATGGGCATCGCACCGTAGCGGCATACACATCCACCAACCGAGCTTAGCTATCCCGGGAGATCATGTAGTTGGTGCGAATGGAGCGGGCGATGCGCTCGCCGCAGGTACACTTCTGGGCATTCATGAGGGACAGCCTATGGCGGATTGCTTAAAACTCGGCGTGTGCGCAGCAGCTGCAAGCCTGTCGCATATTACCTGTTCAGACGGTGTATTGCCCTATAAGGATTCTTTGGCACTTGCTAATGCCTATGGGTTTCGGTAGCCGCTACCCAATCTTATCAAAACCACCGCTTATCTTACCATCACATCTCCACGCCCGTACGAAATCCCCGCACGATACGTATCTTTAACACGTGAATAACGGAAATAGCATGACACAGGGCTTGGAGCAGTTGGCAAATCGCTTGGAGGGCCGGTTTTATTACAACGACACGGCCGAGCACCGCGCATTGCTTCGCGCATATGCTACGGACGCATCGGTATATCAGGAACTCCCGCTCGCGGTAGCCATTCCACGTCATGAGGCCGACCTGAAGGTGCTTATCGGATTTGCGGCGACTTACGGCATAACACTGATTCCACGTACGGCGGGCACCTCATTGGCGGGGCAGGTGGTTGGTCACGGCATTGTCGTGGACGTGTCGAAGCACTTTAACGAGATACTGGAAGTTAACACCGAAGAACAGTGGGTGCGTGTGCAGCCGGGTGTCATCCGCGACGACCTCAATGCCTATCTGCGGCCTTACGGCCTGATGTTTGGCCCGGAAACCTCCACGGCGAGCCGGGCGATGATAGGAGGGATGGTGGGAAACAACTCCTGTGGCCTACACTCCGTCGTGTGGGGCGATACGCGCAGCCACCTGCTGGAAGCTACGGTACTTCTCGATGATGGATCGGAAGTGGTGTTCGGAGCATTAGACGAGGCAGCGCTGTTTAATAAGCTGACCTTGCCCACCCGCGAGGGCGACATCTACCGCCGGATGAACGATTTGCTGGCAGACCCACAAAATCGCGAGGCCATAAAAAAAGGATATCCTAAACCTACCCTTACCCGCCGCAATACCGGCTATGCGTTGGATATGATGCTTGATACCGACCAACCGTTTAATTTCTGCAGGCTACTTGCAGGATCGGAAGGAACGTTGGGTATCCTTACGGAGGCAAAATTAAATCTCCTTCCATTACCGCCCGCCGAAGTGGGCCTGCTCTGCATCCATTGCGACACGCTCATTGAGTCGATGCACGCGAACGTGGTGGCCTTGCGCCACCACCCCGAAGCGTCCGAATTGGTGGATCGATACATCATGAACTTTACCAAGGGGCACCCCACCTACCAGTATAACCGTTTTTTCATTGAGGGCGATCCGGCGGCACTGCTGATGGTTGAGTTCAGGAGCGATACGGTGGATGAGGTGCAACGCAAAGCCAATGCATTGAAGGCCGAATTGGTGGCCGAAAGACTGGGTTACGCACATCCATTGATTACCGGTCCGGAAACCAATCTTGTCTGGGATGTCCGCAAAGCGGGCCTTGGTTTGATACGTAACTTGCCCGGCGATACCCAACCGGTAAACCTCATTGAAGATTGTGCTGTGCCGCCGGAGGACCTGCCGGCATATATCGAAGATTTGCAAGGCATACTTAGTCGCCATGAGTTGGATGCCTCGTATTATGCCCATGCCGGCGCCGGCGAAATACATGTGGAACCGCTGATCAATTTGAAAACTGACGAGGGGAAGCGGGCTTTTCGGTCGGTACTGGCGGATACGGCCCAACTGGTGAAGAAGTATAAGGGTTCCTTGAGCGGCGAGCACGGTGATGGCCGGCTTCGTGGCGAATTTATTGGCGCGGTACTTGGCGAAAAAGTATACACCTTGCTGAGGGAGGTCAAAGCAATTTTCGACCCCCAACGGGTTTTCAATGCCAACAAGATCGTTGATACACCGCCGATGGATAAATTCCTGCGCTATGAACAGGATACCAGCAAGGTAAAGATTGATACCGTATTTGATTTCCGCAAGCAAGAGAGCATTTTAAGACTTTCGGAAAAATGCTCGGGCTCGGGCGACTGCCGGAAGACGCACGTTACCGGTGGTACCATGTGCCCTTCGTACATGGCCACGCGGGAGGAAAAGGATACCACCCGTGCGCGGGCAAACCTGCTACGGCAGTACCTCACCGCATCGTCCAAAACGAACCGTTTCGACCATCCGGAAATAAAAGAAGTGATGGACTTGTGCCTAAGCTGCAAAGCGTGCAAAACGGAATGCCCTTCGGGGGTCGATGTGACGAAGATGAAAGCGGAGTTCCTGCAGCATTACTACGATGCAAACGGCACACCGTTCCGGGCTTGGGTAATCGCCAACTTTACCAAATCACAGCGGCTAGCTGCCTATGTGCCGGGGCTGTATAATTGGATCATTAAGAACAGCGTAGTATCGCCATGGATAAAACGTATACTCGGGTTTGCCACAGATAGGTCGCTGCCTGCAGTGGGGAGAACAACGTTACGGAAGTGGATTCGACACCAACAGCGTGGCCAAGGCCAGCCCGCTAACGGACGAATGGTTTACTTGTTTTGTGATGAATTTACCGAATACAACGATGTGGGTATTGGTCAGACGGCCTACCGGTTGCTTACGGCACTGGGGTACCAGATAAGGCTGACCAAACACTTGGAAAGTGGGCGAACCTACCTGTCGAAAGGATTGGTACGGAAAGCGAAAGCCATAGCCAATGCCAATGTTAGGTGTCTAAAAGACGTGATAACGGCAGATACTCCTCTTATTGGTATTGAGCCTTCTGCCATTCTGACTTTCCGGGATGAGTATCCGGACCTGGTAGACGAACAGTTACTCGGCGATGCCGGTAAACTGGCTAAAAACACCTTATTGATCGATGAATTTTTGGCACAGGAAATGGAAGCGGGGCATATCAATCCCACGTGGTTTTCAGACACACCACGAAAAATAAAGCTCCATGGACACTGCTACCAGAAAGCGTTTCATCTGGTGGATTATACATCGAAAATATTAGCGTTCCCGAAAGGGCATGAGGTAACCGTGATTCCTTCAGGGTGCTGTGGCATGGCGGGGTCTTTCGGGTATGAGAAAGAGCACTATGCGGTATCGATGAACGTGGGCGAACTGGTGTTATTGCCTACGGTACGTGATACGCCGGAAGACGTCTGGATTGCAGCGCCGGGCACGAGTTGCCGCCATCAGATAAAAGATGGGGCAGACCGCAGGGCCTACCATCCGATAGAAATCCTTTGGCAAGCCCTGGAAACACCCGCAATTACCCGACCCACCGTTAAGAAAAGAAGGGTGCGATTTTTTTATGTTGTTTAAGCATATCGAGCTGCTCTCTTTTCAACGGTTTAATCATGTAGTCAATCACAAGTTCGAATCCCGATGCGGTTTTCTGGTCGGCACGATCGATCGATGAAGTGACGATGACAACATGAATGTGATGATGATTGGGTAGCTTATCCAATTGGTCAAGTACTTCCCATCCACTCATGGCAGGCATATTGATATCGAGGAAAAGAAGATAGCAATCATCGGGACCGTTATGCCGGTTGATATGCGCAATTGCATCCTGCCCGTTAGTAAAACACCGGGGGTGCGTTGCGATGCCGAGATCACGCAGTATAACATCGGCCATTAGGTTGAATATTTCGTCGTCGTCGATGACCAAGACATGTAGTTCCATACCTTTTGCTAAGTGAGATTGACCTGTTCGGCTTTTTCGGTGATATTGCCTAGTACCTGATCCAATTCAGTCGCAGAATTGCGGATGGCACGAAGTAGCTGATGCTGGTCGATAGCCGGTGATGGACCCATTTGAATGAGATCGACCAAACCCATGATCCGTGCCAGCGGAGCCCGGACCATATGCGACTGCATCCAGGCGATTTCCTGCAATTTTTTGTTTTGCGTTTCGATGGCTTCGATGTAATATAATTTCAGGGTAATATCTTGTAGTAGGACCAACTCAGCCCTTCGCCCGTGAAATTGGATAATGTTGCTTTGCCGTTCCACCTTGATAATTTCGCCGTTTTTCTTGCGGTGTGTAAATATACCTTTACTGAATGGCTGGTCATTTTCCCTGGCGAGCTCCGCAGCAGCCTGAAGTTTGGCTATGCCTTCAGGCGGGGGGATGTCCATGAGCGTCATGGATAGGAACTCTTCGCGCGTATACCCGTAGTGTGCAATCGCCGCTGCATTGACGTCAAGAAAACGATATGTTTTTAGATCATATACCCACATGGGCTGCGGACTGAGGTGGAATAGGTCACTATACCGCTTTTCAGACCTTTCAACTTCTTTGAGGTGTTTTTCGAGTTGACTATGTAATTGTTTCAACTGTAGCTCGGCCTGTTTAGTTTCGGTAATATCCAAACAGGCGCCAATCATTTTGTTGGAAATCCCTTTGTCATCGACCACGAGTCTGGACCACGACCGTAAATGGCGTGTTTCGCCGTCTGATCGTACAATCCGTTCCTCAAATACCGCATCCTCACCTGTTTGTTGTACCTCGGTTAAGGTCGATATAATCCGCTCACGGTCGTCTTTATGGACCTGCGCCAGATAACTTTCAAAACTAAGGGGATACTGGGGGTCCACCCCATAGATGTCATATAAAACGTTAGACCATGATACCTTATTCAATTCGATGTCCCATTGCCAATTACCAAAGCGCGCAAGCTCCTGCCCTTGTGCCATCAAGCTGGCGGCATCGCGTGCCCGATCGGCATTTTGACGGTTTTCGATAATGATATGGAGCAGTGCGCTCATACGATCGATGATGAGAAGCTCTCCTGAATCGGGAGTTTTGGCTTGCTTATAATAGATGCCGAGCACCGCTATGACATCGCCCTTGGCGTCGATAATAGGATTCGACCAACATGCTTTGAGATGGTGTTTAAGCGCCAAATCTTTTACATCTGCCCATTTTGGATCCGTGGCAATTTCACTGACGATTATACGCTCTTTGCGGTACGCAGCGGTGCCGCATGACCCTACATTGTCCGCAACGGGAAGGTCGTGAACAGAAGCGATGTACGATTCGGGTAACGAGGGCGCGACCCAACTGACCAGTCGGTCGTTGTGAACACCCAATATGGAACAATACATGCCCCGGTATAACGCTTCGATACCTAAGATGTATTCAGAAAGGATCGTCGGTAGTGGCGTGTCCCGTTGGGTACTCATCTCTAAAATCCGCTTTTCCAGATCGTCCAGATCGGTAAGGCGTTTGCTTTCGGTGATGTCTTGGGTAACTCCATAAATACGAACACACGTACCGTTTACCAAGTCGGCCTTGCCGACAAGACACACCCACCTATCGTTACCTTTCGCGGTGACCATGGGCAAAGTGAAACGGAACACGGTACCATCTTTGGAGGCTTTCGCAAATGCATGTTCGAAGGTATGGCGGGCGGCAGGATCGGGGAAAAAATCCCCGAGGTGGTCAAATTTCGGGTCATAATCCGAGGTGACCTCATAAATCTCCCTTAGCCCTTCTGACCATATGACCACCTGATGGGTCAAATTAACTTCCCAACTGCCTATCCGTGCGGTACGTTGCGACTCGTCAAAGAACTTTTCGTCGTGAACACTATCGGTCACATCCGTCATCGAACGGATGATAAATTTGATTTCCCCCCGGTCATCAAAAACAGGTTTATTGACGACTTCGAGGTACATTATATCCAGTCTCGAGGGATTGTCTGCTGCTGGAAAGACGTATTTTTGTGGGGGGGCTTTGGTGGTTTTTTTCGTTTGGATGACTTCGTCAAAGATGTTATTCCATCTTGACTCATTTTGGTACGGGTTCGTGGGGAAAACGTCGAAAAACCCCCTCCCAAGCATGTCTTCGCGATTGGTATTCGTTATCTTCAGATAAGTGTCGCTAACATTGACAACTGTAAAGAGAGGAGCATTAGGCAGCAATACGACGCACGGCGTAGGCAGCGCTTGGAATATTTCCGAATAATGCTGTTCGCCAATCATGGCCCTTGTGTTTAATTAGTTGTTTCCCTTAGTATTGTTACGAGTATATAAAAATAGATGCTTTCTTCTAAAAAACCTAAAATTATTTTGTTCAAGATGGTGTAGGGAGATGAAAACATGCTACCCGCCGTTTCATGGGCGAAACGGCGGGTAGCACGTGAAATGCCTTAAGGCCAGATGCCTAAATTCTGGTAGGAAACGGCTATTTTGTTAATAGCACCTACCAATGCAGCGGTGCGCAGGGTGTCGATAGCATTGTCCGAATTCCGAATTTCGCGGATTTCGTGATAAGCCCTAATCATCGTGTCTTCCAATCCAGAGTTGACCAGCTCGAGTTCATCGGCACCTTTTACGATGGTCATCCGCTCTGCAGCAGTAAGCGATTTGCCCGTCATGGTTTCTACGGTATTGATCAGGTTCTGGTTGGCCATTTCCTCGTATCGCTTGTCCATGCGACCGAAAGAAACGTGCGACAAGTTTTTCAACCACTCGAAATAAGATACCGTTACACCCCCGGCATTGCAATACATGTCAGGAATGATAATGCCGTTTCGCTCAACGAATGCGGCGGCGGCTCCCGGTGTGGTGGGGCCATTTGCTCCTTCGGCAATAATCTTCGCTTGGATGCGGCCGATATTTTCTTCCGTAAGCTGGTTTTCCAGCGCTGCGGGAACAAGAATATCGCACGCTTGCTCCAGTCCTTCTGCCGGTGTTTTAAACGATTTCGTCGCTTTTTTATAGCCGAGAATGGAGCCGGTGTTTTTACGGTGCTCAAGGATGGCATCGGGGTCCAATCCGTCGGCGTTATATAACGAACCATCGTACTCGCATACGCCCACGATGATGGCGCCAAACTCAATAAGTACCTTGGCGGCATTATAGCCCACATTGCCGAGTCCTTGCACGATGACCCGTTTTCCGGCAATGCCCGGCGTGAGGCCGATGGTCTTCATGTCTTCAGCAACATCCACACATTCGCGGATGGCAATGGCGACCCCGCGTCCGGTTGCAGCCTTCCGGCCACTGATACCGTGTAGCGAAAGTGGTTTGCCGGTTACGCAGCCGAAGGAATCCAGTTGGCCGGGGTTCATGGTGGTATAGGTGTCGGCAATCCAGCTCATCTCCCGTTCGCCCGTACCGTAGTCTGGCGCAGGCACGTCGATAGCCGGCCCGATAAAATTCTTCTTGATCAGTTCGACCGTATATCGCCTGGTAATATTTTCAAGTTCTCCAACGGAATAGTTTTTCGGGTTGATGGCTATGCCGCCTTTTGCTCCACCGAATGGAACGTTGACAATGGCGCATTTGTAGGTCATCAATGCGGCAAGTGCCATCACTTCATCTTCATTGACCATATCGCTGTACCGGATACCGCCCTTGGTGGGCGACATGTGTTGGGAATGCTCCACCCGCCAGGCATTGATCACCTCGAGGTTATCGCCCCGTCGGAAGGGAAAGCTGAATCGGTAAATGCTGTTGCATACCTTGATTTGATTCAATAATCCCTGCGGGTGCTTGGTGAATTGCGCTGCATGGTCAAAGAACGCGGATACATCATCGAAAAAATGGGGCTCTTGCACTTTTTCTGCTATTGACTTAGCCATAACAATGTTTTATTTATTAATGTTTTTGGTGACTTTATTCATTGTCCCTGTGCATATCGGGGGAGCTTACAATTGCCATTGTTCACTCGGACGGGCGGCACTATCGGGGTAAAATCACGCTGCGAGCACGGAAGCGGAAGGGTGATTACCCCTTGCGCTGCTTTTCCAGTCGCGACAGCTTCCTGTCAATGGTAAAGAGGTAAATGGCCAGTCCTGTGAAAAGCACGACCAAAACAGCTACTACCACATAAATTTTGCCCGAACTGCGCAAACCCGTGGCCATTTCGACCCCGGTATTTGATTGGGCAAAACTACACATTAACCCATTGATAACTAATAGCAAAGAAAGAATTGTCTTTTTCATATCGTTTTGTAATAAACGTTGTTAACTTTTACCGTTTAATCGATTTACGATTGATACGATACCAATATTTACGCGGTTGCCGTATCGTTTTGATATTCCATTTTACGTATGCGATACCGCAAGGTCGTTAGCCATACACCGATAAGTATCCAGCCAATGGCACCGGGGTATAATACAGCTTTCATCGAACCATCGAGGTCGAATTCACCAAATCCGGAATTCCCACCAGCACCGGGGTGGAGAGAGTCGGTGGTTTTGGGCAAGATATACATGAGCACAATCATAATAGGAAAGGCAAAAATGTTGTATATAGACGATATGCGTGCTCTTTTTTGCTCCTCTTCAAGCGCGTTGCGTAGCACCAGGTAAGCGAGGTACATTAACGTACCAATAGCAGAACCGTTCAGTTTAGGGTCATTAGGCCAAGGCGCCCCCCAAGTGAAATTGGCCCATAGCATGCCAGTAAGCAGACCGAATATACAGAAAATAATACCTACATTGACGCTCTCTACGGCTACCAAATCGTGCTGCGGATTGCCGGACGACAAGTATTTGATGCTGTAAACCACGGAAATCGTATAGAGTGTAAACATAGCGAACCACATGGGCACGTGGAAATACACGTTACGGATGGTTTCATTCACAATGGGTAATGCCGGAACCGGTCCCAATAGCCCCATGATGACGCTGTATAACAATAGTATAACGGCAAGGACTTTCCACCAATATTTTTTCATTTTTGCTCCTATCAATCCCTCCAAAGGTAAGGAAATAACAGCAAAGAAATGGCAACCGTAATGATGTTGATGGCCCCGAGTACGATTAACTCATCGTAGCTGGCACTGCGTTCCAACCCATCCATGGCATTTTTAGAAACTTTGATGAGCACCAAGAGCATGGGGATAATGATCGGAAAACTGAGGATGGCCATGAGGGTGCTGTTATTGCCCGCCTTGGCACTGATGGCGGCTACCATGGTAAAAATGGCAGCAAAACCAATGGCGCCGAGGGCAACCACCGCCATGTATAGGATAGGGTCACCAAGTGGATTGTGGAAGATAACGGAATAAACCAAGTACGCTATTGACGAAAGCAATAGCATGATGAGCATATTGTAGATGATTTTGGAAAGAATAACCGCTTTTGCACTCGCAATGGTATAATAATACAATTGCCGCCCATGGCTCTCCTGTACAAAGCTTTTGTTAATGGCGTTGATCGAAGCAAACAATAAGATAATCCAGAACAACGCATTCCACGTGGTGGGATCTACGGATTTAAATGCCTGGTAGCAGACAAAAACGGTAGACACCACATAGAGGACAATGCCGTTAATGGCGTACTTAGACCGCCATTCCAATACGATGTCTTTCCGGATGAGAGACCTTACCCGCTTTAGTGTCTGCATTGCCGCAAAGATACGACCTCGTACGTAATTGCGGCTACGGTACGTCTATATTTTATATTTCTTCCTCGGCCCTGCGCTTCGCGGCTTTTACCGTGTTACGCGCTTTGTCCACACCGCTTTTTGCCATCCGATCGGCTTTTTTAACCGCGGCTTCACCTTTGTTTTTCGCTTGGGAGCGAAGGGCGTCTATTTCTTCTGTTGCCCGGTTGGCTATTTCCGACGCCTTGCGGATACCCTCTTTAGTCGTTTTCCGGACCGACTTGCTGAGTTCACGTATGCCGTCGCTCGCGCGATCCATTTGCTTGCGGCCCTCTTTGGTGCCCAATAATAACCAAGCTACCGTGCCGGCGGCTAGTCCTACCAATGCGTACGTTACAATGCTGTTTTTCGTGTTCATCTCCATTTCCTTTCTGTTGCGCTTTTGCTTGCTGTTATTATAAGGTATGAACAACATTTTTGCCTTTTTGTTTTTTTCCTGCAGGTGAAAGTATAACTTTGGGAGCAAAAAGGAATAAGATATGCAAGAAAAATCGGATATAGGCGTTATCGGCATTGCCGTGATGGGCGAAAACCTTATCCTCAACATGGAGAGCAAGGGGTTTCACGTATCGGCATACAACCGTACAGTAGATAAAGTAGAACGTTTTGTCAATGGTAGAGCTAAAGGAAAAAACATCTACGGTGCAACTTCTGTCGAAGATCTGGTAGGGTCGCTGAAAACCCCGCGTAAAGTCATGTTGATGGTAAAAGCAGGCAAGCCCGTAGACGATTTCATTGAGCTGTTGATTCCACACTTGGAACCGGGCGACATCATTATCGATGGGGGTAACTCCCATTTCCCGGATACTGAGCGGCGGGTACAATATGTAGAGAGCAGAGGGCTGTTGTATGTGGGGACCGGTGTATCTGGAGGAGAAGAAGGTGCGTTATTGGGACCATCGATTATGCCGGGTGGTTCGAAAGCTGCTTGGCCCGCGATACAGCCGATTTTCCAATCGATTGCTGCAAAAGTTGCGGACGGATCGCCGTGCTGCGATTGGGTGGGCGATGGGGGGGCTGGCCACTTCGTGAAGATGGTGCACAATGGCATCGAGTATGGCGATATGCAGCTGATCAATGAAACGTACCACATCATGAAAGATGTGCTCGGCATGACCCCCGATGAGATGCATGAAGTGTTTAAGGAATGGAACGAAGGCGAATTGGATAGCTACCTGATCGAGATTACACGCGATATCCTTGCATTCAAAGATGAAGACGGGCTTCCGTTGGTGGATAAAATCCTTGATACGGCCGGGCAGAAAGGGACGGGCAAGTGGACGGGCACAGTAGCCCTGGACCTTGGTGTGCCCCTTACCCTGATTGCCGAATCGGTATTTGCTCGTTGCCTTTCGGCATTGAAGGAGGAGCGCGTAGCTGCATCGAAAGTATTGCAGGGGCCAACACCTTCATTTGATGGCGATCGACAGGCATTTATCAATGACTTGCGCGATGCGTTATATGCGGCGAAGGTTATCTCTTACGCACAGGGTTACCAAATGATGGCTGTGGCTGCTAAAGAATATGGTTGGAAATTGAATTACGGCAGCATTGCCTTGATGTGGCGTGAGGGCTGCATCATCCGGTCGGCGTTTTTAGGTAAGATCAAAGAGGCGTTCGACAAGAACGCCGATTTGCAGAACCTGATTCTGGATGACTTCTTCAAAGACAAGATACAAGCCGCACAAGGTGGCTGGCGGAAAGTGGTGTCTACGGCCATTACAAATGGTATACCGGTACCGTGCTTGAGTGCTGGTTTGATTTATTACGACGGGTACCGTTGCGAACGTCTGCCTGCAAACCTTCTGCAGGCACAACGCGATTATTTCGGTGCCCATACCTACGAACGGCTCGATAAGCCTCGGGGTGAGTTTTTCCACACGAACTGGACGGGCAGGGGGGGCGAAACATCCTCTACGACATACGATGTTTAGTAAAAGTAAAAAAGCGGCTTTTAGCCGCTTTTTTATGTCGTTTTTGTTGTAAGCTAATCCTCAACAATTTCACTGTTGTAGCTTTCGGGCTCTAGCACCTCTTCCTTGAAATAGCGTTTTTGATAAATCAGGATAAGTGCTACACCAACGGTAATGGCCGAGTCGGCGATATTGAATACCGGCCTGAAGAACATAAAGTCTTCGCCACCCCAAATGGGGAACCACGTGGGGAAATCGCCTTTAATGAGGGGGAAATACAGCATGTCTACCACTTTGCCATGGAGCAAGCTGGAATAGCCGCCTGCCGCCGGGAAAAGGCTCGCCTTTTCCAACCAAGTGCTCTCGCTGAAGATGAGGCCGTAAAACGTAGAATCAACGATGTTACCCATTGCGCCGGCAAAAATCAATGCCACATTAAGGATAAAGCCACGATGGTATTTTTTCTTAACCATGTAATGCAAACCGTACGCAATACCGATTACGGCGGCGATTCGGAAAAGCGAAAGCGCCAGTTTGCCAGCCTCACCACCAAACTCAAGTCCGAATGCCATGCCGTTGTTCTCGGTAAAATGGATGATGAACCAATCGCCGAGAATCTTGTATTCCTGCCCGAGCGTCATGTTCAGCTTGATCCAGAATTTGGAAAGCTGGTCTACCAACAGCACCGAGGCAATCAGTATGAACGGTTTGGTATAGCCTTTCATTATGGTGAATTGATAGCTAATTTTAGTATTGTTTCAATTTCGCTTCCATGCTCAGTGTGGTATGTGGTACGGCACGGAGACGTTCTTTTTGAATCAGCTTGCCGGTCTCCCGGCAGATACCATACGTTTTGTTTTCGATGCGCACCAAAGCAGCCTCCAGGTTGTCGATGAATTTCTTTTGGCGTGCTGCCAGTTGGTTTGTCTGTTCCTTTTCCAACGTCGCAGATCCGTCCTCCAATGTTTTAAAGGTACCTGCCGTATCGTCAGTGCCATTGCCATTACTGCTATTCAGGGTCTTGGTCAAGGCTGAAAGCTCTTCTTTGGCAACACGAAGTTTTTCGAGGATGATTTCCTTGAATTCCTGTAATTCCGTATCGCTATAACGCGTTTTTTCGTTGCTATTTGCCATAATTTTAAACTTTTTCGATTAATACATTCAATTCCTTTTCCGCGATTTCTATCGTATCGCCGGTAATAAGGTTACCCTCGAATATCAAAGAGTCTGCCAATATCTCGGTACGAATATAAGATAAATTACCTGTTGCAGCTTCGGTAATCTCGGGGATATCGTTGAGGCGTACCTTGATCCGGTCCGTTACCTCCAGTCCATGTTCTTTGCGTAGGTTTTGGATGCGGTTTACAAGCTCGCGCGAAATCCCCTCTTTTTTCAGGCTCGGCGTAATGCTGACATCCAACGCTACAGTAAGCCGGCCGAGATTGGCTACCTGCCAACCGGAAACATCTTCGGCAATAATGTCTACATCGGCCAACTGGACGGTGTAGGGCGTGTTGGCGATGGCGATGGTACCTTTGTCTTCGAGCTCCGCGATTTCATCCGTCGTAAATGCCTGGATGGCTGCGGCAACCGTTTTCATGTCTTTGCCAACTTTGGGCCCCAAGGCTTTGAAATTGGGCTTTATCTTTTTCTTGACCAAGCCCGATGTGTCGGTGATGAATTCGATGTCCTTGATGTTTGTTTCAGAAAGGATAAGTGCCGCCACTTGTTCCACCTGTTTTCGGAACTTGTCGTTCAATACCGGGAGCAGGATTTTCTGCAGGGGCTGGCGTACGTTGATACCCGTCTTCTTACGTAATGATAGCGTAAGCGACGAGATGTCTTGCGCCAGCGCCATCCGCTCTTCCAATCCGCTATCGACCAGCTCGGCCTGATACGAGGGGAAGTCGGCCAAGTGGACCGATTCGGCCTGCTCTTTCTGCGTTATGCTATTCAAGTCAAGATAGAGCCTATCGCTGAAAAACGGCGCGATAGGCGACATGAGCTTGGCGATGGTGTTGAGGCAAGTATACAGCGTTTGATATGCTGATATCTTGTCTTCGGTATAATCGCCTTTCCAAAAGCGCCTGCGGCACAGCCGTACATACCAGTTGCTGAGATGCTCATCTACAAACGTCTGAATAGCACGTGCCGCTTTCGTTGGTTCGAAATCAGCGTAATTGCTGTCCACCTCACGTGTTAACGTATGGAGGAGCGAAATAATCCAGCGGTCTATTTCAGGGCGCTGGTCGATCGCCAAATCAGCTTCTTGGTAGTCGAACTTGTCGATGTTGGCATATAGGGCGAAAAATGCATAGGTATTGTATAGAGTACCGAAAAACTTCCGGCGTACCTCATCCAGTCCCTCCTCGTTGAACTTCAGGTTATCCCAGGGGGCGGCGTTGCTGATCATGTACCAGCGGGTAGCATCGGCGCCGTAGGTTTCGATGGTAGCGAACGGGTCAACGGCATTGCCGTGCCGTTTCGACATTTTGTTACCGTTTTTATCCAGCACCAGTCCGTTAGAAACTACATTTTTGAAGGCCACCGAATGCCGGAGCATGGTGGATATGGCGTGGAGCGTAAAAAACCACCCACGGGTTTGGTCCACCCCTTCGGCAATGAAGTCGGCGGGATAAGCCCCTTCGAAACCGGTCTTGAATGGTGTTTGATCGCCAGCGGCTAATTTTTCCTGGTCCAGGCCCCATTGGGCGAAGGGCATAGCGCCACTATCGAACCATACGTCGATAAGATCCGGCTCGCGGTACAGCTTTTGGCCGGCTGCAGAAACCAGTACAACATCGTCTACGTATGGGCGGTGCAGATCCAGCTGTTCGGTCCCGAACTTGCCCAGGTATTTCCTGAGGGTATCCTCCTCACGGTCATCAAGTATGCCTGAAGCCAAGCTCTGTTCGATCCCCTCTTTCAACTCGGCAATGGAACCAATGCATATCGCCTCGTTTTCATCCTCACTGCGCCAGATGGGCAGGGGGGTACCCCAGTAGCGCGAGCGCGATAGGTTCCAGTCGACCAAGTTCTCTAGCCAGTTGCCGAAGCGGCCCGTTCCGGTCGACTCGGGTTTCCAGTTGATGGTCTTGTTGAGCGCCACCAACTCGTCTTTCACGGCTGTGGTGCGGATGAACCAGCTGTCTAACGGATAATAAAGCACGGGTTTATCCGTGCGCCAGCAATGCGGGTAGCTGTGTTCGTATTTCTTTACCTCAAAGGCTTTGTTCTCTTCTTTCAATTTGATGGCAATAAGCACATCGGTAGGCTTGAACCCTTCTGCGGCCCGTTCCTCATCGCTGTAGAACTCCTCTTTCACAAAACGGCCGCCAAACTCGCCGAGCTCAGCAACAAACCGGCCCTGTTTGTCTACGATAGGAACGTCCTTCCCGTTTTCGTCTTTTACGAAGACGCCCGGTACATCGTTTTCCTTGCTGACGCGAAAGTCGTCTGCACCGAATGTCGCCGATGAGTGGACGATACCGGTACCATCCTCGGTGGTAACGAAATCGCCGGCGATGACGCGGAAGGCGTTTTGTTCCAACTCCTCGTTGGTAACGTAGGGTAGTAGCTGGTGGTATTTCAGGTTAACGAGTTCTGCCCCAGAAAGCTCTGCCCGGATTTCCCAAGGGACGGTCTTGTCGTTGCGGTGGTAATCTTTCAACGGTATCTGCTGACCTTCGGGCTTAAAAAAGCGACCCACCAGGTCTTTGGCTAATACCACGCTGACCGGTTCGAAGGTATATGGATTGAACGTCCGGATTTTTACGTAGCGTATGTTTTTGCCCACCACCAAGGCGCTATTGGCCGGCAATGTCCATGGGGTGGTTGTCCACGCGATGAAAGCCGTGTCTTCATTTTCCTCTTCAAAGAGCATCGCCATGGCTGGATGCACCTGATCCTTCTTAATCCGGAATTCGGCAACGATCGTCGTGTCTTTAAGGGACTTGTATGTGCCCGGTTGGTTGAGTTCATGCGAACTTAAGCCCGTACCGGCCGCCGGCGAGTAGGGTTGGATGGTGTATCCTTTATATAATAGCCCCTTATTATATAGTTCTTTCAATATCCACCACAGGGTCTCTATATATTCATTCTCATAGGTAATATACGGGTTTTCGAGGTCGACCCAGTACCCCATTTTTTCGGTAAGGTCGTTCCACACATCGGTGTATTTCATAACCTCCTGGCGGCACGCGGCGTTGTAGTCGGCCACCGAAATGGTCTTCCCGATGTTTTCTTTGGTAATACCAAGCGTCTTTTCCACAGCGAGCTCAATGGGCAGGCCATGCGTATCCCAACCACCCTTGCGTTTTACTTGATAGCCTTTCAGGGTTTTATAACGGCAGAATATGTCTTTAATGGCTCTTGCCATCACATGGTGGATGCCCGGCATGCCATTGGCGGAAGGAGGCCCCTCATAGAACGTATAAGGCTTGCTTACCGGACGGGAGGATACACTTTTTTCGAAGATGTTTGCCTGTTGCCAGTAAGTCAGTATTTCGGTGCCGATTTCCGGTAAATTAAGCTGCTTATATTCCTTGTACATCAATTGTTTGTGTTCAAAAATGAGGATGCAAAGATAAGGAATTAGTGCGAAAGGAAGAAGGAAAGATACGTTCGGCATAGGCTATGCCTATAATTTCTTTACCCCTCCGGTACCGCTTTTTTACCTATTCTCTACCCTTTTGGTAAGGAATAGGTAAGGAATAGGTAAGGAATAGGTAAAGAATAGGTAAAGAATAGGTAAAGAACTGGTAAGGAAAGGGTAAGCGAGAAGTAAGGAAAGGGTAAGGGATTGGTAAGGGAAAGGTAAGGAATTGGTAAGCGATAAGTAAGGCAGCGCTATCCAAGGGATAGACGCTTGGTAACAAAAAAGCAAGGTTTCCGCGGTTTATGGGCGCGGAATGCTATGGGAAATTCGTAAAATGAAGTTAGAGCATGTTAGGCGGAAAAAGACGACCCACAGCCGCACGTGCTTTCAGCATTTGGGTTGTTGAATACAAATCCACGTGCATCCAATCCGCTTTTGAAATCGATTTCCATGCCAGCGAGATACAATCCGTGCCCTTTATTCATGAATACCCGTATCCCTTCGATTTCATACTCGGAGTCCCCGTCTTTTTTTTGGTCAAATCCCAGGATATAATTCATGCCAGCACATCCACCGCCCTCAACGCCGACGCGCAGTCCGAAGTTTTCCGATATTTCCTGTTGTTCCTTTAGCTTTTTGAGTTCCTGGACGGCGCCGGGGGTCAATGTCAATGGTGCAACAGGTGATTGTGTCATTGTACTCATCTTCTGGTGATTTAATTCTTCCAAACCATGCAAAAATACATAAATAATCCCCACTTTTGCATGGTTACAGGGATTTTTACGTTCCATAAACAAACGAAATAGATGGATGTTGTTTCATTTTCTCTTGAGCTTTTCAAGTATATATTGGCAGGATGCGTGGTAGCAGGCGTAGCCAATTGGATGTTTTGGACAAAATATAACAGTCAC
This sequence comes from Parapedobacter flavus, assembly GCF_035818675.1. Classification (NCBI taxonomy): domain Bacteria; kingdom Pseudomonadati; phylum Bacteroidota; class Sphingobacteriia; order Sphingobacteriales; family Sphingobacteriaceae; genus Parapedobacter; species Parapedobacter flavus. Next base: position 718,264 of record NZ_JAYKZZ010000001.1, read on the forward strand.
ACCTTCCGGCTCAAAATATTGGAAGCAAGGCAATCGGCGGCAAAGGAGGTGCGCCCCTTGCAGTTGCAAGCATATGAACGGTTAGTGCTCTTGATCGAGCGTATAAATCCTGCCAATGCTGCACTGCGCTTGTATAGCCGAGATTTGGATGCGAAGGCATTTGAGAGTCTACTCATCGATGAGATTCGGGCCGAATACCAACACAATATTACCCAACAGCTGTATGTGAGTGACTCGGCTTGGTCCGTTACTGAGCAGGTAAAAGACAATACAATAGCGCTTATCCGCAATGCGGGGGCGGGGCTACCGGTAGGCGCCACCGCCAAGGAACTCAGCACCGTGCTTTTGGCCCATATCGCCGCGTTGGATGATAATCCGTATGATACGGCATTAAAAAGCATCAAAAATCAGTTGATGGGTTGAATATTGCGTTCAAGTTTATATCTTTGCGCAACTTTTTAACATTCAATTATTTGTACCACAATGAGAAGGGACGAAACCATATTTAAGTTAATCAACCAAGAGCTCAAGCGCCAGGAAGAAGGCATCGAACTCATTGCATCAGAAAACTTCGTGAGCCGGCAAGTGATGGAAGCCGCGGGTTCTGTATTGACCAATAAATATGCCGAAGGCTTACCGGGTAAGCGCTATTATGGCGGTTGTGAGGTCGTTGACGAAGTGGAAACGATTGCCATTGAGAGGGCTAAACAGCTCTTCGATGCCGAATGGGTTAACGTGCAACCCCACTCCGGTGCACAAGCTAACGCCGCTGTGTTCCTGGCATTGTTGCAACCCGGAGATAAAATCCTGGGTTTCGACCTCTCGCATGGTGGACACCTTACCCACGGCTCGCCGGTTAACTTTTCTGGAAAACTGTACCAGCCCTTGTTTTATGGCGTGGATAGGGAAACCGGCTTGATCGACTACAAGCAGTTGGAAGAAGTGGCGCTGCGGGAAAAGCCAAAAGTAATCATTTGCGGTGCCTCCGCATATTCGCGTGATTGGGACTATGCCTTTATCCGCAGGGTAGCCGATGAGATCGGCGCATTGGTCGTGGCCGATATATCGCACCCGGCTGGCCTCATCGCCCGGGGGCTGCTTAGCGATCCACTGCCGCATTGCCACGTAGTGACCACCACCACCCATAAAACGCTGCGGGGCCCTCGGGGTGGCCTCATTATGGTGGGCAAGGATTTCGAGAACCCATGGGGTATTAAAACACCGAAAGGTGAAATCCGGAGCATTACGTCGCTATTGGACTTGGCTGTTTTCCCGGGCACACAAGGTGGGCCTTTGGAACATATCATTGCAGCCAAAGCCATCGCGTTCGGCGAAGCGTTGAGCGAAGATTACATGGAGTATACCATCCAGGTAAAGAAAAATGCGGCTACGTTGGCACAGGCATTTGTAAATAAAGACTATAACATCATATCCGGTGGAACCGAAAACCATTTGATGCTTATCGATCTCCGCAACAAAGGAATCAGCGGTAAAGCCGCTGAAGCAGCTTTGGGCAAGGCCGGTATCACCATCAATAAGAACATGGTGCCGTTTGATGACCGGTCGCCGTTCGTGACGTCGGGTATCCGGTTGGGTACAGCGGCAATCACGACCCGCGGACTTAAAGAAGACAAGATGCTGGAAATTGCGGAGATGATCGATGTAGCACTGCTGAAACACGATGATGATACCGCATTGGATAAGATCCACAATAAAGTAAAGACATTGATGGCGGAATATCCGTTGTACAAATAGCCGTCGGGCTTTATGCCGTGAAAAGTCTTGTTCCGCGAGAGGCGGGGCAAGACTTTTTTAGTTACAAGAAAGGGCGGTAATGGTTAGAAAAAAGCAAAATTCGAACAAAAGCTTTGAAATGCTGAAAATTTTCCTTTTTTTTGACCTAGTTACAGAATCATTGAAAGGAGAGCTACTATAGGAAATACGACTACAAGAAAGAGATTACTTATTTGTTGAAAATAGTAAAAAGTGGGAGTAGCGTATTATGAAGCTTGAACAACGAACTGACCAAGAACTCATCCGTCTGTATGTGGCTGGAGAGGAATCAGGGCTAGAGATTTTGATTGACCGGTACAAGGCCAAACTATATACATCCATTTATTTATTGGTGAAAGATGAAAGTCTTGCAGAGGATATCTTCCAAGATACTTTTATCAAGGTGATCAATACCCTGAGAAGCGGTCGCTATAATGAGGAAGGTAAGTTTTTGCCTTGGGTAATGCGGATTGCACATAACCTGGTTATTGATTATTACCGGAAAGAACGGCGCACGCCCGTGGTGGTGAATAGCGAAGGGTTTGATATTTTCGATGTGTTGCAATTTTCGGATGAGAGTGTGGAAGCACGGATGATCCGCGAACAGACCCATCGCGACCTGCGGCGTATGATACAACGCCTTCCAGACGACCAAAAAGAGGTGCTTATTATGCGTCACTATGGCGACATGAGTTTCAAGGAAATTGCTGCGGTTACCGAAGTCAGTATCAATACCGCGCTCGGCCGGATGCGTTATGCCCTCAATAATCTTCGCAAGATGATGTATGGCGACGAGGCAGCACTACGGGCCGGGTAACGATGTTGTGAAAGGCTTTAAGCAAACAATTTTCCCTGTGTAAAGGCAGGCGACAGACCTAAGAACTCAAATTTATGGACGGTGGAATAGGTGTGCGTACCTACGCGGCGCCTCAGCAACGTCATGTTCCGCGCCCTGAACTCGCCGTGGTAAGCGGTGCGGTTCCAAATAGGCCAAACCATGGCATTTTGTGGTGGTGTCAATTTTCTGGCAATGGTAATGTGGGGTTTCGTTACGAACCGGGCCGCATGGCCTTTTACGCCACTGACCAACGGACGGAGCGTGCGGCGATGCGTAGCAATCAGCTGGAGAATGGGGACTTCCGACTTCACATCCACAAATAAGGTATGGCCGAAGCTGCCAAACCCATGTAATTCCACGTCAAAAGGCATTGCCATATCGGCTATCCGTTGAAATTCCCTGACCATATGGTTTTCATAACTGTCGTATTGGATAAATCGCATCAATGTCATGTGGCTTTTGGAGACGATCGCGTTTGGATACCGGTAGCTTTTGATGAAATACTGCTTGAAGGCCCGTAATTGTTTCTGTACGAGATTGCTAGGTTCGATGATTAGCAGGTATTCGAACAAGTGAAGGCCGTAGTGGTGGGGATATACTGCGTTCATAATTTCTAATAATTTTAGTAAATGTACAAATAATTTTAGTTATTTCAAGTTTTCGTTGATCTTTTTACTAAAATATTTAACATTTCATGACGACACCAAATTTTGGTCCTTTCCGGCGGTATACCAATCGAATTGCATGGGGGAGTTACGGTACCTGAATATCGTATCCTTCAACGCATGTTACAGGCAGGGATTAGGTTGCTTAAGTAAAAATGCTTCATAAAAGGCATCAGGTTGTTTGGGGTGAACTGGTATTTGGCCAAAAACAAAAACGCAATCACCTGATAAGATGATTGCGTTTTAAACTGGCGGTCCGGACGGGACTCGAACCCGCGACCCCATGCGTGACAGGCATGTATTCTAACCAGCTGAACTACCGAACCTGTTCCCCTTTCGGGATTGCAAATATAGCGTGTTTTATCTATTTGCAAACAAAAATTTTAAAATAATTAAGCGGTTGCCCCCTCTTTCATTTTTTCTGCGTTTTCGGCAAATTGGAGGGCGTCGATAATCTCCTGAATATCACCGTCCATCACCGCTGGCAGGTTGTACATAGTAAGCCCGATGCGATGTTCAGTAACCCGACCCTGCGGATAATTATACGTTCGAATCTTGGCCGACCGATCGCCCGTAGATACCATCGTCTTCCTTTTCGCGGCGATATCGCCGTGTTTTTTCTGTACTTCCAGTTCGTAAAGCTTCGATCGTAGCATCTCCATCGCCAACTCCCGGTTGGCGAGCTGGGATCGCTCAATCTGGCACACCACCACAATGCCCGTAGGTTTGTGCGTGAGTTGTACTTTGGTTTCCACTTTATTTACGTTCTGCCCCCCGGCTCCTCCTGAGCGGGAGGTTTGCAACTCGATATCGGCGGGGTTGAGTTCCACGTCCACCTCTTCCGCTTCGGGTAGCACCGCTACCGATGCTGCCGAGGTATGTACCCTCCCTTGGGTCTCGGTATCCGGAACCCGTTGCACCCGGTGTACGCCTGACTCATACTTCAATTGGCCATAAACATCTTCTCCCGTTACTTTAAGGATCACTTCCTTGTAACCTCCTGCCGTACCTTCGGTCACGTCCATCACCTCGTTACGCCACCCCTTTTCTTCAAAATACCGCATGTACATCCGATACAGGTCGCCGGCAAAGAGCGCTGCCTCATCACCCCCAGCACCACCCCGTATTTCGAGGATGGCGTTTTTTGAATCTTCGGGGTCCTTTGGAATGAGCATCAAGCGTATCTCTTCTTCCTTGGCCTCTTTCTGCTCCAACAAGATATCCAGCTCTTCTTTCGCCATCTCGCGCAGCTCCTGGTCCTTCTCGTTGGCGAGGATGTCCTTGTTGGTGTCGATATTGCTTACCATATTCTTATAGATATGGTACTGATCCACGATTTTGCCTAAATCTTTGTACTCTTTATTGAACTGGGCGAAACGCTTCATATCACTGACGGCATCGGGGCTGCTTAGTTCTCGCTCCACCTCTTCCCAGCGGTCCTTTATAGCTTTTAATTTTTCTAACATAATAATCTATTTGTGGTTTTGCCGGTTTATTTTCGCAGGCATGTTTAATGAGTACAAAGCCAATAAAAGTACGAAATTGCAGAAATACAACGCAGCAACCTGTGTGCAAAAATACGTTTTTTTATGGTTTTCAGGGCGGTGAATTGAACTACGCGCCAATCAATGCGATGCAACAACCTTGAGGCCGATAATGGAACCGATAAGCGTGGTAATGAATACCAATCGCCATAGCGTGGCCGGTTCGTTGAAGAAAATGATGCCCATCAACACGGTTCCCACCGCCCCGATGCCGGTCCAGACCGCATAAGCCGTGCCCAACGGGAGCGTTTGCGTAGCCTTGATGAGCAAGATCATGCTCACCGTTAAGCATACCGCAAAACTGCCGTACCAAAGGTAAGATGTGACGCCTGTGGTTTCTTTCGCTTTGCCTAAGCTCGTTGTAAAACCAACTTCAAAAAGGCCAGCGATAATGAGGATGATCCAGTTCATATTCGGAATATTAATTATTCATGCCATGTTTTCAACACCAGGTTATCGCCGTCAAAAACGGCGTAGGTGTTGTAGTTTATCCATTCGCCAAGATTGATGTATTTGCTGCCTTTTACCAACGCGAGGTCAATCGGGAGGTGGCGATGGCCAAAGACGAAATAATCGTAGTAGTGGTGCTCAAGGAGCTCAGTGGCATATACGGCCAGCCATTCGTTGGCTTCGCCTTGAAATGATTCTTGTCCGCCGGAGGAAATGCGGCTGCGGGCCGACCACCGCTGGGCGATTCCAATCCCTAGGTTGGGATGCAATCGGGCAAACAGCCACTGGCAAAGCCGGCTGCGGAATATTTTTTTAAGTAATTTATAGGTGCGATCACCGGGACCCAGACCGTCGCCGTGATGCAGGTAGAACGTCTTGCCATTGTGCTCAATAACCAACTCGTTGTCTACGATTGTTGCGCCAAGCTCATTCTTCAGGTATCCAAACATCCACATGTCGTGGTTACCTTTGAAGAAGGTAAGTCGTACCCCCATGTCGGCCAATTCGGCCAATTTGCCTAGAAACCGGATATAACCCTTGGGAACCACCGTGGCATACTCGAACCAAAAATCAAAGATATCGCCCATCAGGAAAAGTTCGGCAGCATCGGCTTTGATATGGTCTAGCCAGCCAACGATGCGCGTCTCGCGCGCTCTTGTTGTAGAGCGGGGGTGTGCGCCCAAGTGGAAATCGGATGCGAAATAAATTTTATCGCGTGTCGGCATGCGGCCAAAATTAAGAAATTCTTGTTAGCTTTGCTTTTAATCTTAATCGGACACGTTCCCGAAGACTATTGCACCATGAACAAAAACTTAAAACTTATCTTATTGGCTTCGATCATCACCGCCTGTCAACACCAGAAGGCTATTCAGCCCGCAGAAGAAATTACGCTGTTGCCCTATCCTGAAACAACGAAAGGAGATATCGCCGACAACTATTTTGGAACAGAAGTGGCTGACCCGTACCGTTGGCTCGAAAACGATACCGCAGCTGAAACGAAAGCGTGGGTAACTGAACAGAACAAGGTAACCCATGCCTATCTAGAACAAATTCCATTTCGCGAGGCGATTTATAAACGGCTGGAAAGACTGTGGAATTACGAAAAATTCTCGGCACCCTTTACAGAAGGGAACTATACCTATTTTTACAAGAATGACGGGCTGCAGAATCAAAGCGTGCTGTATCGTCAGCGGGGAAATGATGGCGATGTGGAAGTTTTTCTCGATCCTAATAAATTTTCGGAAGATGGCACCACTTCCCTAGCCGGTCTCGCGTTTTCACGCGATGGTAGCTTGGTGGCTTACCAATTGTCTGAAGGTGGTTCCGATTGGCGTAAAGTCGTGATCATCCGTGCGGAAGATAAAACCATGGTTGGCGACACGTTGGTCGATGTGAAGTTCAGCGGTTTGGCCTGGCGCGGTAATGAAGGCTTTTATTACAGCAGCTACGAAAAACCCGACGAAGGCAGCGCGCTCTCGGGCATAACCGATCAGCATCAGCTTTTCTTCCATGAGCTCGAGTCGCCGCAAAGCGAGGATAAGCTTATTTTTGGTGGGGCAACTACCCCACGTAGGTATATCGGTGGTTATCTCACGGAAGATGAGCAGTTCCTTGTTATCACCGCGGCCAATACCACGAGTGGAGGTGAACTGTATATCCAGGATCTATCCAAGCCAGGGAGCCCGATTGTCAATGTGGTCGATAATTTTGAGAAAGACCATAGCATCATCGACAACGATGGCGATAAGCTATTTATCTATACCAACTTGGATGCACCAAATGGGAAAATTGTCACGGTTGGCGCGGATAACCCCAAGCCCGAAAACTGGGTAGACCTGATCCCCGAAACCGAGAACGTGCTTAATCCCGGTACGGGTGGCGGTAAGATTTTTGCCAATTATCTCAAAGATGCGACATCGATGGTTCAACAATATGACCGCAGCGGAACGTTGGAGCGTACCATTGAGTTGCCCGATGTAGGGTCGGCGGGAGGTTTTGGCGCAAAGATGGAAGATAAGGAATTGTATTATTCGTTTACTTCCTATGTGTACCCGTCTACCATTTTTAAATATGATATAGCCTCTGGTAAGTCGGAATTATATAGGGCATCTGGCGTTGATTTCGATCCGACGAAATATGAGTCGAAGCAGGTGTTCTATACTTCCAAAGATGGCACCAAAGTGCCGATGATCATTACCCATAAAAAGGGGATTGTGCTTGATGGAAGCAACCCTACACTCCTGTATGGTTATGGCGGGTTTAATATCAGTCTTCGCCCTTCATTCAGTACGTCCAATATCATCCTGCTCGAGCAAGGCGGGGTATATGCAGTGGCCAACTTACGGGGTGGCGGCGAATACGGCGAGAAGTGGCACCTGGCGGGTACCAAACTCCAAAAGCAAAATGTCTTTGATGATTTCATTGCCGCTGCCGAGTACCTTATCGATGAGGGGTATACCTCGTCCGAAAAATTAGGCGTCGCAGGCGGCTCTAATGGCGGATTATTGGTCGGTGCAGTCATGACGCAGCGACCTGAGCTATTTAAGGTGGCATTGCCTGCAGTAGGCGTATTAGACATGTTACGGTACCATAAGTTTACCGCGGGCGCGGGTTGGGCCTTCGATTATGGTACTGCAGATGATAATGAGGAGATGTTCAACTACCTCCACACATATTCGCCCTACCATGCGTTGAAAGCCGGCACCGCTTATCCGGCGACGATGGTAACCACCGCCGACCACGATGACCGCGTGGTACCTGCGCATTCGTTTAAGTTTGCGGCGCGCTTGCAAGAATACCATACGGGGCCAAACCCTGTGCTTATCCGTATTGAAACCAAGGCCGGCCATGGTGCGGGTAAACCCACAGCCATGATTATTGCCGAGCAAGCCGATAAGTGGGCGTTCCTGTTCCAGAATACGGGTACCGCCTATAGCGAATGACGGTATCATTTAATTTGATGGGAGTACAATGGATATAAAGCAAGAAGACAACGGGAAAAAGGGGCTATTCCGTGCGCTGGTAAACGGCGAAGAAGCGGGATTGATGACCTATACCTGGGCGGGCGACCATAAATTTATCATCGACCATACCGAAGTAAACGCCGAATTTTCGGGACAAGGTATAGGCAAAAACCTAGTCATGGCCGCTGTGGGCTTTGCCCGTGAAAACGGGTTCAAGGTTTTGCCGTTATGCCCCTATGCCAAAAGTGTTTTCGAGAAAACGAAGGCCATACAAGACGTCTTGTTCTAGCCGCTGCGTTAGGGTTTCGCTACTTCTTCTTTCTTAGGGAAAATAAGCGACGCGACCACGCTGATGAATAATATCGATACAATGATAATCAGCGAATGCGACGTGGTAAAACCTATACTTGACAACCAATCGTGCAACAGCATTTTTCCCCCGATAAATACCAACAGGAACGAAAGGCCCGTTTTGAGGTAATGGAATTTATGGATGATGTTAACCAATAGGAAAAACATGGAGCGCAGGCCCAGAATCGCAAAGATATTGGAGAAGAACACGATATAAGGGTCTTTGGTTACCGCAAAGATAGCCGGAATGGAGTCGACCGCGAAAATGAGGTCGGTAAACTCAATGACCAATAATACCAGAAATAGGGGCGTAACATACCTTTTTGCGTTCTCCCTATGGAAGAACTTTCCGTTTACGAAGGTTGGGTATACCGAGAAGTATTTCGAGGCAAATTTAACCACGGTGTGGTTTTGCGGATCAATTTCTTCCTCTTGGTTGCGATGGATGAACATCATAATGCCGGTGTACACCAGGAAGAGACCAAATATATAAAGTATCCATCCGAATTGGCTAATTAGCGCTGCGCCCAGAAAGATAAAGAGGAACCGGAGTACAATGGCGCCGATAATGCCCCAAACCAATACTTTGTGGTAGTACTGTGTAGGTACGCCAAATGAGCTGAAGACCAGTACCATAACGAATATGTTATCGACCGATAGCGCATATTCGACCACATAGCCTGTAATATATTCGAGTGCCAGGTTACGGCGGTAAATCTCTAGGCTGGCAAGGAAGTCGTCCGGTATCAGTTTGATGTTGTGCAAGTGCTTTTGGGTAACCTCTGCCAGTCGTGCAAAATCCCCGATGTTGTGCAGCTCGTGACCCCATATCCGTAAAACCACATAGAAACCCAGCGCAAAGCTCACCCATACCGCGCTCATAATCGCTGCCTGCTTAAAGCTTATCGCCGAATTGCTTTTGCTAAATAGACCAAGGTCGATGGCGAGCATGAGAATGATGAAAAGTAAAAAGCCACCAAAAAACAGAAGTTCGTTGCTCATATTATTTATTTCTTTCAGTTGTGTACCTTACTAGTTGTTCCAAGCCGTGGCGGTAAGCATTCTGAGGCAGGTGGTCCAGGATGTCAAACGCCTCCTGTTGGTAAGCCAGCATTTGTGCCGTGGCGTATTCCATGCCACCGTTTGCCTTTACAAAGGCAATGACCTCGGCTACTTTCTGCGCATCTTCGTTATGGTTCTTTACCAAGTTGATGATCCGTCGTTTTTCGGCCTTGCCTACTTGCTTCAGTGCGTGGATGAGAGGCAAGGTGAGTTTCTTCTCCTTGATATCGTTGCCCAATGGCTTACCGACATCATCGATGCCGAAGTCGAACAAATCATCCTTGATTTGAAAGGCGATGCCTACTTTTTCACCAAACCGATGCATTTGCTCCACCGTTGTATCATCTGCACCTGCCGAAGCCGCCCCGCATGCACAACAAGAGGCGATAAGCGACGCGGTTTTCTGCCGGATGACTTCAAAATATACATCCTCTTCAATATCCATGCGCCGAGCTTTCTCGATTTGCAACAGCTCGCCCTCGCTCATCTGCTCTACAGCATGGGTCACGATTTCGAGCAAGCGGAAATCTGCATTTCGGATGGAGAGCGAGAGGCCCTTAGCCAACAGGAAATCGCCTACCAACACCGCGACCTTATTTTTCCAAAGCGCATTTACCGAAAAAAAGCCACGCCTCACATTCGCGTTGTCTACCACATCGTCGTGCACCAAGGTGGCCGTATGCAAAAGCTCAACCAACGCGGCACCACGGTGTGTGGCATCATTGATTTTGCCACAAGACCCCGCCGAAAAAAAGACAAACATCGGCCGCATTTGTTTGCCCTTGCGTTTTACGATGTAGTGGGTTATACGGTCGAGTAGCGGAACGGAGCTCCGCATCGATTCCTTGAATTTATCTTCAAAAATGGTCAGTTCCCCTTCAATGGGCCTTTGTATTTCGCTTAGTTTGAGCATGTAAAACGGTCGGCAGCCATGAATTTAACTTGTCTGTTTCAAAACGGCGCAAGATACTAAGAAATCCACAATAACCTATAGCAGCGCAACGGATTCTTCCAATTCATCGTACCATTGCTGGCCGTATTTGCGGATAAGCGGCTCCTTTAAGAATGCATATACCGGTACTTGGAGTTCTTGGCCAAAAGCGCAGGCCGAATGGCAGATATGCCAACGGTCGTAATGCAATACGTCAAATTCGGGGTAGGCGGTGGTGCGGATAGGGTAGAGGTGGCAAGAAAGGGGTTTCCTCCAGTCAATTTCACCGTTTTCATAGGCCTTTTCAATAGCGCACTTGGTAATACCGTTTTCCCAGGTCACATAAGCACATTCTTTATGGCCGTCCACGCAAGGTGTGGTTAGGTCTCCATCGGCATCAACCACGTGTGTGCCCTGTTCTTCTACCGTGGCAATTCCCTTCTCGGTCATATAGGGCTGCACTTTCGGATAGATAGTTGCCAATACATCGAGTTCGTCCTGCTGTAAGGGTGCGCCAGCATCGCCTTCAACACAACAGGCGCCTTTGCACTTGCCGAGGTTACATACAAACTCTTCTTTTATCAATTCTTCGCTCACCAGTACGGGGCCAACTTCAATCATCATGGTCGGTTGTGTATTGTCTATTCGTTTGCGGGCTCACCCAGTGGATATTTCAAGCCCTTCGCATCGGTCAGCTCTAGCGTTACCGAGCCCACGAGAATCTCCACTTCGGCCTTTACCGGTATACGGTTACCATCGTTGGTAACCCAGAGATATAGGCGGCTATCTTTACGGAAAATGCGGCCGGGTTTAATTTCGGGACTAAATTTCAAACATTCTAAGGTGCCCAGCGATGTTTTGATTGTTTCAATACCGATGTATTCGATGCCCAGCGTGGCTATTTCGTCATTGAGGAAATAGGTAAGCTTAAACGACTGTCCTTTCTTCACGTTAGATAAGTCGAGATTACGGGCAAAATAATAGGCCGATAGCAAATCGAACGTTTGTGCAGACTCACTTTTGAACGTGCCTTTGTTGCCTTTAACCGTGTGGGTACGGTGGTTGAAACTTACAATGTCCGTGCGGCGGTAGCTGCCTTCCCGAATGTTTTCAGTATAATAATGCGGGAGGAAGGTGCGCGAATCGATATAGGAGTTATATCGGTTGTCCACGGTGAAAAAGATACTAAAAGCGCTGGAGGTCTGTCCACGGGCCGATAGGTGGTAGCTGTGTGGGCTGCTGAATTTGATTTTCGAGTCTTCCACCTTAAGGGTCCCCGTTGCAGCGGATATCATGCCATACCGTAAGCGGTAACTGAGCTCTTCTCCAGCTTGGAAGGCGGGCTCCTTCAGGTAGGGGAGCGGTTGCCCGTGTGCTAGAAAAACTGCTGCCAGCACCGTAGATATAAGGGTGAGCATCTTCTTCATATGCTACAATATACAAATAAAATGCCGTTTTTACCCATTTGCCACGGCCGCTTTGCGTTTAAAAACCGGTACGGTAGAGCAGGGTTCGCCATACATCAGGCTTTTGGCTACTTTACCAGCCATGGCAGTGAATTTGACAAAAGCCGATTCGGGTATTTCAATGTCACCGCATCCCTTCACCACCACCCGTTGGTCACGATAGCGTTCGATGTCTAGTTTTTCTAGTGCTCGTTCATAAAGAATGGTCTCCAAGGTAGCCAAGTCGCCGAAAACCACATCCGCCGCATAAGGTTCCAAGCGGTTGGCAAGCAGCATGTATGCCCAGGTAGGCACGATGGCGTCTACGGTGCACGTAATTGCCACATATTTGCCTCGGTATTGTTCCCAGTCATGCGTCTTCACAAATTCCCTAAAATCCTTCTCGCGCAATATGAGGCCCTGAAACAGGTTGTCTTTGATGTCGTAGACCACCCGTTCGCCCTGTGGAGCGAAATGAGCAAGGTCTACCGTCATCAGTCCGCTTTGCGCTACTTTATTAACGATGGTTTCCTGTATTTCCATAATCAAATCACACAAAAAATCCGGATAACGGTTGCCGTTATCCGGATACAAAGGTACGAAATAAAGTTTAGTGCCTGTGCCGCTAAAAGAACCGTGCGCGGTTGTCTACCACATCGGCCTTGTCTTGCAGTGCCTGGAATGCCACCGACCAGATGCGCTGCGATAGCGACTGGGAAAGTTGTTGCTTTTGGGCCGCCAGGTCGGTCGGGGCCACCGGATTTACGAAACCAGTTACTTCAACCACGTATACACCTTGTGATCCTCGTATGGGTTTAGACGGTTGCTTGGGCTGCAGCCCGAAAACCGTGCCGACCACGGTATTTTCTTGGGCTACGCCCGGTATAACCGGGTTGGCAAATACAATGTTTTCTGCCAGAGCAGGGGTTTTGCCTAGTTTTTGGCCAATCTGTGCAAGGGAGGTCGCACCTGTGGTGGCCTCTTCGGCCTTTGCAATCAGCTGTCTTGCCTTCGCCCGTTTGCGCACTACGTCTTCAATATCACTTTTTACCGCATCCAGCGGCAATTGGCCTTCTTCGCGTACGCCAGTAAGCTTGGCAACGATATAATAGTTTTCAGATTCGTGTATCTTGTCGGTAACGTCGCCTTTATCGGCTTCAAAAGCCCACCGCACCAGTTCACGCGGTACCTCGGTGCCCATTAGGTTCGTCTCCATGGCCGTTACCTCGTCGGCTTTAAGCACGGTCAGCCCTTGTTGGGTAGCCGCTTCTTCAAAATCAGAATCACCTACTTCGCCAAAGAATTGGGTGGCTTGCTGATACGCCGCTTCCAAAGTCTCGCGGCCGCTGTTGATCTGTTTGTCTATAATGGCCGCCTTGACAAATCGCGACGAACCGATCTGGTCTTCCACCTTGATGATGTGGATGCCAAATTGCGAGGTAACGATGACCACTTCATTTTCTTTTGCTCCAAATGCTGCATTCTCAAACGCAGGAACCATCATGCCACGCCCAAATGTGCCCAGCTCGCCACCGTTTATCTTGCTGCCTTCGTCCGCGCTGAACTGGATAGCCAATGCGGCGAAGCTTTCCCCTTTTTCAATCAATGTTTTGATGGAGTCGGCTTTGGCCTTTGCTTTGTCGGTACCGCCTTCTAAAGCCGGGTTGAGCAGAATGTGGCTGGCTTTCACCGAGTCGGGGCCCACCAACGAAGCCACTACTTTTGCAATCTCAAACCGACCATTGCTGAGCAACGGACCCACCGTAGTACCTACAGGTGCATCAAATAGCAGGGTATCTAATGCCGGACTGAGTTCTCCCTGTTTGCGGAAGATATACGGATACTTTGTGTCGGAATTGACGGCAGCAAACAGCGAGTCAGTTTTCGTGTCGGCGAGCTGTGCCTTGAGCTCTTCAATGGTGCTTTGCACTCGCGCGGTATCTAGTGCCGTAGGGCTGGCATCAAATACTACATATTCCAAACTGCGGGTTTCCTCGGGGTTGTTGAACACCCCCTTATTCTCATTGTAATATTCTTGGTAATCCTGGTCGGTTAACGTTACCGAACTATTCGGTACCGATTGGTAATCGAGCAGTACATACTCGAAGTTCGCCAGCTTATTCCGTTGGCTATAGGCTTCATTGGCTTCCAGTGACGTTACGTAGATGCTGTTGCTAACCAGGTTGGTGTATTTGGCACTCAACCGCTCGTCAATCACATTCTGCAAGAGAGCTTCCCATTGACCGTGGGCCTCGTGGCCTTGCGGCAACATGCTTACCTGCGAGATGAAGGTGTTGAGCTGGTTGCGGTCAAACTGGCCTGTTTGCGGATTGCGGAACGCTTGTTGAATCTGCATGGATGGGTTGTCTCCTTGCACAAGGTCGTTCAGTTCTGTTTTTCCAACGGTAAGACCAATGTGCTCTGCTTCGCCTTTCAGCAACTCACGGTTGAGGTATTGGCCCCACACCTGTTGTACGGCCCACGATTTCATCTGCGGGCTGAGGGTGCCGCCACCCATCTGTTGCCTGAACATTTCCGAGGTTTGGTCTACCTGTGCATTAAATGCGTTAATATCTATTGCCTCACCGTTGATACTGCCTACTTGATTCTGGTGGCGTGCCCAAAACGGTGTACCGTAGTTGATAATATCCCCTAATAAAAACGCAACTATCGCAAAACCAATAAAGACGACAATCACCGTCCCTGCGCGGTTGCGTAAATAATTCATCAATCCCATAGCCTGTGTAAAACTGTTTTTTTTAAGCCGTTATTTATTGTGTCAAATTCTTGTTTTCAGGTGGTTGCATCCACATTTTTTAAACGAGGCGCAAGATACGACTTTTATCAAAAAAAGCGCAAAAAGTTAAATAAATTGCGGGATACTACCGGAAAGTTGGGGCTTGGCCATCTTCAAGCACGTACAACCCGGTCATATGCTCTACATAAACGTCTTCAAACGCCGCGTCCGAAGTAAATGACGTTCCCATGAAATTGCCGCGTTCATCTTTAAAGTAAGCCTCTATCGGTACGTGGTTGTAAAATGTGTTCGCTTTTTGGTCGTGTATAAGCTCTTCCGTTTTTATAATAGAGCCGTCGGCGAGGGTAATCACCACATTCCTCCTAAACTCGATCAACTCTTCTGCCTCTTTCTGTATCGCATAATCAGAGGTGATACGCTGGGTTTCCACCCGGTTTTCGTCATAGAAAACAATGGTAATCCCTTTTTGAAATTCATAATAAGGCTCCTCAACATTGTAGCGGCGCATTTCCGGTGCCGTCATCCGTGCTTTCACGAGCGCCGAATCACTATACACCACCGTTACGCCCAGCGAAATATCCACAGGTTCTTCCGCTTGTATAGTGGCAATACGGTCTACCTCTTTCAGGTCGGTCTCGCAGGCACTCAGCAATAGGACACCAAATAAGGTACATACACCCCAGAATCCCGTATTTTTACCCAGCTTACCCATCATCTCGATGATGTTCGCTAATCGTAGTACCTACGTCTAAACCACCTGTCGTTTAGCGTAAATCCTAAGTTGAAGTTAATATATCGTTCGCGCACCAAATTGTTCGACAGTGTGCCCAGCTGGCCAAATTCGGTGGCGAAGTTGATTTTATAGAATGATGTTCCAAACAGTGACGGAAGTGGAAAGCCGAAGCCCACCGTCAATGCCATCCGATTAATGTCCTGATTGTCGATGTTGATGTGCGACTTATTGTATTTGAAGCCTAACCGATAGTCTACCACGCCCAGATAATTCACCGAAGTCACATCCGGCGTTATTTGGCCACCAATAGCGAAGCCGTAGCTGTCGGTCAACTGCGGGTTGGCGTTGCCCACCCGGTAGTCGCTCCACTTCGCGTAGTTGAAATCACCACCAACCAGCCAGTTACTCCCCTTGGCAATGCTGAAGCCAACGCTGTGTTTCATCGGCATGGTAATCTGTTGTTTCAGGCCTTCATCTGTGGAAACCGAATCGACCGGTAGGTTTTCTTGGTCATCCTCCACACTTGTAGGTGTACGCGTAATCACGCGCGATGTGCTGCTGTTAAGCGGGGAGCCTGCCGTACCAGTATAACCGATGGTTAAGTTAACATTGTTGCCCAGTGGTTGGAAATACTGCGCGCCATAGTCAAAGCTGAACCCCTTCACATATTGGCTACTATCGGTCCGCACGTTGAGTGCGCCGATATCATCAGGGAACTCAACAGAATTTATCCGTTCAAGCGTGCCGAAAATATAAGAAGCATTGACGCCAACGCTGAATTTCTTTGTTATTTGCACGCCATAGCCAAGGTAAGCTTTGGTGGTGCCGCCGGCGCCGGCATATACGGTGCGGATATCGGTGGTATCCACGGTGCCGGGAATGGCATAACTGAAACCCACGTCAGAAAACGGCATAATACCGAAACTGATGCCGCCCGGGCGACCCAAGGGAATGCCGAAGTTGATGTGGCTGAGGGAAAAATTGTAAGAATTTTCGGTGAGGTTGTTTTTGCTCAATTCGGTAATGTTACCAAACACGCCCACGTCAATGGTGGTGAGGCCCAATGCCGAGTATGAGGCGGGGTTGCCCACATTGATATTGCCATAGCCGTTTAAGTAGCGTATGCCGGTGCTGATACCCCCCATCGCTCGTGCCTGTGGCAGTGCATCGCCCCGCATCTCACCCAGTCCATAGCGCGAATACGGCGAGCTGGTGGTGGCGCGCTGTGCGTGTGCCGTTGTTGCAAATAGCAGGAAGATAGAAAGTGCGTAGACGCCAGGGGTAAAGTGCGTGATGGTATAAAGGAACTTCGATATGCGGTGCTGCATGTGTTGATTTAAAAACGGGACGATGATGTCGATGAATACCTATTACTTGACAATCAGTAAATTTAATAATCAAAAAATGTATGCAAAGCTATTTAAATTTTAATTGTTACCGGCCATCCTTTTTGTTAAAAAAGGTTAAAACACTGCCTCTAAATCAATTAGAAAAACTGGAAATAAATGATGGTAAGCAGCAGCAGTGCAAATATGCCTTCATAAAACCATCGTTTCGCCGCGTAACTGAAATAATATGTCATGTAGACGGCAATGGGTGGCGCTGCCAGCAAAAAATGGTTAATGGACCAGTCGGCATTGAGGTAGAACGAGATGACCGCCAGTGCAAACATGCAAAAGAGCAATTGGAATGATTTGCGGATGTGTACTACGCTTTTGAAGAGGTTCTTGCGGAGGGTAATAACGAAAAGGACGATAATAGCCACCAACGGCAACAACACCAGGTAATCATAAATATCGATGTGGATGGATGTGGGGAACGCATACGTTAGGGGTAGCCATATCTCATAAAATGCATCCATCCGGTCGAACCATAGGTAGACAACACCGAGCAAGAAATAGACTGTGGCAAAGCCAATGGGTATGGCTACCCACTCGCGCCAGTCGAATGGACGGAAAATCATGAGGCTGAACCACAGCAGCGGTAACATCGCAATGAACGGGAAATAGACCAAACTGCCCAGGGCCACGATCATGCCCAAATCAAACATCAATGGTTTAATTTCGGTACGCCGGTAAATGCTTAGCAGTTTGTCAAGCATCCATATACTCAAGAAGTTGCAGATCAATATCGGCGACAGCACCAAGAAGGGCAGCATTAGGCTTGCCAGCGTCATGTACATCAGCGCTGGGAGAAAACTTGATCGGCCCACGAGGTTGAACCGATTGACAATGGTGTTGAGTAGCAAGGCCTGGATGATGGTGAGCACCAGTGTAATAAGTACGTTTGCCTGGGGTGTAATGTTTTCGGGAGATAGCTTGCCCGTGAAATTACTGATGGCCGGCTCGAAAAATACCGGTACGAGGTTTTCGGGCAGGTGCAGAAACACGCCCAAGCAGAGCACGAGCCCCACCATAGACAAAAACAGGATGTTTAACGGTGTGTATCTACGGAACTGATCAATCATGTTGTGTACGCTCAATGGCGTTACAATTATAGGAGTTATTTTTTATTGTCCGTGGTTAATTGTCAATTCTTCATTTCAAACTTACCGTCTAACCATTGTAGGTTGACCATTAACCGTTAACCATTTCAAATCACCGGTTCCGATTTCAGCATATGGAGTAATAGCTCCATATTAAGCTTATTGCCTAGGTCGTCGTTTTCAGCAGCGTCTGATTCCGGAAGCGTAAACACGTAGTCAGTGGGTTGGTAACGGTATATCCGCCATTTCCCACGGTGGTATTCCAGCGCCGTGAGGTTTTCTACCCAATCGCCCGAGTTGAGATAAGTTATGCAGCCCTTTTCCGTTTCAATCACCCGGATTTCAGGTTGGTGGATATGGCCGCAGATGACATAATCGTAACCTTTTTCGATGGCCAGCGAAGCGGCTGTAGCCTCAAAGTCGTTGATAAACTTCACGGCATTCTTGATGCTGTTTTTAATGCGTTTAGAAAGGCTCATCTTTTCCCGGCCCAATTTTATAAGCGCCCAATTGACCATGCTGTTCAATAGGATAAGGCTATCGTATCCGATAGCACCCAACCGGGCCAGCCATTTCGCATGTTGCATGGATACATCAAATACATCACCATGGAATACCCATGCGCGCTTTTTGCCGATGCGTAGCGAGAGCTTGTTGGTCAGTGTTAGCGATCCGAGTTTAAAATCGGCAAACTTACGGAGCATTTCATCGTGGTTGCCGGTGAGGTAGGTTACCGGCACGCCCTCAGCCACGAATTTGAGTATTTTCCGCACCACTTTCATATGTGATTCGGGCCAATACCGTTTGCTGAATTGCCATATGTCTATGATGTCGCCGTTGAGCAGGATGTGTTTTGGTTTGATGCTTTTGAGGTAATGCAAAAGTTCTTTGGCGTGGCAACCATAGGTGCCCAAATGTACATCTGATATCACGACGAGGTCTACATTCCGTTTATTCATCAGTTCGTGGTCATGGTTATTTCCATATGTAGGCAATCATTGTATGCGAAAGTGAGAAATGGAGGTTACCTTTGTATTAAGTGGGGGTTAAGTTTGTGCGACCGTGCGTATGTTTTAAAAAATAGTACTACAAATGCAAAGGAATGTAATAGACCATCAAAGGCCATCAGCCTACCTTTGTTTACTGATTATTTTAGCTGTTACCATTAAGAAAAGGGTATATGAGTAAACAAAAAATCGTGCATCCTCATCGGGATGCCGGCTTCGTAACCGGGGCGTATTCAGACGGGGTTATTGCAGGGGGCTTCTTATTCATTAGCGGGCAGGCTGCTGTTGATTTCAAGACCTCTCAGTTTGTACTGGGTACCGTTGAAGAAGAGACTAGCCGGACATTGGATAATATCAAAGCCATCGTTGAAGCCGCCGGTGCCACAATGGATGATGTAGTGAAGACCACCGTCCACCTGGCCGATATTGCCGAGTTCGATCGGTTTAATACCGTTTACGGCACGTATTTCAACGACGTAAGACCAGCACGAACCACGGTGCAGTCCGTGCTAGCTGAGAGCATCCGTGTAGAGATCGATTGCATTGTTAAGCTCTCTTAGTTTACTATGGATGTACAGGCGATGAATCCAACGCCGGTTGGTGTGGTTGGATTGGGATTGATGGGGAGCAGCATCGTTGTTGCGCTGTTGGCAGCGGGCCATCGGGTCGTTGCACTGGCCCCAATAGCAGACGAGAAGGAAAAGGCATCGCGCCATTTGGCCGATCTGCTCCGCCATGCGGATGAGGCGGGTATGTTGCCTCAAGGCATCGCCGCCTGCATTGAGCGCCTTCAACTGGTCGAAGATTACCAGCTACTGGCTGACTGCCGCGTGGTGATGGAATGCGTTATCGAAGACAAGCAGATTAAGAAGGCTGTATATCAGCGGATTGCTGAATCCGTGCGTCCTGATGTTGTTATCGCTTCCAATACCTCGGCGATTCCCATCAGTGAGTTGCAGGAACTGGTGCAGCACCCTAAGCGTTTCTTAGGTGTCCATTGGGCCGAGCCGGCGTATATGACGCGTTTTCTCGAGGTTACCTGCGGCAAAGATACCGATCCGGCGGTGGGGCAATATATGTTGTCGCTTGGTGAAACTTGGGGCAAAGAACCCACGCTGATTTTGAAAGATATCCGTGGTTTCATCACCAACCGGTTGATGTATGCGATATACCGTGAGGCGCTCACCTTGGTTGAGCAGGGCCATACCACGCTGGCCGATGCCGATAAGGCCTTTCGATACGATGCCGGGTCGTGGGTTACCGTCATGGGTATTTTTGAACGCATGGCCATTCACGGCGGGGTGGATTATCTTAATGTACTGAAACGGATATTTCCCCAACTAAGCAACCGCGAGGATGTACCGGATGTGATGCAGCGGCTGGTGGAACAAGGGGCAAAAGGCATCCATAACCTTCGCGGGTTGTATCCGTATACCGAAAGTTTGGCAAGACACTGGGAAGCCACGTTCGCCCAATTCAATAAAGACATCTACGGGCTCGCCGCCAAGTATAACGTTAAAGACGCAGTAGAAGCGGAAGGAGCAAACATATCTCAAGAGACATGAACGAAAACCGTTATCACGAATCGGCCCGCTTATTGGCGCGGGCCCAAAATGTATTAGCCAGTGGCGTTTCGTCCGAATTCCGGAAGTATAACCACCCCCATGCTATTTTTTATACCCATGGGAAAGGTAGCCATATTTATGATGTGGACGGCAATGCGTACCTCGATTTCACCCTCAGCCAAGGGCCATTGATTGTGGGACATTCGCACCCCAAGGTGGTGGCGGCCATAGCCGATTATTCGGTGACCGGGCAGCTGTACGCCGGGCAGCACCTAAAGGAGGTGGAGCTTGCGGAGAAACTCAATGAGCTTATCCCCTCTGCCGAACTGATGCGTTTTTGCCTGGATGGCTCGGAAGCGGTGCAAACCGCCTTGCGGGTAGCCCGTGCAAAAACGGGCAAACAAAAGTTCCTCCGGTTCGAGGGGCATTACCACGGTTGGCTGGATAATGTAGCGTGGGGCATCAGCACACCGTCGGCCGAAGCATTGGGTAGCCGCGAAGAGCCATCGGTATATCCATGGTCCGGCGGTTTGGCAGATCATAGCCGCGATGAGTTTATCGTACTCCCCTGGAATGATTTGGAGTTGGTCCGGAATGCTGTGGCCGAGCACCATGCGGACCTAGCCGCCATCATTACCGAACCCGTGATGTGCAACAATGGGTGTATCCCTCCTGCCGATGGGTTCCTGCAAGGGCTCCGCGATATTTGTGATGAATACCGCGTGGCGCTCATTTTTGACGAGGTCATCACCGGCTTCCGGTTGGGCCTGTCGGGCGCACAGGGATATTTTGGCATAACGCCAGACCTCGCCATTTTTGCCAAGGCCATCGCTAGCGGATACCCCATCAGCGCAATTGTCGGCAAACGCCAGTGGATGGACGAGATTGCCTCGGCACGCGTTATCCATGCCGGCACGATGAATAGCGGCAACGCCACGGTCGCCGCCGCCTTGGCTACGATAGCCGTATTGGAAAGCGATCCGGGCACGTATCAGCGGATATACCGGTTGGGTCAGCGACTTATGGGTGGTTTGCGGGCAGCGGCCAAGGAAACCGGTGAGCCGCTGTTGGTGCAGGGTATGGGGCCTATGTTCAATACCACGTTCACTTCGCTCAGCGCCATGCACGATTACCGGGATACGCTGCAGGGCGACAAGGCCAAGCTGGGCCGATTCATTGCAGGGCTACATGACCGTGGTATCCGTGTGATCGGCAGGGGGCTGTGGTACATCAGTGCCGTGCATACCGAAGAAGAGATCGATGAGGCTATTGCTGTAGCTAACGACGTATTGCAATCGCTTTCGTAGGGACAATAGGTTGAAAGAAAAAATGAATAAACCAAAAGAAACAACAAACCGCGTATTTATTGTTGGCGACGGCGAGGAGGCATACCGTGTGGCTGCCAATACGCTGGGCGCCGGTCAGGAGACCGTATTGCTTACGGCTGATCGGACCGAGGCCTTGGCTACCATTGAACGGGTTAGCAGCGCACACACCACTTTGCTTACCTTGTTGGCTGATTGGCCGGATGTCCTCCCCTGTGACGTAGCCATTGCCATCACGGCCGATGAGGTCGCTGCTAAGCGGCGTGTCATCCAGCAGTTGGCATGCCGTTTACCTGAAGATGCTATTATTGCCATCAATACCGAAAGTATTCCGTTGGATGAGTTGCAGGCAGGTATGCCGCAGCCCGGCCATATTCTCGGTCTGAACTGGTGTTATCCGGCCGACCTCACGCTTTTTATGGAGATAGTTGCCAATCCACAGTCAGACCCACGAGCGGTTAATCGGCTCACCGCCTTGGGCCGGGAGGCGTGGGGCAAAGACCCGTATACGGCGCATGGGGGCTTTAGCACGCGTGCCCGTATGATGGCGGCGTGGGCCCGCGAGGCGCTCTATTTGGTCGAAAACGGCTATGCCTCCATGGACAGCATCGACCGGGCGTGTCGAAATGATGCCGGGTACTACCTTCCTTTTGTCGGCAATTTCCGTTACATGGACCTGATGGGCACCTATGCTTACGGAATGGTGATGAAAGACCTCAACCCGGAGCTTGCAAAAAACAACAGCATCCCTGACGGCATGGAGACCGAGCTCGCAGCGTATACCTCGTCAAACCGGGAGTTGCGTGAAAAGGCTTTCGAGCGTTTCAGTAAAGAAATTCGTACACTTATTCTAAAATACCCCCATGAACCGCTTGATTGTTGATGCTCACCTAGATTTGGCCATGAACGCCATCGAATGGAATCGGGACCTGTCGTTACCGTTGGCAGAAATCCGCCAGCGGGAATCCAACATGACCGATCGACCTGATCGGGGCAAGGGCACTGTGTGTTTGCCTGCATTGCGCGAAGGCAGCGTAGGGTTGGTGGTGGCAACTCAGCTGGCGCGTTACCGCCCATCCAGCTATGTACCCACGGCATGGAACTCGCCGCAGCAGGCGTGGGCCATGACGCAGGCACAACTGGCTTGGTACCGGGAAATGGAAACATTGGGCGAAATGGTGCAGATTACCGATCTGGCCTGCTTGGAGCACCACCTCTCGATTTGGGCAGACGAGCAGATAACAAACAGCAAAAAGCGAATCGGCTATATCCTGAGTTTGGAAGGTGCCGATTCGTTGGTGAATATTGATTACCTTTATCGGGCGCATGATTATGGCCTACGGGCAATGGGACTGTCGCACTTCGGGCCGGGACAATATGCGGACGGGACGAAGACCGCGGGGCGGATCCATCCGGAAGGGCTGGAATTGTTGAAGGTGATGGGTGAGCTGAACATGATCTTGGACGTTACCCATCTAACGGACGAAGGTTTCGATCAGGTGTTGGATATCTACGAGGGCCCTATTTGGGCGAGCCATCATAATGTACGGGCCATCGTGCCCAACCAGCGGCAGCTCACCGATGAGCAGATCAAGAAATTGATCGGAAGAAGCGCCGTGATTGGCGGTATGCTGGATTGCTGGGCCATGGATATCCGTTTTATCGATACGGTGTCTGATCCCTGGCAACTGGATATCCGGTTGGAACACTTGGTAGACCATTGGGATCATATCTGTCAGCTGGCTGGCAATACCCATCACATCGGCATCGGCAGTGATCTGGATGGCATATTCGGCACCGAGCAAAGCCCGTGGGATATGGATTCGATCGCCGATTTGCAGAAATTTGAAGATATCCTGCAACGTAGGGGGTATTCGGAAGAAGATATCGACAACATCTTCCACGGCAACTGGCTGCGGTTTTTGCGGCGGGCGTGGAAGAAATAACAAGTAAATGGAACATTGGTATACGATAGCGAATGAAGATGAGGTCGATTCACCGGCCTTACTGGTTTATCCCGAGCGGATAAAACATAATATTGCAATGGCCATCTCGATGATTGGCGACGTAAACCGGTTGCGGCCGCACGTCAAAACCCATAAAACCAACGAAATCCTGCAGCTCCAGCTGGATGCTGGCATTACCAAATTCAAATGTGCTACCATTGCCGAAGCCGAAATGCTGGGCGAGGGAGGTGCACCGGATGTATTGTTAGCGTATCCCGTGTATGGACCGAAGCTGATGCGGTTCCTAGACTTGCTAACGCGTTTCCGGCAAACGAAATTTTCTGTGGTCGTGGATAATGAGGGAGCTGCAACGGCATTGTCGGAAGCAGCTTTGGCTGCTGGCGAAACCATCGATACGTATATCGACCTCAACGTCGGCATGGGGCGAACGGGTATAGCGCCCGGCGCTGGGGCGTTGGCGTTATACCGGTTATGCGCAGAATTGGAAGGGATATCCATCAAAGGGTTCCACGCCTACGACGGCCACGTGCGTGAAATTGATCTCGAGAAACGGAAAACGATTTGCGATCGGAACTTTGAACCCATTGCAGCGATGGTTCGCGTGTTGGAATCGGAAGGATTCGATTCACTACGTCTTATTATCGGCGGCTCGCCATCATTTCCTATTTACGCCAAGTACTCCGAAGTGGAATGTAGTCCCGGTACATTTGCCCTGTGGGACAAAGGGTACGGCGATACGCTACCCGAGCAAAAGTTTTTGCCCGCTGCCGTGTTGTTGTGCCGCGTGATTTCACTGCCCGAACCGGGCCGTATTTGCGTGGATCTTGGCTATAAGGCTGTCGCGTCTGAGAATCTACTTGAGCGGCGTGTCTATTTTCTGGACGCACCAAACCTTACATCCATCAGCCACAGCGAAGAGCATCTGGTGCTGGAAGCACCCGCTGGCCACGGATTCCGCACCGGCGATGTCCTTTACGCACTCCCCATCCATATCTGCCCCACCGTAGCGTTGTATGATCGGCTTACCGTGGTTCAAGATGGCAGTGCGGTTGGTAATTGGCCGGTAGCCGCCCGCCAGAGGTCGTGATTATTGTTAAAATAACCACAGATAATCGAGTTTTTTCCGATTATTGTGCGAATATTTGTCACTTTCATAACCACAGTTTTATATTAACTATCTTTTTGTGAGTGACAAGTATGGTGCGTGTTTTTCATTGTGCGCTGCTCCGTACAAGCAGTTAGTTAATTAGTTAGTTGTTTTGATTTTATGTATCTTTGTGGGAGATAAGGGAGATACCATGAGAGCGGCAAAAAAAAAACTAGATAAGAAAAATATAGCTAAGGCCATCGAAGAGGCAGAAAAGCAAGTTAAAGCAAAAAAGGTTTCTAGAACTTGGTTAGCTTTTCTTAAAGCTGTAGAGAATCCGGGAGAGATAAGTGATATGAAGGCAGTGCTGAAATAGTCTCTATGGGTCGATATTTGTTAGATACAAATATTTTAGTGTTTGTTATTTTGGGTGATTATGATAACGTTTCTCAAGAGGTAGCCATGGTATTGGATGATTATACCAATAAGCTATATGTGAGTTCCGTTTCCGTCGTGGAGCTTTTACAATTACATCGTATAAAGAAGATAAAACCTAAACAATATAAAACACCCCTCGAATTACAAGCAGCTATCGAAAAGGATTTCTACATAGAGATCCTGCCCTTTACAAAACAACATACCAAAACACTGTCGACTCTGCATATTTCCAATCGGCACAACGACCCCTTCGACCATTCCATTATATCCCAAGCCATCGCCGAAAAACTTATACTCGTCTCTTCCGACCGCAAATTTGAAGATTACACTGCACAGAAGCTAAATTTCGTTTTCAATAAGCGATAAGGAGCGAGGTACCGAAATATTGTACCAACTATTTATACATAAATAGTAGCCAACATAATAAAACCCGACTACCTTTAGCCTCATAAATTTTGGGCTATGTCACATTATACATTCAAGGCCGGCGCAGCACAGGTGGATATCACCCCGCCATTAGGCACGGTGATCAATGGTGAGTTTACAAGCCGATACGCCAACAAGATTGCTGATCCGTTGTTTGCTAAGGCGCTTGTGTTACAAGATGGTACCACCACGTTGCTAATCATCATGGTAGATATATGCGCTATGCAGCGGGATTTTCTGGACGATATTAAAGCGACGATTGCCCGGTCGCTTGGGGTTCCACCTGAATGCCAACTTATCGCTGCTACACACACCCATTCCGGCGGTTCGGTAACCGACCTCTTAATGGGACATGTAGATTGGGCGTACCGTCAATGGCTACCCCAGCGGATTGTCGAAACAGCTACAGATGCCTATGCGAACCTCCGGCCCGCCAAAATCGGTTGGGGGAGTGTGGACCAACCGCAACATTTGCTATGCAGGCGCTATCAAATGGGGGCCGGTTATGAAGCGATTAACCCCGTAACCGATGGTTTGGATAAAGTAAAGACCAATCCTTTTGGCGACGAAGAGCAGATAGTTGGCTCAACCACCACGCCAGATCCGGGATTGCGATATTTAGCCGTACAGGGCATCGATGGCCATTGGATTAGCCTGTTGGCCAACTATTCGTTACACTATGTAGGTGATTGCGAGCGCGGTACGCTCAGTGCAGATTATTTTGGTTATTTCGCCCGTTCGGTGGCATCGGGCTTGGGCGCAGATTATCGTTTTGTCGGGATGATGAGTAATGGCACCAGTGGTGAAATAAATATTTGGGATTTTCAAGATCCAGATCGGTATCCAAAAGGCAATCATGAAAAGAGCAAGATGATTGGTGACGATCTAGCATCAGGGGTCGTGGAGTCATTGCCCGAAATCCACTGGGAGGAAGCCCCTGTTTTGGAGGCTAACTATATTGATCTGCTGGTCGGCACACGTAAACCCACAGCCGCAGAATTAGCCACGGCAGAACGAATTGTTTCCGAAACCGATTATGAAAGCATAACCTTCGGCGAACCCAATTTTTTTAAACAAGTTTATGCACGTGAGCAGGTGTTGTTGAGTGGGGTTCCTGATGAGAAGCTATTTCCCATTCAAAGTTTCCGTATCGGATCGGGGGCAATCGGTGGACTTGGCGGCGAGTTTTTTTCGGAAACCGGATTGCAGTTAAAGTCAGTGGGGCCAACGGATAAATATTTTACCGTTTGCCTTGCCAACGACTACGTTGGATATGTGCCTCCGGGGCAAGAGCTTGAGAAAGGTGGATACGAATGTTGGCGTTGCCGTACTAGCTATTTAGCTGCGGACGCCGAAGAGAAAATCCGGAGTGTGCTTGAACAACAACTGGTGGTTTAAAGGAAGTTTTCTAAGCGAGGTCTCGCCAGCTATTTGCCTATATGCCTTCGTTTGGTGCAATTGGGGGCTTGCCCCGGTAAATCGGCTAGCCGCTACAGTGGCTGCCACATCTGTGCAGCTGCAAGAAATTGCCGCATTCATGGGACTGCACGGGGCCGCAGAAGTTACTGCGGACCAATGGGGGCGAAGTTATTTGACGGTTATCCGGCGTAATCGGATAAATTCGACATCACCGGTAATATAAATGCCTAGCCCACTATATATACTATTTTTACAATCAACGGTACTATTTTTCACTGACGATTTCACCTCGAAATATTGTACTATTAATGCATCGAAAAGTAGTAGGCCACGGCGCGCTGCTCCGCTATATTTGAGATGTATTAACTAGTTATAGCTGCATCAGTTCGTAAGGCTTTTATTTAACCAACGATGTTATGATTAATGACTTTCATTCAAAAGAGGATACAGACTATCTGATATAGATTTGCCGTTCCCCAACGAGTGGTAAAGGACAGGTTTTTGTGTAACCTGTTGATTACAAGTAATATGAAAAATAAGGTAAGCAGAGCATGATAGAAATATAGTATCACTTATTTAGACAAAAGTAGTAGCCTGAAAATTTACCGTGAGTTACCTTTGCTATGTAATTTAAACTTCAGTTTAAGTCTATAAATAACGCTAACCTCATATTAATTAATGATTATGGAAAGAATAAGATTACGTTTTTTGTTTCGAGGCCTGTATCTGTTGCTATTAGGGGTATTGATTATACCTAAAGTGACATTGGGCCAAGGAACCGACGTCAGTGGAACGGTCACGGATACGCTCGGGAATGCATTGCCCGGCGTTACCGTTACCTTGTCGGGAAGTACCAAAGGGGTGGTTACAGACGAAAATGGAGCATATGTCATTGACGTGCCAGGTTCGGCGTCGCTAGTATTTACTTTTACGGGTATGGAGTCGCAAACTGTTGCTGTCAACAATAGAACGGTCATCGACGTCATCTTAGCCGAAGCCCAGGATATTTTGGACGAAGTAACGATAGTCGCCTTCGGACAGCAAAAGAAAGAAAGCGTTGTCGGAGCGATTACAACAGTCAAGCCGGGAGACTTAAAGGTGCCTTCGAGTAATTTGACAACGGCCTTGGCTGGACGTGTCGCCGGTCTGATCGCTTTCCAGCAAAGCGGGGAGCCGGGCGCGGACAATGCAGACTTCTTTATAAGGGGCGTAACAAGTTTTGGATATTCGAACAGACCTTTGATTTTGGTGGATGGGGTAGAAGTACCAACCAGTGAGTTGGCGCGTCTGCAAGTGGATGATTTGGCAAGTTTTTCCATTATGAAAGATGCATCAGCGACAGCGCTATATGGAGCTCGGGGAGCGAATGGTGTGATCTTGATTACGACTAAAGAGGGGCGTGAAGGAAAAGCGCGCATCTCATTGCGCTATGAAACATCTGCTTCCCAACCCACACGAAATATAGAGCTGGCTGATCCAATTACCTATATGAATCTGGCGAATGAGTCGAGTTTAACACGGGGAAGAGTAAGACAATACCCATGGGAAAAAATAGAACGGACTGCCGCTGGGGAAGATCCGTTGATGTATCCGGCTAACGATTGGCAGTCTTTTTTGTTGAAAGATCGGACATTTAATCATCGGCTTAATTTAAATGTAAGCGGTGGAGGAAAAGTCGCGCGTTATTATGTGGCGGCGACTTATAACAAGGACAATGGCCTGCTCAAGGTCGATAACCGCAACAACTTTAATAACGGGATTGATCTGAAAACGTATGGACTGCGTTCCAATGTGAATATCAATCTGACCAAAACGACAGAAGCAATTGTACGTCTCAATTCAACCTGGACAGACTATACGGGGCCATTGGGTAATGCAGCAAATTTTTATAATCAGATTATGCATACGGATCCGGTATTATTTCCGGCATATTACGAGCCTGATGAAAAGAATCGTACCACCGAACATATCTTGTTTGGCAATTATGGCGCAGGGGATTATTTGAATCCTTATGCGAATCTCATGAAGGGTTACCGGGATTATACCAATGCCATGTTTTTAGCCCAATTTGAAGTCAAGCAGGATCTGGGTTTTATCCTGAAGGGGCTGAAAGCCAGCGGTATGTATAACACCACACGGTACAACTATTATGAGGCTCCGCGTGAATATGTTCCTTTCTTCTATACCATAGGAAACTATGACAAGCGGACAGGTGAATATTCGCTGGTCAACTTGAATCCTACTGATGGACGTGAGTACCTGACCTATGATCCTGCTAGAAATACAAAACAGATCACTTCTGAGGACTATTTTCAGGGTATTTTAAGCTATAATACAGATATTGGGACAGACCATTCGGTTAGCGGTATGTTGGTCTATACGATGCAGAATAAAATTTCTGCCAATGCTGACGATTTGCAAAATTCTTTGGCCAGAAGAAATCTGGGTTTAGCTGGTCGTTTTACCTATGCTTTGCAAGATCGATATTTTTTGGAAGGGAACTTCGGTTACAATGGATCAGAACGTTTTGCTAAAGAGCATCGTTTTGGCTTCTTTCCATCCGTCGGGGCCGCCTGGTATGTGTCGAGAGAACCTTTTTGGAAAGGTGATATACAGCGGGTCGTATCTAACCTGAAGTTGCGTGGAACCTATGGCTTGGTGGGGAATGATGCTATTGGTAGTCTCGATGATCGGTTTTTCTATTTATCGAAAGTCGATCCCGATGTATCGGCTGCAGGGTACACCTTCGGGTCCGAATTTGGAAACAGGATACATGGTGTGACTGAAGGTCGACTGGAGAACCGAGATATTACTTGGGAGACTTCACAGAAATTAAATCTGAGTGCGGAGATAGGCCTTTTTAATATGGCTAATCTTGTTGTGGATCTGTACAAAGAGCATCGACAAAATATCTTAATGACCCGGGCGCATACGCCGAATACGATGGGTGTAGCTGTTTTGCCGCAAGCGAATGTGGGCGAAGCAAAGAGTAAAGGTATAGATGTTTCCTTGGAGGCGAACAAAAATTTTTCCAGTGGCTGGTTTGTTTCCGGCCGGGGGAACTTCACCTACGCGGAAGGTGAATATGTCAAATATGAAGAACCGGATTACAGTGCGGTTCCTTGGCGATCCCGTGTGGGCTTACCTCTCGGGCAGCAGTTTGGTTTTGTGGCCGAACGCTTATTTGTCGATGATGAGGAAGTCTATAATTCACCACAGCAGTTTGACGAGGTATTAGGCGGCGACATCAAGTACAAGGATATTGATCAGGATGGTGTGATTACGAACCTGGATATGGTACCCATCGGTTATCCGACAATACCCCGGATGACCTATGGTTTTGGATTCTCATTGGGGTATAAAGGTGTAGATTTCTCTTCTTTCTTTCAGGGGTCGGCCAAATCTTCCTTTTGGATAGATGCAGCCGCAACAGCTCCTTTTGTTTCACAGGCTTTAGGACAGAAAAATCAGCTGCTCCAAGCCTATGTGGACGATCATTGGTCTGAAGATAATAGAAATTTGAAAGCACTTTGGCCACGATTGAGTGATATCGCCAGTACAAATAACACCAGAGTGAGTACTTGGTTTATGCGTAACGGGTCGTTTTTGCGTGTCAAACAGGTTGAATTGGGGTATACTTTCAAAGAAATTTTGACGCAAAGAGTTGGAATAGAGAAAATAAGAATATATATAAACGGAACCAATTTGTATAACTTTTCCAAGTTCAAGCTTTGGGATGTGGAAATGGGAGGTAACGGTTTAGGGTATCCCTTACAACAGGTGTACAATTTTGGAATTCAGTGTTCAATATAATTACGTGTCAGTTATGAGATCATCAATAAAAATAGTGTTACTTCTTATAGTAGGCATTTCGTTGCACAGTTGCCAAGAATACCTAGATATTGTTCCGGATAATGTTGCGACGATAGATCATGTGTACAAAGATCGTGTCAGTGCCGAGCGGGCTTTGGCAACTTGTTATAGTCAGATTCCCCGCAATGGAACACGTTATGATCCCGGATTTGCCGCCGGAGACGATCTCTGGATTCACCAATTTATTGATGGTGGTGTCCAGGAACGTTGGAGACAATATTACCGAGAGTTAGCGATTAATGGGAATAATGTGACGAGGCCGCTGTATAGTTATTGGCATAATATTGAAGGAGGGCGCCCATTATGGAAAGCCATTCGGGATTGTAATACATTTATTGCCAATGTGCACAAAGCAAGGGACTTGGATAGTCAGGAGCGGGAACAATGGATTGCAGAGGTAAAGACATTAAAAGCCTATTATCATTTCTATCTGATGCAACTCTATGGGCCCATTCCTATTGCAAGGGAAAATATAGCGGCCACTGCTCCTGAAGAAGCAACAAAGGTTTTTAGGGAGCCTATTGACGATGTGGTGGCTTATATTGTACAACTATTGGATGAAGCCATACCAAATTTGGATTTGGAGGTGGAGAACACGGTGGCTGATGCAGGCCGTATTACCAAAGCTGTTGCGGCAGCGATTAAGGCCAAAGTATTGGTTACAGCTGCGAGTCCGTTTTTCAACGGTAATCAGGATTATGCAGGCATGGTCGATAAGCGTGGAATTGCGCTGTTTAATACGGTCGAAGATCCCTACAAATGGACATTAGCGGCTGAGGCTGCCCAAGAAGCTATTGATATCGCACATGAGGCCGGGATTAAATTATATCATCATCAGACGACTTTAGGTGTCAGTGATGAGACGCTCGGAGTCATACAGGTAGGCCAGATTATAGCCGATAAGTTCAATGAGGAACGGATCTGGGGTTTATCCGATTTTAATAGCAGCAGCCCAAATCTCCAAGATCTTGGATTGGAATTGCGCACGATACCCCGGCTGCATGCTGACCATCAGAATATAGTATACCAGTGGTTTATACCAACGCTTAAGATGGCCGAATTGTTTTATTCGAACAATGGGGTGCCAATAGAAGAGGATGTGGATTATGCCTATGACGACCGTATGACCTTGACGTTTGTTCCGACAGATCAGGAAGCATACATGCAACCGGGTTACCGTACGATCGGTTTGCACCTGAACCGTGAGCCACGGTTTTACGGTTCCTTGGGTGTCGATGGCGGTTGGTGGTTTGGTTTGGGAAGAACGGATGAGGATGCACAGTGGCCTTTGAATCTCAGATTCGGATCCATGACTGGAGGTATGATCGGTAACCAACGTTATTCGACCACAGGTTATTATATCAAGAAGCTGTCAAATTATCTATCGGCATATACAGGTAAGGATAGGTATGTCGGTAAGCCTTTCGATTTTCCATTGTTTCGTCTGGCAGATCTGTATTTACTCTATGCAGAGGCATTGAACGAATCGTTGTCGGCACCTAATGCTAATGTATATCATTATATCGATCTTATCCGACAACGAGCCGGCCTAAATGGTGTTGTAGACTCATGGGCGCAGCACTCCCGGTTTCCTCAAAAACCAACTACAAAAGAAGGGATGCGGGAGATTATCCATCAGGAACGGAATATTGAATTAGCCTTTGAAGGGCAACGCTTTTGGGATCTGCGACGGTGGAAGAAATCAATCGAGTATATGAACCAACCTGTTCGGGGATGGAATATTCAAGGTGAAACGCCTCAGGAATTTTATCAGGTCATAACACACAACCGCAGTCAGTATACATTGCGGGATATCCTGTGGCCGATCATGCAGGATGAGATGTTGCGGAATACCAACCTGGTGCAGAATCCAGGGTGGTAAATAGGAAAATAGAAATCATATAATACCAATAACGATGAAAAAAAATATATTATACCTGATCTTGCCGCTCCTGATTTGGGGATGTGGAGAAGATTATATCGGCCAGTATGGGCTGGACGATGTTCCGCCAGGACCGGTGTCGGGAGCTTCAGTGGAGAATATTCCGGGCGGAAGTGTCATTAGCTATACCATACCGGATGATAAAGATTTTTCTTATGTCAAAGCTGTGTATACGATCAATGGCCAGACGAAAGAGCAAAAATCATCTGTCTTTAATCGGAAAATAGCATTGGATGGCTTTGGTAGATCTCAAGCTCAGCAAATTGAACTGATTGCTTATGATAAAAGCGAAAATGCCTCTACTCCGGTAAAAGTCGATATCCACCCATTAGACGCACCGGTATTTGGTCTGGTCGAGGATGTGACCGTCATCGATGATTTTGGAGGTATACATATCGAATGGCAGAATCCGCACGAATCGGAGGTGGTGTTGACTGTGCTGACGACTACAGATGAGTTTGGCGTAGAAGAGTGGTCGGAAGCGGATCGGTTTTACTCGGGTGCCCTGGAGGGAAGTGCCAATGTAAGGGGGTTCAGTCCTGATGAGCGCATTTTTGGGTTATATTTTAGGGATCGCTGGGATAATTTGTCCGATACGCTGTATGTAAATGCGACGCCGTTGTTTGAAGAGCAGCTGGACAAATCGAAATTTACCCGCTGGAATCCAACGGGAATACCCTATAATGCTTATCAGGCTGGCGAGTGGGCGATAGAAAACCTGTGGAATGGTACGATTGCACCGGGATCAGGAGGGTATGCCAGCTATACACACGATCAGACGTTCAATATGGGGCAATTGGCCAAGCTCAGTCGTTTCAAAATTAACAACAGACTAGAGCCTAACTTGCTCTATAACTTCGCACATCCGAAGAAGTTTCAGCTATGGGGGTCTGCTTCCCCGAATGTAAATGAGAATTTCGATACATGGATATTGTTAGGTGAGTTTGATTCCTTCAAGCCTTCTGGATTGCCTTTGGGCGAATTAAATGACGACGATCGGAATTATGGACATTACAACGGAGAAGAATGGAACTTTCCTCCCGGTCTCCCACCTGTACAATATATACGTTGGTATGTGATTGATACATGGGGCGGATCCCAAAATACGCAAGTGATGGAGATGACCTTCTGGGGAGAAGTTCAGGACTAAAATATACAAGATATGAGAACGATTATAACTAAATATATGTCATGGCTATGGATGGGTGTCTTTGCTATGCTCTTCTCCTGCGACAGCATGAATGACCTCCATGACGAATATCTGCAACGAGGAGAAATAACGTACTTGTCAAAAATAAATGAAGTCAAGATCCACCCGGGGGATAAAAGGGCAGAACTGGTGTTTTTGAATAATGATTCAAAAGCCAAAACCATGACGGTGTATTGGCGATCAAGAACAGACTCTGTTGTATATACCATTCCGGACAATAGTGTGGGGCAGGAACTCAAAATACAATTGCCAAACCTGCCTGAAGACTTTCTGACATTTGAGCTGGTAGCTACCACCTTAGACGGTAACAACAAGTCACTGCCTACTGAACTATCAACTAGGATATACGGAGATAAATATCGGGAGAGTCTAAATAATAGATTGATCGATGTCGCCACATACATCGAATCTTCCAATGAGCTTGATATCACCTGGAAGGGCGTTTTTGAAGGAGCGGTTAATATTGAGCTTGAATATGACGGGACAGATGGCGAGACCCGAGTGATCGAACTCCCCATAGAAGAAAGATCTATAGTCTATCTCAACAGGTTCGACGGGAATCTAAAGTATAGAACGGCGTACGTTCCTGCTGAGAATGCTTTAGATACATTTTATACGGCGTACGGCGATTTGGAATTCTCTGAAGTCATAGAAGGGTTGGTATTTAATGGTACGTCCAGCCAGTATGTGCTTATTCCTCATCATGCTGACTTTGATATCGCTGCCGGGGAGGCCATGACGGTGACATGTTGGGCACGGACTCCCACTATTGCCAAGACGCAGCGTATTTTCGCAAAACGTTATACCGTTGGCTATGGAGAGTATGGAAATACGGGTTATGGATTAGCATTTTTAGGAAACTCTGGAAATATTTATCCGGATTTGGTATACAAGGGCAGTACGCAGGCCATAAACGTGCCCGCTGCTTCTACAAATACATGGATGCATATTGCCGCAGTTTTTGATATAGCAAACAAACAAATGCGCGTGTATAAGGATGGCGTGCTTCTGGGGACAAGAACGCTCCCTGCCACGGTGTTGTCAACGGCCAATATCGCTGATCTGGGTATTGGGGGGCATAAATCATCGTCGGCAGATCGTGCTGGACAGTCTTTCACTGGTGAGATAGCGCGTTTGCGTTTCTATAAAAAGGCATTCAGTTCGGAAGAGATCGTAGGGGATATGTTGTCACCTCGGGTTACCGCGGAAACTCCCGGCCTGTTAGCCGCCTATAATATGGCAAAGGTACTGGGTAGTGGTACGGATCTGACGATTGCGGATATAAAAGGAAATCATCCGGCGGTATTGCATGGCTTTAGCAGACCGTAGAATGAATTGTAAAATAAAAAGTACGTATATGAAAGCTATTTTATTGAACTTGCTATGTATGTTTGTCCTTTTGGACGTGACATCATGTGCAAAGAAAACAGTAGATCCGGGCGTTAAGGAGAATGCGTTATCGATTAATTTGATATTACCGAATGTAGCAGCAGTCGGCTCTATAGTAAAAATACAGGGAAGTGGATTTGGTAGCAGTCCGGAAGGGATACAGGTAAAGTTTGGAGAGGTAATGGGCGAAGTGTTGGACCTGTCAGATGGTGTTATTTCGGTGAAAGTTCCGGAGTTGGCTGAGGGATCAAAGATCGATGTATCGGTCTTGCTAGGAAGTAATACCTCTAACGTAAAGTCCTTCCGTGTGCGAAAAATAGGAGAGGTTGTTCTCACACAAAAAGATACCGTAGAATGGATAGAAAATAAAAGCCCCAATATCGTTGCTATTAAAGCAGGCATACCGGCTTATGATGAGCAGGTGGTGAAGTATATCCGCAACGGGCAGCAATTGTTGGAGGTAGAATTGAGTGAGCCGGTTATTGTTGCAGAGGCTGACCGGGAATTGCCGTGGGGTTTTTTCAATTTCCCCAGTATACGACGCGCCGTGTCCGGTCAGATGTCTATCAGCTGGAGCATGAGCCCCGACAATGCCGAGAGTTACGGGCAGGCAACGACCGGTAATAGTGCTGTATCGGACGATGAGGGCAAAACATGGACACGCGTGGAGCGGGCCCCTACCGGCGGGGGAATCGTGTTAAGTAATGGTGATCGTATTACGATAACAACCCCTCCAGCCATTCCCTTAGCAGATCTTGAACTTCCTGCTCCTTTGGCCACGTTGCAGGACGGATCGAACTATGACCGTATTTTTCGGATTTACGACTACGATGATTTGCCTTTGCAGCTGCAAGGTACCTATCAGGCCCGAATCAAGAAAGGACAGACTTCCTGGGTTGCCGAACGGGGCACCTTGGTCCATCCCAATTTAGCACGCTACGCGGATGGAGATCTTTTTCCGGTGGTATGGTGGGGTGATATGGAAGAATTGTCCGATGGCATATACAGAGGGACATATCCTACTTTCGAGACAAAGCCAGGTGGAGGGGTAGATGCGTCCGGCGTAACCTTTTATAAATCTACGGATTATGGGTTAACATGGGTTAAACAAGGGAACATCCCTTATCAACCTGACCTGATGTTAGACCCGAATGGCAGTAAGCGTAATGCATTTGGATGGACCGAACCTGCATTTGTAGCGCTGGAGAACGGTACGTTTTTGTCGGTGTTACGCACACAGGATGGTTTTGGTGAAAGTCCCATGTACTTAAGTACCTCCACAGATAAAGGAATAAACTGGTCCACACCCAAGGCATTTACGGGTGCGGGTGTATTGCCAAGGCTTTTGGAGCTAGACAATGGTATCGTGGCATTAGCCTCCGGCAGGCCGGGTGTGCAGTTGCGTTTTATGCTGAATGATAATACCAACGATTGGTCTGAACCTTTTGAGATGTTACCATGGGTACCCAATGAGGTGTTCTCTTGTGGGTACACACAGTTTCTGAAAGTAGATGCCAATAGCTTTTTGGTCGTGTATTCGGATTTCTGGCACCGGAATCCGGAGGGCAACAGACGTAAGGCAATTAAGGTAAGAAGGGTGACAGTGAAAAGGATGTAAACTGCTTGTTCGTGTTTTTCCGCTCGGAGAGGGTCATTCGAAAATAAGGTTTAATAAGCCTAACAAGGTGCTTATGAAAGGGCTACAATTGACAGTTGCTTTAATGGGATTAATCTGGCAGCCAGATGTCTATGCACATATTCAGCAGGAGTCCATTCCGGTAGCCAGTAAAATTAAAGACGTGGTAATCTACGCAGATTCGATGTGCCCTAATGCCTTTCCGTCCGTTATCAAGAAGCCAGATGAGGAGCTTCTGGGGGAGCAAAGTCCATTATCAGACTTGCACTCGCTGTTGTACACAGAAAGGGAATGGATTAAAGTACACGTGGCTGAATTCTTGATTTGGAAAAACGAATATGTCGATGAGGTAAAAGCTGTTTTTTTGGAAGAAGCGCGTCAATTTGGAGACATTCCGAAATATCGCGTTGGTATTTGGCGGGTTTTGGCACAGGTAGCGCTAACATCGGAAGAACGGGAATCGTGGATAGGCAGAATTGTTGCGGTTTATAACAATCCATCCAGTGTCGATCGTCTCCATGCAATCGAGACACTCGCTAAACTCGGCGTACCTGTTGAGACGAGCCCTGAGTGGGTA
The DNA here is from genome assembly GCF_035818675.1 of Parapedobacter flavus. NCBI lineage: Bacteria > Pseudomonadati > Bacteroidota > Sphingobacteriia > Sphingobacteriales > Sphingobacteriaceae > Parapedobacter > Parapedobacter flavus. The sequence goes on from NZ_JAYKZZ010000001.1 coordinate 756,123, forward strand.
GCAGGGATTACGGTCGATCATGTGGACGCGTTTACCATCTACAAACTGTGGAATGCTGCACATCATCCGGATGTGGAACCGGACCATGTTAGAGCGACCTGCCTACTGTTGTTGAATCAGTTAATTAATCAAGATAAGATCAATCTCATTCCAACGATCTCTTATGTGCTCCGCTATCTAAAACCATTTACGCTTAATGAATGGTTGCAGTTTCCAGATCTTCAGGTAATGATGTCGATGCCAGTCGTCGTACGCGCTAATTTACTAGCCACGGCATGGATGACGACCCCTCTCATTGGAGATCAACGGACTCATTCCATTAAAAATCAGCTGATGTCTATGGAAGGGGACCCGGCCGGATTGCCGCAACTGCTCCAGGGATTGGCGGAACAAGGTGACGTTGATGACCGAGAAATCTTATTTCGATTATATAATGAACTGAGAGATATCCATAAGGCTACATATGATGCAGATCTGCATGCAGTAGCAGCATATGCCTTGCTGAACTTGAAAATATCAGCGCCAGAATAATAACTAAACACATTGATGATGAAGACAAATGAATCACACGTTTTAGCGTATTCGGGCGGACCCGTTATTTCCTTGGTTACTACCACTGCATTTGAATTTAAACAATTAAGTATGATACAGCAAATTTTGGTTAAATTTTTAATATGTGTTTTTTCTTTTTTTGCATTAGACACGACAGTTGCTCAAGAACGTATGCCTTTGAGAAAAATAAAGGATATTGTGATTTATGAAGATTCGTTGTTTTATAACGCCTTTCCTTCCGTTATAAAGAATAAAAAAGAGTTTTTGTTAGCTTTCAGACGAGCTCCCAATCGTCGTATATTCGGTACGGAGAAGATTTCACATGTAGATCATAATAGCTATTTGGTTACGTTAAGGTCTAAAGACGGTGAACAATGGTCTGAATCCCCGGAGCTGCTGTATGCCCATCCATTTGGTGGGTCGCAAGATCCTTGTATGATACAACTGAAAGACGGTACATTGCTTTGTGCCAGCTATGGCTGGACAACTGTTGATAAAGGTTTAGAAGATCCGGAAAAGCCCTTTTTTAATGCAGGCGGTTTTACTTTTCTGGGTGGATATGTCTTGCGATCAACTGATAAAGGGAAGAGCTGGCAAGGTCCTTATTATCCACCCACCGTGCCTGATGAGCGACATTATAACCCCTTTGGACAGCCTATGTCTGCTTATAATCGCGGAGCGATGTACGAAACAAAAGACGGTCGTGTGTTGTGGGTAGTGGCGGCGCATGATCGTGCGGGTAAAACGTCTAATTACTTGCTGATCTCTTACGATAAGGGATTAACCTGGGAGTATTCAGGAGTGGTGGCTAAGGACGACAACATCTCGTTCAACGAAACATCGGTTTATGAAACGCCGAAAGGGGATATTGTGGCATTTATGCGCACGGGTGGGTATGATGATCAGGCCTGTATCGCGCGTTCTATCGATGGGGGGAAGACCTTCAAATGGGAAAGCATGGGATTTAAGGGGCACCCGTTGCACGCTTTGCAGTTGCCAGACAACAGGGTGTTGGTTGTCTACGGATACCGTCATAAACCTTACGGTATACGCGCGCGTATATTGAATGCAGAATGTACAGATTTTGCTACGGCTGAGGAATTTGTAATCCGGGATGACGGTGGGAATTGGGATATCGGTTACCCCTGGGCGGTGATGATGGACAAGAACAGAATTTTGGTCGCCTATTATTATAATCAAAACGATGGGCCGCGATACATTGCAGGTAGTATTCTGGAAGTGGAATCTCAAGAAGATAAATAAATATTACAGCGGAGTTATACTTTTTCCGATAAATACCATATGATAAGCAGATACTTAAAATATAGCGTATTGCTAGCGATGGCCGTCTTCCTTACAGGGTGTGAGAAGGGTCGTATACCGGATAATAAGGAGGAAGCCCTCCCGGATCAGGAAGGTGACCCAAAGGAAGAAGAGGTTACAGGCAAGTATACCAATCCAATTTTTGAACCGATATTGGCTGATCCGACGGTTGCCCGGGATCCAGCTACCGGAATTTTTTACGCAATTGGTACGTCAGACGATTGGGGTGACGGCGAAGGGCACCGGCTGATGCCGGTACTGAAGTCTACGGATTTGGTGAACTGGACAATAGTGGGCAATGCCTTTTTGTCCAAGCCAACATGGAAAACCGAGCGGGCAGCGGAAAGTTCGCTTTGGGCAGGAGACCTCGCCAGGGTCAATGGCATGTATCATCTTTATTATTCTTATTCCGCATGGGCAGACGCTAATCCTGCAATAGGCCTAGCTACGTCCCCCAGTCCATCGGTGCCATTTGCGGATCAGGGTAAGCTGTTTTTCTCCGGCGAGATTGGCGTGCCCAATTCCATCGACCCGCTGTATTGGGAAGAAGGAGAAAGAAAATATTTGTTTTGGGGGAGTTATAGTAATGCATTCAATCAGGGAACGTATGGTATAGAACTGTCGGCAGATGGCAAATCGGTTCCTGACCTTAGCAAAAAGTTTAAGATTGCCGCAGGAGATTTTGAAGGGGTCGTGCTGCACAAGCGGGACGGGTATTACTATTTCTTTGGGTCAAGAGGACACTGCTGCAATGGAGCAGCCAGTGACTACCATGTCAGGGTTGCCCGGTCCACGACACTCACAGGGCCTTATCTGGACAAAAACGGAAACGATATCCGGGAACGTGGAAGGGGAACAGTGTTTCTGCAGGGCAATGCGGTGTATGCCGGCCCCGGCCACAATGCACGCTTGATCACGGATGATGAGGGTACGGACTGGTTTATATACCACGCAATAGATAAAGAAAAGGAAAAAGTTTCCAGCGGAGCCTCCCGGCGGGTACTGATGCTTGACAAGGTAACATGGGCAGGTGGATGGCCTGTGATTGAAGGGGGCTCACCCAGTGTGACCGAAAGACCGGCACCGGTGTTCAAGAATAAATAAACAAGTCCACAAGGATACTGACCGTTGTAGAAAAACATCGGCAAATCGTAAAATCATATGGGGGATAGCTTGGACTATTCTTTTACCTTTGCTTTATGCATGTTTTCTTTTAGCGGTTCGGGGCGCTAACCAGCTTCAGGTGAATTGCCAAATAAGGGTTAGTTTATAATATGAGAAAGAGTAACGTACTAAATAAGTTGCGGGCTGGTGGCACCGTCAGTTGCTTCAAGGTAAACCTTAAAGATGCCCAGGTTAGTGAGATTGTCGCCCTCAGCGGATTCGACTGTGTATGGGTTGATCTGGAGCATATCGGGCAGGATTGGTCTACCATTGCAGCCCATGTTTGGGCCACCAAGGCACACCATGTTGATTTAATAGTTCGTGTGCCACGGGGTTCCTATAGTGATTACATCAAGCCTTTGGAGATGGATGCAACCGGTATTTTGGTGCCCCATATCATGGGGGTCGAAGACGCAAAGGAAGTCATCCACATGACCCGATTCCATCCCGTAGGCCGCAGGCCCATTGATGGTGGCAATGCTGACGGTGCTTACACCTCCATGGATTTTAACGAGTACCTAACATCAGCAAATAAAGAGCGCTTCATCGCACTGCAAATTGAAGACCCCGAGCCATTAGATGAACTGGAGGAGATTGCCCAATTGGATGGTTTTGATATGTTGTTTTTCGGGCCTGGCGATTTCAGCCAAGGCATCGGTGCCCCGGGCCAGTGGGATCATCCCTTGCTTATCGAAACGCGAAAGCGCGTGGCTGAAGTAGCGAATACGTATGGCAAATTTGCCGCTACTGTGGGGACGTTAGGCAATGTCGATGAGTTGAGGGATATGGGCTACCATTTTATTAGCGTAGGCGCCGATGTCGTGGGATTGGGCGAGTATTGCCGCAATATAGCCGATGTTATATCGCCAAAGTCCAAACATGCCGGCGGTTCGTCTTACTTAAGTAACCAATAGCCAATGCGTAAAAGACCACTGGGAAGCACCGGAATCCAAGTCTCGGAAATAGCCTTCGGTGGTGTCGAGATCGGGATGCCATACGGAATCGGGAAAAACGAAATGCCGCACCCGCAGGAGTCGATTGGACTACTCCGTGAAGCCTTCGCATCGGGCATCAATTTTTTCGATACCGCACGTTTGTATGGGCAAAGTGAGCAACTAATGGGAAAAGCTTTTTCGGGCATTCGTAACGATATCGTCTTATGCACGAAATGCGTCCATTTCAAGAAAGACGACGGTACGATCCCGAAAGTCAAGGAATTACATCGGATTGTGCATCAATCGCTACAGGAGAGCTTGGCGGCCTTACAGACCGACTACATCGATGTCTTTATGTTACACCTGGCCGATTTGGAAATCCTGTCGAATGAAGATGTCCTGCGAATTTTTTCCGATCTACGTACAAGCGGGTGTGTGCGAACAATAGGCGTATCGGTATATACCGCCGAAGAAACGCAATACGCCATCCATTCGGGTGCGTGGGATGTGATCCAACTACCATTTAATTTACTGAACCAGCAACATGGGCGCTACTTCCGCGATGCTTATGAATTAGGGATCGGTATAGTAGTGCGTTCCGCGCTTATGCAGGGGTTGTTGAGCGATGGTGTGAGCCCGTCACACGAAGCGTTGCAACCGGTCAACGAACGCATATTGCAGTACAGAGAAATAGCACGGGCTAATCAATGGGGCTTGGCAGAAATGGCTACGAAATTTGCGTTAGACGTCCCGCAGGTCTCCGCGGTGCTGGTGGGTATCGACCGTATGGATTATTTGCAAGAGGCATTGGCTGTTGCCAATGGAAAAGAGATGCCGGCAGCGTTGCATGGGGCGCTAGCAAGCCTGGCGTATGAAACCCCTGATTTTATTAATCTTCACCATTGGAAACAGCAAGGCTGGATTTAATACCGCAAACGATATGATGCTTCTACAGATTGACACACCGGGGTTGGCGCTATTAGACTGGGCGGTAATCGGTGCATATATTATGGGTATGCTCTGGATTGGTTGGCATTACAACAAGAAGAACAAAACCCAAGAGGATTATTTACTGGGTGGCCGGCGCATGAATCCCATAGCGGTTGGCATTTCATTATTTGCTACCCTATTGAGTACGTTAAGTTATTTAGCGTATCCTGGTGAAATGATTAAATACGGCCCAGGGATTTTCGTTGGGATGTTGGCTTTCCCATTAGTGTATTTTGTCGCCGGGTGGTGGCTGATCCCGCGTATCCGGCAGATGGGTGTGACCAGTGCATACGAGATACTAGAGAAGAAGCTGGGAGTTAAGGTGCGGATGCTGGCGACGTTTATGTTCCTGTGTTTGCGTTTCTTTTGGATGGCGACGATTATCTACGTGACGGTGGATCTTGCGTTGATGTCGGTCATACCTATCGATCGCATGTGGGTACCCGTAATTGGCATCATTATGATTTTGATTACCATTGTCTATACTGTTATGGGAGGATTGAGGGCAGTGGTGGTGACCGATGTGGTGCAGGCTTCCATTTTTCTGGGAGGCGCCTTGTTGAGTGTCATCGTTGTCATGGTGAGCTTGGAATCGCCTATGGCATTGATTCCCGAGAGCTGGCCCGCCCATTGGAGCGCACCGAAAATAGGTTTTGATTTACACGAACGGATTACGTTTGGCAACGCTATGTTGATGCTGTTCGTTTGGTATGTGGCTACAACAGGGTCGGATCAAATGGCCATACAGCGGTATATTTCTACGAAAGACCTCAAAACAGCGCGTCAATCCCTTCGGGTCTCCTTGTTTACCGATTTTACGGCAAAGTGTATTCTTGCTTTCGTTGGATTGGCGATGCTAGCCTATTTTTCACACCATACTGATCTTTTGCTTCCCGGAAAATCACTTGGAGAACAGGCCGACACCTTGTTCCCACGTTTTATCTTACTGGGGTTGCCTTCGGGAATCTCGGGCCTGGTTATTGCAGGATTATTAGCTGCGGCCATGTCAAGTATATCCTCGGGCCTCAACGCGGTTTCTTCGGTGATTTCCGAGGACCTAATCAATCGCTTTCGTAAAAAGCCAGAAAGCGAAACGAACAAACTCAGGCAGGTGAAAGCGCTGACGCTAGTGGCGGGGGTAGTAGTTCTGGTGTTGAGCTTGTTGATTGGTTATGTGCCGGGTAATTTATACGATGTGGTAATGAAAGTTGTTAATTTATTGGTTTGCCCGCTATTTGTATTGTTTTTTATGGCTTTGTTTATTCCGGTGGCCACCGAGTGGGGGACCTTCATCGGAGGCGTGGCAGCTGTTGCGGTTGCTGTGGCCATTGCCTATTTTGGGTGGTTAGGAATCACCGTGTTATGGATTGCTCCGAGTTCTTTTGTGGCAGGAGCGTTAGTTGGAATAGCCGCAAGTTACGTTAATCGTGTTCTTGTAAATGATCATCGTATAAAATGATAAAAATCGGCATAATCGGCATGAGTGTGGGAAACGCTCATCCTTATTCATGGTCGGCTATTATCAATGGGCAATATAATGGCGCGGAAATCGCTCGAGTCGGTTACCCAGCTGTCACGACATATCTCGATGCCAATCAAGATACCTTGGGAATACCCGGCGCCGAGGTTACGCACGTGTGGTGTCAAGAACGTGAGATCGCAGATAGCATCGCGCGTTCAGCTGGAATTGATACGATAGTCGGTCAATTGGCCGATATGGTCGGGGAGGTGGACGCGGTTATTTTGGCTCGCGACGATCCTGAAAACCACGTTACCATGGCCAAGCCCTTCATCGAGGCGGGGATACCGCTCTTCATCGATAAGCCCTTGGCCTATTCGCATGAAGACTTGGAGTGGTTTGCTTCAAAAGCGGCGATGGGCAAGTTTATCATGTCCTGCTCCTCCATGCGGTACGCCAATGAGTGTCGTATTGCCAAACAGGAATTGGGCTCGCTTGGTCCCGTCAAGCTCGTAATTGCCGTGGGCAAAAAGGACTGGAAGAAGTATGGTATTCATTTATTAGAGGCTGTATTTGGTGTGTTGGATGATCCCACAGTCGAAAGCGTACAGCATATCGGCGAGTTGGATCGAGAGATTGTCCATGTGCGTTTAGGTGGCGGTATCGATTTGTTGCTACACCTGTTTGATGCTATTTCGGGGACATTCCAGCTTACATTTTTCGGGAGCCAAGGATGGAGAAATGTAGATATACGCAACTCCTATTCCATGTTTAGGGACAATCTCATTGAATTTGTCAGGTCTGTTGAAGAAGGAAAGCCGCGGTTGGATTTTGAGAAGACCTACCGGTTAATGACAGTTATCATTGCAGCCAATGAAAGCCGGTTACAGGGAGGTAAACGAATATCATTACCAGCATGAACGTAAATGAATTATTGAGTTTAAAGGATAAGGTAATCCTTGTTACCGGTGGCTCCGGCAAATATGGTCAATGTATCGTGGAAGGATTGGCAGAAGCCGATGCGACGGTCATTACCACGTCACGGCGAATGGATAGCGCGGAAGAGACGGCCAGTTCGTTTCGATCTAGAGGCTTCAATGTCCATGCGATGACGGCTGATCAAGCACGGCCAGTAACCGTGCATGCATTGAAGAAGGAAATTATGGAGCGATTCGGGAAATTGGACGGCTTTGTTAATAATGCTGTATCGCGGCCGATGAAGGGTTATGATGCGCCGTTAGAGCAATTCGCCCAATCCATGGAAGAAAATGCCACGGGCATGTTCCATCTGCTGCGGGAAATGACGGCTTTAATTACACAGTCGGGTGGAGGCAGCGTCATTAATATCGCTTCTATGATGGGCATGAAAGGGCCGGATCTGTCTAATTATGACGACACGGACATGGGCAATCCACCACCAGATTACTTTTTTCATAACGCGGGACTCATCAACCTGACGCGCTACATGGCAAGAATACATGCAGGTAAAAATGTACGCTTCAATTGTATAAGCCCGGGTGGGTTATTCAACAACCAACCGGAGCAATTTCTTAAAAATTATTGCAAGAAAGTTCCGCTCGGCCGTATGGCCAATAAAGATGACATTAAAGGATTAGTGGTACTACTGGCATCCGAAGCAGGCGCCTATATCAATGGTGAAAATATCCTGATGGATGGCGGGTTGAATGCTTAATACGAAAACAATGCCGGATCATTGATATGACATCGATCAATTAATGGCGTTTGTGCCGTACAAGGGTATGTTGGTCATCCACGCTTCTTTTTTATAATCCGATAGCGAAATCCGTATGGCCGTTTTGGGCTTGTTCTTTTGACAAAAAAGCCTGAAACTGTTTGATTTTAGGTTTTCGCCCGCTTTCACCTCGATAGGAATAACTTCGTCGTTTTCGGTCTGTATCAAAAAATCAAGTTCGTATTTGCTGTTTTCAAAAGTATGGTAACAAATGGAAAGTGTTTCATTCTGGTTAAGTTGCTGAAATACAAATTGCTCTGCCAAAGCTCCTTTAAATTCGCAGAATATGGCATCGCCATCAGCAACGGTTTTAGCGTTCAACCGTGACATTGCCCCTAACAATCCAACGTCGTTATGAAAAAGCTTAAATGCCGATAATTCCTGGTAAGCAACCAAAGGTAAGGCCGCTTTTGACGTGTTATACACTTTGTGCAACAGCCCTGCATCCGTAAGCCATTGGATGGCTAGCTCAAAATCTTTTGCTCTTGCACCCTCTTTGATTACGCCGTAGATGAATTTTTTATTTTCTTTCGATAACTGGGCAGGCATACTATCCCAAACCATGTTGATACGAGGCAGGATTTCCTTTGGGGCGTGTTTTGAAAAATCGCTCCGATACGACATGATGATTTGGTTTTGGATACGACGTACACTTTGCCAGTCACGGTTTTCTGCAAAATCGCTTACAGCTTCGGGCATTCCACCCACAAACAGGTAATAGCGTAAATAATTGATGAGCTTTTGGTGGAAAAAACTTAGGCTCTCCAGATCTCTTTTTTCCAAAATTTCTGCCATTCCCGTTTCTTCCATTGCCAATAAAAACTCATGAAAATTCATCGGGCAGAGCTTCATGAAATCCACTTTCCCGACGGGAAAAGACTCGTCGGGATGAATATTTACGCCCAAAAGCGAGCCTGCTCCGATAATATGATATTCCGGAGCATCTTCATAAAAATATTTAAGTGCCGTAAGCCCTTTGGGAGCTGCCTGGATTTCATCGAAAACAATCAGTGTGTCTTCGGCGTTGATTTTAACGTTGCAATATGCATTCAACACCGTCATGATCCTACCGGCATCAAAGTCTATTTGAAAAAGGCTTTTCGGAGCGTTGGGATGTTCAAAATTGATATAGGCCAATTGCTTGTATTCCACTCGTCCAAATTGATGCAACAGATATGTCTTACCGACTTGTCTTGCACCCAACAAAACAAGAGGTTTCCTTTTTTTTGATAACTTCCATTTTATCAGCGATTTAATGTTATTTCTATGCATTTTTTCCGGCTATTTCCAATTCAAAAATACACTTTTCTCCCAATAATTAAATAAAAAAATACACTTTTCTCCTGTTTTTCTGATGATAATTTACGCTTTTCTCCAGCTAGCGTTGCCTGCATTGCGACGTCGACTTAGCATAATCCTACCACATTCCTGAAATATCCTACCGGCACCTCCAGTTCCACTTCATTACTTTTGCCGTACCGAAAATCCGTTTGCCTATTAAACGGACGAATACGAACGAAATGACAGATGAAGTATGGGTATTCAAGTAGAATACTTCGACCGATGGATTTTGGTTATCCTTGCCTTTTTTATAGGTGCCTTCATGGTACTTTACACCGGGCCGGAGGGATTCGGCGATGCCATCCGTGATGGGGATTTTTACAAAGCGGCCATCCCAAGCTGTCTGGTTGCCTACGTGGTACTGAACCTCGTGTCCCGGAGCTTTAAACAATTGGATCGCTCAAACCCGTGGCATACAAATTGGCCGCGTAGAGCTGTCCTGCAACTTTACTACGGTGTGGTCATCCCGTCACTCGTTCTGATGGGATTCTTTGCTATTTACTTCATCGAGCGGGGACAGTCTGATATCATTCCGAAGTATTACCGTATCGATTATCCGTTCGCTGTGGCGATGATGGTGGCCATCAACATCATCTACTTAAGCTATTTTCTGCAGAAATCCCGCGATGCCCAGCGGGCCATGCCAGAGCGGCAACGCGTGAACATACCGCATTGCAGCGGGATACGCTTATGAGGCAACAGGAAATTGGTGTCTCGCCGCTATGGAAAATCCCTTGGTGGGTGTGGCTTGGTGCAATCGGCGTGGTTATTTATCTCTTCCGGCGTTTGTGGATGAGGTAATCCACCGGCAGACAGCCTGTTCAGCAACCCTGGTTTCGGCCGGGGTTTGCTGTTTTAAAACTATGCAGACTCCAATACAAGCATTTTGCGGTATTCGCTCGGCGACATGCCTTTAAGCCGCTTGAACTGCCTGTTGAAGTTGGCTAGGTTGTTGAAGCCGCATTCATAAGCGATCGTAACCACATTGTCATCGCTATCCGCGAGCAACTTACACACATGGCCGATGCGGATCGTATTGAGGTATTCCACAAACGTCATCCGGTAGTGTTCCTTAAAGAAATTGCAGAAGGTGGTGATGGCCATGCTGGCCTCAGAAGCTACCTCGTTTAAGGTGATGTCGCGGTGGTAATTGCGCAGGATGTAATCGGTGATTTTGCTGAACCGATCGGAATAATAACCCTGTGTGTGCTGCATGTAGGTAGGGCTGGCGAGCGGCTCGTACTCGGTGCTGTGGGCGAGGATATCAAACATGGCGAAAAGCGACGATAGCCGGCTCAGACCGCTCTCCCCAATCATGCCATTCATCCGCCGGTTAATCTCTATTTTGGTTTTGCCGGTGATAACCAGCCCGCGCTTGGATAAGTCCAATATTTTTTTGAGTGGCTCCAGTTCCGGTAGGGAAAGGAAATTATCGCCCAGGAAATCTTCTACGAAATGCACAACAATAGCATCGGCTTCTTGCTGTGCGTTACCCTGTAAAAAAATGGCGTCGTTTATCCACACGTGGGGTAGGGAAGGTCCCATGAATACCAAATCGCCCTCATTGAAGTGGCCAATATGGTCACCTACCATACGCCGGCCGGTACTTTTGTTTACCAGCACAAACTCATACTCCGGGTGATAGTGCCACGGGCACGGGAAGTGCGTGCCGCGCTCTGTAAAGACGATAAACGATTTGTCAAACTCTTTAGGTAACCGGTATTCGACAGCTTTCATAATGCGGTGCGTATTGTTAGTGATGCTAATTTACCGTAATTTGATATGAAAAACAACTAGTTAGGTGATTTATCGTAAAATAGTATCGGTATTATGGAATTAGGTACCGTGCACCCGCTTGCTTCACGACCCTATTTTTATAAATTTCGTAAAATTCTGTACATTGCCGGTATTCCGAAAGCTATAAATTGATGACCGATGATGGATCAACTAGGTAAATTTGGGATGGACCGCAGGCAGTTTATCGCCGCCAATACCACGTTAGGTGCACTCCTTCTTCTGGGGAGGCTTCCTGCACCTCGAAGACTCCATTGCCCAGATTATCGAACGGGCGCCGTTGCTTTCGGGTTTCTTTTCGATCACGGCCTCAGAAAACCCTACGCATTGTTGGTCGCACGGTCAGGGCAACCAATGTCCGCGCTGCGGGCAACTGGGGGCGCCCAAGGTGGTTTCATCGCTTATTAATACCTATAACCGTGGGATAGCCAGGGGCTTTTCAGCGGCCGTCCACGCCAAATCAGTTGATGCCGACGCCAAACGGCCCCAGTTGATTATCTGGGATTGGGGGTGGCCCGGCGAATGGGCGCTGGCCATTATCCCACGCTTATCTACCGAACATACGTTGCTGATGAGTGTCAGCGAATGGGAATTGGAAATCGAGCGGGGTGGCGTGAAAAGCCAGGTCGGCGAGTATTCCATTTCTGCTGTAGGTCCTGGCCCCAGGGCGAAACGGCATTGGAAAATCGCGCGGGACCACGGCCTGAAAACCATGGCCAAGATTCAGGCCAACAACACCTGGGAGATCAGTGCTGTGCCTTATATACCAGCGGTTTATAATGTAGCCAAACATATAGAGCATCTTCGGGCCGAAGGTATAGAAGGAATGATGTTGAGCTGGACATTGGGCGGATACCCGTCCCCGAACTTGGAGGTTGTCTCACTGATGGGCAGCGATGGAAATCTTTCGGCGGACGATGCGATCCGAACGGTTGCCCACCACCGTTTCGGCAAAGCAGCAGGTGCGGTTGTCAACGCCTGTCAGCCAGCATTTCAGTAAGTTTCCCTACCATATCGGTGTGGTTTACAACGCCCCGCTGCAATGCGGCGCTTCCAACTTGCTGTGGCCCAAGCCCACGGGATATAAAGCGACGATGGTTGGGCTGCCCTACGATGACCTCGCCAGTTGGCGCTCCATCTATCCATCCACCGTTTTTGCGGGATTGCTCCGTGAAATGGGCAACGCCTTCGCCGCAATTGCCGATCGCTTGGCAGACGAGGGCGGCGCCTTGAAGCTGGACAAGCGAACGCGCACGGCGGTACATCGCGAATGCAACATTATCGAAACGATTTCCATTCATTACCGGAGCATAGCCAATCAGGTCGACTTTATCGAGCTGCGCGATGCGTTGGCAACGATAGCTCAAAATCGTGAAGCAGCGAAAACGAAGGTGGCCCGTGTGCTTACCGATGAAATAGCCCTGGCTAAGCGATTGGCCTTACTCCAAACCGGCGATTCGCGCTTGGGGTATGAGGCCTCCAACCATTATTTCTATACGCCAGCAGACCTGCGTGAGAAGGTGCTTAATTGCCGCTATCTGCTAGATAATTGGTTAATGGACGCCTAAAAAGGAGAGGCCAGCCGCATCAGCGGCTGGCCTCTTCCAGATTTTCTCAATCCGATTGATTAGTTTACCAACGAATCCAATGAGTCGATAGCAGCGTCACCGAGTGAATCGATAGAATCGGTAGTAGCTTCTACTTGCTCTTCGATTTCAGTTGCCAACGAATCAGCGGTGTTTTCACTTTCAGAAGTGGTGGTGTTGCAAGCAGCAAAAGCTACAACAGCGAACAATCCTAAAAAACCGAATTTGAATGCATTTTTCATGTTAATTTCTTTTTTGTGTTTAAAACAAACCTGTTTAATTACGTTTTAATACGTGGTACAGTAAAAGGTAACCCAATAAATGAAAAAAATATCGAGATAAAAAAGAATGCCTATCTTGTGAACCATGATAAACCTTGAGTTTAACCAAAATGAAGATCTGAATAAACAAGCGGTGTCTACACTCAGGCACCGGTTGAAGAACGTGTACCAAGGCGGCGGAGCCAAAGCTGCAGAAAAGCAAAAAGCCAAAGGGAAGATGTTGGCCCGCGAGCGGATAGCACATCTGCTCGATGCCGACCAGCCTTGGCTCGAAATCGGTGCTACAGCGGCCGACGGTATGTACACCGAACACGGCGGATGTCCGTCGGCGGGCGTGATTGCGGGCGTGGGCTACGTTTCCCGCCGCCAATGTGTGGTGGTGGCCAACGATGCCACCGTGAAGGCAGGGGCGTGGTTTCCGATGACGGCCAAGAAGAACCTGCGTGCACAGGAAATTGCCATGGAAAACCGTTTGCCCATCATTTACCTCGTAGACTCCGCGGGCGTGTACCTGCCCATGCAGGATGAGATTTTTCCCGATAAGGAGCATTTTGGGCGTATTTTCCGCAACAATGCGCGGATGAGCAGTGAGGGGATTGTACAACTTGCTGCCATTATGGGCTCTTGCGTTGCGGGGGGCGCTTATTTGCCTGTTATGAGCGATGAGGCCATGATTGTGGATGGTACGGGCTCGGTATTCTTGGCGGGGTCCTATCTGGTCAAATCGGCCGTCGGCGAGTCGGTAGATAACGAAACGCTGGGTGGTGCCACCACACACTGCGAGATATCGGGTGTAACGGACTACAAGCACCCGGACGATAAAACGTGTTTGGATGCCATCCGCCGAATCATGGATAAACTAGGCAAGCCGAAAGATGCCGGTTTCGACCGGATAAAGCCAGCCTCACCGAAGTTGGATGAACAAGAAATCTATGGCATATTGCCCGCGTCGCGCGAAAAGCCGTATGACATGAACGACATCATCCACCGGCTGGTGGATGGCTCCGATTTTGAGGAGTATAAGGCCGGGTATGGTCAGAGCATCGTCTGCGGCTTGGGCCGTGTGGAAGGATGGGCCGTGGGTATAGTAGCCAACCAACGTAAGGTGGTGAAAAGCAAGAAAGGGGAGATGCAGTTCGGTGGCGTAATCTATTCGGATGCTGCCGACAAGGCTACCCGGTTCATCATGAACTGCAACCAAAAGAAAATACCGTTGGTATTCCTGCAGGATGTAACAGGTTTCATGGTGGGTAGCCGGGCGGAGCACGGCGGCATCATTAAAGATGGCGCTAAAATGGTCAACGCCGTAGCCAATTCCGTAGTGCCCAAATTTACCATCATCGTCGGCAATTCCTACGGTGCGGGTAACTACGCCATGTGCGGAAAAGCGTACGATCCACGGCTTATTTTTGCGTGGCCATCGGCAAAGATTGCGGTCATGGGAGGCAGCCAGGCGGCGAAGACGCTGCTCCAAATCCAAACGGCTTCGTTAAAGAAAGCGGATACGGAAGTTGACACAAAACAACAGGACACACTGCTAAAGGAGATAACGGAGCGGTACAACGAACAGACAACACCCTACTACGCCGCGGCGCGCCTCTGGGTGGATGGTATTATCGACCCGCTGGATACGCGGAAAGTCATCGCGATGGGCATCGAGGCAGCCAATCAGGCGCCCATTGAAAGGCCGTTTAACGTAGGGGTTATTCAGACTTGAGATGTGAGACGATAGACAACAGACGATAGACAACAGAAAATAGACATCCCGAGAATGAAGTGAATCGGGACAGCAAAAAAAACAAAAAATTATGTTTTCAAAAATTAAAAAGGCATATCAGCTATTCAAGCGCATCGATTTCGAACAATTGGACAAGCTCTCGCAGAAAGTGGACCTGCCAAAAGTGATGGATGCGTTTGCCAAATTGGATGACAAGCAGTTCAATGGACTGATGAAAATGCTTCGCGGCGGACAGCCCAAGCGCGAACTGCCACCCATCAATGGCGACTTCTACGAGCTGCATATGCGGCTCAGCGAGGAAGACCGTGCACTGCAACTGAAAGTGCGCGATTTTATGGAACGCGAAATACGGCCGCTGGTCAACCACTATTGGTTGCGCGATGAGTTTCCCTTTGAGATCATCCCCAAGCTGGCAGAATTGAACGTCTGCGGCCTCACCTATGATGGCTACGGCTGCGCAGGTAAATCATCGCTGATGGAAGGGATCATCGCGATGGAAATTGCTCGTGTGGACGCGTCGGTAGCTACCTTCTTCGGTGTGCAAAGTGGCTTAGCCATGGGGTCGATCTATCTTTGCGGCTCCGATACGCAGAAAAAGGAATGGCTGCCTGCTATGCAGCAGATGAAACTGATTGGTGCCTTTGGCCTTACCGAACCCGAAGTGGGATCGGGCGCGGCGGGTGGACTTACCGTTACGGCCCGTAAAACGGAAAATGGGTGGCTGCTCAATGGCCAAAAGAAATGGATAGGAAATGCCACCTTTGCCGACGTCACCATCATCTGGGCCAAGGATGTGGCAGATGGCGAGGTGAAAGGATTTCTCGTGCGGAAAGGTACCCCCGGGTTTGAGGTGGAAAAGATAAAAGGAAAGATGGCTCTGCGGATTGTGCAGAATGGGCTGATTACGATGACCGACTGCCTTGTAGACGAAAATGACCGGTTGCAACATGCCAACACCTTTAAAGACACCGCCAAAGTGCTGCAGCTTACCCGGGCAGGTGTGGCTTGGATGGCGGTAGGCTGCGCAAGAGGCGCCTATGAGAATGCACTCGACTACACCCGCAAACGTAAGCAGTTCGGCAGGCCCATTGCATCGTTCCAGCTGATCCAAAACCACCTTGTGGAAATGTTATCTAACCTCACGGCCATGCAGACGTTGGTATACCGCCTGTCCGAATTGCAAGATGAAGGTATGCTGCGCGATGAGCATGCATCGCTGGCTAAAGTATTCTGCACACTCCGTACCCGCGATATCGTCAGCCAGGCCCGGGAGGTGATGGGCGGCAACGGCATCTTGCTGGAATACGATGTGGCGCGTTTCCTGGCCGATGCGGAAGCTATTTATTCCTATGAGGGAACCAAGGAAATCAATTCGCTGATTGTGGGTAGATCCATTACCGGCTTCAGTGCGTTTGTGTAAGTATCCATCCGATACAAAATAATAAAAAGAGTTTTTTATCTTTTATTGATACTTTGTATATTTGCACCGCAATTGGTTTGATAGATGTTTTCAAAAACTTGTGAATATGCCATCCGGGCGATGATTTTCGTCGCCAAGCGGTCTAAGGCCGGCGAGAAAGCCGGTATAAAGGAAATCAGCAAAGAAATTGATTCGCCGGAGTCGTTCATCGCCAAGATACTGCAAGATCTGAGTCGCAAGGGGCTGGTGCTGTCTACCAAGGGCCCCAACGGCGGCTTTTTTCTCGATGAACATTTACTCGAAGGCTCGTTGGCCGACATCGTAAAGTCAGTAGATGGCGAGAAGATTTTTTCGGGTTGCGGGCTAGGGCTGAAGCAATGTTCGGAAGCAAAACCATGTCCCATCCATTACCAGTTTAAGGTAATCCGCGAAGAAATACGCGGGATGCTCGAAGGGGCAAAGCTCGGTTCATTCACCGAGGAGTTGGAGAACAAATTGACGTTCCTGAAACCGGCCTGACAAGCGGGTTGGTTTTTTTTTGCATGTATAAAGGATAAAAGGTATTAATATATTTTAAAGTTGGGTATGGTAAGGATTTCGTTATTGTTTGCGCAGGAGATAATGCGCCCATTCAGCTTCACATTCAATCGCACAGAAGTGATCATCTTAATCTCACTGTTAGCGGTGGTCGTTCTATTGCTCTTTGCTATATGGCTGTTGCACCGTATCGAAACCATCAAACGGGTAGCCGACCGTAGGCATGCCGACGGACAGGGGGGATATAGCAAATACCTCCAGCAGTTGGACGCCCATCAACTTGGGCGACTCATCACGCTGATCCGCAACCGGAACAATAAACCCGCTGCTCGCGGTGGCGACACGCAGCGAAAAACGCTGCTCGTTCTACTCCTGTCGGCCTCAGCGCTGGCCTCGTGGGCACAACCCGCCGGTAACGGCGAAGGGGAATCGCTGTTGGGCCAAGCGGGCATCATCATCACCATCGTGCTGTTGCTCATTCCCATCCTGGTGGGTTTCATCATCATGGTCGGCAAAGCATCGCGCGTATTGAAACGGTACCGTAAAAAAATGGACATGGCCGAGGCCGATGAATTTGCAGCTTACCTGCGCGAAGTGGATGGCGAACAGGCCGAGCGTGAGCTGGTGGAACGGAAAAAGGCGCTTGATTATCGGTTGGACGATACAGAACTCTCCGGCCCCGAGGCAGCTGCCGACCGGCTAGGCATCATCAAAATCAGGGAAAACTCAGGGCTCCCCTTCGTTGCCGTAAAGAAAAAGGCGCAACGGCGGCCCAATATAGACCCCCAACTGAGCAAGTTGATTGTATGGTATCTCGTAGCCGCTACGTTTTGGCTGCTTTTCGGAACTACCGTAGGGCAATACCTGGGCATCAAGTTTGTCGCCCCCGATGCTGATCAGGTGAGCTGGTTGAGCTTCGGCCGCTTGCGGCCTGTACACACCAACGCCGTATTCTGGGGCTGGGCGTCGCTCGCCATGATCGGTTTGGGATACTACGTGGTACCCCGCGTAAGTAATGTGGCCATAGCCAGCTTAAAAATGGGCTGGTATTCATTTTACCTCATCAACATCGCCGTTATATTAGGTTCGCTGTCGCTCATGGCAGGCATCAATAACGGCGGCGGCGAATACCGCGAGTATATTTGGCCCATTATGCTGTTGTTTGGTGTCGGCCTGGTGCTTACGCTGATCAATTACCTCAAAACAGTGGCCAAGCGGACCACCCGCGAAATCTACATTTCCAATTGGTACATCATCTCTGCGGTAATTTTTGCTTTGGTGATCTCCATCGTAGCGTACGTGCCCTGGTGGCAAAAAGGACTGGGCGAAACGATCATCCAGGGGTATTACATGCACCAGGGGGTAGGCATGTGGTTCATGTTGTTCATGTTGGGGGTGGTGTATTATTTCTTGCCACAGCAACTCAATAGGCCCATATATTCCTATAGCTTGGGTATTCTGGCCTTCTGGACACAGATACTCTTCTATACGCTGATCGGTACCCACCATTTCGTGTTCAGCGCCATTCCATGGTGGTTGCAAACGGTAGCTATCGTGGGCAGCATGGGCATGGTTATTCCGGTAGCGGCCGGAACGGCCAACTTCCTGCTTACCTTTAAGGGCGGTTGGTATAAGGTGAAAGACAGTTATACCCTCCCGTTTTTCCTCATCGGTATCATCTTTTACTTTACGGGCTCGCTGCAGGGTACGGCGGAAGCCTTCCGCTATACCAACCTGTTGTGGCACTTCACCGATTTTACCGTGGCACACTCGCACCTCACCATGTATGGTATCATCTGCTTCTTCCTGTGGGCGGGTATATATGCGTTGGTGCCGAGATTAACCGGCAAGGAGGCACCCCAATCCACCGTAGGTGCTCACTTCTGGATGGCGTTGATCGGACTGATGTTCTACACCGTTCCGCTGATGTATGGCAGTACCCTGAAAGGCCTCATGTGGATGGAGGGGAGCCCCTTTATCGAAAGTGTAACGCTGATGATGCCGTATTGGCTCTGGCGCGCCATAGGGGGGAGCCTCATGTGGTTATCGCATTTGTTTTTCGCGTATAACATGTACAAAATGCTGTCGGTGGATAAAGAGACGCTGGATATCAGGGAAACGGCCATCCAGCATGCCGGTGAGGATTAATTCAGTAACTAGACATTCAGTATACTTCAGTAGGAAATGGAATTTTTTAACGATCATAGAAAACTATTTACGGCGGCGTTTTTGTTGTTCCTGGTGCTCACGCTGTTTGTAGCTATTTTGCCGGCACTGCATAACCAGCGGCAAAACGCACCTTTACCGGGGCATGAACCGCTGAGCGCTGCGGCCGAGAAAGGCAAGTCGATCTTTATCGCCAATGGCTGCGTAGCCTGCCATACCCAGCAGGTACGTAATGTGGATATGGACCGGCCGTGGGGGAAACGGCCAAGCGTAGCGGCAGATTATGCCGGTATTACACGCACCGACGTTTGGCGCAACACGGCCACGTTGATGGGTACTGAGCGTACGGGGCCCGACCTCACGGATGTCGGCAACCGCCAGCCCAGCTTGGAGTGGAACCTGGTGCACCTATATAACCCCCGTACGGTGGTAGAAGCCTCCATTATGCCCGCCTATCCTTGGTTATTTGAATACAAGCTATACCCAAAAGAAGATGATATAGTGGTCAATGTGCCAGCGGCGTTTCTCAAGCCAGGGAAAGGCAAAGTAGTGGCTACCGAAGAAGCTTTGCAACTGGTCGCCTATTTGCAGTCGCTCAAGCAGGTTCCGCTCCCCGATGGCCGGCCGTCGCCCGAGTTCCTCTATGCGCGGGAAGCGGCCAAAGCAGCAGCGGGTGATGAAGCCGGTGGACTGGACGGTGCGCTGTTGTATGCCACCCATTGCCAAAGCTGCCACCAGGCCAACGGCGAAGGGCTGCCGGGGGCCTTCCCATCGCTCAAAGAGAGCAGCGTTGTCAATGGTGATGATTTGGAGTTGTATGTAGATATTATCATGAACGGCTATGATGCACGCCCCGAGTTTGCCGCAATGCCGGGTATTGGCGCCATGATGGAGCTCAGCGCCGCTGAAATAGCAGCCATCATCAACCACGAACGGACCAGCTGGGGAAATAAGGGCTCGGAGGTAACCGAGGATGAGATTACGGAAATTTTGGATTTTCTGGCGAAGGATGCCAATGAATAGAAGAGAACCATGGAGAAGACAAGAAACCATTATGTGAGGCGGGCCGCCCTCACGCTCATGCTGACGGCGGCGGCGGCAGCCGGTTGGGCATGCCCCGTATGCGAAAAACAGCAACCGAAGGTGTTGCGGGGCGTTGCCCATGGGGCCGGACCCGATAACAATTGGGATTACCTTATTGTGGGGGTGATAACGGTTATCGTACTGATTACATTATATTATTCCATGAAATGGCTCGTGCGCCCCGGCGAGGATACGCCCAGTCATATCAAACGGAATGTTTTAGACCTTGATTGATATGGAAGGCAAGAGCAAGATACGCATTTTTCTGGATGACCATCCGCAACCGATAGCGGAGGTCATGTCGCCGATCAACTTCGAATTGGATACCAAGAAATTGGTAGATGGTCCCCACACGTTAACGATTGTAGGCAAAGATCCCACCGGTAAAGAAGGCATCCGTACCATCCCGTTTATTGTACGCAACGGCCCGGCGATTGATGTAGAAGGAATAACCGAAAACGCCATCGTTGATGGGGTAATTCCCATCATGGTCAACGCCTATGGCAAAGGTAACCAGCAATCGTTCCTCATTGAGGGCAGTGAAACGCCGCAGAGCATCCCCTCGTGGGTATGGGTATTGCTCATAGCGTTTGCCGGTTGGGCGTTGTTTTACCTTTTCCGGTACTTCGGCATGCCGTAACGATGAACGACATGCCCTAGCCTTAGCTTATTTTTTCCCCTTTGGCTTATTCTGCTGCTGGCGCATATAGTCTTCCATGCGCTGCTGGAATTTCGATTTCTTCTTTGCCTCCGGCTTTTTCTTGTTCCCCTCGATGATGGCCAGGATTTTATCGTCGTTAACCAGTTGGCGGATAACGAGCTGCTGCCCGAAAGTGAATACCGTAGACAAGAAATAATAGTAGTTCAGTCCGGCTGGGAAGCTGTTCAGTACGAAAAGGAAAATCAACGGCATGAAATAACCAATGTATTTCATCTGTGCATTGGCCGCGCCCGAGATGGAGTTGTTATACCATGTGGATACCAGTGTTACTACGGTCATCAGAATACACATCAAGCTGATATGGTCCACGCCGATAAGGGGCAATGGTGAAAACGTAATGATCGAATCGTAGGTGGATAGATCTTTAACCCATAGAAAGCTTTCGCCCCGTAGCTCGAAGAGGTTGGGGAAGAAAAAGAAAAACGCAATGGTAAACGGCATCTGTAAAATCATGGGGATACAGCCACCCAGTGGGTTCACGCCTGCCTGTTTATACAGTTTGAGGTATTCCTGCTGCAACAGCGTAGGGTTGTCTTGCCCTACTTTCTCCTTAATTTCGTCCATCTCCGGCTTCAGTACCCGCATTTTGGCCATGGATACGTACGACCGGTAGGTGAGCGGTGACAGTACCGATTTTAAGAGCAACGTAAGGATAAGGATAACCAGTCCGTAGCTCCAATTGAAGCTATCCAGGAAATTGAATACCGGTACGGTGATGAACCGATTGATCCATTTCATCGGCCCCCAGCCCATATCGATTTGCTTTTCCAAGCCATATCCGTGCGCTTTCAAAACCTTATACTGGTTGGGCCCGAAGAAGAAGTGCATGGGGTAGGTGTTGATGTCCTGCCGGCTGAAATCGAGATTGAGGTTGGCAGCAAACAGTTTTACGATGGCGGGGTCGGCACTCGTGTACACGTTTAATTTCCCGCCGTTGAAACCATTTTCTGAAACGAGCACGTTCGAGAAAAAATGCTGTTTGAAAGAGACCCAATCAAGCCGCTCGGCGAGGTTCTCTTCCTCATCTTCGGTGGTACTTAAATGGTCTATGTCTTGGTCGGCATGGGCATAATATAAAGTAGATCGCTGGCGCTCGCTGTCCATGTCTTTCTCCTTCTGCGTCAGTGCCGCTTCCCAATTGAGTACCAACTGTTTCTCTGTGGGCGCTACCACATCCTGCATGCCCTTGGTTACAATGGTGAAGCCAATGTTGTGGTCGCCGCCGCGTATCGAGTAAATGTAGTCGATGTATTTATCGGCAGCGTAGGCCAAACGGAAGGTCACCGATGCCGAGTCTTGGTCGGTTACTTGGATATCGTTGCCTTGTGTGGTAAAGTACAGGTCGTTGGTGATGATGTTTTTGCCAGCCGCCGAGAAGAATAGGCCAAATTTATTATGCTCGCCATCAAACAGCATCAGTGGCTGCCCATCGTAGGTTTTCTCGTCTTTCAGTTCCACCGATTTTATTCGGCCACCCTTGGTGCTGATGGCCGCTTTGATGTGTTCGTTTTCGAGCGTAATGATTCGCTCGCTGCCGGCGACGGCTTGGCCGAATGGTCCGTTTAGTACGGTAGAATCGATTTCGGGTGTTGTGGTTGCTAGGGTTGTTCCGGTCGTGTCGGTGGTATTCGGGGTTACATTTTCAATGCCGGCCCTGGCGCGGGCAAGCGAATCCTGCAACTGGCGCTCACGCTTTATTTCTTCGTCCGAAGGTTGCAACAAATAAAAAGAACCTGCAATGATGACAAAGATTAAAACCAGGCCTGTCAGTGTATTTCTATCCATTTCTAAATCTGCGCTGTTCGCTATTTCTGTTTTGCTGCTTTGCTATAGGTCAAAGAAGCGGCTACAAAGCTAACAAAAAGTGGGTGAGGATTTGCAACCGTTGATTTTAATTCTGGGTGGAACTGCCCTGCTACGAAGAAGGGATGGTTTTTGAGCTCCACAATTTCTACTAGGTTATTCTCTGGGTTAATGCCCGAGGCCACCATACCGGCTTCTGCATATTGGTTAAGGTAGTCGTTGTTAAATTCGTAACGGTGCCGATGGCGCTCCGATATTTTACTCTTACCATAGATGGCTGCCGCTTTGGTGCCCTTTTTGATTTCGCAGTCGTACGCACCCAAACGCATGGTGCCACCCATGTTCTTCACCTGCTTTTGCTCTTCCATCAAATGAATCACCGGATGTTTGGTTTTCGGGTCCATCTCTACGCTGTTGGCGTTTTTAAGTTTCAGCACATTCTGTCCAAACTCAACCACCGCGCATTGCATACCCAGGCAGATGCCGAAAAACGGGATGTTGTTTTCGCGTACATATTTTATAGCCGTTAGCTTACCATCCAGTCCGCGCTCGCCAAAGCCGGGAGCCACCAACACGCCCGATGCCTTCCTGAGCTTTTCTTGCACATTATCATCGTCGATGCTTTCGGCAGCGATGTATTTTACACGCACCTTGCACTCGTTCATGGCACCCGCATGGATAAAGGCTTCGTTGATGGATTTGTAAGCGTCGGGTAATTCGACGTATTTTCCGACCACTGCAATGGTTATTTCGGCAGTAGGGTTTTTGAGTTTGCCCAAGAACACCTTCCAGTTGGCCAGATCGGGTTCGTTCTTCGTAGAAAGTTTGAGCTTGGTGAGTGCTGTTTTGTCCAGTTGCTCTTTGAGCATCAGCAGCGGCACGTCGTAAATGGAGGGCGCATCGATCGATTCGATGACGGCATTGATATTCACATTACAGAAGAGCGCAAGTTTCTTACGGATTTCCGAATTGAGGTGGTGTTCCGTGCGGCAAACCAGTATATCCGGCTGAATACCGTATTCCAATAAGGTTTTAACCGAGTGCTGCGTGGGCTTGGTCTTGAGTTCACCTGCAGCGGCAAGGAAAGGCACCAGCGTAAGGTGGATCACCAACGAGTTGCTGCTGCCCAACTCCCAGCGCAATTGCCGCACTGCTTCAATAAAAGGCAGCGATTCGATATCGCCCACCGTACCGCCCAGTTCGGTTACCACAATGTCGTAGTCGCCGTTTTGGCCCAGCAGGCACATGCGCCGTTTTATCTCATCAGTGATATGCGGTACCACTTGTACCGTTTTGCCCAAATAAGCGCCTTCGCGTTCCTTGTCGATGACGTGTTGGTAAATGCGGCCGGTGGTTACGTTGTTGGCCTGTGAGGTAGCGGTGTTCAGGAACCGTTCGTAGTGGCCGAGGTCCAAATCGGTCTCCGCGCCATCTTCCGTAACGTAACATTCGCCGTGCTCATACGGGTTTAGCGTACCGGGATCAATGTTGATGTAGGGGTCGAACTTCTGGATGGTTACCTTGTAGCCCCGTGCTTGGAGAAGCTTGGCTAAGGAAGCCGAAATAATACCTTTCCCTAACGACGAGGTAACGCCGCCCGTAACAAAAATGTATTTAGTCATGACAAATTTTGGGTGTATGCTATTCGCGTTGTAAGCCAAAAAAAGCGTTAAGCATCACGTTTATGTACGGGATACAAAGGTATGCTTTTTTCCGAGATTATCGATAAAGATTTTCGGGTAACGTTCCCGATGGGCAAAATCTTTCAAATAAAAAAAGAAGCTTTCTTTTCTCGGAAAGCTTCTTCATATGCTTAAAACGCCCGGGGCGGTTAGAATCGCTTTGACTTGATACGTGCAGCTTTGCCCGTAAGGCCGCGCAGATAATACAATTTAGAGCGGCGCACTTTACCGTGGCTGTTTATTTCCACCTTCTCGATGTTTGGTGAGTTTATCGGGAAGATACGCTCTACACCGATGCCGTTTGAAATCTTACGTACCGTAAAGGTTTGGTTGGTGCCAATGCTATTGCGTTGGATGACAACCCCTTGATATACTTGGACGCGCTCTTTGTTTCCTTCGCGGATTTTATAGTGAACACTAACTGTATCCCCTGCCTTGAATGCGGGAACC
The DNA here is from genome assembly GCF_035818675.1 of Parapedobacter flavus. NCBI lineage: Bacteria > Pseudomonadati > Bacteroidota > Sphingobacteriia > Sphingobacteriales > Sphingobacteriaceae > Parapedobacter > Parapedobacter flavus. Next base: position 780,901 of record NZ_JAYKZZ010000001.1, read on the forward strand.
TCATTTTTTGTTACCGCCTGATCTTCTACAAACTTTACTAAATCCATGATTCTGAGTAATTAATGCCGATTATTATCCCGTAAAAATCGAGCTGCAATATTAGCGATATTTTTTGGAATACGAAAGTTGTTTTTTTAAAAAAGAAATGTGATGTATTTTTTGGAAATACAATTTAATTTTTACCTTTGCAGACCTTCAGGGTTCGGGGTGTAGCGTAGCCCGGTTATCGCGCCTGCTTTGGGAGCAGGAGGTCGCAAGTTCGAATCTTGCCACCCCGACACAACAAAAATGGAAGTCCCCTGTCAACGGCGAGGGACTTTTTTATTTTATTAGGTCGTCGATGCCTTTCCCGGCTAGGATATTTTCGTAGTACTTCTCAATCCGCGCTTCGCGCGTTTTGGCTTGCTTGGCTTGCGAAAAGTAGAACAAATACCCCTTTTGCCGCCCCGGTGTGAGCGCATGGAATGCCTTGTTCAAGGCCTCGTCGTCGTCCAGCGCCCGTTGGAACTCCGTCGGCACGGGGTAGTCGGCCACTTTCTTCATTGGCACCTTCTTTCCGGACTTTTCAATCGCGATGGCCTCGTTGACGTAATCCGCAATCGCCGGAGCCAGCTCATGTATTTGCTGTACGCTGGTAAAGCGCAACTGCCGCGCAGCCTGTACATTTTCCGTTTGCTGTATCAGCAGTCCCTGCGCATCTTTCAGTAGCGAACCTTTGTGAAACAGCAAGGCGCAGTATTCCTTAAAACTGTGTATGAGCACAATGTTTTTATCATGGAAGGTATAGCAGGGATGCATCCATTTAAAATCTTCTTCGAGCAATTTGTTCGCGCACACAATCTCCCGTAAGGCATTCATTTCCTCGCTCCATTTCTGGTTCTTGTCAAAAAAACGTTCCGCTTGTTCATTCATCGTTTAAAATTCCTTCATGTCATTATATCGTTATTGGGCTGCATTTCCCGCCTTACCAATTTTAGTTTATATTTAGCACCAAAATAACCATTCTTTTATGATGAACGAAATATTATCGCAAAAAGCACGAACCACATTTCTTAGCGTCCTCATGCTGGCAAGCGTCATGGTGGTTTTCTTCGGGAAAACCGTGCTTGGCCAGGGGCCAACAACCCATCGCCCCCTGGGGGCTGGGGTTACAGCCCATCGCGGTAATTCGTCCGAATTCCCCGAAAATACCATCCCGGCTTTCCAAAGTGCGATAAGCCTTGGTGTCGACTGGGCCGAACTGGATGTCCATACCACCAAAGACGGTCGCTTGGTCGTACTACACGATGTTCGTACCGGTAGGGTTGGCGATAAAGATTTGCTGGTAGCCTCGCATACGTATGACGAATTGAAGGCCGTAGATGTGGCCACGGCATTCCGTAAAAAACACGGTTTAACCCTCCAGCAATGTCCGCCGCAAACCATACCCCTGCTCGAAGATGTGCTTCGGTTGTTCATAGGAAATAATCAGACCCGCATTTCTATCCAGCCTAAGGCCGATTGCGTCCAATCCGCCATCACCATCATCAAAAAGCTGAATATGGTTGATCGGGTAGGGTTCAATGATGGTAACCTCGCCTACATGTCGGAAGTGAAACGACTGGCTCCGGCAATCCGCGTATTCTGGGATCGGCCAGCCGATTCGGATATCGCGGCCGATATCCGTATAGCGAAAACCCATGGATTTGAAGCCCTGGTGCTTCAATACAAAGGGATCACGGCCGAGAAGGTACAGCAGGTAAAGGCCGCTGGACTGGAAATAGGCGCTTGGACGGTCAACGATACGGAAGTAATGAAAGCCCTTATCGGGCTCGGTGTTCAACGGTTATATACCGATGAGCCCCAAAAGCTGATGCTTCTGCACGAGCATCCCGAAACGGTTTTCGGCGAAGGGCTTTATATGGAGCATTTGCAGGGAACATGTGCAGACGAGACCGGCTACGCGTTTCTATAGAAAAACTACGGCCGTAACACCCATACGTTTAAATCATATACTTTGCATATTACCAACATACTATAAATAACAACATGGAGCAAAAAGCATATACACGCAAAGAATTCGTTAAAGGGATGGCCGTTGCTGCCGCCGGATTTATGATTGTTCCCCGGCATGTGCTGGGCGGTAAAGGTTTTCTAGCACCTAGCGATAAAGTAACGGTAGGTATTGTTGGTGCAGGCGGCAAAGGCCGGCAAAACACCGCAGCGTTGTTAAAATTGCCAGATGTGCAGGTTACCGCGATAGCAGACCCCGCAAGATACTGGGATTTGAAAGATTTCTATTATAAGTCGATCGCCGGCCGCGAACCGGTAAAGGAAATGATCGAAAGCCGCTACAGGTCGGCAAATGCCAACTTCAAGATCAGCGAGTACCTCGATTTCAGGGAAATGCTTGAGAAGGAATCTTCCCTTGATGCCATCATGTGTTCCACGCCCGACAATACGCACGCCTATGTGTCTATCCAAGCTATGCGTGCGGGTAAGCACGTGTATTGTGAAAAGCCGCTCACGCATAACATCTGGGAGGCACGCAAAGTGATGGAGGTTGCACGCGAAACCGGCTTGGCCACACAAATGGGCAACAGCCTGCATAGCGGGGATGGCATACGGCAAACTGTTGAATACCTGCGCGACGGCGCCATCGGGAAAGTGAAGGAAGCACATACCTGGGTGCCCGCTTCGCGGTGGAACCCGGGTTTAAAGGGCCTGCCCACAGGGCCTTCCACGGATGAACAGGCCATTGGTTGGGATCTGTGGTTGGGCCCCACGCTCTATATGCCCTGCCACAAGGAATACACGCCCGTAGCCTGGCGAGATTTTTGGGCGCTAGGTTGTGGCGCCTTGGGCGATTTCGGTTGCCACGACCTCGATCCATCGGTTTGGGCGTTCGACCTGCACGCGCCCGAGAGTGTAGAAATATTCCCTGCCGGCTACAGCGATGCCGATATCGCACCGTATGGCGAAATCGGCTATTACCATTTCGCCAAGCGGGGCAACCAGCCCGAATTCAAACAGGTCTGGTATTCCGGCGGTTTACAGCCCGCCCGTCCAGATGAATTGCCCGATGGCGTGGAACTGCCCAGCCGGGGTTCTCTTTTTATCGGCAAAAAGGGTGTTCTCGTAACCGGGGCGGGCGGTTCGAACCCGCAGATCTTCCCCGAAAAGCGGGGCGCGAAGTACGATCCGCCGAAGCCGAGCATCCCCCGGTCAAATGGACACTATCGCGATTGGGTCGACGCCATCAAAGGTGGCCCGGCCGCAAGTGCGAATTTTGAATACGGAGCCCGCCTTACGGAAATCACCCTTCTCGGGGTGCTATCACTCCGGCTGGGTGGAAAGAAGATTTATTGGGATAGTGAAAACATGCGGGCGAAGGGCCTGCCCGAAGCAGACCAATACCTGCGGGAGCCCGTTCGACCGGGGTGGGAGATGGTCTAGCGCGTTGACGATTTCACAGTTTCGCGCGTATGCGCCGGTATAGCCAGGCGAGGGCAAGCAGCGCAACGGCAGTGACCAGCCATACCCATCCATAACGCGGTACAACCGCCGGGTGGCGTTCGAGCTCCCGCTGTGTTTTTTCATAAGCGCTGTGCGAGTCGCTGTGTTGCTCGGCTTCGACTGCCGATGCAGTCATTTCCGATGTGGCTACGCTGTCTGCCTCGACGTGGTACGATACGGCCCAATGTTTTACCGTAACTTTTTCCGCTCCGCCGGTGTACCCGCTATCCGGGTGGTAACGGAAAGTGCCCCGCGGCACGATTTCTACTTCAGCCAATCGACCCTGCAACGAATGGGTAAAACGTACCTGCGCCAGTTGCCTACTCGTGGTATCGTGCACCGCGATGCGATGCTGTTGTTCGGTTGCGATGCTGGCGGTGTTCTTCGTCCGATTTCGATGTGTGCTGCAAGCGACGAGCGCTAGGCAAGCAACTGATATTATATCTTTTCTCATGATGGTACCTGTTAATTGTTGTTATTGAAAGGAGTTATAAAAAAGGAGGCCGCCGCAGCGACCTCCTGGATTCGATTTACAGCTTCATGGCTGGGTTATTGCGCCCAATACGGTTCGGGCGTAGTCCAGTCGCTCATGCCTACTTTGTTGCGTGCCCGCACGCGGATGAAATACTGTTCGCCCGGGGTAAGGGGGGCGATGATGTTGCCCGTTCCTGTAGGGGTGTCAAAGATTTCGTCCGACCACAGGGGCAGTCCGTCCATGTCTTTCGCGCTCGTGTACTGGTACTCGCAAAACAGCGCTTCCGCTGGCTTATCGAAGGTCAGGCTGGCCTGGCCACTTTGTCGCCAAGACCGTACCGTTACGAGCTCGGGCTTACCGGGTGCTCCGGTTGGTTTAGGGAGGCTGTTGGGTCGGAAGCCGCTACTCAGTACCACCGATAGTGATCCGTTGGCTACCGTACTGACGTAAAATGCCAAACGTTTGAGCAAACCCTCAAGTACCTCGCGGGCGTCTCTTTTGAGGCTGTTGTCCAGTTGGCTACCCCGCTTGGCTACATGCAGCCGTGCGGCATATTCGTCGTGTGCGGCCTGTACTTCGGCGAGGGTCGGTGAGGGCTCGGTAAAGTTGGTATTGCTCTCCATCGCACCCAGTACTGTTGCTGAAAGATCCAGCATCTCGTTGTCTTTAAGGTCTTTAAAGCCACCTCTGGCTACTCGTTTAATCATGTTTTTTTTGTTTTTAGCGTATTCGCTTAATTAATTAATTTGGGCTATCGCCCGTTCATTCGTTCACAACCTCCGTTGCCCACCTCGCCACAGCATGGATTGTATCCACCAGCCGCCGTTTGCGCACCACGGCGTTGTCGGTGTTCCCTTCTACGGTGATGCACCATTTGCCATCCCATACATCTACAAAACCACAGTGGCCGATGCGTTTTTTGGAAGCGATGTAGATGCCGAATACATCGCCGGGCCTAGGCGTTGCGATAGTGGCTTCTTTTGTCCAAACGATGTTATACGCGGGGAATAGCGCTGCTGCCCAGGCGTTCCGTGGCTTGGCGTATCCAACCTGACCATGCACCCACGATACAAATGCGGCACACCACTCGTAGCCCTCCGGTAGGCCGCAGTAGCCGAGGTATTCCGCCACGCGGGGCCCATCGTTGTTGCCCGTGGCCTCTTTAACGCCCACCTCGCTGCGGTACGTTTTCTTCAGGACTAGAGGATCGCCAAGAGCAAGGCCACGGATCCCCAAAACAAGGAAGCATAGCAGGCCAAGAAAACGCATGCGTGTTGCCATGGTGTCATTTCGTTAGCGGGTTCAATAAAAATACTGCCGGATAATCGGTATGCCCAGCGATATAACCGTAGGGCAAGTGCGCGGGCCGCCATATGGAAACCCAGTAGACCGATAGCGGCGAGCAAGAAGAGGCTCACCGTGCCCACATCTACCACTGCCGCGGTAGGGTCTGCCAGCCGAAGCAGTGGCCCGGCGAAAAGTAAAGTGGCTACCAGCGCGGTAAGTAATCCGGCCAGCGGCCATAGTCCCGGTGGGCGGTTAGCGGGTTGCGCGCGTTCATGCAACAGGTCGACGTAATCTTCGTTGGGCATGATTTTCCGTAGCCGGGGCTTTGCAGGCTGGTTCGGTGACCCGGCGGACCACCCATGTTGTTTAATTGTTCGTTGTGTGTTCATCATGTTGTTTTTTTTGCATTTCTGCGTTTCTAATTTTTGTTTACACCACAAACATAGCGGGCTGGGGGTACTGTTTAAAATGTGCGGACAAGTACGGACAGTGTAGAGACAAGTACGGACACTACTGTCTAAAAAACGGTAAATCCACGGCCGCAGATAACACATACGCGGCCGTGGGTCGCTCAATGCCGTTCGCTAATTGGCCATCAACGATTGCCGATGGCACGCCCCCGCCGGGGAAACAGAACACACGGTTATGGATGGCTCATCCGCGGTCGTTGATGGCTTACCCATGGCCGTTGATGGCTTTTCCACGGCCATGGATGCGGAAGCCTTGTATAGCGCTGGGCCATATTCAATCGTTGGTGCTGCATTCCCGTCGGGGAAACCAAACCCAGGATTGGTGATGCCGTACCGGTGATGATGGATACCAACCCCCCGTGCGGGGAGCTGTCGTCGATGAAGGAGGAAATGAAATCCCTGCCGGGGAAAGCGCATTGCCGTTCGGGGATGAGGCATCCATGTACGGAGATTAGCCATTCCCGCACATGGACGGCAAAAAAAGAGCCGCCCATACCGGGCGGCCCTGAAAGCGTACACCTAAGTGAGTTAGGCGGCGCGGGGTGCTTGCCGACCACTTCCCAGCGGCACGAGCTTGCGGTAGGGGAGTTTAGATTCCACGTGCCAGCGGTGCAAGTTAATCACGTTAAGCCGATCGAAGTAGTCTCGGTTGCCCACACGGAGCACGGCGTGAAGAAGCTTTCCCCGCACGTGTTTGTAGAATGTGCTTCGGCTAATACCCAACTGCTGGAGGGCAAAGGTGATGTCTACCAGGTCTGGCAGATCCATTTCTTGGGTTTTGTCCCTACCGAAATGTTCTTCCAAGAGGCGGCGGATTTCACGCAGCTCGCGCAGGGCATGTTCTTCTGTTAATACATTTTTCATACATAAAAGGTTAAAAAGTTATTTATGTTGCCCAATATCAGTAGATTACATTAAACGGATGCGTGAACAACTTCACACTTTGTACCGTTTCTTGTTAGAAGTTGTGCATCTCGATGACTTTCGGGCGGTTCTTGCAGATGATTTCGCGGCTAAAGCCACCGAGGATATCGCCAATCGTCTGGTCGGGCACCGTCATCACACACTCGGGGTATATGGCATACAGCCACAGCATCCGCTCCGTTACGGTGCGGCGGGCCCTCAGCATGGCCAGGTGGTTAATCCGCTCCACTGCGACATCCGCCCGGCACCGTTGGTCGAAATGGCCAAACTCGGCGTAGGTTTGTAAGAAGTATACATAGCGTTGGTACGGTAGGCGCAGCAATTCGGCATCACAAGCCACTTCAATATCTGTGGGCATGTTTTCCGTGTATGGTGTGGCAGTGACCGGCAGCACGAAATTGCCCGAATGGTAGAGGTAAAGCGCCTTGCGTGTATGTAGGTCGCCGTTGTCAACCGTTGCATAGGCTACGGCTAAGCCGCTGACAAAAAAATAAATCCATTCAGCAGGTTCGCCGGCCGTCTGGAGCACTGTGCGCCGCGGCGCGGTTACCGGTTCGAGGCTGGCCAACAATTCGGTGTTCAATTCGCTGGGTACGACCATGTCTGGCCCGATACACTGGATCAAAGCTGACCATAGGGTGGGATATTTCCTTTCCATGTCATTCGATGATTTCGGTGGATGCTTGGGGGGCTTCCATACCCGAGCGTGCGAGTATATCCATCTCGGGACAATGCTTTCGGAGCCATCGGGTACTGCGATACCCATTCATGGCGGGCATATGGATGTCTGTATGTTGATTATTTTTAATTTTATTGATCATGATGATATCGAAGGGGTTAACAGACGAAATTAATGAACCTAAAAGGCTATGCTTTAGCCGCATGGCTAAAAAGTTGGTGAACCGGTGGCCAAAAATAAGACTATATGCTACGCCACGCTATACGTTTTAGCTATAAATTCAATAGATATAGGCTATAATTTTTAAAATTTAATTAAGTTTGGGGCTGGGGAGGAACATAGCCATTAAATACCTTAAACAATCTAATCACGGAACACAGCTCTTCGGCGCATTCAGTGTCGCTAATCCGCTTAAGCGGCTATCGTTGCATGTGGCGTTTTGGTGCGTCATTGCAACGCTATCTTACCTTACCTATAGCCGTGTAGGTGGTGATTGCGTATGGATTTTCGTTGTGAAGGAAATGATGACAGGCATGACCCTCTTCTATGCGGGATCGTGGTTTATTTCCAGAGGTGTGCGGATAAACGAATATCGGCTCGGTGGCTTTTATGCCATCGGATATATTTGGTGGGTTTCCATGACTTTTCTGGTTTGCTATATCGTACGACATACGTTTGAAATGGAAGACAGGCGTTTTGAAACCTACATTAATTTTGTGCTAGAAGGTGGTTATTTCAGCTTGTTTACCTTTAAGAAGTCTTCAGAATTGGTTCTCGATTACATTTATATCATTACCTTGACCATCGGCCCGAAACTGGTCCGGTCTTACGCAGACCAGTCCAAGGAGAAAGTACAGATGGAGCGCGACCAACTAGCGGTTCAATTGAATTTTCTCAAATCAGAGTCGTCGCTTCACTTCTTATTCAATACATTAAACAGCATTCACCTGCTGGTGTCTAAGGGTGATGAGCGGGCACCCAATGCCATTCTCCAATTATCGACGACGATGCGTTATGTGCTCTATGAAGCGAAAGACGAGAAACTACCGCTCAAAAAAGAAGTTCAATTCATCCAGCACTACGTTTCCTTAATGAAAATGCGGTATGGCGACCATGTTTCGATTTCATTAACGATTGATGACGACAAAGAACCTTACCGGGTTGTACCCATGTTGCTCATGCCATTCATCGAAAATGCATTTAAGCATGGACCCGAACGAAGCCGCAAGCAAGCATGGGTGCAGATCGAATTGGCCGTTGCCGACGGGATGCTTCGGCTCAACGTGGGTAACCACGTCAACCGGGCCGCGGAGAAACCGCCGCTTGGTGGGCTTGGTACTGCAAACGTAATGAAACAGCTGAAATTATATTATCCAAACCGGCACTCGCTACAAATCCGGGAAACGGAAACCGAATATCACATTATTTTAGAAATTCATTTATAAACTGACCATGTACAATTGCATTATCATAGAAGATGACGGGTTGGCGCGCGAGGCGTTAGCAGCACACATTGATCGCATACCTTTTCTTAAGCTGGTGGGAGCCTACGAAAGCCCGTTAGCGTTGAAGGGGGCTAGCGACCGTATCGACCTGGTGTTTTCCGACATTCACATGCCGGAATTGGATGGTATTTCTTATCTCAAAAGCTTGATCAACCCACCCCTGTTCATTTTTGTAACCGGTAACGCCAATTACGGCGCCGAGAGCTATGACTTAGACGTGTTGGATTTTGTGGTTAAACCTTTTGATTTCGAGCGTATCATGAAAGCGGCCAACAAGGCGAAGGCCGTTTTAGACCTGAAACATGGGGCAACGAAAAGCCCGGACTATTTAATTGTAAAGGATCGAAGCAAGTACATCATTGTTCCTTACAACGAAATCTGTTTTATACAGGCACAAAAGGATTATGTGACGATTGAAACAACGGAAGGCACCTATACGCTATGGGGTATGTTGGGGGATGTCGGGAAGGAACTACCGACCGATTGTTTCCTACGGGTGCACAAATCCTATATCGTAAATGTTGAGTTTGTAAAATCGATTTCGGCTAAAAAAATCGTCATGAAAGGTAACCTGCGGGAAATCCCTATAGGTGATACGTTCAAAAACGAATTACGCCGTCATTTTGGTATTGATTAGCACGATAGCATTTGGTAAGGAAATGATATAAAATCAGCTCCATTTCCCGTTGCTCCGTATGGAAATGACGGTTTACAAACATATGCGATAACGATGCGGCAATTTGTGGGGTAATCCAAGGCTTCGCATCCAATGCTTTTAGTGCATCAAACCGTTTGCCAAGCGGCGCGCTCTTGTCTACGTGTCGGAGACTTGCGTGGAATTGGCGTTCAATGACCAAGCGGTTTTCTCTGAATTTTTTATCCAGATTCAATTTGAGACTTTTGGCACTACCAAACTCACGGAAGAAGCTTTCCGACCAACTCATTACCCATTTCAGTTTGTCTGCCGGTTGCAGACCAAAAGATTCCAGCAAATCGTCTATCGCAATCATGGCATAGACCAGCCTGTTGCGTTCACTAGCATCGGTGGCGGACTGTGGCAGCCACGCTAGCGTAGCTTCACTATCCAAGTGGAATACCGTTTCGCAAGCGGTAATCGCCGTGCCGCCGTAACGTTCGAGTTCGCGTTCGTAGGTATCATACTGGATGCGGTAAATCAGGCCCTGATCCACGGCCGGTGCGAAAAATTGGCTGGCGCAGTCGGAAAATCCCTGCCACGGGAGCTGACCATCCTTTGGTCGGAGCAGTATACGGATACGCAGGTGGTGCTCCGGATCGGCGTACCGGGTAAAAAACCACTTATTGAGCCACCCGGCTTGTTTCAGCTGCGTAAGGAAACCATTTACCTGGCCGGTTAGCACGCGATCGCACTCACCGGGGCCCATATAGAGCTTTAAGTACACCCATTCGCTCCCCGGAGGGAACGACCGTCTGACGGTTGGAGGCGGCGCAGGGGGTTTGCTCGGTAAGGGGAGTTGTCCGTTAGTTTTAAAAGGTATGATCACTTCGTTGTAAAACGGATTTCCGCACCGGCCCTTCACGGGGCTGTTGCCTTGCGTAGCCAGATTTTCATATAAGATGACGGGCGCACTTTTTAGGTGTTTTATCAGTATCTCAGCCGCGGCAAAATGTGCAAGGTCGAGCAATAGCTCATTGTCGCCTTCGGTAAGGAGCACTTCAGCCGGCAGGTTGTGCCGGCTGCGCAGTTCGGCCACAGCAACCAGTGGCTGCTGTTGGAAGAACAATGGGTCTGGGGGTGCCGGAATGCGCCATCTGGCCCGCTTCAATACCACATGTTTATAAGTAATCCTAGGGAGGAAATCGTATGCGCTGTATGCTCCCCAATCCCAGTTGATGGAAAACGAGTGACTTTGGTGCTGGAGGTCGCATAGAAAGCGATACAATGAAGTGCCCGTCCGGTAGTTGTGGGCACAGCTCAGCCGCGGTACGATTACCTTATCGAGTTTTTCAGACCGTAAGATTACCCGGCTGTTCACTACAGAGACAAATAGATCGGCAACCGGAATGCTGCTTTCGTCGGCGGTGGCACCGTGTCCGGCAAGCACCAGCTCATGCTTCCGCAGTGCCGGCCGTAGCATTATGTTGCCCATCCGGTCGTCCGGTATGAAGACGATTTCAGCCAGGCATATATCGGGCGACGCTTGATCTTCCATTTCTGCGCATTGCCGGAGCTTCGTTTCCAACTGCTCGTCTAAATGGCAAAAACGAGCGAGGAGGGGAAGTGCGGAGCGCACGGAAGCGGTCTGTAAACGGAAAAGGAAGTCACCCCGATCAAGTGCCGTGGTACTCGGGGCAAGGAATTGGCCCATAATGTAGCCCGTTGTCGCGCTATCTAATTGTTCTGGCGGTGTCACCTTCGCTAGCGAACGCACATCCTCTGCGGACAATTCGATAACCGGCGTGTGGGTCGGATCTATCGTGCCTTGGCGCATCATGATGTGGAGCAGGTTATCCGCAAGTTGGTCGCCTGTGCGGGGGGCATTCAAACCGAGATTTTGCAGCAAACTGCTGCCCGAACGGTAAGCACTGCGTGTATCGCCATAGCCGATGCCGCGATCGGGATCTAAAGCTTCCAGCAGGCGGACCTCCTTGGTGTCGTATCGAAGAGTAAATCGCCGGCAGAAGTCGGTGAGTTCCGCAGGGATCCGGTTGTGAGCCAGCGGCATCAACTCACCGATTTCTTGGGTCAGCCGCCGGGCGGTTTGCCACGACAGCTGGTTACGGTCGGTCCCGATGGCAAGGTCGGCCTGTATGGGCATGCCTTTGAATCCCTGCCGGGCAGCGGGCGGGATAGCTGCGATTACTTCATGGGCCGAATCCAGGGATGGGGCAAAACATCCTCTGCTATCGGTAGGTATGCCGAAGGTGGCCGCAACGGCATCTGCCGTGGGTTTTTTCCCGGTTGCTACCGGTTCGGTATTGGGCACCAAAAGCTGGCGGTCTACCAATTGGTTTATATAATTTTCCGCTTGGATTTCATTCAGCCCCATTTGCGTAAGGAACGTCCAGGTGGCACGGTATGTACGGGTCTCGCGGGTGTACGGAATCACATGGTCCAGCAGGATGTTCCGCTTCATCCGTATCCAATGGGCGTGTCGGTTGCCGTTATCGAGGCGGTAACCCATGTAGCGGTAGTGGTCCTCAAACACGATTAAGCTGTTGGTTAACCGATACGCGATGCGTTTTCGGATATCGGTATGGTTATGGGCCCACCGGGTGAGGTGTGCCGAAAAGGCCATATCCAGCCGGAGTGCGGGCGTACTGGTGCCCGACAGTGTGAAGTCCGATGGTCCGGCAGCCATACGGCCTAGTGCTACCCCGGCAAACAAGCCGAAGGGCGTGGCCCGGGCTGCCATCCGCACCAGGTACTTATAGAGGGTGGTTGAAAGTTTGGGCTGCAGGCTCGGCGGCCCTTCTTCCAGAAATTTCATGAGTTCGCGGTGCAGGGGTCCGCTGGTTACGGCCACGGCATGCTGCAAGGCCGGTTCTTGGAAGCAGGTATTGAGGTAGTTGGCCAGCGCTTCAGGGGTGCGGTTGGCATTCAATTCATTGATGGTATTAGCGGCGAGCCGTGGCGTGCGCAGCATAAAAAAATCGAGCGGTTCTATGGTCATGACTTACGGTCTAAGTCGTTCAATGATACGGTCTATGCAATCGTTAAAGTGTTCATAAGAAACAGGTTTGGGCAGCTCATCGACCACCGTTGGCGGTAGTGCGCGGTTGAATAAGGCAAGGGGGATGGCCGAAACAACGACCACAATTACCGTTGGGGGGATGAGACCGAAGTGGAAATCCGAAGGCGAGCCTTGGGGAATAACCAAGTCGAGGAACGCGATGTCGGGTTGGGTTGCGCTTAGCGCATCCGGTACTTCGTAGAGTTCCTGAACAACCCCCACAAGCGTCAATTCTTTTCGGCGGCCGACATAGTCTGCCATCAATTCGATGGCAGACCAGTCGTCCTCGATAATCAAACAGCGGTGGGCACCCATCTGCGGTTTCAGCCGTCGGTTGTCATTGTGGTGGTTATCGTAGTGGCGCAAACCCATCCCGATAGGTTTTTTCGGGATTCGATCTGGTCCTCGTGTTCCATACTGCAGACGACCTCGGTGTCGAGCGTGAGCAGCTGCTCAAGTTGTGCAATGTTGATTTTTTCCATGATTTTATTTTTTATTGATTCATGGTACGAAGATGCAACACGGAAATAACGACAAAAAATAAACCCGATGAACCAACGATTGACCCAGATGAACGGCGGTATTCAACCGATGATATCGCCCATTTGGAACATGGGCAAATACATGGCGATGAGAATGACACCGACCAGCAGTCCGAGGAAGATGATGATAAGTGGTTCCAGAAGCGATGCGATGGTTGCCGATTGGTAAGCCACCTCTTCATTATACTGGTCGGCTACCTTGTTAAAGAAGTCGGCCAAACGATTCACTTCTTCACCGACTTTTACCAAGGAAACCAGTTTGGCATCATACAAGGGAAATGCCGCCAAGCTGCTATGTAAGGTATGGCCATGCATTACGCTGGCTTCGACCGCGATCAGCGATTGCTCGATGGGATAGAACCCCACCATCTGCCGGCAGAGCTGTAGGGCCCGTATCAACGGTATGCGGGCACCCGTAAGGAGGGCCATAGACGTGCAGAACCGAGCGAGGTAGACTTTTCTGACCATCGGTCCGAATACCGGCAGGTGCAACCAAAACCACGCCGTCCACCGGCGGTTCCACTCCTTATCGCGGCGGGCGTACAGCCACCCACCCAGTGCGATGGCGGCAACGGCGGCCAAGGGTGCATACGTACGGGACGCCTCCGAGAACGATACGATGAGCTGGGTAATCGGTGGCAATGCGCTGCCGGAACGCGCGAAGATATCTGCAAATAGGGGCACGATGAAATTCAGCATAAAGAAGATGGCGCCAAACGAGGTGAGCATAACGATGACCGGATAGGTTAGCGCACTGGTGAGCTGTCGGCGCTGTTGCAGGCGTTTACGGAAAAAGGCCGCCAGGTCTTGCAGCACCGCAGCGATTTTTCCGGTTTCCTCACCGATCTGCACGCTATAGTATTCGTAGGGTGTAAAAGGCGTGTGCCGTTGCATCGCCGTAGATAAAGCAGAGCCCTGTACAACGGCCTGTTGGAGCTGCCGCAGCATGGTGGCCTGTTTATCGCCTTGCTGCTGGCCGATGATGATATCCAACGCTGCCTTGAGATCGACCCCCGCCTGTAGCAGCGTACCGAACTCGTGATAAAAAGCCTCTTTGTGCTTGTCGCCAAATATCGAAAATAGGGTGATATCGCGCGTAAGCCAGCTCGCCGGCTTGTCTTTTTGGCGTGGCATGTCGGGCGCTGTCTTTTTCAGCTTTCGGATGGGGATACCGTTGTTCATGGAGTCGTGGTCGAATCGGTTAAATACATTAAGGCGGCCATATCGTAGGTTTTTCGAATAAACACGGGGGTAGCGCGGTTGTTTCTTGTTACGTACATGCTACACGCATCAACGACTCCCCGCGGTGTTTCCTGGCGGCTGTTTAAGAACCAATAAGCCAAGCTGTCTATCTGGACCCGGAACGTATCGGTAAGATGACCAATCCGGCGGATGCATAAGGAATCGACATTCAGATAATATACTGAAGTGTCCGCCCTTCGGAAAACCAACCCGTCGGGGAAGCGCCGGATTTCGGACGAACGATCCGTGTCGGTTTGCAATGCATGATACAAACGGTCCATTTCGCCCGATGCCGCGAGCTGGGCCGTAAGCGTTCCGCTTTGGCGGTTTACCCACCGCATTGCAGTAAAAATAAACGAGATAACCAATGCGGTAAGTACCAGGGCCACCATCGTTTCGATGACGGTGAAAGCGGGAATCCGTCTGTTTAGTCGTTCCATTCGTTATTGATGATGATTTCGCGGTACACCGTTTCTTCGGCGGTGCCGGGGCGGTGCGCCCGGTACACCAGCAACAACAACAAGGTATCGCCTTGGTAATTGGACACTTCTTTGTCAACCTGCACCCCGCGGCCTATTTCAAATTGAGCGGGCAGGAAGTTGCCCTCCTGTTTGGCACGTTGAGCCAACGCTTTCAGTTCCAGTTGCAGGTCGCGCGCATTGGCGGGCTGTTTGAGCACTATTTTGGCAAATAAGGTGGCGGCGGTGGCGGTTACCAATGTGACGATAACCAAAGCCACCAATACCTCCACTAGGGTAGATGCGTGCAGCCGCTTGTGTATAATGAGATTATTGGTCTTCATAGCCTGTTGACTTAGGATTGTGATTGTCTATCGATAAGGCGATGCGGCCCAGTCTGCCCCGATTGAGCAGTGGGCTGCCCGCGTAATGAGGAGAACGTGTGGTCATGTCCATGACGCCCCCGAGTATAAAATTATCGTAAAGACTAGACGCAGTTTGCAGGGTAAATCTCCGGCACAAGGTCGTGCCGTTCACCCGTCCCTGCAGTTCCAGTAGCCCATCGGCATAGACCTGTCCATGCACGGTGGCTTCTTTGGCAAGGACCAGTTTGGCTAGCAATTGCTCGCTACCGGGGAAATAGGTAAACACGATTCCGTTAAACACACTCGCACTGTCGACGCGTAAATACGGTTGGAACTCGGTAAAGAGGCTATCCGTTGGGATGTGGATTACGCCCAAGGCCGAGGGATAGTCAAACCGGCAATCGCTGCCCACCACGAGCGAATCACGGGCGAACGCCTGAAGGCGACCGTGGAAGCCCGGCTCGAATCGGATGTGGGGGGCGAACAACAAAGCATTGTTGAGCTTGGCATTGGCCGTTACGGTGATAACCTGGTTGGCTACGACGATGGTGTCTTCGCCGGGGAAAAACAGGTCGATGGTCAGGCTGTCTACCCGGTTGCCGTCCGATTGCAGGTAATTGTTCAACCAGTCGATGACGGTGGTGTCTACCGCGGGGAGCATGTCCGCGCTATTATATATCGTGCCCTCATGTATGACCTCTTCGTAGGCAAAAGCTTCGTTTTCGATATATGATTTCCGGGTACCCGCCTCGGGCAGGAAGACGTCGCCGCGGATGAACGTTTTACCCGATACCGAAAGCGGCAGGTGTTCGTCGGCGAGGTACAAGGCGAACCGTTCGTTGGGCGTGGGCACTTTTCCCATCAGAAACGTACGTTGCAGCGTGTCGGCACCCTCATAGGCCCATGCGGTGGCCCAATCGAAAACCCCCCATGGCTGGCAGGCCAGTATCACCGAATCGCGGTCGCCGTCGAATAAATTAAGTGCCAACGTATCTGTTGGCGTGGTGTGGTAGCCGGTAAGGAGCAGGTTGGTTGCCGAAGCCAAGTTCTGCTGGAGGCGTTCCTGGCGCATGTTGTTGGCTGCATACTGCCGATGGTATTGCAGCAGCAGCAAAAGCCCGGCAGTGCCCATGGCGATGACTGTGGCCAGCACTATGGCAAGTAGCAAGGCACCTCCGCGCAGGTATGTGGGTATTTTCTTCATGGGTTTGAGCAAATATGGTAAAACCGTTGGCCCTATTTTCAATCGATTGAAAATTATAGCCTTAGGCTATTAAAATTATAGCTAAAACGGATGTGCCCTTCAAGCATTGCTCCGTAATATTGCAGGTATAATCGTGTAAACTTAATAGCTAATGATATGAAAAGACCCTTTAAAGTAAAATCGCTCATCGTGGCAACCATCGTTATGTTAGGTGGTGCGCTGTACACACAGGCACAGGTTAAAGTGATTGCTAACGGGAATGTGGGGATTGGTGTGACCACGCCGACCAACAAATTCCAGATGAACGGCCTGGCGGCCGACTTCATCAATTCGTCGCAGTTGCGGTTGGGTGTGTTTTCGTCGGATCCACGCATCCAGTCGTCTTCGAGCAAAGTGGTGTTTTACAACATGGCCAATACAGGTCATGTTGCGGTTCATGTTTCCAATGTGATCACCTCTTCAGACGAGCGATTGAAAGCCAATATAAGCGGGATCAGTGGCAACGCCCTTGATCTGGTGAAGCAGCTGCGGCCGGTCACCTATAATTTTAAATCGGGCAGCGACAAACAGCTGCATGCGGGTTTTCTAGCGCAGGAACTCGAGAAAGTGATTCCACATGTGGTCAGCCGGGACGATTCGGTTGGTATACGGGGTGTCGCTTATCAGGAAATCATACCCTACCTGGTGGAGGCCATCAAGGAGCAGCAGACGATCATCGATGGGCTGAAATCCCGTCTGGATAGGGTGGATGTGGTCGCAGTGAAGGAGGAGGAATAGCGAATGAAGCACTTATCTTACCGGGGAGAGATGAACCGCAAACTTTTGGAGAAAGTGGAGGAACTCAGCCTGTGCGTCATTGAATTGAAGAAGGAAATGGATGCATTGAAGAACCAATCGAGAAATAATAATTGATTTGCTGACTATGAAGAAGATATTTGCCATTGCGATCTTGATTCAGTGTGTGTTTTATATACGCGCACAGCCTCCATTGGGCCTTCCATCGCCCAATAATGCGTTCCTTGGGCAAGGAGGCAGCGATGCGGAAGTAGGTGTGGACCTCTATACCGGTACCGCACAAATAAATATTCCTATAGCAACGGCACAAGGCAAGGATTTGTCTATTCCGGTATCGCTGAATTACGTGGGCGGACGGGGTATCCGCGTGCAAGATTATGCCTCAAATGTAGGCCTAGGGTGGCAGCTTGCAGCGGGTGGTAATATCTCCCGGGTGGTCAGGGGATTACCTGATGAACATAACCAAGGCTACTTGGGCAATCATACGACTTCCCATGAATGGGGTAAGAAAGTGGCGGATTGGGCCAATAACAATACCCCGCTACCCGATGAACTAACGGGAGGGCCGTGGCTTGACCCACCCACGGCCGACGGTGAGCCCGATCTTTTTGTGGTAAAAACGCCCTTTTTCAGTGTGCAATTTGTGTTAGATGAAAATGGGGAAGCTGTTTTTTCAAATAATACCGGATTGAAGATCATCCCGCACATCTTTCACGACACGCCAACGTCGCCGGAGGGATATGGTTTTACGGTAGTGGATGGGCAGGGAAATCGTTACTGTTTCGGTGGGGCTGCATCGTCGTTTACTGAATCCGTTACAAGTAAGCTACTGGCGGCAAACCGCACGTATGTTTCAACTTGGTATCTGCATCGGATCATTACCTATAATGATAAGGAGACCATCCTATTTAGCTATATATCGTCTCCCGCCAACATGGCGTTGAAGCACCATCATTCCTCCATAACTGGGAATGGCTCGGGTTCTTGGCAGCCAGCCGAACATGAAACATCCACCACGACCGTATCCCAGCCCAGGCAGCTTTCGGAAATCCAAACGTCAGTTTCCCGGATCATGTTTTCCTATGCGTTTGACCGGACTGACCTGACAAATGCGGCGCGGCTTACTGCGATAGCCGTGAGCGCCAGAACCGGTACGACGGCAACGAAATTGCTGCGTACCTACAGGTTTGAATATGGGTATTTCGGTATGCCATCATCGGATCCCGAGCGGCTGCGGCTGAGACTGGACGGGATCAACGTTGAGGGAAATGGTGAACTAGCCGGACAGCTTATACCGTACCGGGAGTTTGAGTACTACACTGGTTATCAGCTTCCGGTCAGGGACACGGACCAGTTTGACTATTGGGGTTACTACCGGATTATTTCGGGGGATCCGCTGAAGAACCCGGGTTTGCGAACACCGAACCTTAATCAAACGAAAGCGGGCATCTTGGTCTCGATTGGCGCGCTTGGAGGAGCTGAAACGGAACTCAATTATGAATTGAACAGTTGCCTGTACTCGTTATCCAGCAATATCGCGGTGGGCGGACTACGGGTGAAGTCCATTGTCCGGCGTGACCCGGGCAACCAGACGTTGACCACAACCTACAATTATAATGATGGCCAGGGGAGGTCCAACGGCCGTATCCGGACATTCTCGTATGACAACCTGACCATCTCCAATGCGGCTAATACCTTGGTGAAGAATTTTTCGGAATCCGTATCCAACATCTATGATCTGAACGGCACCTTTATCGGATATCGGGCTGTTAAGACCATTTCACCGAGCGGGGGCTATACCGTCGCACGGTTCAATAGTTTTTCGGATTTCCCGGACGATATGAGCAACTGGGACAGTAACCCAAGCGGGTCTACCAGACCTCCGAATATCAGCTCATCCATTAACCTGGCTTATAAACGGGGCGTACCGCAATCGTATACCGTATACGACGCAAATGGCGACAAACTGACCGTTGATAGTTTCGTATATGTTTCGCAAACGACCCCCCTGCAACGCAAGGCATTCGCCTGGCAAAAAGTGGCATGGGGGATGACCATTCCGAATCAAAGCGCTGGTTTTGTCGTATCTTACCACTACTGGACAAATGTGGAGAACTTCCGGGTGGTGCAAGCCATCAAGCGGGTGTATGACCAGGCCAACCCGGGGGTATATGCAGAAGCCACAGCCGGTTATCAGTATTCGCCGAACGGTTATTTTTTGGTGAGGTCGCCTGCGCGCTATGACTCACAGAATAGGTTCCATGAGACGGTTACATATTACAGTGCAGACCCGGTGGCACCAGTAATCATGCCCGATTATGAGGCCAATTTGTCGATGCGGCAGGCCAACATGCTGACAGCAATCAGAACAACGGAGACCACCGTCAACGGCAAGGCTGAGAAGACAGAAAATACGTATAGGCGAGTGCCCGGCACCTCTCCAGTGAAGGTACGTTTAGTCGCCAGCGAAACCTTCAGCGACGGCGTATCGGTTGGCCGGAGCACATTTACGTATGACAGTAAGGAAAACCTGGTGACTACCCAGCCCGATCACGGCATGCCAACCACCGTATTATACAGCTACAATAACACGTACCCCATTGCCGAAATCCAGAACGCGGACTACGCCACGGTGGTAACCGCGCTTGGTGGCCCTGCGGCGGTGGACAACTTTGCGGCCAGCTTTGCCCCCACGGCCGCCCAGGTTACCGCCTTTCTAGCTCCATTGCGAACAGCGTCCTCCCTGTCGGCGGCGTTGGTGACAACCCGGGCTTATGAACCGGGTGTGGGGGTGATACAGGAGGCCGATCCGCGGGGCAAGGTACTTTCATATGAATACGATGGTTTGCAGCGCCTGTTGCTGATCCGGGATCATAACGGAAAGATTGCGGAAGAGTATAAATATAACTATCGAATCGACTGATTGACACATAACACGGGAAATCATGAAACAACCCATTGTTTTTCATCTGGCAGCGGCCGCGATCGTATGCCTGTGTTTTGGCCGCGTACGGGCGCAGGGCACAAACCCGGTATTCAATACCTATAGTGGCCAATCGGAGCTGTATGGTACACAGAGTGTCACGCTGGCACCCGGGTTTGAGGTGCCCGTCGGATTTGCTGTACACATATATGTTGGGGCTCCCCCTGCCAGCACCAATCCTTTTTCGAACGACCGGAATTACGTGTTGACGACCACCTATTTGCTGCCGGCGACTGACCCGATTGCGGATCCCACGCTAAACCAGGCTAGCCGCCAGATTACCTATTTCGATGGGCTTGGCAGACCCGCGCAGCAGGTGGCAATAAAAAGTTCGCCAGGCCTTAAAGACGTCGTTGTGCCCATCACCTACGACATACACGGAAGGAACTCAACCGGGTATCTGCCCTACGCAACAAATAGTGGCGGAAACGGGTATTTCAAAACCAACGCTGTATCCGAACAACAGGCTTTTTATAACGCTACCGGGCAAACGGGCAAACCGGTAATTAGTCACGCCTATGCACAAACTATTTTCGAGGCCTCGCCGCTAAACAGGGTGTTGGAGCAAGGGTCGCCCGGTGCACATTGGCAACCGCAAAGCGGAAGCATCCCCAACTCGGGTCATACGGTGAAAACGCTGGTAACCCTCAACACCACCGATGTGGTGCGATATAATGTGACCCTTTCGACCACGAACGAACCTACGCCAGAGCACAACGGCAATTATGCTGCCAAGCAATTATATGTCAGTATTGTGAGAGACGAAAACTGGAAATCAGCTGACGGCAAAGCAGGTACTACGGAAGAATATACCGATAAAGACGGACGTGTCGTATTGCTTCGCACGTACAATAAGAATGGATCAACCGTGGTGACACTCTCCACTTACTACGTCTATGACGATTTTGGAAGAATTACCTATGTGTTGCCCCCGGGTACGAACCCTGACGGATCCAGTGTGCCATCGACGGCAACGATTGCCAGCCTGGGCTACAAATACCGATATGACAAGATGGGGCGTAAGGTGGAGCAAACGCTGCCCGGCAAAGGAGTGGAATACTTCGTCTACAATAAGCGCCACCAACTCGTAGCTTCGCAAGATGCTAATCAACGGGCACGCCACGAATGGATGGTGAACAAGTATGATGCACATGGGCGGCTGGTCATCACCGGTTTATGGAATAATAACAATACAGCCATTACGCGCACCGCTTTGCAAACACAGGTGGATGGATATACGACACTTTGGGAAAGCCGGAATACGAGCACCACTACCCATGGATACACGAATGCCGCATGGCCTACGAACGTATCGACCTATTACTTGGTCAATTACTACGACACCTACAATATACCGGGGTTGCCTTCGAACTATGCCTACCAGACTTATGGAGGTAATGTGAAAATTGCCAAGGCACCGGGCTTGCTAACCGGACGCAAAACATGGACGTTGAACAGCCCAGCTACCGTACTTTGGGCAGTAACTTACTATGACATCGATGCGCAGGTTATCCAAACCCATGTAGGCAATCACCTTGGGGGAAAAGATGTGGTGAGTAGTACCTATGATTTTACCGGCCAATTAGCCACCGGTCGCCGGGTACACACGGGCCCTTCGAGCCAAACCGTCACGGTAACCAACAGCTACTCATACGACCATGCCGGCAGGCTGGTCGATGTAAAACAGAAAACCGGTGCTGACCCGGAGATCACGTTGGCACACCACACGTACAACGAGCTTGGTCAGCTCATTGACAAGAAGCTGCACCTGAAGGCAGGGCAGACGAAATACCTGCAAAGTGTAGACTACCGTTATAATGCCCGCGGTTGGCTTACTTCCGTAAATGACCCCAATCTAGCGGCCAATAATACGTTAAATAAAGACGACGCCACCAGCGGTGCGGATTTATATGGAATGGCCATTGATTATGAAAATGCGGCAGTGGCACCTCAATACAATGGCAACATAGCGGGTATACGGTGGAAGACCAAGGCTGCATCGGGTATGACTCCCGCACCGCCGCAGCTCGGTTACCGCTTCGGCTATGATGCCATCGGGCAGATGACCACTGCCCTGTCATCCACAAATGGCACCTGGGACGGAAACCATAGCGAGCACATCCGCTACACCAATACGGGCAACATCGACCGCATCGGACGCTGGGCCCGGACGGGTAGCGCCAAACGGCAGATCGATAGCCTGGTGTTTACATACAGCGGTTATCGCCATACACGCATTGATGACATCAGTACACAGGCCACCACCTATAAAGCGATGGGCTTCAACGATGGGGTGCAGCAGGCCAATGAATACACCTACGATACGAACGGTAATGCGACGAAGGACCTCAATAAAGGGGTCACAACGATTAGTTACAACGTATTCAACCTGCCCGAGGTGATTACCTTCACGAGCAGTCCGGTGAAGAAAATCACATACCTGTACGACCGTACGGGGAAGAAGCTGCAGCGGAAATATACGAACGGTAGCACGGTAGAGACGACAGACTATGTTGCAGGTATCCAGTATGAGCAGGGCGTGCTGGCTTATGTGCAAACCGGTGAAGGAAGGGCACGCCGCAATGGAACGTCCAATAATTACTTTTATGAGTACGCACTTACGGATCACCTGGGTAGCACGCGTGTGATGTTCGATGCTAATCCCTCGGACAACAACCAAACCACGGCGCGGGTTATCCAGCAGACGGCATACTATCCCTACGGTATGGCGATGTACGGTGACCCGGCCAATGGGCTACATCTTTCATTTGTGTCGGGAACGAAGAACCATTATCTTTATAGCGGTAAGGAGTTGCAGGAACAGGGCGGGCTGAACTGGTACGACCATGGGGCACGGTTCTACGATCCATCGATTGGACGGTGGAATGTGATGGACCCTGCGAGTCAGTTCAGCAACCCGTATTTAGCGATGGGGAATACCCCGGTGATCTACGTCGATCCGGACGGGGAGTGGGTACATATCGCGATCGGCGCCGTGGTGGGTGGTGTTGTCAATACAATCACCCATTGGGATGAGGTAGCCAAGGGCGGGTTCTGGGAAGGCGCGAAGGCCTTTGGTGTTGGAGCCGTTGCGGGTGCATTGGGTGCGGCAACGGGTGGCGCCGCAGTGGGAGGAGCCCTGACTCTGTCGACAACCTCGGTTGCCGGTGGGGTTGTGATGGGCAGTGTTGGTGCCGTGTACAACGACATGGCGCTTGGCGTCGGTAACATGATTGCCTTCGGTGATCCCTATGAGCTTTCGCTGAAGCGGTTGGGTACGACAGCTTTTTTTGGCGGAATCACTGGCGGTGCGGCGGCTGGCAGCTCCAACCTGATCCGGGGTGCGAATTTCTGGACAGGAGCGAAGGCAACATCGAGTGTTTCACACATGGTGAAAGACGGGATTGTGAACCAACAGGGTAAACTGACTTCCCAATCCCGAAAGGTGTATGTGAATGAGGTAGGTAAGGGGGGAACTGCCCCGAAAGGTTGGATAACACAAGCAAGTAAAAAAGGTGGTGGCACTGTTTTTAAAGACCCAAGTAACCCACACAACATAATTAGGCAAATGCCAGGAAACCCAAATAGTCCAAATGTACTACAGCAAAATCCTTATGTGAAATTTATGAAAGATGGCAAGTTCTATGATGTAAATGGAAAAGTTCTTCCGAATGGTAATGTTCCAGGAGCTCATATTCCATTAAATCAATTTGATATAAATAAGATGCCAAAATTTTAGATTAATGGATAAAATAATCGAGAGTATATACAGAATGATAATTGAATTGTCTGATTTGAGCTTACAACGAAAGCTGTGGTTAAATGAAGACAATGACACGAGGTTAATTTCTTCTTATACCGAATTGATGTGTTCGTTATTTGATGATTTTAATTTTGATGATTTTATTGATAATAAAGCTTCTAAAATAGGATTGTCTAATGCCGCCATTTTTGAATTGAATAACTTAAGAAAGTTGTTAAATAACTATAATGAAAAAGATTCGGATGAAGAAATAATAAAGGACCCTAAATGGAAAAAAGTCGTTGAACGCGCTAAAATAGCAATACGCGAATGGGATAAATCGTAGTTGACGCTAAGGGGAGTACGAGCTTTGTTAAAGCCTCTAAGCTTAGGTTCTACTGGACGATCGGGTATAGGAAAATATACTGGAAAGCCATTTTGCCCATATTTTGGCGGTTGCGTAGGGTATGACCACCGGCTTCCGTCGCGAATTGACCACCCGTATAGGATAAATGAATACCTCGTTAAACAGGCTTTTACAACGCTTTGGATTAATATGATGGTAGTCACCACGGTCATATCGAATGATCATCAAACTTCGGAATCGGGTTTTGACCTTCGTGTTTTCTTCGTGCCTGGCCGATAGGGAACCTAGCATGAATCGGTGAGAAAACGATAGTAATTTATTGAAATTAAACGGTTATTAGATACTTTTTACAAACTGAAAAATTAAATTAAGATGAGCCTTGCCCTAAAAAGACGTATTTGCCCACTCATGCTGCTTGTCGTTGTTATTGTTACCGCTGGTTATGCTCAGAATAGGGAGAAGCATTTTGTATTGGAACTGCCAACCGCAGTGGTTTCACATAGCTTTTATAAGATAATTGATTTCCTGGACTCCCGGACCGATACCAGTAATTTAGGTTTGGTACAGAAAGGCGTGCTGAACGCTCCTGCTCGGGTGGTCGCTGAGCCAGCGCTTGGGCTACAACTCGCTAACGCACTTGCCGCTCTTACGGATTCGACCGCTGGGGACGGGCGGCTCCTTGTGCAGCTAAGGCATATGCAGTTTGCCGAATTAAGTGGTTCGTTTACTGAAAAAGGACATTGCTACATGCGGGTGTCACTTTATACTGAGCAGGATGACCGCTATTTTTCTTTGGCTACAATAGATACCGTGGTTTCTGTTGAATCTATGGAGGTAACCAATGCCTTGCTGCGCCGTACCGGCAATACCCTGGTTGATTTCATCGCGGTGAACCTGTCTCGCCAACCTAAAACACAAACGAACTATTCACGCGTGGAGGTGATGGCGATGGATAGCATTGAAAAACGAAATATTCCGCTTTATACTACGGACACGTATGCTGAGGGTCTTTATAGGACCTACCAGTCATTCGCGGCCCAGACTCCTGATGCACAGGTGGAGGTCCGTGAGAAGGCCGGTACGAAAACCCGGGTAACGGTATCCGATGCTTCGGGGAAGGCAAGGAAAGTAAGGTCAAAGGATGTGTATGCCATCGTATATCGAGGGCAGCCTTATGTGGCTACGAGCTATGGCTATTATCCGTTGTGGCGCGAAGGGGATGATTTGTTTTTTATGGGTAAAGACAAGGTAGCTGCTGCAGCTAGTGACGTTATCGTTGCAAGTGCATTCTTTGGCATTGCGGGAGCGCTCATTGCTTCTAATGCTGAGGCTGCTTTTGAAATGAAACTTGACCACCTGAATGGTGGTTTTATCCGGCTGCGTGAAATTCCCAACGTAGCTCGCCAACTTTAATTGGTTAATATGAACCGTATCACACGTATCAGCCTGAACCTGGCCTGGGGCCTGTTTTTCGGCATGTCATTGGGATGGGCGCAGCAGTCTCAAACCGGCTTCGACCGGTGGCAGGTATCACTAAGTGGTGGCTATGGCTACCGGCCGGCAAAACTCAATGCCAATGTACCCAGCGAATTTGTTTCCTATGCCAAGAAATTGAAAAGTGGCTGGGTACTGGATGGCACCGCTTATTATTTTCTGAATCCCAAACTGGGCCTGGGGCTGCATGCCAACCGCTTTGCCTCGTCAAACAGCATAGCCGACGTGTATGTAACCGATGTATACGGCAACACCCAATACGGCACCATGAGTGACAATATTTCCATTACCTTCGTTGGCCCCGGCGCGGTTTTCCGACAGACATTTTCCGACGGAAATACGTTTTTGGCAGGGGCATCGCTGGGCTATGTGGGCTACCTGAACCGCTTTGAGATAATTACAACCCAGCGGATAAAAGGGGCAACTGCGGGGTACATCGCCCATGTAGGGTACGATATCCGCTTGTCGGATCATTTGTCAATCGGTGCAAAGATTGCGGCCACCACCGGTATTCTGGGCAGGTTTACCGTAGATGGAAACGAGATGGAGCTGGATGATGAAAATAAGGAAAACCTCGGTCACATCGATATCGCTTTAGGAATCCGGTTCCACTGACATCAGAATCGACCATGGGCGGTAAATGTCACAGATATTTATACCTTTGATGTTTAACACGAAACGAAGCACCAATGACAATACCTGCCAATACCCTCGCCTGCGGAGTGATAACCATAGCCATGCTAGCGGCCTGCAACCCCCAGCCGGAAGTACAAAAAACCCGATCGGGATTGGATAGGCGCGATTTCCAAACGGTAGTAAACGGCGACTCGACCAACTTGTACGTTATTCGCAATGCAAGTGGGATGGAAGCATGCATCACCAACTACGGTGGCCGCATCGTGTCGTTGATGGTGCCCGATGCGAAAGGCGAATTCCGAGATGTGGTGCAGGGGTTTGCCCACATCGATGACTATACCGCCACACCGTCTTCTTTCGGTGCTACCATGGGCCGCGTGGCCAACCGCATTGCCAACGGCCGCTTCGTGTTGGACGGCGATACCGTACAGCTGGACCGCAACAACGGCCAGCACACCATCCACGGTGGGGGGGAAGGCTGGCGCGGACAGGTGTTTACAGCCGACCAACCCAACGATAGTACGCTGGTGCTCGCGTATATATCGCCCGACGGCGAAAGCGGTTTCCCCGGCGAAGTAACCGTGCGTGTAACCTTCGCCGTGAACCAACACAATGAACTGGCTATCAACTACGAAGCGGAAACGACCGAAAAAACCGTGATCAACCTCACCAACCACAGCTTTTTCAACTTGGCCGGCGACCCCGAAAAGACGGTGCTTGACAATGTGTTGTACGTGAATGCCACTGATTATACACCGCTGGATAGCACGCTCATTACCACCGGCGAGATACAACCCGTGGCGGGCACACCGTTTGACTTTACCGAACCGTTACCCATCCGTGCGGCCCTGGGGCGCGACTCCTTAAATGCGCAACTACAGATAGCCAGTGGCATAGACCACAACTTTGTGTTGAATACCAACGGAAGCATCGATGAACCTGCCGCCCGGCTATATGCACCCGGTAGTGGCATCGCCATGGAGGTATACACCACCGAACCGGGCATGCAGGTATATACCGGCAATATGCTCGATGGCTCGCGCACCGGTAAAGAAGGGGTGCCCTATGCGAAACAATCCGCCATTTGCCTCGAAACCCAGCACTTCCCCGATGCACCCAACAAACCGCACTGGCCCACTACCGTGCTCGAACCGGGCGACACGTACACCAGCACCTGCATCTATCGTTTTTCGGTGGGGCAGTAATCGGTACCCACCACATTGGCCGGAAATGTAAAAAAGTGTTAAAAAATAAAACTTTTTAAATAAAAATGCGTTATTTGCATTTTTGCAATGTGTGATGGATTTGTGGTGGCGGTGGCTACCGATTAACTTAGATGAATACCGAATCAGCTTTTGGAGATTCTAACTACCTATAATAAGAAATGACCTCAAAGAAAAATGTACTTGCACTTGTTGTGCTTGGTGTAATCGTATTGGGTACCACTTTTATTTCGCTTTCTTCTTTTGACGCTACTCCCGAACAGCCCATGGCCGTGGCCGAACCGGCAACCGAAGGCAGTGCCCTGCTATTCGGACTGACCATGGATGGGTTTGATATCGAAACGCAAACCGTTAAACGCAATGAGTTCTTGTCGGATATCTTGCAACGCTACCAAATCGACCTGCCGAGCATTTCGGTGGTCGCCGAGAAAGCGAAGACTGTATTTGATGTGCGGAAAATTGCGGCGGGCCATGATTATACCATTTTCAAGGATAAATCGGGCAAGGCCCATTATTTTGTGTACCAACCCAATCCGATTGATTACGTGGTGTACGACCTGCGGGGGGAGGCATCGGTATATAAAGGTCAGAAGCCGGTAGACACCCAACTCGAAACCGTATCCGGCGTGATCCAAAGTTCGCTCTACGAAACATTGGAAGAAAACGGGGCCAGCCCCGACCTGGCTGTGCAGTTAGCAGAAATATACGGTTGGGCGGTCAATTTCTACCGCATCAATAAGGGCGATTGGTTCAAACTGGTATATGAGCGTAAGTATGTAGACGGTGTGCCCGTAGGTCCGGGGCGTATCGAGTCGGCCGTGTTTGGCCACGAGGGGAAGGAATACCAGGCGTTTTATTTTGAGGGTGCCGATGATGAACGTGGCGCCTATTACGACGAGAATGGGAAAAGCCTACGCCGCACATTCCTTAAAGCGCCATTGAAATACAGCCGCATATCATCGCGGTACTCGCTGCGGCGGTTCCACCCGGTTCAACGCCGGTGGAAAGCCCATTTGGGTACCGATTTTGCCGCTCCGCACGGCACCCCGATTGTAGCTACGGCAGCTGGTGTGGTGGAAGCATCGGCCTATGGCCGCGGTAACGGAAACTACGTTAAAATTAAACACGACAACGTGTATACCACGCAATACCTGCACATGAGCAAGCGCGCCGTGAAGCGCGGACAGCACGTGAGCCAAGGGCAGGTGATTGGTTATGTGGGCAGTACCGGACTGGCTACCGGCCCCCACGTGTGCTACCGCTTTTGGAAGCATGGCAAACAGGTGGATGCCTTGGCACAGGTGTTTCCGCCATCGGAACCCATCAGCGAAAAATACCGCACCGCCTTTAACCGCACACTGAATGCCCAATTGCAGGTATTGGCATCGATAGGCTTCGGCAAACAGAGTAACCTGGAAGTGTACAGTACCTTGGCTTTCCATATCGACCAGCTTTTCGAGCCCGTTGAAAAGGATAGCACCCGGTTGGGCAGCTTTACTGCCCATGTGCTCTAAACAGCCTGAGCGGTTTAGGTGTTCCGCTTTTTGATCAGGATTTTCTTTCCCTTTACCAGCATCCGCATGCTCGACCGTTTGATGGAGATATTCGTCTCCCGTTGTTCATTCAAGGTGTCGGCAGCATCATAGGCGGCCAGAATGTTTTTGTAGTGCAATAACCCCACCACCGTACTGCCCCGCGCCGCTAATACCGGCAACACATCCACGTTTTCTTGGGTCATTTTATGGATGGCTTCCTTTAGGCTGTTGGTGGCCCGTAAATAAGCCGGCTGTCTTTTGATCAGCGATTTGATGGGTTGCCCCTGATCTTGGTGATGCGAGAATATACTGGAGGAGCTGACAATGCCGATGTATTGGTAATCCGAATCGACCACGATGTAGTAGTTTTCGGTGAGCCCCTCTGCAGCCGACCAATTGCGCAGCTCTTCGATGGTATTGTCGCCCTCGATGACGGTGCTGGTCTGCTCGATGGCTTGGCCAACGGTCAACTGGTTTAGCTGGTCGGGTTGGTACGAATCGGGCGTGTGGATGCCCCGCCGCGTGATTTTTTCGGTCATGATGGTGGTATCCATAAACAAATAGGATACGAGGTAGGCGCCCACGCACGATCCCAGCAACGGTAGCATGGCATTGAACTGCCCCGTGGTCTCTAACGCAAAGATGATGGAGGTGAGTACCGCGCGGGATGCGCCCGCAAACATGGCAGACATGCCGACCAACGCCGCTAACGGCAGGCTGATGCCGCAGTTGGGGAATAAAGTGAGCAACACGTGGCCACACAATAGCCCGATAGCAGCCCCGATGGTCAGCAATGGCGCCAAGGTACCGCCCGATGTGCCGCTGCCGAGGGCAATGACCCACGATAGGAACTTGAGCAGACAAAGTGATAAGACCACCGCCAAGGGTAGGCTGTTGTTGAGCAGGTCGGTGATGTTTTCATAGCCAACACCTAGCGTGCGGGGGGCAAAATAGCCCACGATACCTACCGCCAAACCACCAATGGCCGGCCACCACATCCAGTGGAAGGGCAACCGCTCGAACGCATCTTCTACCCAATATACCGCTTTGGTGAGCATGATGGAAAGGAAGCCGATGGCGATGCCAATGATGCTATACCCCAGGATGGCTGGGTTGGAGGCGGTGGGTATGATATGCTCCAACGCAAAAACGGGCGTGGCACTGAACAGGAAATGGTGCCCCGCCGCGCCGGTGATGCACGCCAGCGATACAGCAATGAGCGATTTGGGGGTGAATTCGAAGAGCAACAACTCAATGGCGAGGAAAATGGCCGCTACGGGGCTGCCGAAGATGGCCGTCATACCCGCCGTAGCGCCCGCAGCCAGCAGGATTTTGCGCTCGGAATGCGAGATCTTGAGCACCTGCCCCAATGTAGATCCCAACGCGCCACCCGTGGCGATGATGGGCCCCTCGGCGCCGAATGGTCCACCGGTACCGATGGCAATGGCCGACGAGATGGGTTTGAGGTAGGTGATGGAAGGCCTGATCTTACTTTGGTTGGTCAGCACCTGCTCCATGGCTTCCGGAATGCCGTGCCCTCGGATGGCTTTTGAACCGTATAATGCCATAAAACCTACGATCAACCCGCCGATAGCGGGAATGATAATAACCCATATGCCCAAGTTGGCTCCCCATGGGCTGCCCTCATGGAAGGAAAATGTACCGTAAAAAGATAGGTTGGTGATCATGTTGATAAACAACACCAGAAATTTAGCGATGAAGCTGATTAAGGCCGCAATGGCCACCGCATAGGCGGCGATAACGATGATGCGGGTTTTGTTCGGTAGTGCTGATGAACTGATCCCTTCCGAACTGAGGGTGTCGTTGAGCGACATCGAGATGGGGATGCCCGCTTGATTTTTTGAAACCATAGTTGGCTACAAAAGTAGGATTTATAGTAGTTATCCGAAATAAAAAACCCCGGTGATTCACATCAGCGGGGTTTTACTAACTAAACTAAACAACTATATAAACAAACCATATAGATTCGATAACCTAATGCTCCAAAGATATGAATTATTTAGACAGATTATAAATTAAATAAAAAAAGCGAGCTCGCATTAAGCAGCGGTACACCGATTACAATAACTTATGGTCCCTGAACCAAGCGATAGCGGCGTCGATGCCGTTCTCGATGGGGTTGAACGACGTGCCCAACTGGGCTTGCGCTTTCTTGTGGGTATAATAGTTGTTTACGCATAGGATTTTCATGTTCGTGCTCGATAAGGCCGTGCGGACCCCCACCCACCGAAGGGCATCACCGAGATAACCGGCTATGCGCAGTAAGACGGGCGGTACGCGGATCAGTAGCGTCTGCTGGCCGGTCTGCGCGGATAGTTTTTGAAAAAAGGCTCGATAGGTGAGGTTTTCGCCAGCCAGTAAATAGGCTTCGGTCTGTTGGCCTTTCTCCAGCGCATCTACCACACC
The DNA here is from genome assembly GCF_035818675.1 of Parapedobacter flavus. Taxonomy (NCBI): domain Bacteria; kingdom Pseudomonadati; phylum Bacteroidota; class Sphingobacteriia; order Sphingobacteriales; family Sphingobacteriaceae; genus Parapedobacter; species Parapedobacter flavus. The sequence goes on from NZ_JAYKZZ010000001.1 coordinate 812,462, forward strand.
GTTGGCCGCATCTTCGGCGTTGATGAAGTTTTTGCCGCCGGGGGGGTGGAAGACCACCTTCTTGCCATAACCCATGCGGATGATGGCACCGGAACTGGGTTTCCCATCGTAAGGGCCGATCATAAACGTGGGGCTTACAATGGTAACGGCTATTTGGTCGGCGGCGGCTAATATACGGTGTTGTCCTTCGAGTTTGCTTTTCGCATACCATGCATCGGTAAACGGTGCGGCGGGCGGCAGGGTTTCGTTGCCCGGCGCCTCCAATGTGCCATACCCGAATGTATTGGCGGTACCCACGTATACGATTTTTCGGGCGCCGTGCTTTATAGCGGCCTGGATGACGTTTTCGGTGCCCTCCACGTTGATTCGATGATAGTCGGCATAGCGAAGCAGGCGTTGGTCTGTCGTGGCGGCGCAATGGATGAGGTAATCGCAACCGGCAACGGCCCGATCCAACGACTGGGCGTCGGTGATGTCGCCCACAACGAGTTCGAGGTTGGTGTGGGCGGGGAGGAGAAATTTGCGCGTATCGCGGATGAGCCCCTTCACCTGGTATCCGCGCGACAGTAAGGCGATGATGGTGTTGGTGGCGAGCAGGCCATTTGCGCCGGTAACCAGTACCTTCATGCGCGTTTCACCTCCTTCTTCATGGCCCTGGTAAGCAGCGGAAGGCGGATGTATACGGGTAAGAATTTCATCACCATCCACGTGAGTTTATTCACCCAGTTGAGCATGATGAGCGTATCGCGCTTGAAGAGCTGCCTAATGGCGATTGCCGCAACTTCTTCGGGCGTAAGCAACCCCATCGTTGCAAAAAAGCCCTGCTGTTGTAGGCGGGCCGACGAGTCGGCATTGGTCATCATAGGGCCGGGATTGACCACGCTGAAGAATACATTGCTATCGGCAAATTCTTGGTAAAGCCCCCGGCTGAGGCTGTATACGAAGGCCTTCGATGCCGGATACACGGTTTTGTATCCGATAGGACTGTATGCGGCCACGCTACCCACATTGAGCACGTATGCTTGGTCGCTTTTCATCAGGTTGGGTAACAATTGGTGGGTAAGTAAAGCCGTAGCCTTGACGTTGAGTTGGATGATGCGATCGAGGTAGTCGACATCGACATCTTGAAACCGCTGGGTGCCGCCGCAGCCAGCATTGTTGATCAGTACCGATAGCGGGAACCGCTCGTTCACCCAGTCGGCCAACGCCACGATATTCGCTTTTAGTGTCAAATCGGTCTCGTAGCAGTGGGCTTCCTGACCCGATTCGGCCACCTGGGTGGCCACGAAATCAAGACCTTCGCCCGGCAGGCTAACCAAGATGATGTTAAACTGGCGCTTGGCTAATTCGAGCGCAAATGCTTTGCCCAATCCTTGGCTTGCGCCGGTTATCAATGCATACGTATTACCCATCGGTGGTAAAAATACGATATTTTTTCTTCCTAGTCAGTTCTGCGCAGAACAGCGCGGCGGATATGGCTACATTGAGCGACTCGGCATGGCCTACACGCGGAATGGTAACACGCTGCGTGATATGGGGCAGTACAGCCGGGCCGATACCATTGCCCTCGTTGCCCAACACCACCAGCCCTTGCTGGCCGAAATCTGTGTGGTAAATGGCGCTGCCATTAAGCACGGCCCCGAACACCGGAACGGGCGAATGGGCCACCAGCTCGGCCAGCTCGGTATAGTACACCTGCATGCGCGCAAGTGACCCCATGCTGGCTTGTACGGTTTTGGGGTTGTAAGCATCTACCGACCCAACCGAGCAAATTACCCGCTCCAAGCCAAACCATTCGGCGGTACGGATAATCGTGCCCAGGTTGCCCGGGTCTTGGATATCATCGAGTACCAAATGGAAACCTTGCTGCAGCATAGCTGCCGTTAACGGAGCGTAGCGGGGTATACGTACCACGGCCAGTACGCCCTGCGGGGCTTTGAGGGCGCTGATGCGCACCAGCGTCGGCTCATCGATTTCAACCGATTTTATATTTTGCGGGATTTTAGGCAATTTTGCAGCCGCTTGGGCGGTATGGTAAATACATTGGATGCTGTAGTCTGAATGGAGAAATTCCCCGACAGATTTAACACCTTCCACAATAAATAACCCGTGTTCCCGGCGGATTTTTTTTTGCTGAAGCGACGTAATGGCACGGATTTGTGGTTTTGAAAGCATTGTCAATGATTAAACAGGATTGTCTTGTTACGTATGCAAGTATAATGCTTTTGCTGGTATTATTTGCATCGTGCCGCTCCACACGGTTGCTTGAGGCCAACCAGGCCTTGGTAACGAAGGTCGAAATCGATGGCATTGACCCGCAGTTTGCTGAGGGCGCCAAAGCTTACATCCCTCCCGCGCTCCGGCCCAACTCGCGCATCAATCTTTTTATCTATAATTTGGCAAACGCCCGCAAGGGGCGCTACCGCACCACCAACATCCGCAACGTGGGCGAGCCACCGCATATCCTCGATAGTGCCCTCGTCGATTTCTCCACGCAACAGATTGCCCGTTACCTGCTATCCAAGGGGTATTTCAACGCCACAGTAGACCAAAACATTGTGCGGCGGGGTAAGCGGGCGCACCTCCATTTCCAGGTGGTACCGGGCGAGCCGTTTACGCTCCGCAACGTGAATGTGGATATTGCCGATACAGCGCTGGCCCGACTGTATGCCGAACGGCGTAGCGCAATGAGCCCCATCAAACCCGGATCGCGCTATGATGCCGACTCGTTGGTGGCCGAGCGCGAGCGGGTGTATTCCCTGATGCGGCAGCGCGGCTATTACGACTATTTGCGGCAGTATATGCGCGTAGATGTCGATTCTAGTTTGCAGCGCAATCAGGCAGACGTGCGGCTTATCGTGGATAACCCCGAGGGACGGACAGGGCATACGCAATTCCATATCGACAGCAGTTTTGTGGTGATCAAACACGATCGGCCCGAACGGAACCAGCCCATGCCTGATGAGGCCGTACTGGATGGACAGCTCACTTTCCGGGACTACACCGGGCGCTTCCGCGCAGCGCCCATAGCGCGGTACTTGTTTCACCAGCAGGGGGATACCTATAACGCTAATTTGGAGAATCTCACCTATGATCGGCTCTATGAGTTGAATGGATTCCGCAATGTGAAGATCAATTATGAGAAGGTAGGTTCCAATCGGCTGAATGTGCACTACGAGCTGGTACCGCGGCCTTATATGGGTAACCAGATTGAGGGCGAATATACATTCAACGCGGGAATGAGTGGTTTCAACATTGGAAATACCTTTACCCACCGCAACCTCTTCGGCGGACTGGAGCAGTTGGAGGTGAAGTTGCGCTATGGCGTGTTGTTTGACTCGCGACTATCGGGCGGTTTGTTCGACAGGGTATTCAACAACGACTTCCAGATCGGGGTGAACATCACCGTGCCGCGGTTGATTACGCCTTTTGCCGTTCCGCCCGTGGGGAAAAACGGATTGCCCCGCACGGTATTCTCCGCGAATATACAGGCCTTTGACCAATTTCAAACCTACTCGAACCGCTATTTCAGCGGCACACTATCTTATAACTGGTTTGATACCCGTTATAAGCAGCATAACCTTACCCCCGTGGTGCTCGAATATCGTTATGGCCGCCTAAATAGCGAATTTGCCCAACGTTTGATTGACCAGGATTTTCTGCTGTATGTACGTAGCAACAACCGGGCTTATTTTGGGCTGGGCTCGCAATATGCGTATACGGTGAATGCTATCCGGCTTTCTAGGCTGGAAAGTTTCCTTTATTTCCGGGGTGCGCTAGACCTGAGCGGCAACCTGCTCGGGCTGGCGAGTAAGGTGATCGATTTTAAGCGGAACATAGACGGCGAGAAAGAGATTATGGGCGTGCCTTACCTGCAATATGCAAAGGTCGAAACAGATATACGGTATTATCGGTCCTTGGGCGGAGACCGGCAACTTGTTATGCGGCTGAATCCGGGGGTCGCCATTCCTTATGGCAATAACTCGAGCCTGCTGATTTTCGAGAAAAGCTTTTTCGGTGGGGGTATGAACGGCATAAGGGCATGGCAGGCACGCACATTGGGCCCCGGCAATTACAACCGCAAGGTGCTCGACCCCGATCTGCGCCTCAATCTCCGAAATCTCGACCAATTGGGGGAAATTAAGCTCGAAGGGAGTATCGAATACCGCTTTAAGTTGGTGAATGATATTTTTGGAGCTAAACTTAAGGCCGCTACGTTTGCAGACTTCGGTAACATTTGGCGCATCAATGAAAATGAATTGAACCCTGGTGGGGAGTTTAGGTTCGACCGTTTCCTCGGACAATTGGCCATCGGGGCAGGGGCCGGCCTGCGGTTCGATCTCGATTATTTCGTGATCCGGTTGGATGCCGGCGTGAAGGTGCGCGACCCGCAGTTTGACGGTGCACAACAGTGGGTCATCTCGGAGTTTTTCAACAATAAGGCTTTTAAAGAGCAATACCGCCTGACGAATGCCCCCGACCGCTATAATTTTGTGCAATATAACTTCGGGATAGGGATGCCATTTTAAATAAACGACTTAATTCCGTGCGCAATCGTTTCGAAAATATTTTCTAGATCCAGCCCCTTGCTGTAATTATAAACAAATAAGGCAACCAATACGATAATGGCCAATACCATGATGCGTTTGAAGAGGTAGGCGATAAGGAGAATGATTGCCGGGACAAGGATGAGGAAATACCAGTTTATAGCAATGGGTTGGAGGCCCTGGTCGCGCTTCCACACGAAATAGAGCCTACCATGGGAACCTTGCTGATTGCGGTGCTTGATAAATACAAATGCCGAGGTTTCGATGGGGTGCGACGTGATAGCCACCCCCTCGTGGAACTGCAACGCTTGCTTGAAGCCGTTGATGACGAATTGAAAGGTGCCCGAAACTGCTTCATTAGGACGCTCTTCAGCGTCTGTGGCAATAATGGCCAGTTTGCCGTTTTTGATTAGATTTTCCTTTACGATGAAATGGTCGATATTGCCGGTTCCTTGTGCACGTACACACAAGGCTGCAACAACCGCAATCACGAAGCAACTGAACTTCAACATATTTTTGACAATGATGGATACAATGTTAATGAAAAAAAGTAAAAGCTGAATGGGTTTATGTATTTCCAAAGCAATTTATCTATGTTTGTGAGGTAACTACCCTTCGCCAATGGACATCATTATCGGTGTAGATATCGGAACTTCAGCGACCAAAGCCGTGGCCTTCCACTCAGAAGGACATGTGCTAGCGCATGAGCAAGTCGATTATGAGTTGATGACCCCCCAACCGGGATGGTTCGAGCAGGATCCGGCCGTGCTGTTCGACGCTGTCGTTAATGCCATTGCTCAGCTGGTGGTGAAGGTGAAGGGCAACGGCGGGCGGGGGGAGCACATCGCCATTGGGTTTAGTAGTGCCATGCACGGGCTTATCGCCATGGACGCGCACGATCAACCGCTGACCAACTGCATCATCTGGGCCGATACGCGCAGTGCTTCGTTTGCAGCGGAACTTAAACGCACGGATAAAGGGCTTGACAATTATTTGAAAACCGGTACGCCTATCCACGCCATGTCGCCACTCTGCAAGCTTTGTTGGCTACAGACGGAAATGCCGGCCATCTTCGAGGCGGCCCGGAAATTCATTTCCATCAAAGAGTATGTCTTCTACCGGTTGTTTGGCCGGTACGTGGTAGATGAATCCATTGCATCGGCAACGGGGCTCTTTGATATCCACGCCTTCCAATGGTACCGTCCGGCATTGGAACTGGCCGGTATTGATGCAACACAACTTTCCGAGCCGGTTCCGATTACCCACACGTTATCGGGGCTGCCTGCACAGTTGGCCAGCGAGATGGGCATCCCTGAAGATACGCCATTCGTCGTTGGGGGCAGTGATGGCTGTTTGGCCAATTTGGGCGCCGGCGCCGTGCATCCTGGTGTGGCGGCGGTAACCATCGGTACCAGCGGAGCGATACGCATGGTGGCACAAACGCCTCAAACGGACAAAAAAGCCCGTACATTCTGCTATGTGCTTACCAAACGCTTGTTTGTGGTAGGCGGGGCCGTAAATAGCGGCGGCATGGTGTTTCGTTGGTACCGCGATACCTTCGGTGGGGAGGGGCAGGCGGGATCGGGCGGATACCAACAGCTCATAGCAGAAGCATCGACCGTTGCAACTGGTGCCGATGGGCTGCTGTTTTTGCCCTATCTTGCAGGCGAACGGGCGCCATATTGGAATGCGAATGCAAAAGGGCTCTTTTTCGGTGTGCAACTGCACCATACCAAGGCGCATTTCACCAGAGCCGTGCTGGAAGGGATTGTATACGGACTGTATAGTGTGGGCACGGCACTCGAAGAGCTCGCTAGTCCCATCAAGGTTATCCACGCCAACGGCGGGTTTGCACGAGCTCCTTTTTGGGTACAGTTGTTAGCCGACGTTTTCAATAAACGTGTGGTCGTGTCGGAAGAAGGGGTGCAGGATGCGGCCAAAGGTGCCTGTATGGTCGTGCTGAAGGCATTGGGGAAGACATCGGGGTTTGATATGGTTGGTAACCAATCGGCCAATGCGGTTTACGAACCCGATACCCATGCCCATCGCCGATACATGGAAAGCTTTGAATTATTTGGCCGACTGTATGAGCGGCTGAAAGACGAATTTTAACCAAATTATAGATGTTCAAGGAATACGTCGGTGTTAGCGCGTGGTTTCCATGTACATTTAGTGGCCGCCCGGCATAGCGTTGCGCCAGGTGGCAAGTTTTTCCGTAAAAAATGTGATACAGCTACGAAATACTTGATGATTCCAGTAGTTTTGGCTGGCAGAAAGCTGTATATTTATGTTTTTTGCGGATGTAGGTGTGCCCTTACACCCCACTTTCAGATACTAAAATGAAGAAAAAGTACTTTTTTATCGCGATAGCTATCGTTGCTGTGGCCGCCATAAGTTATTGGCTTACGCGTAATCCTAAACCTAAAGTTGCAGCACCCGAACAAAGCAGTGGGCCAATGACCGTCAATGCGGTGGTGGTGGTACCCCGTGCGTTTTCCAACACCATTACCCTATCGGGGTCCATTGAATCCAATGAGCAGGTTCAAATCCGCAGTGAAGTATCGGGCATTGTGAGGGCATTGACATTCCGAGAGGGGTCTGCGGTGCAAAAAGGCCAGGTACTGCTGCGCATCGATGATTCTGAATTGCAGGCTCGCCTCATCCAAGCGCAGAGCAGTGAGCAATTGGCAGCGGACAATGAGAAGCGCGCGCGCCTTTTATTACAAAAAGAAGCGATTAGCCAGCAGGAGTATGATGTGGCCCATGCCGATTATGAATCGGCGAAAGCCCAAACCGAGTTGATCCGCGCCCAGATAGCCAAGACCACCGTTCGTGCGCCATTCAGCGGTAAGATCGGTCTCCGGTCGATTTCGGAAGGCGAATACCTCACCCCATCCACCGTGGTGGCCAATTTATTGAGTATAAACCCGATTAAGGTGTTGTTTTCGGTGCCTGAAAAGTACAGCGCCCAAATAAAGGTAGGGCAGGGCTTAACGTTTAGTGTCAGCGGGTCGGAAGCGAGATACCACGCCGAAATTTACGCCATTGAACCGGGGGTGGATGCGGCCACGCGGACCATCAGCATCCGTGCGATTGCTGACAATCCGGAAGAGCGATTATTTCCCGGCGCTTTCGCACGTATCGAGTTGCCACTGGACCATACGGAAGACGCGGTGCTGGTACCTACCGAGGCCGTCATTCCAGTGCAAAATGGCAAACAGGTGTTTCTATTGAAAAACGGTAAGGCCGCTGCAACACCCGTAGAAGCTGAAGATCGGACCAGTACGGACGTATTGATTACCGATGGGGTAGCGATTGGCGATACGGTGCTGACCTCAGGCATTATGTCGCTTGCTGATGGGATGGTGGTAACGATAAAGGTTGATGAATCGGATTAAATCGTAAGCGCATGAGTCTCTCCACCACCAGTATTAAAAGGCCGGTTCTCACCATTGTGATGAACCTGATGCTGATTTTATTCGGCGTGATCGGATACACATTTTTGGGTGTCCGTGAATTTCCATCCATCGATCCGCCGATTGTGTCTGTACGGACCAACTACGCCGGGGCCAACCCCGATATCATCGAATCGCAGATTACGGAACCGCTGGAGCGATCGATTAATCAAATCGATGGCATTCGCAACATATCGTCATCCAGTAGCCAGGGCTCCAGCCGTATTAACATCGAGTTCGTGTTGAGTAAGGACCTCGAAGAGGCGGCCAACGACGTACGCGATAAGGTTTCGCAGGCCATGCGTGGCTTACCACAGGATATCGATGCGCCACCAGTGATATCCAAAGCTGATGCCGATTCCGATCCCATCATCGTGATGACGGTGCAAAGCGAGTCGCGGACTCCGCTCGAACTTGGCGAAATTGCCGATAATGTGATTGCCCAGCGTATGCAAACCCTGCCCGGGGTGAGTTCGGTCCGGATATGGGGCGAAAAGCGCTATGCGATGCGCTTATGGATCGATCCGCTGCGGCTGTCGGCGTACGGCCTTACCCCATTGGATGTGCGAAATGCCCTGAACCGCCAAAATGTAGAGTTACCCTCGGGCAAGATCATGGGAGAGAACACCGAGTTGGCGATAAAGACCGTAGGGAACCTGACCACCGAGGAGGAGTTTAATAACCTGATTATCCGGTCCGAGGGCGATCGGATTGTCCGGTTTGGCGACATCGGCACCGCCGTGCTGGGCCCGGAGAACCTGAAGAGCGAGTTTAGGGAGTCCAATTCCATCATGGCGGCGATCGCCATTGTGCCCCAACCCGGCACCAATTATATCGATATTGCCAATGTGTTTTATGAGCGACTCGAACAGCTCCGAAACGAGGTGCCCTCCGACATTGTGATGGATGTGGCGATAGATAATACATTATTTATCAAAAAGTCGGTTACCGAAGTGGCCGAAACCATCGTTATCGCCCTGATATTGGTCATCCTGATTATTTTCCTGTTCTTCCGCGACTGGGCCATTGCGTTCCGGCCGTTGATCGATATACCGGTATCGTTGATTGCCACGTTTTTCGTGATGTATCTGTTTGGCTATTCTGTCAACGTGTTGACGCTGTTGGCGATCGTACTGGCTACCGGATTGGTGGTCGACGACGGAATTGTGGTTACCGAGAATATTTACAAAAAAGTGGAAGAGGGCATGTCGCCGATTATGGCGGCAATCAAGGGAGCAAATGAGATTTTCTTTGCCGTGATTTCCATCTCGGTAACGTTGGCTGCCGTGTTCTTGCCGGTGATGTTTATGGAGGGCTTCGTGGGGCGGTTGTTTCGAGAGTTCGGGGTGGTCATCGCTGCGGCCGTATTGATTTCAGCATTCGTATCCTTATCCCTCACGCCCATGCTCAATGCATACTTGATGCGCAAGGGAGCGAAGCATTCGTGGTTTTACACGGTTACGGAGCCCTATTTCGTGAAGATGACGACGGGCTATGCTAACTCATTGCGACGTTTCATGCGGGCCAAATGGGTGAGTTTTCCCATTTTGGCGGTTTGTTTTGCCCTTATCGCATGGTTCTGGGTGCATTTGCGTAAAGAGACCGCGCCGTATGAAGACCGTAGCCTGTTGCGGGCCAGTATCACGGCACCCGAGGGTAGCACATTTGAATACATGGACCGTTTCATGCTGGAGCTGATTGAATTGGTGAACGACTCCGTTCCGGAGAAAGCAGTGAACATGGTCAACACGTCGCCGGGGTGGGCAGGGACCGGATCGGCCAATACCGGCCGGATGCGCATCGGTTTGGTACCCCCTGAAGACCGGGAGCGTTCGCAAGACGAGATAGCGGAAGCATTGTCACGGCAAACCGGCCGGTATACCGAGGCGCGAACATTTATCTCCCAACAACCCACCATATCGGTAGGTAGGCGAGGGGGGATGCCCATCCAATACATTATCCAAGCGCCTAATTTTGGAAAGCTGGAGGAGAAAATCCCCGAATTTATGGATAAAGCTACGGCCGATCCCACCTTTGCCAATGTGGATGTGGACCTCAAATTCAATCGACCGGAGCTCAATGTCAGTATTGATAGAGACAAGGCCCAAAGTTTGGGCGTTTCCGTACTGGATGTTGCACAAACCTTACAGCTTTCGCTGAGCGGGCAGCGGTTTGCGTATTTCCTGATGAACGGTAAGCAATACGAGGTGATCGGTCAGTTTTCTGACCAGGACAGAAGCTCACCGCTCGATTTGGCCACCATTTTCGTGCGGAGTAGTACCGGTGAGCTGATCCAGTTGGACAACCTCGTTAATATGGTCGAACAAAGCAGTCCGCCGCAGCTGTATCACAATAACCGGTTTATGTCGGCCACGGTTTCCGCATCGCTGGCGCGGGGGCAAACCATCGAAGATGGTATCAATGCCATGGATCGTATTGCGGATGAGGTACTCGATGATAGCTTCTCGACCGACTTAGGCGGGGAATCCCGCGATTTTAAGGAAAGTAGCTCAAACGCACTGTTTGCTTTTGGTTTGGCCCTATTACTGGTCTATCTCATTCTTGCCGCCCAGTTTGAAAGTTTTCTCGACCCCATCATTATTATCCTTACCGTACCCATGGCGGTAGCCGGTGCGATGCTTTCGCTATGGCTAACCGGGCAATCGTGGAATGTTTTTAGTCAAATCGGTACCGTGATGCTCATTGGGCTGGTCACGAAAAACGGGATTCTCATCGTTGAATTTGCCAACCAACTCAAAGAGCGCGGCAGACCGGTTCGGCAGGCGATTATCGAAGCTGCGGAGGCGCGGCTCCGCCCCATCCTCATGACGAGCTTGGCCATTTCCCTGGGCGCATTGCCCATTGCGATGGCCTTTGGCGCAGCGGCCACTAGCCGTGTCGGAATGGGGGTGGTTATCGTGGGTGGTACCCTGTTTTCGCTGATACTTACCTTATATATTATCCCAGCTGTGTACGCGATGTGGTCGCGCGAATACAAACCCAATGCTGATTTGGAAGAAGCCAAACGTGTGGAAGAAGTAATGGCTGGTGAACATTCGTTATGAACCGAGAGGTTCGAGCCCTCATCGGCCAATAAAAGAAAAATAGTTAGATGAAACGACTGATTATTGTTGCGTTGTTTTGTATTCCCTTACTGGGAATAAGTCAGCCGGTGCTTACCATGGAAGAGGCGGTAGCTATTGCACTGGAGAATAATTACGATATCCGGTTGGTAGCAAAAGACGCCGATGTAGCCATCAACAATGTGCACATCGGGAATGCCGGTATGTTGCCATCGGTTAGTGGCGATGTCTCGGCAGCAGCAAGTATCCAGAATACTACGCAGACGCTGCTGAGCGGCGAAACCCGTGCACTGCGTGGGGCCCGAAGCCGGTCGATGGCGTATGGCGTGAGCTTGGATTGGACCATTTTCGATGGGCTTCAGATGTTTACCCGCTATGATCAACTCAAAGCCATGCGGCAATTGGGTGAGGCCGACTTGAAAGCCGCCATTTTATCGACCGTATACGAGGTGGTAAGCGGATATTTCGACCTGGTGCAGCAACAACAGCTCATCAAGGCCACGCAGACCGCTTTGGAATTGTCTGCCTTTCGCCACGAAACGGCCGAAAACCGGTATCAGATTGGTCGAGCTTCCAAACTGGAAGTATTGGCGGCCAGCGTAGACCTGAACACCGATACCACCAATTTACTGCGCCAGCGCGACCTTTATCGAACCACCCAAATTAGGCTCAATGAGTTGCTGGCGCGGGATGTAAGCACGGATTTCAGTGTTGCCGACACCATATTAATTGCTAGCGACCTTCACTACGAATCGTTGGCGGAACAGGCAAAACGGCTGAACCCGACCTTACAGTCGGCCTTGGTAAACCATCGGATCAGTCAGTTGGAATTGAAGCGTGTGAAAGGCGAGCGGTATCCTGTGGTACGGGTTTCTTCGGCCTATACCCGATCCCGCTCCGCCGCAGAATTGGGTTTTTCCACGCAATCGCACAACAACGGACTCAACTATGGTATTTCCGCGTCGATGAATATTTTCAACGGGTTTTTACAGCGGAGAAACGAGCGGAATGCCGAATTGATGCTGGATGCCGCCGAAATCGAGGTGGATAAAATCGAGGAGCAAATCAATGCGCAGCTGCTGGCGGCATACCAAACGTATTTGATGAACCTGGAGCTGGTGCGACTGGAAGAGCGGAATAAAGACATTGCCAGGGAGAATATGGACATTACGCTGGAAAAGTTTAAGCTGGGAAGTATTGCTCCGGTGGAGTTCCGTGAAGCGCAGCGTAACTTTGTGGATGCTAGCACCCGCTACAGCACCGCGCAGTACCAGGCGAAGTTGGCCGAAATAACGTTAAAGCAGATCGCTGGCGTACTCGAGGCAGATTGAGCCCTTTTATTTCCCGGCGTTATTGTTGCATATGAACGCAACTTTAGCTAAATTTGATATCCCGAATTGAGCTATACAATAAAGATAATTCAATGATATTAGTAGCAGATAGCGGTTCATCGCAGTCGGATTGGATGCTGGCACTGCCCGATGGCAAGCGGCTGTCATTTACGACGAAAGGGTTGAACCCTTTTTTTGTGAATGAAAAGGATATTGCGAAGATTATCCAGAATGCAAACGAAATCCTTCCCCACGCGGAGCAGGTAACGGAAGTTTATTTTTTCGGGTCGGGATGCACCAGCCCCGATCGGCGCGAAATGGTTTCCAATGCGCTGTCACAGTTGTTTTTGAACGCATTTATTTCGGTGGAAACCGATTTGGTGGGCGCCGCCTATGCCACCTGCGGGAATAGGAAAGGTTATATCGCAACACTGGGTACCGGTTCTGACGTTAGTTTTTTCGATGGTGAGGAGGTGCTCCCTACCCAACAGGGGATTGGTTATGTACTGGGCGACGAGGGCTCGGGTGTGTGGTTTGGAAAGCAACTGATTACTCAATTTTTGTATGGAGCCATGCCTGCCGACCTTTCAACCGAGTTTGCGGCTAAATACCGGCTCAACAAAGAAATTGTTATCAAAAACGTATACCAGCGTGCTACGCCCAATGCTTACCTCGCTTCATTTGCCCTATTCATGGCGGCATACAACGACCACCCCTTCATAGATGAGCTGCTCAGAAAGGGCTTTACCGACTTCATTACGACCAATATAAAGCCGTTTCCGGATCACGGCGACTATGTGTGCCATTTCGTGGGGTCGATAGCTTATTTTTTCATCGAGCAATTGCGGGAGGTATGTGAGCAACGTGGTGTGAAGATGGGTAAAGTGTTAAGACGCCCGATTAATGAGTTATTTAACCACATTATCCAGCGCGAGAAAGACTACGAAATACACGCTTGAGTATAGCAACGGTTTTAGCAACAAGAAATATAACATTAAATTTTTAACACATGAAAGTAGCTATGTTAATAATGGGCGCGATGATGATGGGTGCTGCACCAGCAGACAATGTATACCAATTTACCGTCACATCGATTGATGGAAAGGAAATCAATCTCTCCCAGTTTGAAGGGAAGAAATTGTTGTTGGTCAACACTGCTTCAGAATGTGGTTTTACCAAGCAGTACGCCGGGCTGCAGGCGCTCGCAGAAAAATACGGCGACAAGGTGGTGGTGATTGGTTTTCCCGCAAATAACTTCGGCGGGCAGGAGCCCGGAAGTAATACCGAGATCAAAGGGTTTTGCGAAAAGAACTTTGGTGTGACGTTTTTGCTGGCCGAGAAAAGCAGCGTCAAAGGAAAAGATATATCGCCGTTGTTCGCGTACCTCACCGCTGAAGAAAATCCCGATTTTACGGGTGAAATCAAATGGAATTTCGAAAAATTCCTGATCGACGAACAGGGGAGCCTCATTCATCGTTTCCGCTCTAAGGTAGAGCCCATGAGCGACGCCATTATCAGTAAGCTGTAACAGCGCTCAATTCGACTTAAAGAAGCAGGTACGGCAACGCGGCTCATAGCTGTCTTTTTCGCCAACAAGCAACTGCTGGTCGTCTTCCGTAATTCGGTAAGAATAGTTGGCCGGTGCGCCACAGCGCACGCAGACAGCATGTACCTTAGTTACGTGTTCGGCAATAGCCATGAGGGCTGGTACCGGGCCAAAGGGCTGTCCTTTGAAATCCATGTCCAAACCGGCTACGATTACCCGAATCCCCGCATTGGCTAATTGCGTGCATGCATCCGGCAACCCGTCGTCAAAAAACTGTGCTTCGTCGATACCAACCACCTTGGCAACGCTTCCCAATAGCACAATGGCCGACGAATGATTTACCGGGGTAGACGGTATGCTATTACTGTCGTGCGAAATGATGTCCGTATCGTGGTACCGGGTGTCCATAGCGGGCTTGAAAATCGCTACCGGTAACTTTGCCAGCTGCGAGCGCCGCACCCTACGGATCAGTTCCTCGGTTTTGCCCGAAAACATCGACCCGCAAATCACTTCAATGCTCCCATAGGATGTTTGTCTGTGCACCAACCGATCTTCTGAAAAAAGCATACGATGTATCGTTGTTATATGCGGAAACACAATTAATTGTCGCCACGAAGCCCGCTAATATCAGAATTAAATGTTAATTTTGAGTCATCATTTTATCGGCATTACGTTTTAATAGCATGGCAACAAAACAGCAGGTTTTAGGGAAAATAGCAGATTTACTCAAGGATATTAACAACCAATTTGACAATTTGGAAAACGATACGGTAGCGGGAGATGGTTTGAAGACCGATCTTTTTGAGGCTACGGTAACTTATTTTGCGGCGAATGTAGCTGTATATAATAAATTGGAGAAAGCCGAAAGCGGAGCATTGGAAGAACCAATACAAGAGGTGGAGGACAATCTTGAAGACCCGTCTGACGTTGATGGTGACACGGAGACCGATGTAGATACCGAAACGGCGGATTCGGACGAAATTGTTTTCACACCGGGTACTGAAGATGCGGAAACCGATACCTCACCGGAGGGCGAAAGTGAGGTGGATGAAATTGAGGTGGATGAACCGGAGATCGATACGGATGTTCCAAGCGATAGCGGCGACGGCGCGTATGATGAAGGCAATGACGAGGGCGATGATGAGCCAGTGGATGATAACGATGATGACATTACAACTAATGCAGCTGATGAGGTAGCAGAAGCGGCAGCCGCACCTCATCGTGAACCTGTGGTGGAAGAAGCAGAAGTCGAGGAAGAAAGTGAAGCAACGGAAAGCGAAGATGAAACCATTGCAGAAGAGGTTGTAATCGAACAAAAAGCCGTTGAAATCGATGCTGTTGATACACCGTCGACTTCTTCAGCCGATGACGAAAAACCGGCACGGCCACTCTCGCTCAACGAACGCCTTTCAGCGCAGCGGAAGGCCGGCAGTGCCAATCCGTTAATGGCCGCTCAACATGATGGTGAACGGATTTCGGACATCAAATCGGCTATCAGCTTAAATGATAAATTGCTCTTTATCAAAGATCTTTTTAATG
This sequence comes from Parapedobacter flavus, assembly GCF_035818675.1. Classification (NCBI taxonomy): domain Bacteria; kingdom Pseudomonadati; phylum Bacteroidota; class Sphingobacteriia; order Sphingobacteriales; family Sphingobacteriaceae; genus Parapedobacter; species Parapedobacter flavus. The sequence goes on from NZ_JAYKZZ010000001.1 coordinate 827,963, forward strand.
GCTATAGCCTAGCCTATAGCGAAGCGATCGAATTGCTGAATAGGTATGACGATTTTGTGTCTGCCGACGGTTTCTTGCAGTCGAACTATGCTCAGAAAAACAATTGGGCCAACAAGCCGGAGACCGTCGATAAATTGTATGCGATCCTGCGGAAGCGATTCGGCTAGTTGTTGATCTTTTCTCGTTATTTTACACTCACCGCACCGTATCGTACGCTGACGCTCACGTCAGTATCCGCCGCTTTGTTCCAATAACCGGTGTAGCTGGCTGACGTATGGCTTTCGGCCTTGCTGTCGATATGGATACGGTTGTGATCATAATCAAACTTCCCATAGCTCACTGCAACGTCAAAATGGAAAGCGGCATCGCTCAATGGCCTAATGTGGATATTGGAGTAGGCTGCAGCTACACTCGCTTTCTGCACCGAACTGCTAAGACCCATTTCAAACCCGCTGCTGTACCGCAGGCTGATATCGGCTTGCCGGTTGATTTTTCCGATTTTCCCACCGCTGGAATAATTCATCGCCAACGTGAGTTTTTCGGTTTCGGATAAGGTGAACCCACCATAGCGCACACTTACGGACCCTTCATTCAGGTACTCAACATCTGCTGTCGAATAGGCTACTGATAAGGAATTGTTCAAACCATTCAATTGACCGGCATGCAGACTCCCGTAACTGACAGATACGTCAACGCGGCCATCGCGATCGGACAGTTCAATGGCGCCATATCGGTTGGCGAGGACCAGTTCATTTTTCTTGGGCAAATAGATGTCGTAGTCTACGCGCAAGGTACGGTCGCCCACACCGCTCGTCAATATAGACCACCAATTCGAGTCGCTCGACTCAATAACGGTTTCGAAGGAGATGTTACCGCCGGAACGGGATTCATCGATGCGTACGCGATCTAGCGCTTCCAGGGCCTGCCGCTCGGAGTTTTCAGCGGTACGCACGGTGACGATGACCTTGACTTCGCTTTTTGCCCAATTGTGGGTGGTGATTTTACCATACCGGTTATCGACGCTAACGGATTGGCGGCTATTGATCGGATAGGAATATTCGGTTACTCGTTCTTTTTGAAAGATAAAATTTGCGAGGGCGATTTTTTGTGCCAGCGGCTCGCGCTCGTGATCGATGGGAGCGAGATGCGACAATGGCAGCATCGAGAGTGCGATATAAACCTTAAATCTGTTCTTCATGGGTTTGGTTTTTTGAGTCCCTGATATCATTCAATACATCCAATTGCTGGCTGAGTATATCAATTTGGGCTTGCAGGTTGCGTATCATGGCTTCTAATGTCAGCTCTCTATTTGGGCTTTTAGGGAACTCTTGTTTCAATACATCGTAATTTGATTCCATTTGATCGATCACCTTCGAAAATTCGCCATATAGCGCGGGGTTCGATGCCGCGATATAAGCAATCGAATCTTTCTTTTGAATGACCAATTGGGCATATATCTGTTGTTCTGCGGCTAAATCGGGATTTACCTTGCTATAGTCGAGGTAGGCCGCTCTTTTTCCGTATAAGTAAATCAGCATACCAACCGTGCCCACGAGAAACGTGACGGCCGCAACTTTCAATACGTGCATAATCCATACACGCTTTCGACCTCGTGTTTCGGTTTTTTGGGGGGTCCGTTCATCCAGCGCGCCGGCAATCTCTTGCCAAAGGTGTAGGGGCGGGGTGGCCTCGTCAAACGCCTCCCTATTTTCTTGAATGAATGATTTCAAGTCCTTTCTCATGTCAGCTCCCATGCTTGTCCATTCCGTTTACTAAGTAATCCAGTAGCCTCCGCTTTCCCCGGAGGTACTGGCTCCGTGACGTCGCTTCGCTGATGCGTAGGATATGGGCGATTTCCTCGTGGTCATATCCTTCCAATAGATACAGCGTGAGCACTAACCGATACCCGTCGGGTAGTCGACTGATCGCCTGTTTGATGGTGGCCACCTGCAGTTCGATGTCGTTCTCACCATCTTCTTCATTTGCCGGCTCTTCACCAACCTCAAGCGGTTGCAATTCCAGTTTCCGTTTGCGCAACGTTGATATCGATTTGTTTATCACGATTTGCTTCATCCAAAGACCGAATGTGCTCTCTTGACGGAAACTATCCAAACGGGCGAACGCATCAATAAACGCTTCTTGCAACACATCGGCGGCTTCAGCCTCATCTTGTACGATACGCAGGGCGGTATTATACATTGTTTTCGCGTATAAATTATACAATTTGAATTGCGATTGGCGGTCGCCCTGTTTGCAGGCCACTACCAGTCCGTGATGCTTATCAGTGAATGAGGCTTCCAACGCGTTTTCTTAATATGATGCTTTTAGTTACGCAATTTCATCAGTTCTCCTATTCGCTTCCTTTCCTTTTGTCTAATAGACGTGGGTAACCCGGCCAATGTTGCATCATCGGTAAAATAAGTGAGCAGTATTTGAATGCCTTAGGCTTAGGACTTGCGACCGTCACCGTGGTCGAGGGCGTTAAGAATGATTTGGCAGGCCTTGGCGATATCGTCATCGCTGATAACGAGCGGCGGCGAAATACGCAACGCTGTTGCACAATGCAAAAACCAGTCGATAATAACCCCATTGTCTGCACAGTATTTACTCACACTCGCTACCTGTTCGAACGTGTCCAGCTGGATGCACAGCATAAAGCCGATTCCACGAATTTCGCGGATTGAGGGGTGCTGTAGGTGTTGGCGGAAGAGCTGGGCTTTCCGTTCAATATCATCGATAAGGTGTTCGTTGAGGATTACGTTGAGCGATGCCAATGCAGCCGCACAACTGACCGGATGGCCGCCAAAGGTGGTGATATGGCCCAGCATAGGGTTGTCTTTGATCACATCCATCACCGTTTTATTGGCCACGAATGCGCCGATCGGCATGCCGCCACCCATGCCTTTTGCCAGGAGCAAAATATCCGGTTCGATGCCGTAGTGTTGAAACGCGAATAGTTTGCCGGTGCGACCAAAGCCCGTTTGGATCTCATCGAAAATGAGTAAAGTACCCGTTTCATCGCAACGCTTACGCACCGCATGCATATAAGATTCATCGGGTACGCGTATGCCGGCCTCACCCTGCACCGCTTCTAGGATAACGGCAGCGGTGGAAGTATCGATTTTCGCGATGTCGCTGTGGTTATTGTAGCGGATGAAATCGATTTCCGGTAGTAGGGGCGCGTAAGCTTGACGGTACGCTGGATTTCCGATAAGGCTCAAGGCGCCCTGAGTGCTGCCATGGTAGGCTTTTTCGGCAGCGAGGATTCGGCGCCGACCCGTAAATTTCTTAGCGATTTTCATGGCACCTTCGGTAGCTTCCGTGCCCGAATTGGTGAAATAGACCGAGCCAAAACGCTCGGGAAGGACCGCAAGGAGCTGAGTTGCCAGAGCTACTTGCGGAGCTTGTACAAATTCGCCGTATACCGTTACATGCAGAAACCGTTCTAATTGGTTGGCTATGGCCTCAAGTACTTGCGGATGTCGGTGGCCGATATTGCTTACGGCAAAACCGGAGACCAGATCGATGTATCGCTTGCCGTCCGGGCCATATAGGTATACCCCTTCTGCGCGGTCTATTTCGATAAGTCGGGGTGAATTAGAAGTCTGGGCGGTATTCGCGAGAAAAAGCTGCCGATTACTAAGCATATGCAAAGCTACGGAATATTTTACGGACGGCCGCGATCGCGCCGCCGTTCCTGCAATTCGCGGAGTAGGTAATTCCGGAATTCCTCTTCGACCTCAAAGAATCGCGATGCCCGGGCTTGGCCAACAACCGCGGCAAAGCGTTTCCGGTACGTTTTTTTTACCTCTAGCTCCTTGGCATCGAAAGCAAGGACATCCCGATCAGTGCGGTTAAAACTGGCGCCGGGTATGGCGTTGTTCTTCAATTCGGATTTGCCACTGAGCCGCCTTGTTGAACGCCTTTCTTGCTTCAGCTTGTAGATTTCCTTGTGGTATTGATTATACACCGGAAAGAATTTTTGGGCTTCAGACGGGGTTAGGTTCAGCGCCTTGGTGATAAACGCGATTTTCTCCGCCTCTATTCGCTCAAAACGCTCGGCCCTGCTTTCCTGTGCCACGGCTATGGTGACAGGCAGCAACAGCGCTAATGCGATGAGATGAAATGATTTTGCGACGGTCATTGCTACAACGTATGATTAAGGTATGCTTCAATATCTTCGTCGCTAATCCCTTCGCCAATGCTTTGTACATCAAAGTCGTCAAGCTGTTCGGAGATATAAATCATATCGTTTGGCGGGCCATAAAGCTCCAGGTAATCGACGATTTGCTCATCCGGTACCGATGCCAACGGGCTTTTGGTTTCGGATGTATTTTGAGCGATTCTGAACATGCCGATTAATCCCAATACCAGCGCTATACTGGCCGCAGCGGCATAAGCCACCCATTTTGGGCGACGGAGTGTACGGACGGGTGGAGCGACTTGGTAGGTCTTTCGTTTAATCCGGTGCGGCAGCGCGTAGAAGTAGCGCTCAGGCACGGTAAACCCGGTGTCGGTTACGCGTTCGTTGATTTTACAGATAGCACCCAGCTGTTGTTCCGATGCACTGAAATAATTGTCTGGGACAACGAACCCCGATTCATTCACGGTAGCTTTCAATGCCTGTTCGGCGATTTTAGCGGTTATGCTATCCGCTAACTGCTCAAAATAACCATCAGGAATACCGAATGCTTTTGGGGGAATGTCTGCGTTTTTACACGTTTGGATGGTCCGGAGGTGCAAGTTTTCAAAGTAACCATTTGGCACGGTATACGGGTTCGCACGCCATACCTCGGGCAGTTTGCCGGAAACATCGACGTGGTGGTATGTGTGTTTTTCCTTCATGGTACTCCTTAGATGTTTCTGTTACGTGAAGGTTTAATCGTTTTCTTCAAAAAAATGGGCTATTTTCTTTACCGCCAGGTGGTACGACGCTTTTAGTGCCCCTACGCTGGTGCCCACAATGTTAGATATCTCCTCGTATTTCAAATCATCAAAATATTTCATGTTAAACACCATGCGTTGTTTCTCCGGCAGCGTGATCAATGCCTGCTGTAGTTTCAGCTGCGCTTCGTCGCCGTTGAAATATGTCGTGTCGGTTAGCGTTTCAGCTAGATATGCAGAACTTTCATCGTCGAGCGATACTTGATGCCGCTGTTTCTTTTTATTGAGAAACGTGATGCACTCATTGGTTGCAATGCGGTATAACCAGGTATACAACTGCGCATCTTCCCGGAAGTTCTCCAAGTTCTTCCATACTTTGATAAATATATCCTGAACTAGATCGTCGGCATCATCGTGATCGATGACCAAACGCCGCACGTGCCAATAGATTTTTTGCTGATATTTTTTCAGGAGCTGCCCAAATGCGTCATCCCGCGTGTGCTTATCCGCAAAACTTGCCAGTATCTGAGCGTCTTCCATATCGTATGTGCGGCGTTCGTGCTTCGAATTCTACTTCCGTTTGAGCACACGCTGTACGGCAGCCACAATATTGGCGGCATTTAGTCCGTATTTTTCCATGAGTTGGGCCGGTGTTCCACTTTCGCCAAAGCTGTCATCCACGGCAACGTATTCTTGTGGCGTTGGATTGTTTTTTGCCAACACCTGTGCAATACTGTCGCCAAGCCCACCAAGGCGGTTATGCTCTTCGGCAGTAACCACGCATCCGGTCTTTGCTGCCGACTTCAATACCGCGTCTTCGTCCAGCGGCTTGATGGTGTGAATATTGATGATTTCCGCATCGATCCCCAGCTCCGCCAACTGCTCGCCGGCTTGGATGGCTTCCCATACTAAGTGGCCGGTGGCAAAGATGCTTACATCGGCACCCTCGTTCACCATCCACGCCTTGCCAATCTCAAACTTTTGGTCTGGATCCGTAAAGATGGGTACAACCGGCCGGCCGAAGCGGAGGTAAACCGGGCCGTGGTGGTCGGCGATGGCGATGGTGGCCGCCTTGGTCTGGTTATAATCGCACGGATTGATGACCGTCATCCCCGGCAGCATTTTCATCAGTCCGATGTCTTCTAGGATTTGGTGGGTCGCACCGTCTTCACCCAGCGTCAAACCCGCATGCGATGCGCAGATTTTCACATTTTTATCGGAGTATGCGATCGATTGACGGATTTGGTCGTAAACGCGGCCGGTGGAGAAATTAGCGAACGTGCCCGTATAGGGGATCTTCCCGCCAATGGTCAACCCCGCGGCGATGCCCATCATATTAGCTTCTGCGATACCGATTTGGAAAAAACGTTCCGGAAATTCCTTAATGAAGTCGTTCATCTTGAGTGAGCCGACTAAATCGGCACAAAGTGCTACGACATCATCATTTTTTTTGCCTACTTCCAATAATCCCGCGCCAAAACCTGAGCGAGTGTCTTTTTTATCTGTATATGTGTATTTTTTCATCTAATGAAATTTGTCCTTTATCGGTGATGAAGCTTGCACAAATTAACTATTTCCTTTTGTTTATGGCAATTTATGCAGGTTTCATTCGTCTAACGTCTAGTGTCTGAAATCAATAATCTCCCATTGTTTCTTCCAATTGGGAAAGCGCTGAAGCCAGTTGCTCATCATTAGGTGCTACGCCGTGCCATTTGTGCGAGCCCATCATAAAGTCTACGCCGTTCCCCATTTCCGTTTTCATGAGAATCATGACCGGTTTACCTTTCCCGGTACGCGATTTGGCTTCGGCCAGTCCGGCCAATACCTCGCTCATTACATTGCCGTTCATCTCGAGCACGTCCCAGCCGAACGCTTCCCATTTGGCTTTCAGATTGCCTAGCGACAACACTTGGTCTGTAGCCCCGTCGATCTGCTGGCCGTTGTAATCGATGGTGGCGATAAGGTTGTCCACTTTGTTATGGGGTGCATATAAAGCGGCCTCCCAAATCTGGCCTTCCTGCTGTTCGCCATCACCCATCAGCACGTATACCAAACGGTCGTCGTTGTTGAGTTTTTTGGCCCGGGCAGCTCCGATAGCCACAGAAAGCCCCTGGCCTAACGACCCCGATGCAATCCGTATGCCCGGCAGCCCTTCGTGTGTGGTGGGGTGCCCTTGGAGCCGTGAATCGATTTTACGGAAGGTAGCTAATTCGCTTACGTCAAAATAGCCCGACCGGGCCAACGTACTGTAAAATACGGGTGAGATATGTCCGTTGGAGAGAAAAAATAAATCCTCGCCAATACCATCTATATCGAATCCGGATTTCCGCTCCATGGTACTGAAATACAGCGCCACGAAAAAATCTGTACAGCCAAGCGACCCGCCGGGATGTCCCGATTGGCAAGCGTGGACCATCCGGACGATGTCTCGTCTTACTTGTGATGCAACTCGTTCTAATTTGGTGATTTCTTCGCTCATTATAAAAAAGGGATTATTAACGATTTTGGCGCTAAAGTTAAGGATTAATTATGAGATTTCAGCCCCCAATTCGGAGCGTTGCATGCTTCAGAGTAACGGCTCCAGCACCTCCCATACATGCTCAGCCAGGATTTGGTGGCCTTCCTCGGTGGGGTGAATCCCATCTTGTTGGTTCAAATCGGTTTCGCCGGCCACATCGGCCAATAGGAAGGGTACAAAGGCCATGTCGTTTTCCTCCGCCAGTGCGGGGAATATCGCCGTGAATGCTTTTCCATAGTCGCCGCCCATGCTAGGTGGCACCATCATACCGGTAAGCACCATTTTGCAGTCGGGATACTGCGTTTTTACTTTATCGATGATCTCTTGTAAGTTGGTGCTTGTTTCTTGTGTGGGTATGCCCCGTAGCCCGTCGTTAGCGCCCAACTCCAACACAAAGATGTCGACCTTCTCACGGAGCAGCCAGTCGATTCGCTCTTTTCCCGCCGCGGTCGTCTCACCGCTCAATCCGCCGTTGATGACCCGATAGGGGAGAGCAAGTGAATCTATCCACTGCTGGATAATACCTGGAAAGGCGAGTTCTTGGCTTTCGAGTCCATATCCGGCCGTTAAGCTGTTTCCGAAAAAGAGAATGTTTTTCGTCTGCTCTTTTGCCAAAGAGGTAGCCGGTTCTGGCGATGCTTTGGTAGGTTCTTTATTCGTCTGGTTGGATGGGCTACCGCAGGCAGCAACGAACAACAAGGTGCCAAAAACGATTTGCCATTTGAAATGCCTCATCACATGGCTTCAGCTACAACTTCTTGTACTTCGGGCACCATCCGCTTGAGCAGGCCTTCGATGCCGGCTTTGAGCGTGATCATGGAGGAGGGGCAACCACTGCATGAGCCCCGCAGTTCGACCAGCACCCGCCCTTCCTCGAAGGCGACATAGCTAATCGCACCACCGTCTTGCTCAACGGCTGGCCGCACATAATCATGCAAGATCTGTTGTATCTTGATTTCGGTTTCCGACCCCTCAAAGGCGACATCTTCATCCTTGTCCACTTCTTGCACTTTCAACTCCGATTCTACTGCACCTTTGACGAAGTCTTTCAAGATGGCCTCGATGTCTTCCCACTCGGCGTCCTCGGTTTTCGTGACGGTAACAAAATTGCTGGCGAAGAACACGCCATTCACGAAATTAAATTTGAAAAGTTCGCGGGCAAATGGCGACTCCTGCGCTTTTTCCCGATCGGGATAGTCCAAACTCCCATTAATCAACAGTTTGTTAACCAAAAACTTCATGGTTGCCGGGTTGGGCGTGTATTCGGTATATACGTTTATTGTTGCCATTTTCTCGTCGTTTTTTACAAAAATATCAATATTTCCCTAAAATTAGGGTCAGCGTATCGTCAAAGGTTACACGCCGGTGTAGTTCCAAGGCGTTATCGCCTTCAACTCGGATTTTATTTCCGCGCTCACATTCAGCGTCTCCACGAAAGCGGCGATGGTATCTTGGGTCACCGTATCGTTGGTACGGGTTAGCGCCTTCAACGCTTCATACGGTTTGGGATAACCCTCACGCCGCAGGATGGTTTGGATAGCCTCTGCCACCACGGCCCAATTTTGTTCCAAGTCGGTCTTCAATGCGCCCTCGTTGAGGATGAGCTTTTGCAACCCTCTTGCTGCCGACTTGATGGCGATCAACGTATGGGCTACGGGCACCCCAGTATTGCGGAGGACAGTAGAATCGGTGAGGTCGCGCTGTAAGCGTGATATAGGAAGTTTGGCAGCGAAGTGCTCCAGTAGTGCATTGGCAATACCCAAATTTCCCTCGGCATTTTCGAAGTCGATCGGATTGACCTTATGCGGCATGGCCGAAGAGCCAATTTGTCCTTTCGTAATCTTCTGTTTGAAATAATCCATCGAGATGTAGGTCCAGATGTCGCGACACATATCCATCAAAATGGTGTTGATACGTTTCAATGCATCACATTGTGCCGCGAAATGGTCGTAGTGTTCGATCTGTGTGGTCGTTTGTGATCGGTGCAACCCCAACGTATCGTTTACGAACGAATTGCCGAAGGCTACCCAGTCTACGTGCGGGTAGGCCACATAGTGCGCATTGAAATTGCCGGTGGCCCCGCCGAATTTTGCGGCATGGGGGATACCCTCAAGGAGGTGTAACTGCTGGTTCAGCCGTTCGATGAAAACCCTGATCTCTTTACCCAACCGGGTAGGAGATGCAGGTTGGCCGTGTGTGCGGGCCAGCATGGGCACCGCTGCCCATTCGGCCGCCCGTTGCTCCAATGCGGTAACGAACGCTTTGAGCTGAGGAAGGTAAACGTTGGAAAGCGCCTCCTTCCAGGCATAGGGCACCGCGGTGTTATTGATGTCCTGCGACGTTAATCCGAAATGGATGAATTCCAACGAGTCAGTCAGTCCAAGTGTTTCGAACCGGTCTTTGAGGAAATATTCCACGGCTTTTACATCGTGGTTGGTCTCCTTTTCCTTGTCTTTAATCCACGCTGCATCGGCTAAGCTGAAATTTATATAAATATCACGGAGCTTCGCGTTGAGGCTTCCATCAAAATGCTGCAATTGCGGTATGCCGCATGCTGATAACCCGATGAAATATTCTACCTCCACAAATACACGGAACTTAATGAGCGCATATTCGGAAAAATAAGCGGCTAATTCCTGGGTGGCGTGATGATAGCGACCATCTACGGGAGATATTGCGGTCAATGGTGATAACGTCATATAATTACTTTTGCGCAAAGGTAACTATTTGACGCGCGAATTGCGAAATACGGCCGCAATTTAGCCATCATATGCGACCATTACGGAAAAGATGGACTTGCCATCGAATCGGTCGTACGCGACGTGTCGTCCATGGTGTCCCAAGTCGCCGAATCATTTGCAACCGAGTCGCCGAACAGCGAATCGGCTCCCTCCGTATCCTCGCGGTTGCCGTTCATGTTTCCACAAGATGCCATTCCGATCAAAAGCCCAAAGGCTAATACTAATCCCAACGTTTTCATATTCTTTTTTTAATTTGACGTGATGTGTTCATTATATCGTGATCCGTCCTCCCGTAACAGGAAGCGTGGCGCCTGAAATGTAATTCGCCTCCTCGGAGGCGAGGAAGACATAAGCCGGCGCTACTTCTGCCGGCTGCCCGGGGCGCCCAAATGGTGTGTTTTCGCCGAAATGCTCATGATCCGGTATGGTCGATGGAATCAGTGGCGTCCAAATCGGACCAGGTGCCACGGCATTTACCCGGATGCCTTTCCCTTGTTCCAAAAGCAGTTGATTAAGGTTGGACGTGAAATTTTGAATGGCAGCCTTGGTCGCTGCATAGGGCAACAAGGTAGGGTTGGGCTCGTAGGCGTTTACCGACGTGGTGTTAATGATGCTTCCACCAGGAGGCATGTGCCGTTCCGCGGCCTTGCAGAGGTAAAACATACTGTGCATATTTACCGCAAACGTCTTTTCCCATTCCCATGCGGGTATGTCTTGTAATTTTTCGCGAGACATCTGGTAGGCGGCATTATTGACTATGATGTCGATTTTGCCAAACTTATCGACCGCCGTGTCGATGATTTTCTGACAATGGGTTTCGGAGCTAATGTCGCCCTTCACGGCGACAGCCTGGCGCCCTGCTTCTTTAATATGTTTTACCGTATCTTCCGCATCTCGGTCCTCTACATCGTCTAGGTAACAGATGAGCACATCGGCTCCTTCGCGGGCGAAGGCGATGGCAACGGCTTTACCAATACCCGAATCACCGCCAGTAATAATCGCCGCTTTGCCTACCAATCGATTTTTGCCGCGGTACGATTGTTCGCCGTGGTCGGCTTTTGGGTTCATGGCACTTTCGGTGCCGGGCACATCTTGCGGGGCTCTTGGAAAGGGTGGCTTTGGGTATTTGCTGACGGGATCTTCACCGGACCCCGCTGTCCCCTTGTTTTGTTTGTTCGTTGCTGAAGGCATGTTTAATACTATTTGGTTGCGTTACATTGCAAAGGGGCTAACAATTCGATTTACTGATGGTTTGAGATTTTTCAAACATTTTAATGCTGCCAATTGTCATCTATAGCGAAAGCAAACAAGATATGGCGATAAAGAAAGAGAACGCTTCGCTCACGGCCAACAGTGAAAAACTGCGTAACAAGAAAGACGATAGCCTCATCCGGGTACGAGACGATTTGAAAGAAAAAAAGCAGCAAAAAAACTACGAGGCAGGGATCGATCCGCAAGATGAGCAGCTCCATACCGTGCCTAAGGAGCGCGCGTCTAAAGGCGCCATCAAGCCAGGAGAGGGGAACCGCCTGCAAACGGACAGTAGCCAAGATACACCAGCGAAGTAAACAAAAGTATAATACCGGAAAAATATTATATGGATACGTTCGTACAATCTTTTTGGATACCCAGCGTTATGAAGATAACAGTGGCCAGTTAAACTGCGTAAACTTAATAAACGGATTATCAACTACGTAATTGACCAGTATAGGTGCCCATGAGGAAGAAAATTTTGTATATCGAAGATGATCCGGACATGGCTGATGTTGTCGCGGAAATCATGCAATTTGAAGACTACGAAGTGCTTACGGACAGCGGGAAGGCGATGCATAGGCTTTTAAAAGATAACCATATCGGCCTTATATTAATGGATGAGGGGCTTAGTTGGTGTTGGGGTAGCAGTCTTTGTAAGGAGCTGCGCTCGGATGAGAAGACGGCGAGCATACCGATTATTATGATTTCGGCAGTTCGTGAAATCGACAATATCGCAGCGCACTGTGGAGCTAATGCCTATATCCGTAAGCCATTTGAAATATACGATGTAATCGACGTTGTAAATAACCATTACCCAACCGAGTCACTATGATGAAAACGATATAGTATGAAGAGTGTAAAATCAAATGGCATACCAGCGCGGGGCACTGGTCACCAAGGCGAAATGCTGTATGACAAGGTGAATGAGGGAAGCATCAGCGATAACAAAGGTCAGGAGGAGTCGCGCATGCGGACGCTTGAAAACCTGAGACTAGCGTTGTTTTTTTGCCAGGCACAAGGTCGCATGGCGCGGGGAGAGCAATAACGCACACATACCGCACATAATGACACACCACGCTTGGCAATTGTTGCATGCATTGAGCCGATGGTCCACGGGATCCATTCAGAAGTTTTCCGAGGAGCTGGATATCGATCCGACGGTGATGCACGAGGCCGCCGCGGAACTGCAGGCAGCTGGTTTGCTGGTGGCCTTTCAAATGAAAGACCATAAGCCCTTCGGCAATGCGATGTTGGAAATTACACAAGAAGGACTTGATTTCATCCAAACGCACGAAAACGAAACCAACCCTTAAGCGAAAACGTATCAAGCTTCGTTATTTATTGGATGTGGTGGCCGGCTATGGTCGGGTGCGATGCGGACGGGGTTTCTATTATACGGATGTAGCAGGGAATCGGGTTGCAGATGCAGCGAAGCTCGCGCGATTCCGTGCGCTGGTCATCCCGCCAGGATGGAAAGAGGTGTGGATAAACCCCAGTAAAAAAGGACATCTCCAAGCCACAGGCATCGACGAGGAGGGCCGGAAACAGTATCTGTACCATCCCGAATGGACCAGCGAGCGGCAGGCCAAGAAACTAACAAGAATCGCCGCATTTGGAAAGGTGCTGCCTCGTTTAAGACGGCGGATCGCAACGGATATGCGGTGTAAAGTATTAACGAAAGAAAAGGTGACCGCCATCGCATTAAAAACGACAGAGGAGACATTGATTCGTATTGGCAACGATCAGTATCTTCGCCGGTACGGAAGCCATGGATTGACTACACTCAAAAAGAAACATGTCCGTATCACAGCGGGGGAATCTGTATTTCGGTTTAAGGGCAAAAAGGGGGTGCGACAGGAAATTAAAATAAGAAGCTCCCGATTAGCAAGCCATCTGGAGGCATTAGCCCGATTAAAAGGAGCTTATTTGTTTCAATACGTGGAGGAAAGCGATGGGTCGCCGTGCAGGCTACGGTCTCAAGATGTCAATACATATATCCAAGCGCATGCTGGTGTATCGTTTTCTTCAAAAGATTACCGGACTTGGTACGCCAGTTTCTGGGCCTTCCGTTTTTTCGCCCATTGCAGTGCGTATGCCAGCGAACAGGAATGTCAAGCCAACATCGTATCGGTATTGGATAAGGTTTCTCAACGGTTAGGGAATACGCGTACGGTTTGTAAACAGTATTACGTACCGGATAGCATTGTGCAAGCCTATAAAAACGGCACACTAACCGAGTACCTCGCAACCCTACGAAATGGGGAGCGTATGCTCACCAAGAAAGAAACGGAAAAAGGCCTATTGGCTTTTTTGGAACACGCCGCCACGAAACCTTCCACTTAGTTACTGCGGACGGCCTTACGCTTAAAAACTTGGGTGAGTGATGGTCGCTTTTTTGGGGTATTTGCCGGCCCGATCAGCATGCCGTAGGCTTGGAGCCCCGGCACATTGTCGCAGACTATCTTCACAATACCGATAACCGGAATGGCGAGCGCCATGCCCGCGATGCCCCAAAGGAACTCTCCAGCCACCAAACCCATGATGGTAAATAGGGGGTTGATATTCACCTGCTGGCCAACAACCAGCGGCTCCAATACGTATGTTTGTAAAAACTGTACCGTTAGGTATACCGCAACGATTCCAACGATCATCCCCAAATCACCTCCCTGTACCAACGCAGCAAAAATCGCGATAAGGTTGCCGATTAGATTCCCAAGAAAGGGTACAATCTCGAGAATGCCGCAGATGATAGCAAAGAGTACCGCTCCTTGTAGTCCAACGATCCAAAACCCAATACCATACATCACCCACAACATGGCGATCATGCTAAACAGGCCGGTGAGGTAATGCCCCGAAAGGGCTTCCGACTTTTGGATGATGGCTTGGGCGTTTTTTCTCTTGTCTTGCGGAACAATTCGCAAAAAAAATTGCTTCAGATGGTCGCGATAATACAGGAATAACCAGATATACACGACGATAAGTACCGCATTGACAACAATATTGGCGAGCGAATTTACAAAACTCATCAGTAGCGCATTGGCCTGTCCCGATGCTTGGCTGGTTTGTTCTTCAATCATTTTGTTTTGGTCGTCGATACTGATGCCGACCGTATCGCTTACCCAATCGCGCAGCTCTTTTGCACCACTAGCAAGCCGCTCTTTCATTTCATCAATGCTACTCGTCAACTGGCCTAGTTGCCATGTCAGGATAATGCCTAGCAGGGCAATAGCTCCAATAAACAGCAACACGGCGGTAGCGGATGAGCCCGCCCGGCTCATGCCCTTCCTTTCCAGCCAATCGCTGATACGGACCAACAACATGGCGAGTAGGGCGGCGAGCACAACCGGAATGAGGAAAGGTGCGGCTAAATATAAGGCTGTGGCCGACAACATGGCAATCGCAGCAATATAGGCAAGTTGTTTGGTTTTGGTGTACATGGGGCGTTCAATGATGCCTGATTTTTTCTATCAACTGTTTTTTATTCAACTTGGAATACCCGTCAATGCCGATTTTCTTGGCCTCTTTGGTCAATTCATCCTTCGTGCGCTCATCCAAGTCACTAGCTTTCCCGCCCTTTTTGCTGGCGTTGGGCGTGTTGGCAATGCGGGCAGCCTTTTCTTTGCTCATACCGTCATCGCGCAAGGCTTCGTATTTCTCGTCGTCCTTGATTTGTTTACCGTGATCTTTTACCATGATCTTTTTGTTTTATGATATCCACGACCAAACCGGCTACTCTTTTTCGATATCGTCATTGCCCGACCCCGTTTTCAGGCTTATCCATCGATTTGGAATCTTTCATAAGGTAATCGTTAGAAGATGCGTACTCGTGTATAGGGACTAACACCGAGGTATACCCATATGTTTTGATTAACATTTCTTAGGCAGGCCGACGGGAATCGTACTGCTGTTCGCGCTACGTGTCGTACAGATACTTCTTAATTTTCGACGACCGGCTCGATGCTGAAGCCCGCCTGCTGCACCGTTTCGATGATTTGTTGTACGGAAGCACCGGCAGTTGATACCGTCAATATTTTGTCTTTGTTGTTCGTGTCTACGTCCCAATGCGCAACGCCGTCTAGCCGGTCGAGGTACGGCGTTACTGTGGCCACACAGCCGCCGCAGTTGATGTTTGTTTTAAATTGCAAATGTTGATTGTTGTTTTCCATTTTGTTTGAATTTATAGTCGTTGATGAATCGTTTATTTTTTTCCATTTCAGCCGCAAGCTGTTGCTCACTACACTCACACTACTCAAGGCCATTGCCGCTCCGGCGATCATCGGGTTGAGCAAAAAGCCATAGATGGGGTATAGTATCCCTGCTGCAATCGGGATGCCAATCAGGTTGTAAATGAATGCCCAGAACAGGTTCTGTTTGATGGTCGCCACGGTCTGCCTAGACAACCGTATGGCCTGCGGGATCTTTGTAAGGTCGGATGAAATGATGGTCATTTTTGCCACATCCATCGCAATGTCGCTGCCTTTCCCCATCGCTATGCTTACATCGGCGGTAGCCAGCGCCGTACTGTCGTTGATGCCGTCGCCCACCATGGCCACGGTTTTCCCTTGCCGTTGGAGTTCTTTCACAAAATCCGCTTTATGCTGTGGCAAAACCTCTGCTTTATAATGCGCAATACCTGTTTGCTGCGCAATGGCTTTAGCCGTGGCTTCATTGTCGCCCGTGAGCATGTAGAGCGCGATGCCCATTTCCTGCATTTGTTTGATGGCCGATACGGATGTTTCCTTTATCGTATCCGAAATGGCCAATACGGCCAGCGCATGTGTGCGGTCGGCAAACCAGATGACCGTTTTCGACTGCTTACCCCATTCGTCGGCCTGTTGTTGCAGTTCGGCTGCAATGGAAACGTTATGCTCTACCAGAAGCCTTTTATTGCCCGCAAAATAAGTCTCGCCGTCGTATACCGCTTTCACCCCTTTGCCGGTGATGCTTTCAAATGCGGCCAAATCTACCGCTGTCACGCCGGCGAGGTGATTGATCACTGCGGCTGCCAACGGGTGCTCGGATTGTTTTTCCAGGCTGAACAATACCTGTTTTGCCGTGTCGTCGCCGTTTAGCCATTTGGCGCCGGTTACTTCCGGCTTACCCTCGGTGATGGTCCCGGTCTTGTCTAATACCACGACATCTACCTTTTTCGCCAGCTCCAGGCTTTCGGCATCTTTAATGAGTATACCGTTTTCGGCGCCTTTGCCTACGCCTACCATGATGGCTGTCGGGGTGGCTAGGCCCAACGCGCAGGGACATGCGATAACCAATACGGTGATGGCTGCCAACAACCCGTGTACAACGCCATTATCTCCCCCCAGCGCCACCCATAGGATAAACGTAAGGATGGCGATACCGATCACAATGGGAACGAAAATGCCGGCGATTTTATCGACAAGTTTCTGCACCGGAGCTTTGCTACCCTGCGCATCCTGCACCGTTTTGATGATTTGGGCAAGCATCGTTTCCTTGCCTACTTTCACCGCTTTGAACCGGAAGCTTCCCTTTTGGTTGATGGTGCCGGCGAAGACCTTTTCGTCTGCCTTTTTAAGCACTGGCAGCGGTTCGCCGCTTAGCATGCTTTCGTCCACATACGAGCTGCCGGAGATGACCATTCCATCCACCGCAATCTTTTCACCCGGCTTTACCAACACCACGTCATCCACATGCACGTCCTCAATAGCGGTTTGTTGTTCCCGGCCATCGGCCAACACCAAGGTAACCGTTTTCGGTTGCAGGCCCATCAGTTTCTTGATAGCAGACGAGGTGTTGCCTTTCGCCCGTTCCTCCAATAATTTCCCGAGCAGTATGAATGCAACGATGACCGCTGCGGCTTCGAAGTACACGTGTGCCTCAAGGCCCAGTTCGTGCCAGAACTCGGGCATCAGCATATTAAAAACGCTGAATACATACGCGATACCGGTACTCAAGGCGACCAACGTATCCATGTTGGCTTTGCGGTGCTTGGCCTGCTTCCAGGCGTTGATATAAAAGCCCCGGCCCAACCACAGCACCACGGGCGTAGAAAGCACCCACATGATTTCATTGGCATAAGGCATGTTCATGAAAAACATTCCAATTACCACTACCGGTAAAGAAAGGGCAACAGCCCAGCTCGTTTTCCGTTTTAACGACCGGAATTGCTTCTCGTGGATGGCTTCCAATGTTTCCTGCCGGGTGTCTTCGCTTTCGAGGAGTAAATCATAACCCACTGAGCGGATGGCTTGCTGCAAAGCAAGCGGGTCGGTCAGCGCTGGCTGGTATTCAACAGACAGTGTTGCCGTCGCGAAATTGACCGACGCGTCGACCACCCCCGTGGTTGATTTCGCCATGCTCTCCACGCTGGTCACACAGGATGCGCAGGTCATGTTCAATACCGGGTAGGTTTGTTTTATTGAATTTTTATCTGCTGTTGATGTTGCCATGTCTCACGCTGTTATCGTACCCTACAAAGGTGGCAACTAAATCCGTTCTGGTCGTTGTGGAATTCTGGAATTGTTTTGTAAGATTTACACCTGATCCAGCGGTTTCCGTTTATCTTCTTTGATTTTCTTGAAATGGCTGGGGGTAAGCCCGGTTACCTTTTTGAACTGATTGCTTAGGTAGGCCACACTCGAGTAGTTGAGGCGGTAGGCAATCTCGCTAAGGGTCAGTTCGTCATACACCAATAGTTCCTTCACCTTTTCGATTTTCTGGGCGATAAAATATTTTTCGATGGTAGTGCCTTCCACTTCCGAAAACAGATTGGAAAGGTAGCTGTAATCGTGGTTGAGGGACTGGCTGAGCACATCCGATAGGTTGTATTTCTTATCGCTTTCTCGGTGATGCACCAATTCAATGATGATGGTCTTGATCTGCTCGATGATGCGGCTCTTCCTGTCGTCGATGAGTTCAAACCCCACGCTAGTCAACGCGCCATCCAACGCCTTCCTTTTCTCGCTCGACAATTCATGATCAAGTGTGACCTCGCCCAGTTTTATGCTGTTCGCACCTATGCCAAGTTTGTCCATCTCGTTTTGTACCACCATGATACAACGATTGCAGACCATATTTTTTATGAATAACTTGCTCATTTTGCTAAATATATCAAAGGTACGAAAAGAAAGCGGAGCACATATATATGCTTAAAAAAAGGGCCTGAAATGCGGTCTGCTGGTAAACGGTGAAAACACCCAGGGAATCGATGCGAGGATAATCAATAGGCCAATCGTGTACCATACGGCCATGGTTTTGAATTTGCTAGTGTCCACGGTTTTCCGCTTTGCTTTTACCGAACCGACAGTAATCAACACGACGGCTACGACCATCATCAAACTGTGTTCCATGCCGAAGAAACGAAGGTCCCGCTGGTGGACCGAATCGCTAAAATCCCGAAGGAATTGATTGGCAAAGGGGCTGATGGTGTAGAGCCAGAGGCCCAATATCAGTTGGATGTGGGCGATAGTTGCCGTCCAATGGCGCACAGCATCATCAAACCGGGAAAATTTCCTTTTGGAGAACCAACCGTTGTAGGCGCAACCCAAGGCAATAAGCAACGCAGCCAGCACAAGCCAGCGGACCAATGAATGCGTTGCTAATAGCGTAGGATACATGTCAGCGGCAATATTACGAAATTTATTCACCTGATTCCAGTCATAACGCGAACCGACTGATTTCCGTCGGGTATTGTCGGAGCGAACCAGGGATTTCAAGTCGCATAGCTGGATGTTTGTTCGGGCTGGTTACCGAAACAAACAAATCTGCCAGGATGATCCGGATTTATAATTGCGCCGCCGACGCTGAATCGTAGGCGCCAGCGCTTTTTACAATAAATACCGTTCCGGCGGGGTCTTGAATCCAATGCATATTTTCGGGAAGTTGCTCTATTTCATCGCAGGTTTCAACACCGTGTGCTTGTAGGTGCTTCGCAGCGCTGCCCACATCAGGTACATTCAGTTCCAGCCAGGTTTCGGAATGCGTGTAATTATCCACACAATCCAGCCAAACCTGATTGTTTCCGAATTTCACTTGGTGTGTTCTGGAGACCGTCGGATGGTCTATCGGTTTCTCTTCCACTTCCAACTTCAGAATATCCCTGTAAAAAGCAACCGTCTTTTCGTATTTGCTCTTCGGGATTTTGATTGCGATGTTTATCCCTCCTTCAAATTTTGTTTCCATGTACCGTTTTTTTGCTAAAATAACAAGTTATTTATTAATCACACCTGCCTCCCGTCAACCTTCATTATGCCATTCCCATACATTGTGATGGCTGGCTAAGGAGTCGATATAATCCAGAAATCCACCGTAAAAATCGTGCTGTCCAATGGTGCTGCTGTCTCCAATTACAATCAGTTTTTTCCGGGCACGGGTCATGGCCACATTCATCCGCCTGGTGTCGGCTAGAAAGCCGATTTGCAGTGCTGCATTACTCCTCGTCAAACTGATGTAGATCACGTCTTTTTCTTGGCCTTGGAAGCTGTCAATGGTATTCACTTGCAGCAGTCTTGAATAGGGCCGCAACCTTTCATCCTGCGCGATGATGTCACGTAGATAAAGTGATTGGGCCCGGTACGGCGTGATGATGCCGATGCTTGGAAAGGCTGGGCCTGTAGGCGGGCCAAGGTTTGTGACCAAAGAAACAAGGTGTTTGTGTAAAAAGTGGGCCTCTTCCTTATTGGAGATGGCGTGATCGACGACGGTTTCTTCAAACCCCGCGCCGGCCGTATCGATAAACAAGATCGGGCTGCCATCGCCGGGCAATGTCCAATGGGCTACGGTAGGCGCTGCCTGTAATCGGTCGGCGTAAAAGGCCATGGAGGGGTATTTCATAATCTGGGCATTCATCCTGTACTGTATCTCCAGCATCGATACGTGGGCGGGGTGTTGCGCGACTGATTTTTCGAACAAGGTATGGTATAATCCCCCGGTGGCCTGCCGGTTGGATTTTACCGTCGGGGGCAACTGGCAATGGTCGCCTGCTAGCACAACGCAATCGGCTTTCAAGATAGGGATCCAACAGGCGGGTTCTAGTGCCTGTGCCGCTTCGTCGATGATAACGGTCTGGTACCGTCTATCGCGAATGGTGTAATGGTTGGCGCCCACTAAGGTCGCGGTAATCACCTGCGCCCTGTTCAATACATCCTGCACTATATAATCCAGTAGCTGATCAACCTCTTTCCGGATTTTATGAGCTTCGTCAAAAAGCGCTTTCCGCTGCTCCCGCTCGGCCTTTCCGAAATTGCGTTTGTATTTATGCGCCATGTCGATATAGGTTCGGGCTTGCTTCTCAAGGGTTCTGATCGTCTTACGGGAGGTGTGGCTGTCCACCCGGTCATCCAATGTGAGTTCTTGTAAGTGATCGGAAACCTTTACCGGGTTTCCAATGCGGACTACCGATACGCCGGCCGCGTCAAGGCGTTCGGTCAATACGTCTACGGCCGTATTGCTCGGCGCGACGACGAGGAGCTGTTGGGGTCGCTGCTTCAAGAGCGCTTGCACCGCATAGACCAGCGTCGTCGTTTTACCCGTGCCGGGAGGCCCGTGCAAGATGGATAGGGGGCTTTCATCCAATATATGAGCTATCGCCTTGTTCTGGCTGGGGTTCAGGTTGCCGTTTTCATAGACGGGGTTGGGCGCAGGCTCGCGAACATCGGTTTCGCGCAGGAGCTGCCTCACCAGGTTGCCTTGTTTTTTATCGGTAAGCGCGAGGCTGGCTTCATGCAGTGCACGATGCATTTCTTTGTATGAATTTTCATCAAACAGCAGGTCGACCCCGAGCCTGCCCCCGCGGCTCCATGCTGGAAGTTCGTCTACCCGAAACGAAATCCGCATAGCGTCACGACCGGCAAATGCCACGACCCCCTGAAGTCGATCTTCCCGGGGATTATGGTTTGAAAACAAGGCAACCGGCATGCCGAACCTGAATCGATGACCTTCTTCGGGGTGGTTGTTTTTGCTTACCGTGATGGTCAGGTAATCACCCCGCCCTAATTCGCTATTGGTGATGGCAATGGGAAACCAAGTAACGCCAAGCGTAGTCCGTTCCCGAACGGAACGCTGCAGCAGCAGTGCTTCATGCTGGGCTTTATCAAAAGCCTGTTCCTGATCCAACAACATTGCTAACTCGTTAAAATATTTCATAACATTGTTGTCCGGTAAACCCGGGATTTAGTTTTATTTGTCAGTCCC